>NZ_JBHVSD010000001.1:0-819243 GCF_042885395.1 Kitasatospora sp. NPDC058063
GCCCGGAGCCGCTGCTCCGGGCCGGGGCCTTCTCGCGTGCGCGTCGGGTTCCTCGCGCGGGTGCGCGGGCCTCTCGCGGGTGCGCCGGGTTTCTCGCGCGGGTCAGGGGTTGAGGCCGCGCTGCTGGAGCCAGGGCTCCGGGTCGACCGGGGCGCCGCCGCCGGGGCGGACCTCCATGTGCAGGTGCGGCCCGGTGACGTTGCCGGTCGCGCCGACCTTGCCGATCTGCTGGCCGGGGGCGACCTTGCCGGAGCCCTTGGTGATCGAGGAGAGGTGGCAGTACCAGATCTCGGTGCCGTCGGGCAGGGTCTCGACGATCCGGTAGCCGTACGAGCCGGCCCAGCCGGCCGAGGTGATGGTGCCCTGGCCGAGCGCGTAGACCGGGGTGCCGGTGTCGGCGGCGAAGTCCAGGCCGGTGTGCAGGTTGGCCCAGTAGCGGGCGCTCTGACCGTAGTGGGCGGAGAGCCGGTAGTCCTTCACCGGGAGGGTGAGGGCGGCGGCCTTGACCCGCTCGGCCTCCTCGGCGGCGCGCTTGGCCTCGGCCTCCTTGGCGACGGCCTTGGCCTCCGCCTCCTGCGCGGCCTGGAGCCGGGCGGTCTCCTCGGCGGCGGTGCGCTGGCTGTCGGCCTGGTGCTGGATGCGGGCGGCGAGCGCGAGTCCGGGGTCGGCGGAGAGGGCGACCGGGGTCTCGTCCGGGGCCTCGACGGCGGGGGCGGCGGCCGGGGTCGCCGAGGCGAAGCCGGTGGCGCCCAGGGTGGCGGCGACGGCGGTGACGCCGAGCAGTGGGGAGGCTCCGCGGGTCTGACGCGGCATCCGGTGGCGGTTGGTCTCGACCTCCGCGGGGAAGTCCTCCGGGCCGAAGGCCTCGGGGCCGTCCGTGCCGGGGTGGTCGAGGAGCTGGGTACCGGCTGCGAAGCCGGCCGGGTGTGCCGGGGTGTGCGTCGACGCCACGGAGGCGCGCTCCTTTCCTTCCTTCGCGCCTACCGGGTTAGCTGACGGGTTCGGAGCAGGAAGGTCTCCTACGGCTGGGCCGGAGCCCCGCCGATTCACCCCAAGGAACGTGGTTCCCCGGCTCCCTGACCTGCCCGGAGGCGGGTCGGCGGGATTAGGCGACGGCGCACGGTGCCGTCTGGGTACGGCGTTGACAACCGCGCTGCGTTATCAAACGTTAATCCTAGGAGGCTCTGATTCCAAGCCATCCGTTCGGAGCAGCCTAGGGCAAAGTGATCGGACGTCAACGAACGACACCGGCGAACACCTCCCTCGCGCACGGCCTCATCTGAGTACTCCTACTCATGTGCGCCCCGTCCGGGCGGCCACATCCTGGCGCCATGAGCACATCGATGCAGACCCGCACCACGGCCGCGTACCACATCCAGGCCGTCCTCTCCTTCGCCCTGTCGGGCGTCGCCCTCGCCGTCGGGATCGCCTACCTGCCGGTCGGCGGATGGACCAGGGCCTTCCTCGGAATCGGCCTCCTCTACACCGTCACCTCGGCATTCACGCTGGCGAAGGTGATCCGGGACCGGCAGGAGTCCAACGAGATGGTCACCCGGGTGGACCAGGCCAGGCTGGAGAAGCTGCTCAGCGAGCACGACCCGTTCAAGGTGGAGGGAGTCTGATCGTCTCTTCCGCCCCTTCCACCCCTTCCGCCGCTTCCGCCGCTTCCGCTCCTTCCGTTCCATCCCTCACCCGGCCGTTCGCTTGACGGCTAAGGCTATTAGCCTTAGCTTTATGGCTATCGGCCTGCACGCCGATGCCCCGCACCGGCGGCCCGAGGAGGACCCCCATGAACGGCACCATCACCCCGAGCACCCAGTACCTGACCGTTCCCGGCGGCCGGATCGCCTTCGACGACACCCGGCAGGGCGACGGCACCCCCGTCGTCCTGCTCCCGGGCATGCTCGACAGCCGGGCCGCCTACCGGCACCTGCGCCCGCTGCTCGTCGCCGCCGGCCACCGCGTCGTCACCGTGGACCTGCGGGGCTTCGGCGAGTCCTCCGTCGAGTGGGACGACTACGGCCCGGCCGCCATCGCCGGCGACGTCCTCGCCCTGCTCGACCACCTCGGCATCGAGCGCGCCGTCCTCGCCGGGAACTCCTACACCGGGGCGACCGTCGTCAGGGCCGCCGGGGACGCGCCCGAGCGGGTCGCCGGGATCGTCCTGCTCAACGCCTTCGTCGAGAACCCGCCGCCGGGCGCCCTGATGCGCGGCGCCATGGGCCTGATGGGCGCCGCCCTCGTCCACTGGCCGGCCTCCTGGGGCTTCTACCTGCGCCGGATGGCCTTCCCGGGTGCCAAGCCCGCCGACTTCGACGCGTACGTGGACGGACTGGTCGCCGCGCTGCGCACCCCGGGGCGGAAGACCGCCACCCGCGGGTACGTCCACGGCGACTCGGCGCCGGTCGGCTGGACGGCCGCGGTGCGGTGCCCGGCGCTGGTGGTCATGGGCAGCAAGGACCCCGACTTCCCGAAGCCGGAGCTCGTCGCCGACCGGCAGGCCGCCGCGCTCGGCGCGCGCAAGGTGATGATCGAGGGGTCCGGGCACTACCCGATGGCCGACAACCCGACGGCCACCGCCGACGCCCTGCTGCCGTTCCTCGCCGAGCTCGGCTGAGCCCCGCCCGTCCCCACCGCCCGCTCCTGCCCGAACCCGCCCGATCCACCCGACGTCATCCGTACGGAGAGCCCGAACCCATGCCCCGCGTAGGACTGACCCCCGACCAGGTCGTCGACCACGCCCTCGCCCTCATCGACGAGCAGGGCTCCGAGGCCCTCACGCTGGCCTCCGTCGCCGCCCGGGCGGGGGTCGCCACTCCCTCGCTGTACAAGCACGTCAGCGGCGGCCTCGCCGAACTGCGGCTACTGATCGCCGTACGGGTCACCGGGGACCTGGCCGACCGGCTGGCCGAGGCGGCCGTCGGGCGCAGCGGGGACGACGCCGTCGCCGCCGTGCTGCGCGCCTACCACGCGTACGCCACCGCGCACCCGCACCGCTACAACGCCCTCCCCCAGGCCCCTCAGCCCGACGACGACCTGGCCCGCGCGGGCGCCCGGCTCGTCGGTGTGATCATCGCCGTCCTGCGGGAGTACGGCCTCGACGGTTCCGAGGCGATCCACGCCGCCCGCACCGTCCGCTCCCTCGCCCACGGCTTCGCCTCCCTCACCACCGCCGGCGGCTTCCGGCTGGCCGAGGACCTCGCCACCACCCACGACCGCCTCATCACCACCCTCACCACCGGCCTCCGCGCCTGGCCCGCGTAGGAGGCCGGCCCGCACGGACCGGAGGGCGGCACCGCCCGCGCGCGGACAGCCCGGCCGGACCGGCTTCCCGCGCCGGGCCGCGCCCGGACAGCCGCCGGCACGGACGGCCACCTCTCCGGTGCCGATGACGGTGCCGGTGCCGGTGCCGGTGCGACGGCCCGGTCCCCGTTCACCTCTTGAGGAACCATTCACCGCTTGGGGAAATGGGGTATTAAGGGTCAGTGCCCCTGGAGCCCGCCGACAGTCCGACCGCGCGCAGTGCGATGCGCTGCGTGCGCCTGCTGCTCGGCTGCACCAGCGCCGCCGAGCTGCTCGGCACCGTACTGGCCGAGGGCCCGAGCTGGATCACCGGTGAGGGGTCCGCGCTGTACCTGCTGGACTCCGCCGGGATGCTCCGGCTGACCGCCTCGCACGGGCTGCCGGACTGGGCGCACGAGCGCTACGGCGTGGTCGATCCGGCCGGGGAGCTGCCCGCCGCGATGGCCCTGCGGCTGCGCCGCCCGTACCTGCTCAGCCCCGAGCACACCAGCGTCGACTACCCGAACGCGAACGCCGGTCTGGGCACCGGGATGGTCGCCGTGATCGCCCTGCCGATGGTCGTGGACGAGCGGCCGATCGGGGTGCTCGCCCTCGCGCTGGCCCACCGGGGCACCGTCCCGCGCCGCGACCTGGACGTCCTGGAGACCGTCGCCGAGGCCTGCGCCCACCGGCTCTCGCACCTGCTGGACCACGCCGACGCCCATCTGCCGCACGGCACCCGCGCACCCTACGGCGTCCGGTTGCCCGAGGGTCCGCGGGCGGCGGACGGCCACCCGGCCGGGCCGGCCCACCCGCTGCTGTCGCTGGCGGTGCGGGCCGCCGGGCACGGCGCCTTCGAGCGCGACCTGGTCACCGGCGAGAGCTACTGGGACGCCGAGGCGTTCCGGGTGACCGGCCGCCCGGCCGCCCCGGACGGCGCCGCCCCCGAGCTGGACCGGCTGGTCCACCCGGAGGACCTGCCGGACGTGCAGGCCGCGCTCGCCGAGGCGCTGGCCACCGGCGGCCGCTACCGGATCGGCTACCGGGTGCTGCGGCCCGGCGGCCGGCCCGCCCGGGTCGAGGAGTCCGGCGAGGTGATGCTGGACGTGCACGGGCGGCCGGTGCGGATCGCCGGGCTGCTGGCCGAGGCCGGGTACCGGGAGCAGCCGCCGGCCGAGGAGCGGAACTCCCCGGCCGCCGCCCGGACGGCACTGCTGCTGACGCTCACCCGGGCGCTGTCCCGGGCGGTGACCGTCCGGGACGTCACCACGGCCGTCACCGACGTCGCCCGTCCGGCGCTCGGCGCCGCCGGCATCGTCCTGGACCTGGTGGACGCGGGCCGGCTGCTGCCCGTCTCGCACACCGTGTACGGGGGCCCGCGCCGCACCGAACTCACCCGGCTGGCGGACCTGTCCGAGGGCGTGATGCAGCGGTCGCTGGCCCGCTCCGCCCCGCTGTTCAGCGAACCCTCGGCGGCCCGTTCCCGGCGCGATCCGCTCGCCCCGGCCGCCTGGGCGGTGCTGCCGCTGGTCGCCTCCGGGCAGCAGGTGGGCTCCTGCCTGATCACCTTCGCCGCCGAGCGGGTGTTCAGCCGCGAGGACCGGACCCTGTACTCGGCCTTCGCCGGCATCCTGGCGCAGTCCCTGGAGCGGGCCCGGCTGTACGACACCCACCACCACCGGGCCTCCGAGCTGCAGCGGGCGATGCTCCCGCGCACCCTGCCCCGGCTGTCCGGGATCGCCACTGCCGCCCGCTACCTGCCGAGCACCGAGGGCATGCAGATCGGTGGCGACTGGTACGACCTGCTGCGTCTGCCGGAGGGCCGGATCGGGCTGGTGATCGGCGACGTCCAGGGCCACAACGCCGAGGCCACCGCGGTGATGGGCCAACTGCGCAGCGGGCTGCGGGCGTACGCGACGGACGGGCACGACCCGGCCGCCACCCTGACCCGCACCAGCCGGCTGCTGGCCGAGCTGGACACCGAGCTGTTCGCGACCTGCCTCTACCTGACCCTGGATCCGGCCGACGGCGCGCTGACCGCCGCCCGGGCCGGGCACCCGGCGCCGGTGCGGATCACCGCCGACGCCGCGGCCGTCGAGCTGGAGCTGCCGGGCGGGCCGCCGCTGGGGGTGGACCCGGAGCAGCCGTACCCGCTGGCGGTGGAGCGGCTGGCGGTCGGGGAGACGCTGCTGGCGTACACCGACGGGCTGGTCGAGGACCGCGAGGAGGACTACGACGAGTCGGTGCAGCGGATGCTCGGCGGGCTCGAACTGTGGGCGCGGCAGACGGGTCCGGGGCGGATCGGCCCGGCACCGGCGCTGGAGCGGCTGGCCGATCTGCTCACCCTGAACGTGACCGAGCGGCGGTCCCGGCCGGACGACGTGGCTCTGCTGCTCCTGCACCGGACGACGCCCCTTCCGTAACACCGTGCACACGGGCCCCACACATCGCGGAACGCGATCCGGCCGTCGGGCTCGATTCCGGCGTTCCCACCGGTGCCGGCCGGGCTGCTCCCCTGGCTCGTCAGGCGCAGGGATCGGGGTCGAACGAGTGCCGATTGGCGCCGAATTGACTCGATATTGACGAGATCCGGTCACTTGGCGAGATCCGTTCACACCTTCGTAGGATCATCACCCTAGAATTCGCGGCGTGACGATGACTCAGTGGTCCGTAACGGCAACCGGCGTACTCGCCGTCCTCGCCCTCGTGGCCGCCGCGCGGTACCGCGCCGTGTCCGTCACCCAGCGCCGCCGCGCCGACCGGCTGCACGGCGAACTCGCCGCCCTCCAGGAGCAACTGGCCGCCGAACTCTCCCGCCGCGGCGAGGACCTCGCCGCCGTCCAGCAGGAGCAGGAGCACACCGCCTCCACCCAGCGGGCCTTCCTCAGCGTCGCCCGCCGGATCCTGGTGATGGCCCACGACCAGCAGGCGCTGCTGGACGAGATGGAGCGCACCCACGACGACCCGGCCCTGCTGGAGGGCCTGCTCAAGGCCGACCACGCCGCCGCCCAACAGGCCCGGCTGGCCCAGACCCTGGCCGTGCTGTGCGGCGCGCGGGCCGGACGGCACTGGCCGGAACCGGTCCCCCTGGAGGACGTCGTCCGCGGCGCCCAGTCGCGCATCCTGCCGTTCCAGCGCGTGGTGGTGCGCAGCCGGACCGAGACCGCGGTGGTCGGCGCCGCCGCCGAGGCGCTCATCCACGCGATCGCCGAACTGCTGGACAACGCCACCCGCTACTCCCCGCCCAGCACCCAGGTGTTCGTCACCCTGATGCCGGTGCACAACGGCGCCGTCATCGAGATCGACGACGGCGGCGTCGGCATGCCGGAGCAGGCCGTGGTCAAGGCCGCGGCCGCGCTGGCCGGCGGCAGCACCCTGGAGGTCTCCCGGCTGGGCGAGGTCCCGCAACTGGGCCTGGCCGCGGTCGGCCGGCTCGCCGAGCAGTACGGCTTCCGGGTCACGCTCAGCTCCGCGCCCTCGCCGTACGGCGGCGTGCGCGTGGTCCTGCTGCTGCCCAACGCGCTGCTCACCGAGCCGCTGCCGCCCACCGTCCCCGGCCTCGGTCCGGACGACCGGGCGTTCAACCCCGGCCCCCGACCGGCCTCCCCCGTCGGTCACCCCCTGCTGGAGACCCCGCCGTCCGGCCGGCACGCCGCCACCGGCGACACCCCGCCCCCGCTGCCCCGCCGGAGCCACCGGCGCGGCCGCACGGGCCGCCCCGCCCAGCACGCCGCTCCCCCACCGCAGCCCGCGCCGCCCTACCGCTCGGCCCGGGACGCGCAGGCGTTCATGGCGATGTTCCAGGCCGGGACCGCCAGCGGCCGTACCGCCGCCCGGGCCCAGGCCCAGTCCGACCCTTCCCTTCCCGCTTCCCCCCGACTTCCCCAGCGCTCCGGAGAGTTCCATGACCACCACCCCTGATCTCGGCTGGCTGCTCGCCGACATCATCGCCGTCCCGCAGGTCCAGCACGCCGTCGTCGTCTCCAACGACGGCCTGGAGATCGGCCGCAGCGCCGGCATCGCCCGCGACGACGCCGAACGGCTCGCCGCCGCCTGCTCCGGACTGCAGTCGCTGGCCCGCGGCGTCGCGACGGGCTTCGGCGGGCCGGGCAGCGCCACCCGCCAGATCATCATCGAGTACGGCGGCGGCTACCTCTTCGTCGTCGCCGCCGGGGCCGGCGCGCACCTGGCCGTGGTGACCAGCGAGGCGGTCGACGCCGGCCTGGTCGCCTACCAGATGCAGGTCCTGGTCGAGCGGATCGGCACCCACCTCACCAGCCCGCCGCGCGTCGACCACGCGGCGGGGGGCCACCGGTGAGCGGCCCGGTCCGGCCGTACGTCATCACCGGTGGGCGCAGCCGCTCCACCCGGGCCGAGCTGGCCCTGGAGAGCCTGGTCAGCGCGTTACCCGACCCGCCGGACCTGCCCGAGCACCCGCTGCTGAACCGCGAGCACCGGCGCATCCTCGACCTCTGCCACAGCCTGCTGTCCATCGCCGAGGTGGCGGCCCACCTGGGGCTGCCGCTCGGCGTCGTCAAGGTGCTGGTCGGAGACCTCTGGGACCTCGGCGCCGTGCAGGTGCTCCCGCCCGTCCCGCAGGCCGAACGCCTGCCCGCAACCCTCCTGGAGGAGGTGCTCGTTGGCCTCCGCCAACTCCGCTGAAGCCGTCCCCGACGCCCCGGACGCAACCGACGCGGCCGGTGCCGCCGACGGACCGCAGTACCTGCCCTCCTCGGTGCAGGGCGCGGTCAAGATCCTGGTCACCGGTCCGTTCGGGGTGGGCAAGACCACCCTGGTCGGCTCGCTGAGCGAGATCACCCCGCTGCGCACCGAGGAGACCATGACCGCCGCCAGCGCGGGCATCGACGACCTCACCGGGCGCCCCGGCAAGACCACCACCACGGTGGCGCTGGACTTCGGCCGGATCACGCTCAACTCGCGGCTCGCGCTGTACCTGTTCGGCACGCCCGGGCAGCAGCGGTTCTGGCCGCTCTGGGACGACCTGTCGCGCGGCGCGCTCGGCGCCATCGCCATGGTCGACCTGCGCCGCCCGGACGAGAGCTTCGACGTGCTCGGCCGGCTGGAGGAGCAGCGCATCCCGTTCGCGGTCGCGGTCAACACCTTCCCGGACACCCCGGGTTACCCGGAGGAGGAACTGCGCTCGGCGCTGGACCTGCTGCCGGAGGTGCCGATCCTGCACTGCGACGCACGCGACCGCCGGCAGTCCTACGACCTGCTGATCGACTTCGTCGACCACCTGCACCGCAGCTCGATCCTGGAGCTCCAGGGATGACCACCCCCGAACCCCCCGGCGCCGCCGGGTGCCCGGTCGCCCACGGCACCGGCCTGCCCGGCGGACTGCCCGTGGGCGTCCCGCTGACCCCGCTGTACGGCCCGGCCGTCGCCGAGGACCCGCACGGCCTGTACGCCCGGCTGCGCGAGCGCTACGGGCCGGTCGCCCCCATCGAGCTGGAGCCCGGGGTCGAGGCCTGGCTCGTCCTCGGCTACGCCGAGCTGCTCGAACTCACCCGCAACGAGGCGCTGTTCTCCAAGGACTCGCGCCGCTGGCGGGTGCCCGCCGAGGGCCGGCTGGCGGCCGACTCCCGGCTGCTGCCGATGACCTCCTGGCGGCCCACCCTGCTCAACCTGGACGGCGCCGAGCACCAGCGGCTGCGCTGCGCCGTCTCGGACACCCTCGCCCAGATCGACCACCGCCAGCTGCGCGGCACCACCGAGGCCGCCGCCAACGGGCTGATCGACGGCTGGGGCCCGGACGGCACCGCCGACCTGGTCGCCCAGTACGCGCGCCGGCTGCCACTGCTGGTCTTCACCCAGTTGCTCGGCCTGCCCGCCGACGCCGGCCCGCACCTCATCCGGCTGATCCACCACATCGCCGACAGCGGCGCCGAATCGGTGCGCGCCAACCAGGAGTTCCAGGCGGTCCTGGTCGACCTGGTGCGGCGCCGCCGGGCCACGCCCAGCGCCGACCTCACCTCCTGGCTGCTGGCCCACCCGGCCGCGCTGACCGACGAGGAGGCGGTGCACCACCTGGTGGTGATGATGGTCGCCGGGAACGAGACCACCATCTGCTGGACCGGGAACACCCTGCGGCTGCTGCTCACCGACCGGCGCTTCCGGGCCACCCTCACCGGCGGACGGCTGACCGTCTCCGACGCGCTGGAGGAGGTGCTCTGGCGCGACCCGCCGACGCAGAACTTCCCCGGCCGCTGGGCCACCGGCGACACCGTGCTCGGCGGCCAGTACATCAGCGCCGGCGACATGCTCGTCCTCGGCCTGGCCGCGGCCAACGCCGACCCGGCCGCGCAGGGCGTGTCCGCCGCCGCCCAGGGCTCGCTCGGCGGCAACCGGGCGCACCTGGCGTGGGGCGCGGGCCGGCACGTCTGCCCGGCCCAGCACCCGGCCAGGATCATCGTCGAGACCGCCGTCGAGACCCTGCTGCACCGCCTCCCCGATCTCCAACTGGCCGTACCGGCCGGAGAGCTGACCTGGCGCCCGTCCCCGTGGTCCCGGGCCCTGACCGCCCTCCCGGTGCTCTACAGCGCCTTCACCCCGCCCCGCCCGCCAGCCCCCGAGAGGCCCGCATGGACACCACCACCGACGCCGGAACCCGCGCTGAGCCCATCAGACTCGACCCCTTCGGCCGCGACCAGCACGGCGAGAACGCCCGACTCCGCGCGGCCGGCCCCGCGGTCCTGGTGGAGCTCCCTGGCGGGGTGGTGGTCTGGGCGGTAACCCACCACGACACCCTCCAGTCGCTGCTGGCCGACCCCCGGGTCGGCAAGGACGCCCGGCTCTGGAACACCTTCCGGGAGGGACGGCTGCCGGAGGGCTGGCCGCTGCTCAACTTCATCGCCGTCCCCGGCATGGTCACCGCCGACGGCGAGGACCACCGGCGGCTGCGCGGGCTGGTCTCGCAGGCCTTCACCCCGCGCCGGATCGCCGACCTGGCCCCCGCCGTCGAGGCCCGGACGATCGCGCTGCTCGACGAGGTCGCGAAGCTGGAGGGCGCGTTCGACCTGCGGCGGCACTTCGCCTACCCGCTGCCGATGCAGGTGATCGGCGAACTGCTCGGCCTCGCGCTGGAGCAGCAGGACGAACTGCACGAGCTCTCCGACACCATGGTCTCCAGCTCGGCCACCCCGGCGGCGGCCCTGGCCGCGCAGCGGGGCCTGAACGCGCTGCTGGCCTCGGTGGTGGCGGCCAAGCGGGCCGAGCCCGGCAACGACCTGACCAGCGACCTGATCGCGGTCCGCGAGGCCGGCCACCCCCTCGACCGGCAGCGGCTCAGCGAGGCCGAGCTGGTCGGCACCCTGCTGCTGATGCTGGTCGCCGGGCACGAGACCACGCTCAACCTGATCACCAACGCCGTCCGCGCCCTGCTCGCGCACCCGGACCAGCTGCGGCTCGTCCTGGACGGGGAACAGCCGTGGTCGGCGGTGGTCGAGGAGACCCTGCGCTTCGACTCCCCGGTCGGGCAGTTCCCGCTGCGCTACGCGGCCGAGGACATCGCGGTCGGCGACGTGGTGATCCGGCGCGGCGAGGCGCTGCTGGCCTCGTACGCGGCGGCCGGGCGGGACTCCGGGCACTACCCGGACGCGGACCGCTTCGACCTCACCCGGCAGCCCGCCAAGCACCTGTCGCTCGGCCACGGCCCGCACTTCTGCCTCGGCTCCGGGCTCGCCCGGCTGGAGGCCGAGACGGCGCTGCGGCACCTGTTCGCCCGCTTCCCCGGGCTGGCCCCGGCGCAGGGGCTGACGAACGAGCCGATCGCCTCGTTCGTCAGCAACAGCGTGCGCACCCTGTGGGTGACGGTCTGAGCCGGCCGGTTACCTGAGGGCGGTCCGGGTCGTTCGCCAGGGCATGAAGAAACTCGCCACCCTGGCCGCCCTCACCATGGCGGGCCTCGCCCTCGCCGTCCCGGCGGCCTCCGCCACCACCCAGACCGCCTCCTCCCCGGACGTCACGGGCGGGCTCACCGACGGGCTCGAAGTCTCTCCCGCCGACCTCGCCCTGAGGACCGTGGGCACGCTCCCGCTGGTCGGCAAGCCGGCCAACGAGATCGAGGCGATCGGGACCAACCAGCTGGACCACCCGGGGCTCAGCGGGCACGTCCTCAACTGATCGACCGCCGATCAGGTGACCGGGCGGTCGGTGGCCGGGTGGCCGGGTGACCGGACGGCCCGGTGGCGCACCCGCCCGGCGACCGGCCCGTGGGCGGCCGGCCGACCCCCGAACGGTCGGCCGCCCACGGCACTCGACGCGCGACACCCGACGCGCGGCATCCGGCGCGCGGCACCCGGGCCGCGGGGCTCAGCCCGCGGACAGCCGGTTGAGCTCCGGGTAGCTCAGCCCTTCGGCGAACGCGCCGAACGTGCCGCTCCCGTACACCTCCCGGGCGGCCCGGTGGACCGCCGCGTACGCCACCTCGGCCAGGCCCGGGCCCAGGCTGATCCGGGCCACGCCGAGCTTCGCGAGTTCGGCGACCGCCGGGGAGCCGGGACCGGCCAGCACGTTCAGCGGCGCCGGGACGGCCGCGACCAGGGCGGCGATGGTCTCCGGGTCGGCCACCCCGGGGACGAACACCCCGTCCGCGCCCGCCGCGACGTACGCCCGCAGCCGGTGCACCGCGTCGTCCAACCGGCCCTCCGGGGCGCCGATCCCGTGCAGGAAGACATCGGTGCGGGCGTTGACGAAGACCGGCACGCCGGCCGCGTCCGCCGCGGCCCTGGCGGCCGCGATCCGCTCGGCGGCCTCCTCCGGGGGACGGCCCTCGTCCTCCAGGTTCACCCCGACGGCGCCGGTGGCGATCAGCGCGGCGACCGTCCCGCCGACGCCGGCGGCGGTGTCCGCGTAGCCGCCCTCCAGGTCCGCGGTGACCGGCAGATCGACCGCGCGGACCACCTGGGCGGTCCGGGCCAGCACCTGCTCGGGGTCGGCGCCGCCGCCGTCCGCGCTGCCCAGCGACCAGGACACGCTCGCGCTGGCCGTCGCCACCGCCCGCGCCCCGGCGGCGGCCACCAGCCGGGCGCTCGGCACGTCCCAGGCGTTCGCCAGCACCAGCGGCTCGCCCGGGCGGTGCAGCTCGCGCAGCAGCCGGGCCCTCTCCCGCCCGACGGCGGGATCCGCGGCGCTCACCTGGCGGCCGGGCTCATGCGGGTGGACACGCCGATCCGGTTCCAGGCGTTGATGGTGGCGATCAGCGCGATCAGCTGGGCCAGCTCGGTCTCGTCGAACTGCTCGGCGGCCTCCGCGTACACGGCGTCCGGCACGTGGCCCCGGGTCAGCAGGGTGACCGACTCGGTGAGGGCCAGGGCGGCGCGCTCGCGGGCGGTGAACCACGGGGTCTCGCGCCAGGCCGGCAGGGAGACCAGGCGGTGGTCCTGCTCGCCGTGCTTGCGGGCGTCGGTGGAGTGCATGTCGATGCAGAAGGCGCAGCCGTTGATCATCGACGCGTGCACCTTGACCAGCTCGGCGATCACCGGGTCGAGGCCCTCCCGGGAGGCCCGGTCCACCGCGATCATCGCCTGGTAGTAGGCGGGGGCGAGCTTGTGCATCAGCAGGCGCTGCTCGGGGGCGGGCACCGGGGCCCCGTGCGTGCCGGTCGTCACGGCCGTCGTCTCGTTCGTCGTCATGGCCGCCAGCCTAGGAGCGCGGTGGCCTGGCGTCCTGGTGCGTTCGGCCACCCGTTCCTTGGGCCACTTCCCGGGCACGTCCCCGGCCACTTCCGGCTACTTCCGGCTACTTCCGGCGTACGAACGACCGTGCGAGGATCGCTGGCAGGGGATCGTCGGCAGGAGGTCGCCGAAGGTCGAGGTCAGGGGGCACGGTCGTGTGCACGGCGTTCGTCAGCATCGAGCCCGGAGCGGCCGTCCCGGTGCTGCTGCTGTCCGTCCGGGACGAGTACCTGGGCCGCGCCTGGCTGCCGCCCGACCACCACTGGCCGGACCGTCCGGAACTGCTCGGCGGACTGGACCTCGCGGCCGGCGGCACCTGGCTGGCCGTCGACCCCGGCCGGCGCACCGCCGCCTGCCTGCTGAACGGCTTCGGCCCGCTCGCCCCCGCCGACGCCCGGCGCACCCGCGGCCGGCTGCCGCTCACCGCCCTCCGGGAGGGCGGGATCGGCCACCTCGACCTCACCCCGTACGACCCGTTCCACCTCGTCCTGGCCCGGGCCGACGGCGCCCGGGTGTTCAGCTGGGGCGGCGGGCGGCTGGAGGAGCGCGAACTGCCGTCCGGCCTGAGCGTGGTGCTCAACGACGGGCTGGAGGGCCTGGCGGCCGGCCGGACCGCCTCCGAGCGGATCCGCGCCCTGATGGCCGCGCGGGCCGCCCACTTCCGGTCCCGCTTCACCGCCGTGCCCCGGCCCGGACCGACCGCCGACGGACCGGCCGAGGCGGCCTGGGGCGGGTGGCTGCCGATCGTCGCCGGGGACGGGCTGGCCCCGGACGCGGACGCCGCGCTGGTCCAGCGGCGGGACTTCGGCGACGGACGGATCTGGGGCTCCTCCTCGATCTCGCTGCTCGCGCTCGGACCGGACCTGCTGCGCTACGACTTCGCGGCCGCGCCGGTGGCCGCGGACGGGCCGGGGTGGCGGCGGGTGGCGGCAACCTGAGGAAGGGCCGACGGCAGCCGGCCCCACGTCGGCGGCGGCGGAAAAGGACTTGCACCTGACGCTGCGGGAGGCGGCATCGTGGCGCGGGTCGAGCCCGAAGGAGACCGCCGTGACCCACCCGGACCCCGCGCCCCGCCCCCGCCCCCGCCTGCTCGCCGCGCTGACCGTCGCCCTGCCGCTGGCGGGCACACCGGCCGCGGTGACCGCCCTCGTGCTGTTCGGCGACGCCGCGCACCGGACCGTCCCGTCCGCCACCGTCCTGGCCTCCGTGGCGGCGGCGCTGATCGGTCATTTCGGCCCCGGTGTCGCGCAGCCGTACGGTCGGTGAACTTCCGACGGCGGGGTTGGCGAACGTCTACATGCCCGTAGTAGCTTCGCGACGGCCCCGGATCCGGGCGGCCACCGACCCCCGAGCGAAGGTGCGCGATGTCGACCCTGACCTACCCGGAAGCGATAGGCGTCGGCCTGCTCCAGGGCGTGACGGAACTCTTCCCGGTCTCCAGTCTCGGCCACAGCATCCTGCTGCCCGCCCTGGTCGGCGGAAGGATCCAGCACGACCTCGACATGACCGCCGAGGGCTCCTCGTACCTCGCCGCCCTGGTCGCCCTGCACCTGGCCACCGCGCTCGCGCTGGTGGTCTACTTCCGCAAGGACTGGGTCCGGGTGGTCGACGGGCTGTTCGGCTCGATCCGGCACCGCCGGGTGGAGACCCGCAACGAGCGGCTCGCCTGGCTGCTCGTCCTCTCCACCATCCCGGTCGGCGTGGCCGGCCTGGTGCTGGAGAAGGCCCTGCGCAACGCGCTCGGCAAGCCCGTCCCGGCCGCGGTCTTCCTCGCCCTCAACGGCCTCGTGCTGCTCGGCGCCGAGCGGCTCAAGCGCGGCGGCACCGGCCGCCGCCGGGCCGGACGCATCACCGCCGCCGACGACGAGCCGGGCGCGGACCCGGCGATCGCCTCCGACCACCGGCTGACCCGGCTCGGCTACGGGCAGGGCGCCTGGATCGGCGCCGCGCAGATCCTCGCGCTGTTCCCCGGCATCAGCCGCTCCGGCGTCACCATGAGCGCCGGCATCCTGCGCGGACTGCACCACGAGGACGCGGCCCGGTTCTCCTTCCTGCTCGCCACCCCGGTCATCCTGGCCGCCTCGGTGCTGAAGGTGCCGGAGCTGTTCAAGCCGGAGAACTCCGGCGTGCTCGGCCCGGTCCTCGCCGGCAGCCTCGCCGCCTTCGTGGCCGGCTACGTCTCGGTGCGCTTCCTCACCAGGTACTTCGAGACCCGCAGCCTGACGCCGTTCGCGCTCTACTGCTTCCTGGCCGGCGTCGGCAGCGCGGTCTACCTGTCGCTCTGAGCCGTCCGGACCGCCCCTGCCAGGACCCGCGCCCCGGGCCGGACGCCCGCCACCGGCACGAAGTTCGCCATGGGCGGCACCGCAGCGCGCGTGCGACAGTGGCCCGGGAAACGACGGCGAACAGGACGTGGAGGAAACGTGGTTGAGGAACAGGGCGGGCCGGCCCCGCTCACGGGGAAGGCGGCGGTCGTCACGGGCGGCTCGCGGGGCATCGGGCGGGCCGTCGTCCGGCGGCTGGCCCGCGACGGCGCGCAGGTCGTCCTCGGCTACGCCCACGACGAGCGGGCCGCCGCCGAGGTCGTCCGTGCCGTGGAGGCCGAGGGCGGCCGTGCCTGGGCGCTGCGGGCCGACCTCGGCGAGGCCGGTGCCGCCGAGCGGCTGATGGCCGAGGCCGAGGAGCGGCTCGGCGGACTGGACGTCCTGGTGAACAACGCCGCCGGCTCCTTCACCCCGACCCCGCTGGCCGAGCTGGCCGACGCGGACCTCGACACCCTGTTCACGGTCAACACCCGCACCGCCTTCACCACCGTCCGGTACGCCGCCCGCCGGATGCGCGACGGCGGACGGATCGTCAACATCTCGACGGTGAACACCGTCCGGCCCGTCCCCGGCATCGCCGCGTACGCCGCCAGCAAGGGCGCCGTCGAGCAGCTCACCGCCGTGGCCGCCGTCGAACTGGGTCCGCGCGGGATCACCGTCAACACCGTCTCGCCCGGCGCCACCGACACCGACCTGCTGCGCGGCACCAACCCGCCCGAGGCCCTCGACCGCGTGGCCGGCCTCACCCCGCTGCGCCGCCTCGGCCGGCCCGAGGACATCGCCGACGTCGTGGCCTTCCTGGCCGGGCCCGAAGGGCGCTGGCTCACCGGACAGAACCTCCGGGCCGCGGGCGGGCTGGCCTGATCCCGGGACCGGGCCGCCCGGCAGCCCGCCGGGCGGCCCGACCGGTCACGCCGTGAGGCCCAGGGCGGCCAGGCGGACGGGATCGGTGAGGATGTCCAGCGCGGTGATGCGGCCCCCGTGGACGGTGAACGACATGACCGACAGCGGACGGCCCTCGGCGAAGGACACCACCCCGGGCGAGCCGTTGACCAGGACGATCCGGCCCTCGGCGGCGAAACGGGCGAACGTGATCGCCTGCGAGGCGACGTCCGCCGCACCGCGGCGCAGCGCGCTCGGCACCAGCGTGCCGCCGTCCGACCGGGCCATCACGTCCGGGTCGAGGACGGTCAGCAGGGCGTCGAAGTCACCGCCCCGGGCGGCGCTCAGGAAGGCCTCCACCACCGTGCGCTTGCGGGCGTTGTCGGAGTCCGCGGCCGGGGTGGCGCCCCGGACCCGGCGGCGGGCGCGGCTGGCCAGCTGCCGGGTGGAGGCGGAGGTGCGGCCCAGCACCTCGGCGATCCCGTCGAAGGGCACCTCGAACATGTCGTGCAGCACGAAGGCCACCCGCTCGGCCGGGGAGAGCGTCTCCAGCACCACCATCAGCGCGATCCCGACCGAGTCCGCGACCAGGACCTCGTGCACCGGGTCCAGCGCCGACAGCCCGCCGACCACCGGGTCCGGCAGCCGCACCCGGTCCTCCTGCTCGGGCATCGGATCCTCCCGGCGGGAGGCGCGGGAGCGCAACTGGTCCAGGCAGACCCGGCCGACGACCGTGGTGAGCCAGGCCCCGAGGTTGCGCACCCCGCCCGCGTCACTGCGGCCCAGCTTCAGCCAGGCCTCCTGGACGGCGTCCTCGGCCTCGGCGATCGACCCGAGCATCCGGTAGGCCACCGCCCGCAGTTGGGGGCGCTCCGCCTCGAAACGCCGGGCCAGTTCGGCCAGTTCGGCGGGTTCGGCAGGCTCGGCCGGTGCGGCCGGTGCGGCCGGTGCGGCCGGTGCGGCCGGTGCGGCCGGGGGGATTTCCTCGCTCACCCTGTCACATCCTCGCGTCGGGGTCCGTCGGTCCAGTGACGGACGCTAACCGACCGGGAGGACACCGTGACCACCCGCACCGCCCCCACCACCGTCGAGGAGCCCGCCGGCACCACCTGGCGACCCCCGGCACCCCGCCGCCCCGCCACGCGAGAATGGGGGCTGTGAGCACCTCCCGGACCACCTCCTGGACCACCTTCGGCGGCGACCTGCACCTGGACCTCACCGAGCGGCGGGCCGCCGGCGCCGGGCTGCGGGCCGCCCTGGAGGACGCGCTGCGCGAGGCCGTCCAGGACGGGCGGCTCGCCCCCGGCACCCGGCTGCCGTCCTCCCGGGCGCTCGGCGAGGACCTCGGGATCGCCCGCAACACCGTGGTCGAGGCGTACGGCCAGCTCACCGCGGAAGGCTGGCTCAGCTCCCGGCAGGGCTCCGGAACCACCGTCGCCCGACGGGCCGCGCCGGAACCGCCCCAGGGCCGGCGGCCGGCCCCCCGACCGTCGCCGAGGCGCCCGACCGCCCGGTACGACCTGATGTCCGGACGGCCCGACCTCTCGCTCTTCCCCCGCACCGCCTGGCTCGCCGCCGCCCGCCGCGCCCTCGCCACCGCACCGCACGAGGCCCTCGACTACGGCAGCCCACTCGGCCGGATCGAACTGCGGCAGGCGCTCACCCACTACCTGGCCCGGGTCCGCGGCGTCCGCACCGACCCCGACCACCTGCTCGTCTGCACCGGCGTCACCCAGGGCCTCGGCCTGCTCTGCGCCGCCCTGCGGGAACGCGGCGCCCGCGCTCTGGCCGTCGAGGAGTACGGGCTGCCGCCGCAGCACGCGGTCGCCCGGGCCGCCGGGCTGGCCACCGCCCCGGTGCCGCTGGACGCGGACGGCGCCCTGGTCGACCGGCTCGACAGCCGGGCGGGCGCCGTCCTGCTCACCCCGGCCCACCAGTACCCCACCGGCGCGGCGCTCTCCGCCGACCGGCGGGCGGAGGCGGTGCGGTGGGCGCGGGAACACGACCGGTACGTCGTCGAGGACGACTACGACGGCGAGTTCCGCTACGACCGGCAGCCGCTCGGCGCCATGCAGGCGCTGGACCCGGAGCGGGTGGTGTACGCCGGAACGGCCGCCAAGAGCCTCGCACCGGGCCTGCGGCTGGCCTGGCTGGCCCTGCCGGACGCGCTGGTCGAGCCGGTCGCCCGGCTCAAGTCGCTGGCCGACACGATGTCCCCGGTGCTGGACCAGCTGACGCTGGCGGAACTGATCACCTCCGGCACCTACGACCGCCATGTGCGGCGCTGCCGCCTGCACTACCGGCGGCGGCGCGACCACCTGGTCTCGGCGCTCGCCGAACACGCCCCGCACGTCCGGGTCACCGGCATCGCGGCCGGCCTGCACGCCGTGCTCCAGCTGCCGCCCGGCTCCACCCCGGAGGCCGAACTCGTCGCCCGTGCCCAGCAGGCCGGTCTCTCCCTCGGCGGCCTCACCCGGCACCGTGTCACCCCGGCCACCGCCGAAGCCCCGCCCGCCCTGGTCATCGGCTACGCCACCCCGCCGGAGCACGCCTTCGCCGGGGCCGTCCGGGCCCTGTGCGAGCTGCTGCGCGGGGCCTGAGCGAGGTCGGTCGCGGGGCCGGTTCGGGGAGGGGGTCCGCCCGCCTCCCTCGGGGGTGGGGGGCGGGCGGACGGTCAGGGGTTCGAACTACTTGTTGCGGCTGCCCAGTTCGAACAGGAGGATGATGAAGCCGGCGAAGATGTGGATGCCGGCGGTGTAGATCACCAGGCGGTGGTAGACGCGCTTGTTGGCCCACTTGCCGGCGTCCATGGTCTTCGGACCCGCGGCGGTGTCAGCGGCACCGGCCGGGGTGGCGGTGGTGGTGGGATCGGCCATGGTGATCTCCTCCGGGGTGTTCTGACGGCTGGTCAGTGAACGGCGGCGGGGCCGCCGCCGAGGCAGAGTTCGCCGCCGGGGCTCTGCAGCAGGGTGTGGACGAAGAGCAGTTCGACGCCGCTGTCCGACTCCGCGGCGATGCAGTGCGGCGTGAGCGAGTCGTAGTGGGCGGAGTCGCCCACCCCGAGCTGGTGGACGCGGTCGCCGAGGGTGACCCGGAGCGCGCCCTTCAGGACGTACAGCCACTCCTCGCCCGGGTGGACCCGGACCACCGAGTCCTGCACGCCCGGCGGGACGTGCACCCGCAGGGCCTGCATGGCGCGGCCGGGGGCGCCGGCCCGCCGGTAGCCCCAGCCGCCGGCCCGGCCGGGCTCGATGGCGCCGCCGCGGACGATCGGGTCCGGCTCGGCGAGGGTCTCGCCGAGCAGGCCGGAGACCGAGGTCCCGTACGCGCGGGCGAGGCCGAGCAGGACGGGCAGCGAGGGCTGCCGTCGGCCGGTCTCCAGCCGGGACAGATAGGCTGGGGAGAGTCCGACCCGTCCGGCGGCCACCTCCAGCGTGAGGCGACTGCTGAGCCGGTGCTCACGGAGGCGGGCGGCGAGTCCGGCGACCTCCTGGTCGTCGAGCTGTTCGCCGGTCGTGGCGGCACCGGTGGAGCTGCTGGTCATGTGTCCAGTGGACACCCGGCGTGCCGCAGAGGCAAGAAATTTGCCTCAGAGGCAAGAGCCCCGAGGGGCCCGCGTCCCGGCGCTCACGGCCGCGGGATGTTCCGCAGATTGCTCCGGGCCAGGTCGATCATGCGCCCGACGCCGCCCGAGAGCACCGTCCGGCCCGCCGCCAGGGCGAAGCCCTTCAGCTGGGCGGCGGTGATGTGCGGCGGGATGGACAGCGCGTTGGGGTCGGTGACCACGTCCACCAGGGCCGGGCCCGGCCGCTCCAGCGCCTCCGCCAGCGCCTCCCGGACCCGGGCCGGCTCGGTGACCCGCTTGGCCTGGATGCCCATCGCCCGGGCGATCCCGGCGTAGTCCACGTCCCCGTTGTCGATCTCGGACTCCGGGTAGCCGGAGACCAGCATCTCCAGCTTGATCATGCCCAGTGCGCCGTTGTTGAAGACCACCGTCTTCACCGGCAGCCGGTGCTTGGCCACCGTGAGCAGCTCGCCGAGCAGCATGCCGATCCCGCCGTCGCCCGCCAACGCGACCACCTGCCGCCCCGGACAGGCGAGCTGGGCGCCGATCGCGTGCGGGAGGGCGTTGGCCATCGAGCCGTGCAGGAAGGAGCCGATCACCCGGCGGCGGCCGTTGGGCTGGAGGTAGCGGGCGGCCCAGACGTTGTTCATGCCGGTGTCCACGGTGAACACCGCGTCCTCGGCGGCCACCTCGTCCAGCACCGAGGCGACGTACTCGGGGTGGATCGGCAGGTGCTTCTCGATGTCCCGGGTGTACGCGCCGACCACGTCCTCCAGCGCCCGGCAGTGCTTGCGCAGCATCCCGTCCAGGAAGGCGCGGTCCCGGGTGGCGTCCAGCAGCGGCAGCACGGCCCGCAGGGTGGCGGCCACGTCGCCGTGGACGGCCAGGTCGAGCGGGGTGCGACGGCCGAGCCGGGTGGCGTCGTGGTCGACCTGGACGGTGTGCGCCTGCGGCAGGAAGGAGTCGTACGGGAAGTCGGTGCCGAGCAGCAGCACCAGGTCGGCGGAGTGCAGCGCCTCGTGGCAGGCGCCGTAGCCGAGCAGTCCGCTCATGCCGACGTCGTACGGGTTGTCGAACTGGATCCACTCCTTGCCGCGCAGGGAGTGGCCGATCGGCGCGTTCAGGGCCTGCGCGGCCGCCATCACCTCGGTGTGCGCCGCACGCACCCCGGCGCCGCAGAACAGGACCACCTTGCGGGCCGCGTTGAGCAGCCGGGCCAGCTCCTGCACCTGGGACCAGGGCGGCGCGGCGACGGCCTCCTCGGTGAGGAAGTGGCTGGTGCCGGTGGGTGCGGCGGCCGGGAGCGCGGCGACGTCCCCGGGGAAGGCGAGCACCGAGACGCCGTGCGAGCCCAGCGCGTGCTGGACGGCGACCCGCAGCAGGCGGGGCAGCTGGGCGGGGGTGGAGAGCATCTCGCACCAGTTGCTGCAGTCGGTGAACACCCGCTCGGGATGGGTCTCCTGGAAGAAGCCGGTGCCGATCTGCCCGGACGGGATGTGGGAGGCGAGCGCGAGCACGGGCAGGCCGCTGCGCTGGGCGTCGTACAGGCCCTGGATCAGGTGGGTGTTGCCGGGGCCGCAGGACCCGGCGCAGACCGCGAGCCGGCCGGAGAGTTCGGCCTCGGCGGCGGCCGCGAAGGCGCCGGCCTCCTCGTTGCGCACGTGCACCCAGCTGATGCCGTCGGCCCGGCGGATCGCGTCCACGACGGGGTTGAGGCTGTCTCCGACGACGCCGTAGACCCGCTCCACCCCGGCCTGCCGGAGCACTTCCACCATCTGTTCGGCCACGCTCACCACGGCTGTGCTCCTTCGGTCGCCACGGGACACCTGCACCCTCCGCCGGGGAGGTGGCGGGCGCAGCCGGGGCGGGCCGAAGGAGTGAGCGGGGTACGGGCTACTCGGCCGCCAGGTGGTCCTGCTGGCCGAGCTTGCCGGCCGCGAGGCCGGCCTGGGGCTGGCGGCGGCCGGGTTCGCGGCCCGGGGGCTGGGCGACCCGCTCCTGCGCGGGCGGGACGGTGGTCGCCAGGGTGACCGGGGAGCCGGACTCGACCCGCACCGCCTCGCCGTCGTGGCGCAGGTGGAGGACCTCGCCGCGGCGCAGCGTGTACGTCGTGCGCTCATGGGTGATCTCGACGCCGAGCAGGTGCCCGCGCACCAGCAGCGAGAAGCTCAGCCGCATCAGCCCGGACGGCAGCCGCGGCCGGAACGAGAGCGTCTCGCTGTGGTCGCGCAGCCCGCCGAAGCCGGCCACCAGGGCGATGCAGGCCCCGGCGAGCGAGGCCATGTGCAGGCCGTCCCGGGTGTTGCCGCCGAGGTCGTGCAGGTCCATCAGCGCCGCCTCGGCCGTGTAGTCGTAGGCGAGGTCGAGCTGGCCCACCTCGGCGGCGATGACCGCCTGGGTGCAGGCGGAGAGCGAGGAGTCCCGGACGGTCAGCCGCTCGTAGTAGGCGAAGTTGCGGGCCTTCTGCTCGTCGGTGAAGGCGTCGCCGCGGACCTGCATGGCGAGCACCAGGTCGGCCTGCTTGACCACCTGCTTGCGGTACAGGTCGAAGTACGGGAAGTGCAGCAGCAGCGGGTACTTCTCCGGCGGGGTCCGCTCGAAGTCCCAGACCTGGTGGTGGGTGAAGCCGTCGGCCTGCGGGTGGACGCCGAGGTCCTCGTCGTACGGGATGTACATCGCGGCGGCCGCGTCGCGCCAGGCGGCGGTCTCCTCGGTGTCCACGCCGAGCAGCGAGGCCTCGTGCGGGTGGCGGACGGCGGCCTCGGCGGCGGCCCGCAGGTTGCTCTGCGCCATCAGGTTGGTGAAGACGTTGTTGTCCGCGACGGCGCTGTACTCGTCGGGGCCGGTGACGCCCTCGATGCGGAACCTCCCGGACACGTCGTGGTGGCCGAGCGAGCGCCACATCCGGGCGGTCTCGACGAGCAGTTCGAGCCCGTACTCGCGCTCGAACTCGGCGTCGCCGGTGGCCCGGACGTAGCGGGCGACGGCGGCGGCGATGTCGGCGCCGATGTGGAAGGCCGCGGTGCCGGCCGGCCAGTACCCGGAGCACTCCTCGCCGCGGATCGTCCGCCACGGGAACACCGCGCCGGACAGGCCGAGTTGGACGGCCCGCTCGCGGGCCAGCGGCAGGGTGGTGTGCCGCCAGCGCAGGGCCTGGTTGACGGCGGCGGGCAGGCAGTAGGTGAGCACCGGCAGGACGAAGGTCTCGGTGTCCCAGAAGCTGTGCCCGTCGTAGCCGGGCCCGGTCAGGCCCTTGGCGGGGATGGCCCGCTCCTCGCTGCGGGCGCCCGCCTGCAGGACGTGGAAGACGGCGAACCGGACGGCCTGCTGGAGCTCGACGTCGCCCTCGATCGCGATGTCGCTGGTCGCCCAGAACTCCTCCAGGAACGCGGCCTGTTCGGCGACCAGCCCGTCCCAGCCGGTGTAGCGGGCGGCGGTCAGCGCGGCCTCCACCTGGTCCCGGACGGCGGGCAGCGAGCGGGTCCCGGACCACCCGTAGGCGATGAACTTGGTCAGCCGCAGCCGCTGGCCGGCCTTGAGCACGGTGGTGGCGCTGATCCGGCAGTGGTCGGCCTCGGACTCGGCGACGGTGTCGGACTTCTCCGGGCCCTCGATGATGTGGTCCATCCCGGCCGCGACCCGGATGCCGCTGTAGCGGGTGCGGTGCACCAGAACGGCCTTGGTGGCGCTGGCGTGGTGCGCCTCGGGCTGCAGCGGCGCCTCCATCACCGCGGCGGCCCGCGGGTCGCCCTCGGGACCGCCGGGCAGCTGCTCGTTGGCGACCAGCTCGGACTGGAGCACGATCCGCACCGGGCCGTCCACCGCCTCGACGCTGTACTCGACGGCGGCGATCGCGCGCTGGGTGAGCGAGACCAGCCGGGAGGAGCGCACCTTGATCGTCCGCCCGGCCGGGGAGGTCCACTCGGCCTCGCGGTGCAGCAGGCCCTCGCGGAAGTCCAACCAGCGCTTGTGGCTGACGAGTTCGCCGTAGCGCAGGTCGAAGGGCTCGTCGTCCACCAGCAGCCGGATGATCTTGCCGTTGGTCACGTTGATGACGCTCTGGCTGGACTCCGGGTAGCCGTAGCCGCCCTCGCCGTACGGCAGCGGGCGCAGCTCGAAGACACCGTTGAGGTAGGTGCCGGGCAGGCCGTGCGGCTCGCCCTCGTCCAGGTTGGCGCGCAGGCCGATGTGCCCGTTGGACAGCGCGAAGACGGACTCGGCGCGGGCCATCGAGGCCAGGTCGAGGCCCTGTTCGGTGATCTGCCACGGGTCGATCGCGAAGTTGTCCCCGGGACTCATGCGCCCACCTCGCTGCGCTCGGCAGGGGCATTCGCCCACACGCGCCTCTCGATGATTCGCTCGCTGCGCTCGCTCACGCTCCCCCCTCCCCCAGGAGCTCGGAGAGGTCCTGGACGACCACGGTCGCGCCGTCCCGGCGCAGTTCGGCGGCCTGGCCGGTGCGGTCCACCCCGACCACCGCGCCGAAGCCGCCGGCCCGGCCGGAGGCGACCCCGGCGAGCGCGTCCTCGAAGACCGCGGCGCGGGCGGGTTCGACGCCGAGGGCGCGGGCGGCGTACAGGTAGGTGTCGGGGGCGGGCTTGCCGGGCAGGCCCTCGGCCTTGGCGACGTTGCCGTCCACGATCACCTCGAACAGCTCCTCGATCCCGGCCGCCCGCAGCACGTCGCGGCAGTTGGCGCTGGAGGAGACCACGGCGCTGGGCAGCCCGGCCGCGCGCAGCCGGTGCACGTAGTCCACCGAGCCCTGGTACGGCTGGACGCCCCGCTCCCGGATCAGCCGCAGCACGGTGTCGTTCTTGGCCCGGCTGATCCCTTGCACGGTACGGGAGTTGGGCGGGTCCTCCGGGGTGCCCTCGGGCAGTTCGATGCCCCGGGCGAGCAGGAACGCGCGGGTGCCGTCCAGGCGCGGGCGGCCGTCCACGTAGGTGTCGTAGTCGGTGACGGCGTCGAAGGGGACGAACTGCCCGCCGGTGCGGGCGGCTTCGGCGCGCAGGAAGGCGTCGAAGGTGTCCTTCCAGGCCGCGGCGTGCACCTTCGCGGTCTGGGTGAGCACCCCGTCGAGGTCGAAGAGGAAAGCACGGATGTCGTCCGGTAGCCCCAGCATGGGTGCAGTCTTACCCGGGAACGGGGGGAAGCCGCCCATTTCCCGGCGGCGCGTCGCGGGAAGGGCGGCTTCCGGCGGCCCGGCCGGGCCGGGGTGGGACCGGGACGGGACCGCACGGGGTTACGGCGAGTCGGGCATCTGCGCCTCGGGCGGCTCGACGACCGCGAAGACCGCGCCCTGCGGGTCCTGGACCACCGCCATCCGGCCGGACTGCATGTCGAAGGCCGGCTGGATCACCGAGCCGCCGGCCTTGACCAGGGCGTCCACCGTGGAGTCGGCGCTGTCCACCGAGAAGTAGGTCATCCAGTGCGAGGGCGTGCCGGGCGCCAGGTAGCCGGGGATCGCCTGCATGCCGCCCACCGTGCGCTCGCCGACGTTGAGCGAGAAGTAGCCGTCCATGCCCTGGATGGTGGCCGGGCGCAGCCCGAGGGCCGGCTGGTAGAAGCTGCCGGCCGTCCCGGTGTCGGCGGTGTTGAGCTCGTTCCAGACCAGCGCGCCGGGCTCGTTGACCACGCCCGCGCCGATGAAGTCCATCGCCTGCCAGACCCCGAACACCGCGCCGGTCGGGTCGGCGGCGACCAGCATCCGCCCGATCGTGCCGACGTCCATCGGGTCGTACAGGACGGTGCCGCCGGCCTCCGTGATGGAGGTCCGGGCCGCGTCGGCGTCGTCCGAGGCGAGGTAGGTGGTCCAGGCGACGGGCGGCACGGGCTGGCCCTCGGGCGCCATCTGCGCCATGATCCCGGCGACCGGCCGGCCGTTGAGCAGGCACACGGCGTAGCCGCCGAATTCGGCCGGGCCGACCTCGCCCTGCCAGCCGAACAGGTCGCGGTAGAAGTCGAGCGCGGCCTGCTGGTCGCTCGCCATCAGGTCGACCCAGCACGGGGTGCCGGGCGTGTACGGATCGGTGACTACGGGCATTGCTGGGCCTCCCGGAGGCGGTGGTGGCCGGCTGTGGTGGTCGGGACGGTCGGGCCGTCGTCCGGGCCGGGCCGGGTGGGGGTTCGGCCCGGCCCGGACGACGGCGGTACACCGCCACCATCGGCCCGCCGCCGCGATCCCGCCACCGGACGGCGCCCTGGCGGGCGACCGGTCGCCGGGCCGTCACCGGGCGCCCACGGGGTGCTCACGGAGTGCTCACGGGGCGTCGTGGTGGTGCGCGGTGACGAAGTAGGGCTGCACCTTGCCGCTCTGCGCGTAGTCCTTGAGCCGGACCAGCAGTTCGGCCCAGGTGCCGGCCACCGCCGGGACGCCCTCCTCGCTGCCCGGCTGCCAGCCGCCGTGCCGGAACAGCAGCCGGGTGCGCCCGGACGCGGCGGGCCGGTCCGGGGCGGCGGGGGCCTCGGGGGCCGCGGGCAGCTCGGCCAGTTCCCAGCTGATCCAGGTGCCCGCCCAGTGCGGCGGGAAGGAACCGGCGTTGGTCCACACCACCCGGTCCGGGTCGGTCCGCTCCACCCGCAGCCGGAACGGCTCGGGGACGTCGGGGAAGTCGAACAGCAGGACGTCGCCGTCCCGGTCCACGCCGGTGGTCCACCAGGAGGTCAGCCCGTCGTGCGTGGTGAGCGCGGCGAGCACCACGGCCCGGGGCGCGGCGATGTCGAACTGGAGGGCGATCTCGGGCATGGGTCCGCCTTTCGCGGTGACCGCTGGGTCCCCGCCCGGGGGCGTTCGGCCCCGGGACGTACGGCCCCAGGCCCACCATGGCACGACCCCCGGGCCCGCGCGCCCCGGAGGACGCCGGCCCGGGGGTCGTCCCCGTGGTACCCGGTGGGTGCGGTCAGCCGCCGCTGCCGTAGCTGGTGTTCGCGCAGATGTCGTCGTCCGCGGAACGGGCCTCGTTGGTGATGGTGGTCGGCAGCGGCTGCGGGGGCGCCGGGACGCCCGGGGTGGCGGCCGTCGCGCCGCCGCCGGCCGGGGCGCCGGTGGCCATGCCCATCGCGGCGGCGAAGTCCTGGCCGGCGATCACCGAGATGCCCCGGGCGCTGCTGGGCTCCAGGCCGGCGCCCGGGAACAGCGCGGCGACCTTCTCGGCGTTCGCCTTCTGCCCGGATCCGTACTCGATCGTGGTGGTCTTGTACTTGGTGCTCGCCGCCTGGCCCGCCGTGCTGGCGGCGAACTTGGCGCCCTTCAGCTGCTCGGTCGCCTTGCCGGCCAGGCCGTTGACGCTCGTTCCGTTGTAGACCGCCACCCTGATCGCCGAGTTGGCGGTGTCCGCGGCCGGGGCGGCCGGGGTGGTGGGCGCCGCGGGCTGCTGCGGGGCCGGGCTGCTGCCGTCGGCCGGGGCGTCCGGCTGCTGGCCGGTGGCGTTCTGGCCGTCGATGGTCTGGTCGGCCTTGAGGGTCTCCCAGAGCTTGCTGGCGTCCGCCTGGACCAGGTCGAGGTCCTGGTCCTGGGTGCGGTAACGCCACGGCACCGTCACGAACTTGAGGTCGTGCATGTCGATGTTCTTCAGCGACAGGCCGAAGGAGAGCAGCTTGTCGGCGGAGTCCAGGCCGGGGTCGACGACCAGGGACTTGGTCGCGGCGTCGGCCAGCGGCAGAAGGGTGGTGGGGCTCATCCCATCCTTCTTGATCTTGCTGGCGAGCGAACCGAGGAACGCCTGCTGGCGCTTCATCCGGCCGATGTCCGAGCCGTCGCCGATGCCGTGCCGCAGCCGGACGTAGTCGAGCGCCTTCTGGCCCTCCACGGTCTGCTTGCCCTGCGGAAGGACGAGGTCGCCCTTCTTCTTCAACTTGGGGTTGATGTCACCCTCGTAGATCGGCTTCGGCAGGCAGATGTCCACGCCGTTGACGGCCGAGGTCATCGAGGCGAAGCCGTTGAAGTCGACGACGAGGGTGTGGTCGACGCGGATGCCGGTGAGCTTCTCCACCGTGTTCTGGGTGCAGGCCGGGTTGCCGTCGTCGCTGCCGCCCATCGAGAACGCGGCGTTGAACAGGTCGGTGTTGCCGCCCTTGGTCCACTTGCCGTTGGGGAGCTTGCAGGACGGCAGCTCGACCTTGGCGTTGCGCGGTATCGAGATCCCCACGGCGTGCTTGTGGTCGGCGTAGACGTGCAGCAGGATCGTGGTGTCCGAACGGGCGCCCCCGTCCTCGCCGCCGCCGAGGTCCGCGTTGTTCTTGCCGCGGCTGTCCGAACCGATCAGCAGGATGTTGACCGGCTTGTTGCCGTCCGCGTCGGCCTTCGCCTCCGGGGGGCGGTTGCGGGCTATCGCGTCGGCGTCGAAGGACTTGATGTTGGCGTTCAGCTTGAGGTAGATCGCGCCGCCGACGCCGGCGATGACCACCAGCACGCCCGCCGTCGACCAGGCGACGATCTTCTTCACGTTCTTCTTGGGCTTGGCGCTCTTGCGGGCGGCGGCCCGGCCGCCACTCGCCGACGCGGCCTCCGCTTTCCCGCCGCCGCCGCCGCCGCGCCCGCCCTTGCCCTGGGCGGCGCGACGGGCCTCCGCCCGGCCGCCGGCACGCGGGGAGGGCACGGAGCCCGCGGCGTCCTCCGTCGCGGGCACGCCTTCGCCCCGAGCCGGGCTCTCGCCCCTCCGACCTGACATGCGCGTACCTTTCACCGACGGAAGCGACGCCCCTGACGATCCGGCGCACCGCACACAGAGAGACGGTCCGGACCGTTCCCAGGTTGCACATACGACCGTCACCACTAACCGACGATCGTGGCTTCCGATCATATTTAGGCCCGACACGATCACCGACCTCCGGCCCGGAGGCAATGCCACCAATCAACGGGCAACATCAAGACAGAACAGCCGAAATCCCCCGATTCCAGCGTGACTCACGCCACTGCGCGACGTCCCGCCCTTCGACCGCTCCGGAGCTCGCCGCACTCCCCCGCGGCCCGCGCCTCGTGGAGATCCCGCGATGGGCCGCACACGGGTGTCATGAGCGCAACGAGCTGTTACAGTGCCGAATGTTTCGTGATTTCCGAACCGGCCGCCCGAGACACCGCGCTGTGGAGACGTCACCGTCGGCCCGCCCGAATGCCGGCACCCCCCGCATCCGCCGACAACGAGCGGCCCGGCCCGCACGACCCGCCCTCCCGGGCCCCGCGAAGACCCCCCTCGGCTCCGGTCGACACCTACCCGGCCACCGGCCCGGGTCCGGGTGTCGACCGTTTTTTCGGCCGCCCGCCCCACCGCGGCACACCGGACCACCGACGTCCGACGCGAACTGTCGAACCGTCAACTCCCTGTCCAGCTGGAGTAGATCACCCGCCACCCGGACCGCACCGCGCCACCACCAGCACCACTCGCCGCCACCGTCACCATCACCGTCACCGTCACCGAAGGAACGGAAACCGATCACGAGATGTCAACCGCGCAGGCGCTCCCCCTCCGCCGCATCGAGGGGTTCCGCAACTTCTGGCTCTCCCGCGCCGTTTCCGGCCTCGGGTCCGCCATCACCACCGTGGCGCTCCCCGTCCTGGTCTTCCAGGAGAGCGGGTCGCCGCTGCTGGTCTCCCTGGTCGCGGCCGCCGGAACGCTGCCCTACCTGGCCTTCGGCCTGATCGCGGGCGCCGTCGCGGACCGCGTGGACCGCCGCACCCTGATGATCGCCACCGACTGGCTCAACGCCCTCTGCCTCGCCACCGTGCCCCTGGCCTGGGCCCTGGGGGCCCTGACGGCCTGGCACGTCATGCTGGTGGCGTTCCTGTCCGCCGGCCTCGCCCTGTTCTTCGACGCGGGCGTCTACGGCTTCGTCCCCGACATCGTCGGGAAGGAGGGCCTGACCCAGGCCAACAGCGCCCTCTACGGTGCGGAGACCGTCGTCCGCATCGTCGGCAACGCCGTGGCGGGCGGCCTCATCGCGCTGTTCCGCCCGGCCGGCACGCTCGCCCTCGACGCCGTGAGCTTCGCCGTGTCGGCGCTGTTCATCAGGGCGGTCGTCAACGTCGCGCCGCGGACCGCCACCCCGGGCACCCGGCGACCGGGCTTCAAGGAATCCATAGGCCAGGGACTGCGGTTCCTCGCGGGCCACCCCACGCTGCGGATCATGACCGTGGTCGGCACCCTCCAGTCCTTCTCCGGCGGCGCCATCGTCGGCCAGTTGGTCGTCTTCGCCGACCGCGCGCTGGGCATCCACGGCTCCGACGGACGGATCGGCCTGCTCTACATGGCCTGGAGCGCCGGCGGGATCGGCGGCTCCCTGCTGCTGCCCCGGCTGCGGCGGCGCTTCGAGGCCTTCCCGCTGCTCCTCGGCGTGCTGCCGGTCGGGGCGCTGCTCGGCCTCGTCGTCGTCCTCACCTCGAACTGGCTGGTCGCGCTGGTGGCCCTGGCCGTGTGGGGAACGGCGTACCTCGTCGTCCTGGTGAACACGATGACCTACTCGCAGGAGGTGACGCCGCCCGAGCTCCAGGGCCGCGTCAACACCACCCGCCGGATGCTGTCCTCGGGCCTGGGCGTCCCGCTCGGCGCGCTGGTGGCCAGCAGCATCACCGTCTCCGTCGGCATCCAGGCCGGGATGGCCACGGCGGTGGCCTCGATCGCGCTCGCGGCCGTGATCGTCTGGACGGTCCGGCTGCGCCGGGCGTTCGACCCGGCCGCCCGGGCCTGAACCCCGGTCCGGACGACGGGGAGGGCCCGGGCCGCGCCCGCTCTGCCGGGCGGGTGCGGCACGGGCCCGCGGACCGGACCGTCCCGGGCTCAGCGGCCGGGCGGCTTCCCCTCGAAGCGTCGGCCTATCCAGCCGAAGAAGGCGTCGGCGACCCTGCCGAGTTCCGGCTCGGGCATCACCGTGAAGCCGCCGTGCGCGGTGCTCCACTCGTTGAGGACCGGACCGGAGTCCGTCATCAGCCAGTCCACGCAGATCCACTCGGCCCGCAGGTCGCGGGCGATACGGGCGCACTGGTCCGCGACCCGGTCGTGGTCCAGGTTCACCTCCACGGACCCGCCCTGGCTGACGCTCGCCAGGTAGCCGCCGGGGCGGGGGCGGCGGGTCAGCGAGGAGACGACCTCGCCGTCGGCCATGAAGACGCGCATGTCGCCGGTGTGCGGGATCAGCGGCTGCACCAGGTACCCGCCGACGGCCTGGGCGACGACGTCGATCACCGCGCCGAGCTGCTGCTCGGAGTCGACCCGCAGCACGCCGTAACCGCCGGTCAGTTCACGGGGCTTGACGATGTAGGGGCCTTCGCCGAGCGCGCGCCGCACCTCCCCGAGCACCCGCCGGGCGTACCTGCCGGGCGGCACGGCGACGGTGTCCGCGGTCCGGATGCCCAGGCCGGCGGCGTGCTGGAGCTGCGCGAGCTTGTCGCGCTCCAGGTAGTCGGGGCCGGTGTACGAGCGGTTGAGCAGGACGGAGTCGCTCGCCTCGATGGTGCGGTAGACGGCCCGCAGCGCCTGGAGGCCCTGCGGGTCGGTGGCCATGTCCTCGACGATGAAGCACTGCCGCCGCTCCAGCAGGTCCTCGTCGCCGTGGCGCAGGACCGGCCTGCCCCCCACGCAGGACGGCACCAGTTCGGTGGCGCTGATCACCCGGAAGTCGAGGCCGCGGGGCCGGGAGAGCGCCGAGTAGCGCCGGGTGATGCCCCGTTCGAACGCCTCGACCCCCGCGGGGTCCAGGTCCTCGGACTGGTAGATCCAGGTGATCACGGGATTCGTCGTGGGACGCGGCATGATGCGCTCTCCTCGCGCTGTGGTGTCCGGTGGTCGGCGTGGAACGGGTGCCCGGAGCGGGGGCCTCAGGACGTCCGGGACCCGGGCAGCCGGGACCAGAGGAAGTAGTAGTCCTCGCGGCCCTCGCCGCATCCGAAGGCGCCGACGATCTCCAGGCCGGCCTTCCCGACCATCTCCGTGAAGTCCTCCGGGGCGGAGAACCGGTGGTTCTCCTGGATGAGGACCGAGCCGCCGGGCCGCAGCCGCTCGGCCGCCGCGTCGTAGAAGGCACCGTGGATGGCCCAGTCGGTGTCCTTCCAGATCAGCGGCGAGTGGGAACGCTGGTAGTCCGAGGCGGCCGCGTCCTGGTTGACGTGCGGCGGGTTGCCGACCATCAGGTCCCAGCGGAGGTCCGCCGGCACGTCGTCGAAGCCGTCGGACAGGTGGAAGCGGGCGCGGCCGCGCAGACCGTTCTCGGCGATGGTCCGCTCGACCGCGTCCCCGGCGGCGGGGTTCACGTCGCCCAGGTCGACCGAATCGCACAGGCCGGCCGCCAGCAGGGAGAAGCCGATGAACCCGGGGCCGGCGCACCACTCGAAGACCGATCCGACCCGGCCGAACCGGGACCGGACGAACGGCTCGTACGCCCGGCCGAAGGTGTTGCCGCCGCCGTCGAGTTCGGCCGTGTAGGACACGGACACCGGGCCGTAGTCGGCACGCGAGTAGATCGTCATGTCGTCCTCCTGGGGAGAGTCGCGGGGCTCAGCGGAGCGCGAACGCCACGTTCGACAGGGCTCCGTGGCCGTGGATGCTGACCACGCCGTCCCGGTCGGGCGGGAGGTAGCGCACCATGCAGCCGGCGGCCCGCCCGTCGAACAGGAAGGGGCTGAAGACCGGGACCACCTCGGCCTGGTGGCTGCCGGATCCGTCCGGACCGGCGAACTCCATCCGGTGCGGCACGGGTTCCACCCACTCCTGGACGATGTGGTCCTGCGCCGCGGCGGCCGCGGTCACCGCCCCCCGCCAGACCTGCGGCGGGCACGAGCGGCCCACCAGGACCTGCTGCCCGCTCATCCCGATGGCGGGCTTCAGCACGAACTCCTCCTGGCGTTCCAGGAGCAGTTCCGGGAGCGGCACGGTCCGGCCGTGCCGCTCGACGGGCCGGTCCCCGACCACGCGGGTCCACGGCAGGTAGCGCTCGACGGTCCGCCGGTCCCGGTCCGTCATCCACGGCCGCCCCTCGGACACCCAGCCGAGCACCTTCTTGTTGGCGATCAGGTACGCGGTCTGGCTCGCGATCAACCGCACGCCGGCGTCCAGGGCCGTCCGCACCGGCCCGAGGTCGATGCCGTGGCCGAGCCATTCGAGGATCGTGAAGTGGCGCAGCCCGAGCCGGTAGCGGGGTTCTCCCGGCAGGCCGAGTCCGTCGAGCAGGTCCTCCGGCTCGAAGGTCTCGGCCGCCAGGCCGCGGCGGCGCAGCGACTCCTCCTGGATCTCGAAGTAGCGGCTGGGAGGACCGCCGAAGTCGCGGAGCGTGCCGACGATCGCGACCGCGGGCTTCACGCCCAGGGCCCGGACGGCGCGCACGAAGAGTTCGTCGCGCACCGCGAGCGGATCGACCGCGTCGAAGGGCATCCGCTCCGGGCCGCCGAACGCCGCCACCCACGCGGCGGTGTGCAGTGCCGTGTCCACCACCCCGCCGATGCCGGAGCCGATGTTGAACTCCAGGAACCTGGGGCCGGAGGCGCCCACCATGACGTCGGGCCGGGCGATGCAGGTGGCGTAGTCCTCCTCGGCCGGGCCGTCCATGACGAGGGGGTACATCCGCTCGTCGGCACCGAGCGCGGCGATCCGGCCGGCCGCCGTCGGAGCGCGCTCCAGCAGCGTGCGGCGCAGCAGCGCCAGCAGGTCGGCGGTGGCGGTGAACAGCTCGTCGTAGGAGGAACGCGGCAGCATGACGGGCCGCAGGGACGACGCGACCGGCACCACCCGGGCGTACTCGCCGTCCTCCACCCGGGCCAGTTCCCGCTGGACGGCGGGCAGTTCGAGCCGGTTGTCGAGCGGCGGCGGTGCGGTGCCGTACCACGGGGCCATCACCTGCGGGCCCTTCCGGCGGGCCCGCGCGCCGCGCCGGCGAGGAATTCGTCGAGGTCCACCTCGCGCACCCCCGCCACTCCCGGGGACTTGGCGGAGTAGTCGAGCCGGGGGGCGCGCCGCCCGTCGCGGAAGTAGACCGCCTCCAGGGTCCCGTCCGTCCTCTCGGCCAGGACCGGATTGGCGACCAGGTAGTCCCGCACCTCCGGCGTGTCGGCGCGGACCTGCAGCCACAGCCGCTTGGCGCCGAAGTGGTTGGGCGGCGGCAGCACGCTGGTGCCGAACCGCCGCTTCCACTGGTAGGTGCCCTTGCTGACGAAGGGTTCGGTGCCCTGGAAGTCGAGGCGGCGCACGCCGTGGCGGGCGCACCAGTCGATGAGGAAGTGGTAGATCGCCTTGAAGGCGCCGCTGTCGTAGTGCTCCCGCGCGCCGTCGACCACTCCCAGCAGGCGCAGGGTCATCGTCCCCGATGCCCGGTCCCAGTGGCAGAGCGCTCCGCCGATCGGTTCGCCGTCCTGCCGCAGGACGAACATCCGGCCGCCGCGGAAGAGGCACTCGTAGGAGACGTCCTTGGTCTCGGTGCGCTCCCGGTCCCCGTGGCGCCGGAACATGGTGGGCCGGTAGAGCCGGTCGTAGAAGTGGTCGAACCAGGCCGGGTCGCGGCTGAGCCCCCAGGTCCAGGCGTGGTCGCGCAGGTCGTGCTTGAACTGCTGGCGCTCGCGCTTGGAGATGCGCTGCCGGACGGTGTCGGGGTCCGCGTCGAAGTCGATCACGAAGTGCACCCGCATCGGCACGATGAGGGAGGCCTCGCGCGGCAGCGCGCGGGCGCGCTCGGCGCTCGTACCGACGATGACGATGTCCGCGTCGGGCAGCCGGGCGGGGTCCCGGAGGGCGGCTCCGGTCAGCCGGCCGGTCCGGCGCCGGACGCCGTGGACGTCGGCGTCGCGTCGGAGCTCGGTGAACTCCAGGGTGTACGCGAGGCCTTCGGCGAGGCCCGCGTAGCTCACCGACAGTCCCCCGGCCTCCGAGCGGACGGCCGGGAAGCCGGCCCCGTCCCGGGTGTCCCAGGCGGTCCGTGCGGTGGTCAGGACCCGGTTGCCGCTGTTGCGCCAGTGGTAACCGGTGTGCATGCGCAGCCGCTGGTGCGGCGTGGCGCGCGGGGGCGGGACGGCAGGGGCCACGGGGCTATCACCTCGGCGGGTCGTCGGTGGCGAGCGGGGCGGCGGCGGAGCGGGGCCCCGGCACGGGCGGGGCCCCGCCAGAGCGGTCAGGCGGAGGGCGTGGCGTCCAGCACCACGCGCCGCAGGTCCTCGGCGGTGGTCACCGGGTGCAGGTCCCGGACGGTGAGGTGGCCGTAGTCCGTCGCCGAGTAGCTGCCGGAGCCGTGCACGAGGATGTCGGTCTCGGGCACCAGCCCCCGGTCGACGGCGTTGAGCAGGCCCGTCATCGCCATCACCAGGGACCACTCGCGCAGCGCGGTGGGGTTCGCGGGCAGCCGCACGCCGGCCTCCCCGAGCAGCGAGCGCACCTGCCCGTAGCGGCCGAGGCACTCCGCGAGCGAGACGACGATGCCGCCGCCGCCCTGGGTGCGGATGAGTTCGTTCATCCGGGGCGAGGTGGGCGGGTTGCGGGTGTAGAAGGTCGGGTCGAGGGTCTCGCCCGGATCGAAGGTCTGCGCGGGGTACCGCGGGTCGGCGCTCTGCGTGAACAGTCCCGTGCCCGTGTCGTAGGAGTACGCCGGGAGGTTCCCGGTGTCGGTGGAGCCCTCGTTGTACAGGCTGAGCACCATGTCGGGAGCGCCCAGGTGCTGCACCAGGAAGTAGTGCGGCGGCAGGGTCCGGGAGCGGACGTCCGCGGGGAGCCGGCTGCGGCCGTGGGCGTGGCCGAGCAGCCCGTAGGCGCTGGAGACCGCGTGCACGTGCAGCCGGGTCTCGCCGGGCGCCGAGGGGAACAGGTCGGCCTCGGCCAGCGCCCTGACCACGTCCGCCGCCAGGTAGTTCTCCAGCTGGAGGGTGTACCAGAGGTTGGTCTCGCACTCCTTCTCCAGAGCGCTCCGGTGTTCGTCGACCAGCCCGAGGGCGATGGCCTTCACGGTGCCGGGCTCCTCGCCCCCGTACACCGCGATCGGGTTGCGCGCCCGCAGCCCGGGGTCGGTGAACAGCTCGGAGCTGCGCAGCTTGGCCACCGCCCCCTCGGGGACCACCGTGACGACATTGAGCCGGTCGGCGTCCACCAGACCGGTCCGGACGGCCCGGAGCACCGCGTCGCGCATGGCGATGGCCTTGTTGGCGGAGGACGGCGTGACGATGGTGACCCGCCGGCCGGTGTCCTGGACGAAGCGGACCGCCCTGGCCACGATGACCAGCGAGGCGAAGGTCTTGGTCGTCATGGTGGCCGGGTTGCGCGTGAGGTCGAGCAGCGCGAGGTTCCGGCCCCGGTACGACGGCATGGCCGCGTGGCCGAGGCCGGAGACCGCGAGGTACTCGCGCATGGCCTCGGTGAGTTCGGGCAGTTCGACGCCCGGCGTGAAACCTTCGGCGTCGGCCTTCTCCGGGCCGCCCAGGAGGTCCCGCAGGACTGAACGGATCTCTTCGTAGTACCGGACGAGAGCATTGTCGAGAATCACTTTTCCTGCCTCTTTCCACCGGAGATCGATTCCGCCCACGAGCCCGCACGGTCATGCTCGCGCAGGCTGGTGACGGCCGTCAGGGAAACCGAGAAAGTGGGCCGCGACCCTGGTCATTACGAAAGAAAAACCCAGTGCACACAACATCGACACGCCATGCCGATCGCGGCCCCCCGGGGCGCCGCGCGGAACCCGGCGAATTCCAGGGCCGAAAGCGGGTCGGACTCTTCCGCTGGCTCGACCGCACCCGTTGGGGCCTCCGCGTTCGCGAAACCTCTCAACCCCGGGTGATTCGGTGAAATTTTGTGCGGACGGGTGATACGGCAGCTGCTTGTCGAGAGTATTGATTCATTGACCGTCCCCGGTCAACAACCCTTCGGTGTGACACGGGTTACACCGCGTCCATTTCGCTATGACATTGACCCCCGTTCCCCCCTCTTGCGGGACAAACGCCCATCTGTGGAGCAATTTCCTCGGATCCGAACCCACCTGGCGTGCGGGATTCAGGAGAACCGGACAGCCCGGGTGACATTGCCGCCCCTCGGGGGCTGTTCGCCCGGATGTCCGAGAATTCATGGTCCACCTGGACACGAACTGTCTTGTGGACTCTTTCCCGCGACGACCTCGCCGATGGTCCGGCCCGGCCCTTCGGGCCCCGGCCGCCGGAACCGCCGAGCGCCACCTCCGCCGGGTCGCCGAACGGCGGAACTCCCGCCGCGGCTCGGCCGGATGACACCTCACCCGCCGCGCCCCGCACCCCGCCCCGCGCCGATCACGACGAAGGGCGCCCTCCCCGAAGGGAGGACGCCCGGACTCGCCTCGACCACGTGGGCCACCAGGGGCTCGAACCCTGAACCTACGGATTAAAAGTCCGCAGCTCTGCCAATTGAGCTAGTGGCCCGCGGTCCCGGCCCGCCCGGATGCCCGGGTGGAAGGACCACGGCGATCCTACCCGGTGGGGCCCAGGGCTCCGCCAGTGGATTGCGCGGGCGTGCCGGGCTCGTGGAGCGGGACTTGAGGCGGGGTGTAGTGGACGGCGCGGACCCGGCGGAGCCAGGCCTCGACGGGGCGCTGGTCGGGGGCGGTCGGCAGGACACCGCGGCCGGCCAGCCGGTCGGCGGCGTCGGCGAGCAGGCCCTCCGCGAGGGCGGGGCGGTCGGCGATGCGTTCGCCGAGTTCGCGGATGCGTTCGGGGTCGGGCAGCCGGATCAGGTTGCGGCCGGTCTCGTGCAGGCGGACGGCCTGCTCGACCAGCCGGACCAGGTGCCGGGCGTGCTTGGCGGCCCGGCGGCGGGCGGCCGGGTCGGCGGTGTCGCGGGTCAGCAGCTTGCGGAACTGCTGGTCGGCGTAGCCGAGGTAGGCCTTCCGCACGGCCGGCGCGCTGAGGAAGGCCGCACGCAGGCCGACCAGTTCGTCGCCGAGCGGGGTGCGGACCTCGTACAGCTCGTCCGGCAGCCAGACCAGTTCGGAGGCGGTCGGGTTGCAACCCAGCGCCAGCCGGCACCATTTGGCGGCCTCGTGCAGGGTGACGTCGGGCGCGGTGGTGACGTGGGACTCGGCCGGGCGGTGCAGGCCGTGCAACTCCTCGGTGGGGGTGGCGAACAGGCCCAGCCGGTCGAGGTCGGAGCCGGCGTGGGCGAAGCCGTACGCGGTGGAGCCGACGATGCCCGAGAGCAGCACCGTGCCGGGAACGGAGGCGACACCGGGAACGGAGGCGACGCCGGGAACGGCGGTCGTGGTGGACATCGGCGGACTCCTCTCGGACGGACGGGCGGGCACCGCATCCTCGTCCGGGCATCCTCGCCGAGCGGGCCGCGCCGGGCGAGCGAATTCCGGTCCGGGCCGCCCGGCCGCCGGGTAGCGTACGGTCCATGTCGACCACCCCCACCGACGAGGTCCTGATCGTCACCGGCGCCGGCCGCGGCATCGGAGCCGCCACCGCCCTGCTGGCCGCCCGCCGCGGCTACCGGGTCTGCGTCAACTACCGTACGGACGAGGCCTCGGCGACCGCCGTGGTGGACGCCATCCGGGCCGGCGGCGGCACCGCCCTTGCGGTCCGCGCCGACGTCACCCGCACCGCCGAGGTGGAGCGGCTGTTCACCACCGTGGACGACGAGCTCGGCCCGCTCACCGGGCTGGTGAACAACGCCGGCACGCTGGAGAAGCAGTGCCGGCTGGAGGAGATCGACGAGGACCGGCTGACCCGGATCTGGGCCGCCAACATCACCGGCCCGTTCCTGTGCGCGGCCCAGGCCGTCCGCCGGATGTCCACCCGGCACGGCGGGCGGGGCGGCGCCATCGTCAACGTCGGCTCGGCCGCCTCCCGGATCGGCTCGCCGAACGAGTACGTCGACTACGCGGCCGCCAAGGGCGCGGTGGACTCGATGACCCGCGGCCTCGCCCTGGAGGTCGCCGCCGAGGGCATCCGGGTCAACACGGTGCGGCCGGGGCTGATCCACACCGGCATCCACGCGCTCGGCGGCGAGCCCGGCCGGGTCGACCGGGTCGCGCCCGGCCTGCCGATGGGGCGCGGCGGGCAGCCGGAGGAGGTCGCCGAGGCAATCCTCTTCCTGCTCTCCCCGGCGGCCTCGTACACCACCGGGGCGTTCCTGGAGGTCTCGGGCGGGCGCTGAGCGGCCGGTCGCCCACCGGCGGGGGCCGGTTTCGGACGGTGTCCTCCCGCCGGGCCGCCGACCTCGCACTCCTCCTTCCTCCCGCCCGCGCCCGCCCGTACCGTGGTGGCCATGACCGACGCCTTCATCGACATCCCCGGTGTGCGCAACTTCCGTGACGCGGGCGGGATCGGCGCCCTCCGCCGGGGCGTGCTGTACCGCTCCGGGTCCTTCCACACCCTCACCGAGGAGGGCGCCCGGCGGCTCAAGGCCCTCGGCCTGCGGACGGTCTTCGACCTGCGCAGCGCGTACGAGCTGGAGACCTGGCCGGACCAGCGGCACGGCCTCGACCACGAGACCCTCGGTCTGCCGACCCTTCCCCCGCACCCCGAGGACGCCGACCGGCCCTGGCCCGAGGACCAGGCCGCCCTCTACCCCTTCATGGCCTCGACGGCCGGCCCTTCGCTCGCCGCCGTCGTCCGCCGCCTCGCCGCTCCGGACGCGCTGGCCGCCGTCGTCCACTGCGCCGTCGGCAAGGACCGCACCGGGCTCACCATCGCCGTCCTCCAGTCCCTGCTGGGCGCCTCCGAGGCCGAGATCACCGCCGACTTCCTGCTCTCCAACATCGGCCTCGGCCTCGACAAGGGCCCCACCCCGTACCTCGACGAGACCGGCACCGAGCGCCTCTCCCGCCCGGTCGACGCCGAGCTCCTGGTCTCCTCCCTGGCCTGGATCCACGACCACCACGGCACGATCCCCGGCTACCTCCGCCACCACGGCACGACGGACGCCGAACTCGACGCCGCCCTCGCCAACCTCGCGGACTGACGGGCCCTCAGCCCTCCCGGCGCTCGAAGCGCCACCACTGGGCCGGGGCGTCGACGTCCTCGCTCTGGTGGACGTCGGCCTCCGGGGTGTCGCCCGCCGTCAGGGGCTTGCCGCTGATGAAGCTGGTGACCGTGTAGGTGCCCGGGGCATCCACGTGGGCCTCCAGCAGCCACTCCTGGGCACCGAAGGCGTTGGCCGACCACTGCTGGATCCGGACGCCGTCGTCCGTCGAGGCGCCGGTGACGTCCAGGCGCTTGCCGCTGCCGGCGTTCTCGATGTGGAACAGCGCGCCGCCCGGGTGGACGGCGGCGAGGTGCCAGAGCTGGGCGTCACTGCCGTCGTCCGCGCCGAGGACGATCCGGGCACCGCTGCGCCGGGAGGCGTCGGCGACCTGCAGCAGCAGGCCGCTCCCGACGTTGCGGACCAGGTAGCTGCCGTCGGTGATCTCGGAGTCCGTCACGGTCGAAGTCTGCCACCGGGCACCGACAGGGGCCCGCGTAAGGCCCGGGCGGGCCGGGGCGCGGAGGAGTTTCCGCCGGACCGGCTCCGCCCCCTATGCTGCGGCGAATGTCCACCGAGCAGATACCGTCGCACCGTCAACAGCCCACCTTCTCCGAAGCCGTGGCCGCCCTGGAGGCCGTGGTCGCGGCCGGGGACGACGAGCAGTTCGGGCCCGCCCTCGGGCTGGTCGGCGGGCTGTTCGGCACGGCCGACCCGGCGGAGCAAGCGGCGGCCGGTCCCCGGCTGGCCGCCCTGCTGCCGGACGCCCCGCCGTTCCCCCGGGCGCACCTGGCCATGGTGGTGGGCGCCTGCGTGGAGCACGGCGCCGACCCGGTCGCCTGCTCCGGCCCGGTGCTGGCCGGACTGCGCGGGGCGCTGACCGGCGCGCAGCTGCTGGTGCGGCGCTGGGTCTCCACCGGCGGCGGCCCGCTGCCCGACGCGGAGGAGGACGATCCGGCCGAGGCGCACGAGCGGATCGCCGACCCGGCGCACCTGGACGAGTGGCACGCCCACCTGGCCGTGGTCGCCTGGTGGACGCTGCACCTGTGGCAGCAGGCGGCCTGGGCGGTGTACACGCACCCGGAGGTCCGGGCCGAGGCCCGCGCCTCGGGCGTGACCGAGGTGATCCTGGAGCTGTTCGACCGCTACCAGGGCGAGCAGCACGACTTCAAGGGCCTGGTCCACCTGGCGCTGATGCTGGACGACGAGCCGCTGCTGGTGCTCGACCGCCCCACCGGCACCGGCTACCTGCTGCGGATGAGCGGCCTGAGCGACACCTTCCAGCTGCACACCCTGCTCGCCGACGTGCTGATCGGCGGCGGCCACCTGCCCGGCACCCCGCAGGACCGGGAGGTGGTGGCACTGGCCCGGACGGCGTTCCTGGACGGCCGCCGGGTGGTCGCCACCGGCGCCTTCAACCTGGTCGCGCCGGACGGCTCCTGGGTGTGGAACGAGGGGACGCCGAGCGACATCCCGGTGGTGGACGGCGTGCGCACCCTGGTCCTGGAGCCGCTGCCGTACGAGCGGAGCTGGTCGGCCGGGCGGTTCATCCAGGAGGTCCCGGGCGACCTGCGGCTGGAGCGGGTGCTCGACCCGGCGGAGGCCGCCCGCCGGCTGGCCGCCACGGTGCCGGGGCAGACGCCCGCGGAGGCGTTCCGGTAGGAGGCCCGACGGCGCTCCGGCATGAGGCGCTGCCGGCACTCCGGCGGACGACGCTGCCGGCGCTCCGGCGGGAGGCCCCGGCGGCCCCGTTCGTTCACCGGGTTATGGTCGGAGAACGACACAGCCCCCACGAGTGGAGTCGACGATGGCGAAGGTCCCGAACGTGTTCACGGCCGCCGCGCCCGCCGCGCTGACCGCGGCGAGCGGTCTGGTCGGCGGTTACGGCGTCGCCCGGTGGAGCGGCCGGCGCGAACTGGGCGGCGCGGTGCTGGCGGTGGCCGGTGCCGGGGCCGCCGCGCAGTGGCGCCGCAGCGCGGGTGCGGGCACCGCGGCGGCGCTGACCGGCCTGTACGTGGCGGCCTTCGGCGGCTCGCACCCGCTGGCGAAGCGGATCGGCGCCTGGCCGTCCGTCCTCGCCGTCACCGGTGTGGTCGCGGCGGCGTCCACGGCCGCCACGGTGCTCGCCGCCCGCCGGAAGTAGCCGGCCCCCGGACGGTCACCCCGCGGTGAACCGGGCCTCGAAGGCGGCCCGGTTCGCCGAGACCGGCGAGCGGTCCCAGACCGCGAACACCACCTGATCGAAGGCCGCCCCGTACCGGGCCAGTGCCCCCTCGAAGGCCTCGGCGACCTGCGCCGGGTCGTTGCGGAACACCCCGCAGCCCCAGGCCCCGAGCACCAGCGTGCGCACCTCGTGCCGGGCCGCCGCCGCGAGCACCCGCACGGCCCGCTCGGCGAGCACGCCCCGGACGTCCGCACCGGCCGAACGCCGTTCCAGCTGCCCGGCGTTGGGCGCGGGTGAGGTCAGGAAGGTGACGGGGTACGGCTGCGCCAGCAGCTCTCCGCGCCCGTCCCGGATCACCGGCACCGCCGGCGAGACGATCACCCGGTGGCTGTACCGGAGGTCGGTGGAGGCCCGGTGCGCCCCGTAGTAGTCCGGCGCCTCCAGCAGGCAGCTGTACAGCAGCGCGCTGCGGCACAGGTCCTCCTCCTGGGCGCGGGCGCCGCGCAGGTAGCCGCCGCCTGGGTTGCGCGCGGAGGCGAAGTTCAGCACCCCGACCGGCCCCGCCCCGGCCCCGACCAGTCGGCGGGCGGCCTGGATGCTGCCCTCGGCCGTCACCTCGATCCGTCCGGCCGCCGGCCCCGGCCCGCGGTCGCCCGCCGCCAGCAGCGCGTCCAGCCCCTCCGGCGCGTAGGACACCGTGCCGGCCCGCGCCGCCCCCAACTCCTCCCCCACCTGCACGAGTTCGCCCCCGGCCGTCCGGTAGCTCCCCCGCTCGGCGATCTCCTCGTTCACTCGCGCCACATCGTGCAGTCTGCTGCTCATGGCCGCGACGCTACGGGACCGCGGCGCCCGCACGCCACAGGTTATTCTCACTCCCAGAACAACACTCCGGGGGTCCGGCACGGGGGAACGCGAGGCCGCCGGGGAAACGCGAAGGGCCCGCTCCGGGGGACGGAGCGGGCCCTTCGTACGTTCAGCCGGGCCGGCGGTCGACTACCGCCGGTGCGGCGTCAGTTCTTCCAGCGCGGCTTGCGGTCGTCGCGGTCGAAACCGCCCGGGCGACGGTCCTCGCGGTCACGGCCGGCGCCGAAGCCGCCGCGGTCACGGTTGAAGCCACCGCGGTCGGACTGCGGACGGCCGCCGGAGCGGTGGTCGTCGCGGCGCGCGAACGGACGGCTGCTGCCGCCGCGCTCGTCGCGGTCACGGCCGAAGGCCGGACGGTCACCGAAGGAACGGGCCGGACGGTCACCGAAGCCGCCGGAGCGGCCGCCGCGGTCGTCGCGGTCGCGGTTGAAGCCGCCACCACGGTTGTCACGGTCACCGAAGCCACCGGAACGGCCGCCACGGTCGTCGCGGTTGAAGCCGCCGCCACGGTTGTCACGGTCACCGAAGCCACCGGAACGGCCACCGCGGTCGTCACGGTTGAAGCCACCGGAGCGGCCGCCACGGTCGTCACGGTCGCGGTTGAAGCCGCCGCCACGGTTGTCACGGTCACCGAAGCCACCGGAACGGCCACCGCGGTCGTCACGGTCGCGGTTGAAGCCGCCGGAACGGCCGCCACGGTCGCCGCGGTCGTCACGGTCACGACCGAACGCCGGACGCTCGTTGCGCGCCTCGCGGTACGCCGGGGTGCGCTCCTCGGCCACCGGGGCGGCGGTCTCGACGACGGTCTCCGAAGCCTCGCCGGCCTCGGCCTCGGCCTCGGCGGCCGGCTCCTCGTCCTCGATGCCCAGGTCGGCCCGCTCGCGCGCCGCACGGGCGGCGAGGCGGTCGGCCTCCTCGCGCAGCTCGGTGGTGCGGCGCTGCGCGCGCTCCAGCTGGCGGGTCATGTCGGCGAGCTCGCGCTCGGCGGCACCGGCGATGTTGGCGGCGCTCTCGGCCTGGACCTCGGTCAGCGAGCGGGCGCCGGTGATCTTGGCGACCTCCGCGTCGAAGGCGTGGTCGAGGATGTGGCGCGAGGCGTCCACGCCCGCGTCCTCCATCAGACGGAAGACGCCGCGGCGCTGGTGCGGCAGCACCAGGGTGACGACGGCGCCGGAGCGGCCGGCCCGGGCGGTACGGCCGGAGCGGTGCAGGTAGTCCTTGTGGTCGCCGGCCGGGTCCACGTTGAGGACCAGGTCGATGCCGTCGACGTGGATGCCGCGGGCGGCGACGTCGGTGGCGACGACGACGTTGGTGTAGCCGTCCTTGAAGTCGCCGAGGACGCGGGTGCGGGCGCCCTGGGTCATGCCGCCGTGCAGCGCGTCGGCCTTCACGCCGGCCTCGATGAGCTGCTCGGCGACGCGGTCGGCGCCCATCTGGGTGCGGACGAAGATGATCGTGCGGCCCTTGCGGGCGGCGATCGCGTTGGTGATCGGCGCCTTGTCCTTGGGCTTCACCACGAGGATGTGGTGGGTCATGGTGGTGACCGCGCCGGCCGACGGGTCGACCTCGTGGGTGACCGGGTTCTTCAGGTAGCGCTTGACCAGGGTGTCGATCTCGTTCTCCAGGGTGGCGGAGAACAGCAGGCGCTGGCCGCCGCTCGGCACCTGGTCGAGGATCTCGGTGACCTCGGGCAGGAAGCCCATGTCGGCCATCTGGTCGGCCTCGTCGAGCACGACGGTCCGGACGTCGGCCAGCTTGGCGCTGCCACGGTTCAGCAGGTCGCGCAGACGGCCGGGGGTGGCGACCAGGACGTCGACGCCGCGCTCCAGCGCGTAGATCTGGTTCGACATCGAGGTGCCGCCGCAGACGACCTTGAGCTTGAGGCCGAGCACCGAGCCGAACGGCTCCAGGGCGTCGGCGACCTGCATGGCCAGCTCGCGGGTCGGGACGAGGATCAGGCCGCGCGGGTGCTTGGGCTTGGTGCGCTCGCCGTCGGCGAGGCGGGTCAGCAGCGGCAGGCCGAAGCTCAGGGTCTTGCCGGAGCCGGTGCGGCCACGGCCCAGCACGTCCTTGCCGGCCAGGGCGTCCGGGATGGTCGCGGCCTGGATCGGGAACGGGGTGGTGACACCGCGCTTGGCGAGGGCACGCACGACGTCGTCGTGCAGGCCCAGGTCGCCGAAGGTGATGGTGGGCTCGGCGGCCGCCTCCTCGGTGGCCTCCTCGGCCTCGGCGATCACCTCGTCCGCGGTGGTGTCGATGGTGTCGTCGGAGTCGGTGACATCGGCGGCGGCCTCGTTCGCGGGCATGGCGAAGCGGGCGTCGTCAACGAGAGACATGCAAAACCTTCCGGAAGTGGCACGCGCCAAAGTCCGGGGTTCTGTTTCACAACCGCCTCTATGCGGTCAGCCACGGATCGCCGGAACGCGCCAAGGGCGCCAGATGGGAATAGGGCGCCAGTCAAATGGATCAAACGAACGATCTACCACCATAGACGAGCCTGGGGATCGGAGGCAAATGCCCTGCTCAATCCGCTAATGCCCGGCCGCGCGCGGGCTCGGTGCCGAGGAACCGGAGCTGCCGGAGGACGGATCCGGGGCCGGCGGGACGGTCGCGGCGGGCGAGCTGTGCTCCGGCGCGGGCGTGCCGGACGGGTGGCTGCTCGGGGTGGTCGTGGGTCCCCCGGCCGCGCCGCCGCCGGACCGGCCCTCCCCGGTGCCGCCGGTACCGCCGGAGCCCGCCGCACCGCCGGTTCCGCCCGCTCCACCGCCCGGGTGCGGAACGGGACTTGTGTTCGTACCGCCCGCCGAACCGCCGCCCGGACCACCGTCGGGAGCGCCCGCCCCCGGCACCGGGACCACCCCGGCCACCGCGCCGTTCGCCCCCGGGGCCGCCTCGCCGGGCGCCGTCGACGAGGCCCCGTTCGACCCGCCGTCGCCCTGGAGGCCCCCCGACCGCTCGGGGTGCCCCGAGGCCCCGCCCGGGTGCCCCGAGCCCGGCGAGGCCGAGGGCCCGCCCGTCGCCCCCGGCCGGACCGCCGGCCCGGCCTGCCCGACCGGCGCCACGCCGTGCTTCTCCTCCGCCGCCGGACCCACCGACATGCACCCGGTCAGCCCGAGCCCGGCCACCGTCAGCAGCGCCGCCGCCCGCACCGCGCGCGAGCGCGGGACCGCCGCCACCCGCCCCGGAGCCGGACGCGCCGCGGCCAGCCGCACCCGCACCGCCCGTACCGCCCGCACCGTCCGCGCCGCCCGCACCGAAGCCACTGAGGTCCCTCTCTACCGCCCCACCCGGGCCGCCCACTCGCGCGGCCGCTTTCGGTGCCCAACGCGCGCCCGGCCCGGCGGGACACGGGCAGGGCGCAAGCTCGCCCGGCGGGGCCGGCGCTCCGGCCGCCCGCCCCGGGGCCGTCCAGGGCCGCCCCGGGGCCGCCCAGGGCCGCTCAAGGCCCGTCCGGCACCCCTCGGCGCCTCTCCGGTGTCCGCGGCTCAGCCCCAGAGCGCCGAGGCCAGCTCCGCGCCCCCGTAGACCGCGGCCAGCCCGGCCAGCACACTGCCGGCCACGTTGGCCAGCGCGTACCGCCCGGCGCCGGTCTCGGTCAGCCGCAGGGTCTCGTACGAGAAGGTCGAATAGGTGGTCAGCGCCCCGCAGAGCCCCGTCCCCAGCAGCAGCTGGACCTTCGAGGAGGCCGCGCCCGCCGCCACCGCGCCGGTCACCAGCCCGAGGATCAGGCAGCCGGCCACGTTCACCGTGAACGTCCCCCACGGGAACACCGAGTCGTGCCGGGACTGCACCGCCCGGTCGGTCAGGTACCGCAGCGGCGCGCCGACCACCGCGCCCGCCACCACCAGCAGCCAGTTCACTCCGTCGCCTCCCCCGGGCCCGCTTCCCGGCCCGGCCCCCGGCCCGAACCCTGCTCCGCCCCGCGCCCCGCGTAGGTGACCACCTCGCAGCGGTCCAGCAGCACCAGCCCCTCCGCCACCATCCCGTCCAGCTGCGGCAGGAACGCCCGCACCCGCTCCTCCTCGTCCACGATCACCACCGCCACCGGCAGGTCCTCGCTCAGCGACAGCAGCCGCGTGGTGTGCACCAGCGACGAGGCCCCGAACCCCTCGATGCCCCGGAACACGCTCGCCCCGGCCAGCCCGGCCTCCCGGGCCCGGTGCACGATCTCGCTGTACAGCGGTCGGTGGTGCCAGCGGTCGCTCTCCCCGATCAGCACGGTCAGCCGCAGCGCCGGCCCGCTCAGCCGGCTCATCGCACACCCCCGGCCCGCTCCGCGGCACCCCGCCCGGCCCCGCGGCGGACGACCCGGTGGATCAGACGCCGGGTCAGCCCGGCCGCCGCCCACACCGCGAGCAGCGCGCCCACCAGGGTCAGCCCCAGGTACGCGAGGGCGGGCCCGGTCCGGCCGTCCTCCAGCAGGCGGCGGATGTCCACCGCGTACGTCGAGAAGGTGGTGAACCCGCCCAGCACGCCGGTGCCGAAGAACGGCCGCACCAGCGGATGCGCCTGGCGCCCCTCGGTGATCACCACCAGGAACACCCCGATCACCGCGCAGCCGACCACGTTGACCAGCAAGGTCGTCCAGGGGAAGGCCGTCGGGCCGGTCTGCCAGCCGAGCCCGGCCGCGTACCGCGCGCACGCGCCGATCGCCCCGCCCGCCGCGACCACCGCCACCGCCCGCCCCTGCCCGCGCAGCACCGGCGGCCGGCCGGGCCGGCGGACCCGCGCCGGGGCGCCGTCCACGGTGCCGCCCGCGGCGTCGTCCACGGCGCCCTCCGAGGTCGTCATAGCCCCATCAAACACCGGGCTCCGCCACCTGGCACACCGTCATCCGACACCGGACAATGATCCGGTGGAGATGACCCGGGAAGAGTTCGAGACGCTGGTCGGCGACGCCCTCGACCAGATCCCCCCGCACCTCGCGGCCATGATGGACAACGTCGCGGTCTTCGTCGAGGACGAGCCCGACCCGAGCGACCCGGAGCTCCTCGGGCTCTACGAGGGCACCCCGCTCACCGAGCGCGGCGAGTGGTACGCGGGCGTCCTGCCCGACCGCATCCTGATCTACCGCGGCCCCACCCTGCGCCACTGCGAGACCCGCGAGCAGGTGGTCGAGGAGGTCCGCACCACCGTCATCCACGAGGTCGCCCACCACTTCGGTTTCGACGACCACGAACTCGACGAACTCGGCTGGTCCTGACCCCCGGCCACCGGCCCCACCCACCCCGCACCCCCACCCGGGCGAAACCCGTTTTGGCGATCCGCCCTGCATCCCATATGCTTCTCGACGTCCCCGAACGCTGGAAACAGCGGGACAGGCCGCAAGCCCTCATCGTCTAGTGGCCCAGGACGCCGCCCTTTCAAGGCGGTAGCACGGGTTCGAATCCCGTTGGGGGCACGCAGTACCGTAGTAAAGTGCAGTGCGCAAGACCGCAAGACCCTGAGTGGTTCGCCACTTCTAGGTCCCGTGGAGCAGTTGGTTAGCTCGCCACCCTGTCAAGGTGGAGGTCGCGGGTTCAAGTCCCGTCGGGATCGCTCGTCTCGCAAGAGACGGTGCAGTACGGCCAGGTAGCTCAGTTGGTACGAGCGTCCGCCTGAAAAGCGGAAGGTCGCCGGTTCGACCCCGGCCCTGGCCACAACCGGGAAGCCCCCGTAGCGAATTCGCTACGGGGGCTTCGTCGTTCCGCCGCCGGGCCGGTCGACTACACGAAGACCTCGATCTCGCACCTGGCCGCGCCGCTGCGCCGGATGCGGGCGTCACTGGTGACCAGCGGCACACCGAGGGTCTCGGCGAGTGCCACGTACTGGGCGTCATAGGCGCTGATGTTGTGGTCGAGCTCCCGAACCCGCTGCCAGAGGATCAGCGTCTCGTGCTTGGTGACGGCGAGCGAGCGGTAGTCGGCGATCGCCTTCTCCGCCTCCTTCCCGGTGAGCTTCCCTCCCCGAACCATTCCGAACAGGGCCGAGACGAGCTCGTAGTCGAGCAGACCCGGGGCCGCGAGCGCGTCCAGTTCGCGGAGCCGGGCGCGTACGGCGTGGCCGACCGGGCTGTGGTCGGTGAGCACTCGGACCAGGGCCGAGCAGTCCACGACGACGGTGGATGTCACCGGCGCTCCCGGCCCTCGTCGATGGCCGAGAGGATGTCGGCCGTGCTGACCTCGGTTCGGGTCTCCCGGTCGAGCCTGGTCATCATCTCGGCGAGCGACGGGGTGGCCGCCTCCCGGGTGACGAGGTCGAGCAGGTAGGCCTGGAGGCTCTTTCCGGCCCGCGCGGCCTTCAGCTTGAGGGTGTCCAGGATCGGGTCCGGGACCTCGCGAATGGTGATGGCTGTCATGCCTGCATTTTAGCTGCACCAGCTGCACAATGCTGGCGGTCCCTCGGGGCAATCACCCGGTTCCCCCCGGAGGGGGAGGGGGACCCGCCCGGGGGACGATCCGGCGGGCCGGGGCGGCGCGGGACCGTGGACGGCATGGAGACGACACGGGACATGGGCTGGAACCGGGTGGTGCGGGGAGCCGGGTACGCGGCGGCGGGGTGGGCCGTGGCCTTCGCGCTGGTGCATCTGTACTGGCTGGCGGACGGACGGCTGGGGCTGCCGGACGGGCGGTCGGTGTGGAGCAGCACGCCGCTGCTGGTGATCGACGTGATCGCGATCCCGTTGTGCGCGGTGGCCGCCGCGGTGGCGCTGGCGCCGCTGCGGCGGTGGGGCGCACGGGTGCCGGCCCGGCTGCTGGGCACGGCGCTGTGGGGCACCACCGCGCTGCTGGTACTGCACGCCGCGCCCTCCGTGCCGGACTGGATCGCGCTGGCCGTCGGCAGCCGCTCGGCTGCCGAGATGGACGCGCCGGCCCGGTTCGTGACCTTCGGCTACGAGCCGTTCTTCCTGGCCGGCGGCCTGCTGTTCGCCGCCGCCTCGCTCGGTCACCGGGTGCCCGGCCGGTCGGCCGTGGTGAGCCGGGCGGTGAGCCGGGCGGCGGCTCGGTCAGCCGGGCGGTGAGCCGGTCAGCCGGTCAGCCGGTCAGCCGGTCGGTGAGCCAGTCGGCGGTGGCGGGGAGCCAGTCCGGCAGGGCGGTGCCGAGCAGGTGGTTGCCGTGCGGCACGAGCAGCAGTTCGGCGTCCGGGGCGTGCTCGGCGAGGGCGGTGGCGGCGGTGACGCCCGGGATGCGGTCCTCGCCGCCCTCGACCACCAGCAGCGGGACGGTGATCGCCGGCGCGAGGGCGGTCAGGTCGATCCGCTCGGCGAAGGCGCGGGCCGCCCGGTACCCGCCGCAGCGCTGCGCCAGGGTCGCGGTGACGAACGGGACCAGGCCCTCCCAGTCCAGCCGGTACGGGCCGCTGACCACGGCGGCGGCGCGCAGCCGCGGCTCGCGGGCGGCGGCCACCGCCGCGTAGTGGCCGCCCAGGCTGAGGCCGATCACGGCGGTCCGGTCCGGGTCCAGCCCCGCACGGCCGGCCAGCGCGTCGAGGGCGCGGCCGACCACCCGGTGGTACTCCGGCTCCGGCGCGCTGCCGGCGGCCAGCACGCCCTGTCCGGGCCCGTCGACGGCGAGCACCGCGACACCCCGGGCGAGCAGGGCGTCGGCGACCGCGTGGAATTCCTCCTTGCCCGAGTCCATCCCCGGCACCACCAGGACCACCGGGGCCCGGCCGCCGCTCCCGTCGGCCTCCCGGCCGGCCGCCGGGCGGCGCAGCCAGCCCGCGAAGCCCTCGCCCTCGACCCGCTCCGCCCCCGGGTCGAGCAGGGCCAGCGCCCGCCGCATCGCCTCGTCGGCCTCCGCGGCGGCCTGGGCCGCGGCCGCCCGGTCGGGGTGCGGGAGCAGCCCGGCGAAGTGGTACCAGCGGGCGGCGCTCCGGTACCGCTCGCCGGCGGTGACCGTGCGGCCCTCGGCGGCGGCCCGCTCCGCCGCCCCGGCGTGCCGGTGGCCGGCCGCCCGGCAGGCGGCCGGCCAGTCGTGCGGGGAGGTCAGCGGGGCGGTGACCCGGGCGTACTCGTACGGGTCCAGGCCGGCGCCGTGGGCGCGCGGCCGGTTCTCCTCGACGAAGGCGGGCAGCAGGCCGGGGGTGTCGAGGAAGGAGAGGTCGGGCACGGCGGAGGTTCCCTTCGAAGTCGTTCGTGTCGTTCGCGTCGTTCGTATTCGGAGCAGGCGTCGGGCGGGTGCCGGGCGGACGTCAGGCGAGGGTCAGGACGGCCTTGCCGCGGATCCGGCGCTCGCGCAGGTCGGTGAGCACGGCGGCGGTCTCCGCCCAGGGCGCGACCCGGCCGAGCTCCGGGGTCAGCCGCCCCTCCCGGGTGAGGCGCACCAGGGTGGCCAGGTCGGCGCCGTCCGGGACGTCCGAGTCCGCGTAGTGGAAGTGCCGGACGACCGCCGACTCCGGGCCCGCGAAGAAGTCGAAGAAGTCGAGGGTGACGGGCGTCCGGGAGGCCTGGCCGAACCAGATCAGGGTGCCGCGCCGGGCCAGCCGGGCCAGCGCGAGCGGCAGCGCGGCGCCGCCGGTGGACTCCAGCACCAGGTCGTACGGACCGCGCGCCTCGCCCGGCTCGTGGACCACCTCGGCCGCTCCCAGCTCGACCAGCCGCCGGCCGCGCTCCGGGGAGGCGGTGACGGCGGTCAGCTCGGCCCCGGCCGCGGCGGCCAGCTCGGTGACGTAGTGCCCGACGCCCCCGGAGGCCCCGGTGAGCAGCACCCGCCGTCCGGCCAGCGGCCCCGCCGCCCGGAGCAGCCTCAGCGCGGTGAGGCCGGCCAGCGGCAGCGCGGCGGCCCGTACGGTGTCCAGGCCGTCGGGCAGTTCGGCGAGGGAGGAGGTCGGGACGCACACGTACTCGGCCCACCCGGCGGCGGGCGGATGCCCGACCACCCGGCGGCAGACGGCCGGGCCCGACCCGTCGGCGGCGGCCTGCACCACCAGCCCGGCCACGTCCTTCCCCGGCCGCCACCCGGCCCGGGGCGCTTCCAGCTGGAAGGTCTCGCCCCGGTTCACCGAGAACGCCTCCACCTTCACCAGCGCCTCCCCCGGCCCCGGCCGCGGCTGTTCCACCTCCGCGAACCGCACCGGCTCCGCCGCCCGACCCGTCGCCACCAGCGCCTTCATCCCCACTCCTCCGTCGGTCACCCCCTCACCCCACCGCGCGCCGCCCCGGCCGGTCCAACAACCGCGGGACGACGGCGACAACCACCGGTTGTCCGGCCAGGAGCGACGGGCCGCGGGGCGGCGACGATCCACCCGGCCGCGCCGCGGCCGCGCCGCGACCCCGGCCAGGGCGGGTGCCCCGCGGGAGTTCGCGGGCAGGCCCTAAGGTGCCCGGGTGGATCTGGATCTGGCGCAGGTGCGGGCGTTCGTCGTGGCGGCCGAGGAGTTGCACTTCGGGCGGGCGGCCGGGCGGTTGGGGATCAGCCAGCAGGGGCTGTCGAAGCGGGTGGCGCGGCTGGAGGCGGTGCTGGGGGTGCGGCTGCTGGACCGGGACGCGCGCGGGGTGGGGCTGACCGGGGCGGGGCTGCGGTTCCTGGAGCCGGCCCGGCGGGCGCTGACGCAGGGGGAGCGGGCGGTGGCGGCCGCGGGGTGCGCGGCGCGGCCGCTGCGGATCGACGTGTGGGGGCACCTGTACGCCCCGATGCGTACGCTCGCGCAGGCGGTGGACGCGGCGCCGGGGCTGCTGGTGGAGCCGGTGCCCGGCCGGGACCTGCCGTCCGTCGCGGCGGCCGTGCTGCGCGGGGAGTCGGACGCCGGGTTCGGCCGGGTGCACCGGCTGCCGGGCGGCGGGGGCGAGTTGACGCACCGGCTGGTCCGGCTGGAGCCGGTGGACGTCCTGCTGAGCACCGGCCATCCGCTGGCCGGCCGGGACGTCCTGCGCCCGGACGACTTGCGGGACAGTGTGCTGCGCTACCCGGCGGCGGTGGACCGGCTGGACTTCCTGACCCGCTTCGCCGAGCGCTTCGGGATCGCCCGCCGGGTCGGCTCGACCAACCTGGGCCTGGAGCACTTCGTGGACCAGGTCCGCGCCGACCCGGCGTGCTTCTCCCTCGTCCCCGCCGACGGCCCGCCGCCCGGGCGCCCGGGTGTCCGCACCGTCCCGCTGGCGGAGCCGACCCCGCTCTACGCCTGGTCGCTGCTCTGGCGCACCGGTCCGGACACCGACCCGCACCCCCGACTGGACGACCTGCTGCGGGCGTTCACCACCGGGGCGGCCCGCAACCGGTGGCTGGATTACGACCCGGCCCGCGACTGGCTCCCGGACGCCGACCAGGCCGCGCTCCACCCGTGACGGGCGCCCCGACCGCCCCGACCGCCCCGATCACCCCGGCAGCCCCGGCCACCGACCCCGGCGGCCACCCGCGGCCACCGGCTCAGGAGGTCCGGAGCCAGGTGTCCTTGACGCGATCCACCGAGCCGTCCGCCGTGTAGTAGGTGACGGTCGCCGCGTCGGTGCCCGGCTTCGCCAGGATGCCGTAGTAGCGGAACGGGGAGTCCCCGACCACGACCGGCACCGCCTCGGTGGTGCCGCCGCTCTTCCAGGCGACCACGACCTTCGTGATGTCGGCCTGGACCCCCTCGATCACCACCGGCGGGATGCCCGCGCCGTCGTCGAGGCCGAGCGACGAGCTGCCGATGACGCCCGGGAACCCGCCCGGGGCGGAGACCGCGTGCAGGGTGTCGTCCGCCTGCCGCTTGCCGTCCACGGTGTAGTAGTAGTTCACCCTGTCGATGCGCGTGTCCCAGTTGTCGTCGATGTCCTTCTGGGTGACCGGCTTCGCCGCCGGGTTGGCTGCGTGCCGCTCCGCCTGGATCATCCGGGCCTGCTTGGCGAAGTCCTCCTTGCCGGGGACGGCCGGCCACAGCGCCGTCCAGGCCTGCCAGGTGTGGCCGTTCGCGCTGCCTTCGGCGACCTTGACCCGGACGGGGTTGAACGGGTCCCGGGCGGTGGGCGCGCCCGTGGTGCTCACCGCGGTGGCCGAGGCCCCGGCCGAGGCCGCCACCACGGTCGAGACGGCCTGCCGGCCGCGCTCGCCGAGCACCGCCGTGCCCCCGGCGATGCCGGCGACCAGTACCGCCGCCACCCCGGCGGTCAGCAGCCGCCGGTGCCGCAGTCGCCGCCGGCCGCCGGCGACCAGCCGGTCGTACGGGACCGTCCCGGTCTCGACGCTCCCGGCCAGTTCGCCCAGGGCCCGCACGGCCGCCGTCTCGTCTCCGGTCGCCGTGTTCCCGGGCAGGAACTCGTTGCTCATCTTGCCCCTCCGATGCTGGTCAGTCCGATGAGTGAGGAGGCCCCGCGGAGCTTGGCCAGGCCTCTGGCCGCCTGGCTCTTGACCGTGCCGACCGAGCAGCCCATGGCCACCGCGGTCTGGGTCTCGCTGAGGTCCTCCCAGTACCGCAGCACCACGGCCTGGCGCTGGCGCGGCGGCAAAGTGCCGAGTGCGGCGAGCAGCACGGCCCGGTCGTCCGGGTCGGCGCCGGCCGGTGCGGGCCGGTCCGGGAATTCGGTGACCGGGTACTCGACCAGCCGCCGCCGGAACCGTCTGGCGTGCTCGTTGATCACGATCCGGCGCACATAGGCGTACGGGTCGTCCGCGGCACGCACCCGGTTCCATGCCGCGTACGCCCGCTCCAGCGCCTGCTGGACCAGGTCCTCGGCGCCGTGCCGGTCCCCCGCGAGCAGGAACGCCGTCCTGAGCAGCCGTGACCACGCGCTGCCGACGAACGTCCGGAACTCCTCGTCCCGGGCGGTCTTGTGGGCTCCCATGAGCACCTCCTCAACCTCCCGGAGCCCGGGACGGCCTCGGACCGTTGCCCGCCGTTCGCGATTCGCCGCCGACGGCTGTGACACTGGAGGGGCTCGAAAACCGAGGTGCGCTCCGCCGTGCCTCCTTGCGAACCTAGAGGGATGCCCGCAGTGAGTTCTCCCGCAGTCCAGTCCGCCACCGTACCCGCCGAGGGCCCCGGAATCGGCGGGCTGGCCGCCCGTCTGCCCGAGCTGACCCTGCGCGACCAGGTGCGGATCGGGCGCCGGCTGGAGGGGGCCCGTCGGGTCCGCAAGCCCGAGGCCCGGCAGAAGGTCGCCGCCGAGATCGCCGCCGAGATCGACCGCGCCGAGGCGGTCGTCGAGCGGCGCCGGCGCGCCGTCCCGAGGATCGGCTATCCCGCCGAGCTCCCGGTCAGCCAGAAGAAGGACGAGATCCTGGCGGCGATCCGGGACCACCAGGTGGTGATCGTCGCGGGCGAGACCGGCTCCGGCAAGACCACCCAGATCCCGAAGATCTGCCTGGAGCTCGGCCGTGGCGTGCGCGGCCTGGTCGGCCACACCCAGCCGCGCCGGATCGCCGCCCGCACGGTGGCCGAGCGGGTCGCGGAGGAGCTGGACAGCCCGCTCGGCGAGGCGGTCGGCTGGAAGGTCCGGTTCACCGACCAGGTCGGCCAGGACACCCTGGTCAAGCTGATGACGGACGGCATCCTGCTCGCGGAGATCCAGACCGACCGCGACCTGCACCAGTACGACACCCTGATCATCGACGAGGCGCACGAACGCAGCCTCAACATCGACTTCATCCTCGGCTACGTCAAGCAGCTGCTCCCCCGCCGCCCGGACCTCAAGGTCGTGATCACCTCCGCGACCATCGACCCGGAGCGCTTCGCCCGGCACTTCGGCGACGCCCCGATCATCGAGGTCTCCGGCCGCACCTACCCGGTCGAGGTCCGCTACCGGCCGATCGTCGACGAGGCCGACGACGAGGCGGACGAGGCGGACCGCGACCGGGACCAGGTCCAGGCGATCTGCGAGGCCGCCGAGGAGCTCCAGGCCGAGGGCCCCGGCGACATCCTGGTCTTCCTCTCCGGCGAGCGCGAGATCCGCGACACCGCGGACGCCCTCGGGAAGCTGAAGCTGAAGAACACCGAGATCCTGCCGCTGTACGCGCGGCTCAGCTCGGCCGAGCAGCACAAGGTCTTCCAGCGCTCCCGCAGCCGCCGGATCGTGCTGGCCACCAACGTGGCCGAGACCTCGCTGACCGTTCCCGGCATCAAGTACGTGATCGACCCGGGCAGCGCCCGGATCTCCCGCTACAGCCACCGCACCAAGGTGCAGCGGCTGCCGATCGAGGCGATCAGCCAGGCCAGCGCCAACCAGCGCAAGGGCCGCTGCGGCCGTACCTCGGACGGCATCTGCATCCGGCTCTACTCGGAGGAGGACTTCCTCTCCCGCCCCGAGTTCACCGACGCCGAGATCCTGCGCACCAACCTGGCCTCGGTGATCCTCCAGATGACGGCGGCCGGCCTCGGCGACATCGCCGCCTTCCCGTTCCTGGACCCGCCGGACTCGCGCAACATCAAGGACGGCGTCGCCCTGCTGCACGAGCTGGGCGCGCTCGACCCGGAGGAAAAGGATCCGCGCAAGCGCCTGACCCAGCTGGGCCGCAAGCTCGCCCAGCTCCCGGTGGACCCGCGGATGGCCCGCATGGTGCTGGAGGCGGACCGCAACGGCTGCGTCCGCGACGTCATGGTGATCGCCGCCGCGCTCTCCATCCAGGATCCGCGCGAGCGCCCGGCCGAGAAGCGCCAGGCCGCCGACGAGCGGCACAAGCGGTTCAACTCGGAGACCTCCGACTTCCTCTCCTACCTGGCGATGTGGCGCTACGTCCGGGAGCAGCAGCGGGAGCTCTCCTCCTCGGCGTTCCGCCGGATGTGCAAGGCGGAGTTCCTCAACTACCTGCGGATACGGGAGTGGCAGGACATCTACGTCCAGCTGCGCACCGTCGCCAAGCAGTTGGGCGTGACGATCGAGGAGCCGCACGAGGACGCCGAGCCGGACGCCGACCGGATCCACCAGTCGCTGCTGGCCGGCCTGCTCTCCCACATCGGTCTGTTCGACGTGGAGAAGCGCGAGTACGGCGGTGCGCGCGGCGCCCGCTTCGCGGTGTTCCCGGGCTCCGGCCTGTTCAAGAAGCCGCCGCGCTGGGTGATGTCGGCGGAGCTGGTGGAGACCTCCCGGCTCTGGGCGCGGATCAACGCGAAGATCGAGCCGGAGTGGGTCGAGCCGCTGGCCGGCCACCTGATCAAGCGGAGCTACAGCGAGCCGCACTGGGAGAAGAAGGCCGGCGCCGTCATGGCGTACGAGAAGGTGACCCTCTACGGGATGCCGGTCGTCGCCCAGCGCAAGGTCAACTACGGGAGGATCGACCCGGAGCTCTGTCGCGAGCTGTTCATCCGCAACGCGCTGGTCGAGGGCGACTGGGAGACCCACCACCGGTTCTTCGCGGAGAACCGCAAGCTGCTCGGCGAGGTCGAGGAGCTGGAGAACCGGGCCCGCCGCCGGGACATCCTGGTGGACGACCAGACCCTGTTCGACTTCTACGACGCCCGGCTGCCCGACGAGATCGTCTCCACCCGGCACTTCGACTCCTGGTGGAAGAAGGCCCGGCACGAGCAGCCGGACCTGCTGAACTTCGAGAAGTCGATGCTGATCAACGACGCCGCGGACGGCGTCACCGAGGCCGACTACCCGGACCACTGGCAGCAGGGCAAGCTCCGCTTCAAGCTGACCTACCAGTTCGAGCCGGGCAGCGACGCGGACGGCGTGACCGTGCACATCCCGCTGCCGGTGCTGAACCAGGTCACCGCGGAGGGCTTCGACTGGCAGATCCCCGGTCTGCGGGAGGAGCTGGTCACCGCGTACATCAAGTCGCTGCCGAAGGCGATCCGGCGCAACTTCGTTCCGGCGCCGGACTTCGCCCGGGCGGCGCTGCGCGCGGTGAAGGACCGCCAGGAGCCCCTGCTCCCGGCCCTGGAGCACGCCCTGAAGCGCCTGACGGCGGTCACCGTGCCCCCGGAGGCCTGGGACGACGACCGGGTGCCCGATCACCTCAAGGTGACCTTCCGGGTGGTGGACGGCCGCAAGAAGCTCGCCGAGTCCAAGGACCTGGAGGAGCTGCGGCTCCGGCTCAAGCCCAAGCTCAAGGAGACGCTCTCCTCGGCCGCGTCCGGCCAGGGCATCGAGCAGAGCGGGCTGACCGCCTGGCCGGCCTCGCTGCCGGTGCTCCAGCGCACCTTCGAGCAGCGTTCGCGTGGCCACTCGATGCGCGCCTACCCGGCCCTGGTGGACGAGGGCCCGTCGGTCGGCGTCAAGCTGTTCGACACCCCGGAGGCGCAGGCCCGGTCGATGTGGGAGGGGACGCGGCGGCTGCTGATGCTGACCACCACCTCCCCGGCCAAGTCCATCCAGGGCCGGCTGGGCAACCAGGCGAAGCTGGCGCTCTCGCACAGCCCGCACGGCTCGATCGGCGCCCTGTTCGAGGACGTCGTGGCCGCCGCGACGGACCGGCTGATGACCCTGGCCGGCGGGCCGGCCTGGGACGAGGCGGCCTTCGGCAAGCTGCACGACAAGGTGCGCACGGACCTGTACGACCTGTCCGCGGACACCACGCTGAAGACGGCCACCGCGCTGATCGCCTTCCACAAGGCCTCGACCCGGCTGAAGTCGGTGAGCAGCCCGGTGCTGCTGAACGCGGTGAACGACGTCCGGCTGCACCTGGCCTCGCTGGTGCACCCGGGCTTCGTGACGGCCACCGGCTGGCAGCGGCTGCCGGACCTCAAGCGCTACCTGCTGGCGGTGGACCGCCGCCTGGAGGCGCTGCCCAACCATCCGCAGCGGGACGCCCAGCAGCTGCTGAAGGTGCAGCAGGTGCAGCAGGAGTACGGGGAGCTGCTGGCGGCGGTGCCGGCCGGGCACCAGCCGTCCGCGGAGGTGCGGGCGATCCGCTGGATGATCGAGGAGCTGCGGGTCAGTTTCTTCGCCCAGTCGCTGGGCACCCCGAGCCCGGTGTCGGAGAAGCGGATCACGAAGGCGATGGCGGCGGCGCGGGCGACGCTCTGACCCGGGTGGCCGTGTGAGCTGCGGTGGGCCTTCAGGAGCCAGTTCGACCTGGGGGCCCACCATGGGCTACAGTCTGTCTTGTTCGCAGCGCGGCAAGCGAGTGAACGAGATCAGGAAACACTCTGGTCCCGTGGAGCAGTTGGTTAGCTCGCCACCCTGTCAAGGTGGAGGTCGCGGGTTCAAGTCCCGTCGGGATCGCCGCAGTGCGAGAGGCCCGGAACCGTCAGGTTCCGGGCCTCTCGCTTTTGACCGTTCGGCCCACTACCCCGGCCAGGTCTAGACCACAAGTGACGGACCGTGTGACGGTCGTCACGGAACCTCCCCAGGAATCGGCCCCGCGCCACCCTTCCGGGAACCACGTTAATTTAATATGTAAAATTGTACAGCTATTCACTGTAAATCCCCCCCGCCCCACGCGCATCAAATCGTTATCCGGAGTTCAACATTCCGACCACTCGCCCGGCACGGAACACCCTCGGGCGGGCACGACAAAGGGGCCGCTTACCGGACCCGGCGGAGTCCGGTAAGCGGCCCCTTTAAAGAGCCTTCGGCCTATCAGGCCTCAGTGCGCTGGGCGGGAATCCCAGCAAGCAGAGCGCGCACCTCCGCCTCACGGTAACGGCGGTGACCGCCGAGCGTGCGAATCGACGTCAGCTTGCCCGCCTTTGCCCAGCGAGTGACCGTCTTCGGGTCCACGCGGAACATGGTGGCAACCTCTGCCGGCGTCAGCAGCGGCTCAGCATCAGGGGTACGAGCGGTCATGAGCGGCCTCCTCGGGAGAACCGAACCAGGGCGGTTCTATCCTTCAAATTCTGCACCTTGGCCCGCGATGCCCGAAATGGCATAGACGGGCCGAGTCGGTTATAGGACGAACGGCTTGTCCTGGTGTCTACAACTACACCATCCGTCCAGCCCTATCGACCAAACCGCCAAAATTGACCCCTCACGGGTTCAAGGCCGACGGATGGCGATGGACCACCCCATAACGGACAGTCACGCAGCCATGACATCCGGTTACGAAGGGACCAGACCCTCCGTTTCCCCGCAAAGCACGCATCGACTCCAGAACCACCCAAAAGTGGGCACGCTCACGTGAAGTTGGGCTGGTTGTCCCATTTTTGCACATAGGGGTAAGTTCGCGTCAACGGTGAGTAGTGTCACGTTCGGCAGCTATTGACCCGAACCAGGACCTTGGTCATCGGACGTGCAGTGCTTAGGACTCTTACAGTCATACACGCGCGGTCGGACATCAGTTCGCGTGCCGCAGCGCCAGCACCCGGCGCCACCGCACCGTCAGCTCCCCGTACACGCGCAGCGCCTCGGCGGTGTCCCCCGCCCGCAGCGCCCGCAGCCCCTCCTCCAGTTCCCCCGCCGAACGGTCCGCCAGCAACCGCTCCGGGCCCAGCAGATGCACCAGGCCCCCGTAGTCCAGTTCCACCAGCGAGCGCGGATGGAACTCCTCCAGCCAGCGCCCGACCCGCTCCGCCCCCTGCACCAGCTCCCCGTCCGGCACCGCCTCGCGCAGCGCCCGGAAGGCCCGCGCCACCCGCCGGCGCGCCTGCGCCATCGGCACCAGGTAGAACAGCGCCGCCGGCCGGTCCCCTGGCCCCTCCTCCGCTTCCCCTCCCGGTCCGTCCGCGGGTCCGTCCGCGGGTCCGTCCCCGCCCGGCACGAAGCAGCGGTCCTCGTCCCCGAAGGGCAGGAACCAGCGCACCGGCACCTCCCACCGGCTGGTCAGGATCCACGGCCGGGCGTCCGGGTGCTCGGCCCGCCAGCGCTCCCGGTCCGCCTCGGCGGCCGCCCGGGCCACCGGCGGCAGCGCGGTGTCCAGCAGCGCCACCGGCGCCCCGGCCCGCAGCTCCTCCAGCGCCTCCCAGCTGCGCAGTCGGGTCGCCCACGGGCAGACGTACAGTACGCCGTCCACCACCCGCAGGTACGCCCGCCCGCTCTCCCGCTCGGGCAGCGCCCGGGGCGTGCGGGCGGCCAGCCCGGCGAGCGCCTCCCGCTGCTCCTCCAGCACCGCCGCCGCCACCGGCTGCGACGGCTCGGCGGCGTCCGGACCGCGCTCCGCCGCACAGGCCTGCCAGTGCGCCCGCTCGGGCTCCGGATAGGCGGCCAGCGGCTCGTAGACCCGCAGGTGGGCGGCGTAGGGCGGTTGTACGGAAGTACGTACGACGGTCACGTCCTGCATGGTCGCACGCACCGCCCGGCCCCGGGAGGGCGCGCCCCCGAACCCGTTCGCGCCCGCACCCCGTCCCCCTTCCCGTCTCACTCCTCGGACGACCGGCCCCAGCTCGGACAAGACGGCCGATCGGCGGCACGGGCGCGGCTACGCTTCGCCTCAGACGCCCGCACCACAGCAGCGGGCCTTCGATACTGGAGTCACCACAGTGACCGACGTACAGACCCCCGCCACGCACTCCGCACCCGGCGTGCTCAGCAGGATCTTCCGTACCGAACAGGACGGCGCCCCCGGCGACGGTCACGAGCAGGTCGTCCTCTGCCACGACCGCAGCTCGGGCCTGAAGGCGATCATCGCCATCCACTCGACCGCCCTGGGCCCGGCCCTCGGCGGCACCCGCTTCTTCCCGTACGCCTCCGAGGAGGCGGCGCTGGAGGACGCGCTGAACCTGTCCCGCGGAATGTCCTACAAGAACGCGCTGGCCGGCCTGGACCTCGGTGGCGGCAAGGCCGTCATCATCGGCGACCCGAACAAGGACAAGAACGAGGCGATGCTCCGGGCCTACGGCCGCTTCGTCGAGTCCCTGCGCGGCCGCTACATCACCGCCTGCGACGTGGGCACCTACGTCCAGGACATGGACGTCATCGCCCGCGAGACCGAGTTCGTGACCGGCCGCTCGCCCGAGCACGGCGGCGCCGGCGACTCGTCCATCCTGACCGCCTTCGGCGTCTTCCAGGGCATGCGCGCCAGCGCCCAGGCCCGCTGGGGCCAGCCGACCCTGCGCGGCAAGCGGGTCGGCGTCGCGGGCGTCGGCAAGGTCGGCCACTACCTGGTCGGCCACCTGGTCGCGGACGGCGCCACGGTCGTCGTCACCGACCCCTTCGAGGCCGCGGTCAACCGGGTGCGCGCCGCCCACCCGGAGGTGGAGGTCGTCGCCGACACCACCGCCCTGCTCCAGGCCAAGCTGGACGTCTACGCCCCCTGCGCCCTCGGCGGCGCGCTGACCGACGCCACGGTCGCCGCGCTGGGCGAGTTCGGCACCTCCGTCGTCTGCGGCGCGGCCAACAACCAGCTGGCCCACCCGGGCGTCGAGAAGGACCTGGCCGACCGCGGCATCCTCTACGCGCCGGACTACCTGGTGAACTCCGGCGGCGTCATCCAGGTCGCCGACGAGATCGACGGCTTCAACTTCGAGCGGGCCAAGAACAAGGCCACGAAGATCTTCGACACCACCCTGGAGATCTTCACCCGGGCGACGGCCGACGGCATCCCGCCCGCGGTCGCCGCCGACCGCCTGGCCGAGAAGCGGATGCGCGAGATCAGCGCCCTGCGCACGGTGCTGCTGCCCGGCGCCCGCCGCGCCTGACGGGTCGACAACCGACCCGGTGATGCGCGGGGGGCCGTGGGGACGGTCCCCCGCGCATCACGATGTGGAACCGGATTCTCACTTCTCCCGCCGAACGGGTGATCCGAGGCCCCCCTAGGGGGGATAATCAGTCCTGGAACGACGGACCTCAGACACCTCTGGACAGCGCGCAAAACGCCGCAAAACCTCCCTTGACCTGGGAAGACCTGGTCGCGGGTGCGGTCGGTGCGCGCCACGTCACACCGACGACGTACCGTCCAGCGGCGGAAACAGGTACCGTTAATGCTCCAAGGGACGGTCCTCCCATTCGGGCAGGCCGGTCCTGATCATGAACACGTGTCAGACTCGGGGCCGTGAGCCCCATCGTTGAGGGGGTCGACCCATGGGGCGCGGCCGGGCCAAGGCCAAGCAGACGAAGGTCGCCCGCGAGCTGAAGTACAACAGCGGCGGGTTCGACGCTAACCGTCTGTCCAACGAGCTGGGCGTATCTCCGTCCACCGCCTCGATCGAGCCGGAGCCGATCGAGGAGGAGGAGGAGGACGACCCGTACGCGGAGTACGCAGCCCGCTACGCCGACCTCGACGACGAGGACGACAACGGGCCAGGCACCGGGGCGTCCCAGGCCTCCCGCCGCTCGTAGCCACAGCAGTCCCGCCGACCGGTTCGGGCACCCGCCAGGGCGCCGGACCGGTCTTCGGCGTTCCCTCGTGCCGGACCGCCCCGCCCGGCGTTCCCCCGTACGGTCCGCCGACCGGTTCCGCACGGTCCGCCGACCTCCTCCACCGCACGCGAGAGGGCCCCTCCGGTGCTCCGGAGGGGCCCTCTCGTCGTCACGCCCGGGTCAGCTCGCCCGGAAGCCCTCGTAGGCGTTGTAGAGGGCCGCGCCGCCCTCGTGCCCGTCGCCGCGCTCGACGATGTCGCCGAGCAGCCAGGCCTCCACGCCGCGGTCCTCCAGGATCGACAGCACGACGTCCACCGAGTGCGGCGGGACGACCGCGACCATGCCGACGCCCATGTTCAGCGTCTTCTCGATCTCCAGGGTGGCCACCTTGCCGACCTCGGCGACGGTCTGGAAGACCGGCAGCGGGGTCCAGGTGCCGCGGTCCAGGCGGGCGTGCAGGCCGTCCGGGACGACCCGGGCCAGGTTGGCCGCCAGGCCGCCGCCGGTGACGTGCGAGAAGGCGTGCACCTCGGTGGCGCGGGTGAGCGCCAGGCAGTCCAGCGAGTAGATCCGGGTCGGCTCCAGCAGCTCCTCGCCGAGGGTGCGGCCGAACTCCTCGACCTTGCGGTCCAGCTTCCAGCCGGCCTCGTTCAGCAGCACGTGGCGGACCAGCGAGTAGCCGTTGGAGTGCAGGCCGGAGGCGGCCATCGCGATCACCACGTCGCCGGCCCGGACCCGGTCCGCACCGAGCAGCGCGTCGGCCTCCACCACACCGGTGCCGGCACCCGCGACGTCGTACTCGTCCGGGCCCAGCAGGCCCGGGTGCTCGGCGGTCTCGCCGCCGACCAGGGCGCAGCCGGCCAGCGCGCAGCCCTCGGCGATGCCCTTGACGATCGCGGCGACCCGCTCCGGGACGACCTTGCCGACGCAGATGTAGTCGGTCATGAACAGCGGCTCGGCGCCGCACACCACCAGGTCGTCGACGACCATGCCGACCAGGTCGTGGCCGATGGTGTCGTGCTTGTCCATGGCGGCGGCGATGGCCACCTTGGTCCCCACGCCGTCGGTGGCCGAGGCCAGCAGCGGCCGCTCGTAGTTCTTGAAGGCGGACGCGTCGAAGAGGCCGGCGAAACCGCCGAGACCGCCGACCACCTCGGGGCGGTTGGCCTTCTTCACCCACTGCTTCATGAGCTCGACGGCGCGGTCGCCCGCCTCGATGTCGACACCGGCGGCGGCGTAGGTGGCACCGTTCTGGTTGCTGGTCACTGCGTGCGGCCCTTTCGGGTCAGGTGGGGGTGGTTCTACGGAACAGCAGGGGGTGGAACAGCGGTGGGGCCCCGGTTCACGGGACCCCACCGTCGGTTCGTTACGGCCGGCGCAGCGCGTCGGCCGCGCCCGCCCCGCCGAGCAGCGACTGGACGCCGTCCAGGTCGCTGCCGCTGGTCGGCTTGCCGCGGACGGCCGGCGGCTGCTGGCCGCCCTTGATCTCGGCCTCCAGCAGGAGCTTGCCGAGCAGCGCCGGATCCGGCAGCTCCATCGGGTACTCGCCGTCGAAGCAGGCCCGGCAGAGCCGGTCCTTCGGCTGCGCGGTGGCCTCGATCATGCCGTCGATCGAGATGTAGGAGAGCGAGTCCGCGCCGAGGGTGCGGCCGATCTCCTCGATGGTCATGCCGTTGGCGATCAGCTCCGCGCGGGTGGCGAAGTCGATGCCGAAGAAGCAGGGCCACTTCACCGGCGGCGAGGAGATCCGGATGTGGACCTCGGCGGCGCCGGCCTCGCGGAGCATCTTCACCAGGGCCCGCTGGGTGTTGCCGCGCACGATCGAGTCGTCCACGACCACCAGGCGCTTGCCCGCGATGACCTCGCGCAGCGGGTTGAGCTTGAGCCGGATGCCGAGCTGGCGGATCGTCTGGCTGGGCTGGATGAAGGTGCGGCCCACGTAGGCGTTCTTCACCAGGCCGGAGCCGTACGGGATGCCGCTGGCCTCGGCGTAGCCGATCGCGGCGGGGGTGCCGGACTCGGGCGTCGCTATCACCAGGTCGGCCTCGACGGGCGCCTCCTTGGCCAGCCGGCGGCCCATCTCCACGCGGGAGAGGTGCACGTTGCGGCCGGCGATGGAGGTGTCGGGGCGGGCCAGGTAGACGTACTCGAAGACGCAGCCCTTGGGCTTGGCCTCGGCGAACCGGGAGCTGCGCATCCCGTTCTCGTCGATGGCGATGAGCTCGCCGGGCTCGACCTCGCGGATGAAGGAGGCGCCGCAGATGTCCAGCGCCGCCGTCTCGGAGGCGACCACCCAGCCGCGCTCCAGCCGGCCGAGCACCAGCGGGCGGATGCCCTGCGGGTCACGGGCGGCGTAGAGGGTGTGCTCGTCCATGAAGACGAGCGAGAACGCGCCCTTGACCTGGGGCAGCACGACCTTGGCCGTCTCCTCGATGGAGAGGTCCGGGTGGCCGGCGAGCAGCGCCGTCACCAGGTCGGTGTCATTGGTCGCGGCGCTCCGGCCGGAGCGCGAGACGTGCTCCTCGCCGGGGAGTTCGGCGACCATGGCCGCCAGTTCGGCGGTGTTCACCAGGTTTCCGTTGTGCCCGAGGGCCAGCGAACCGTGAACGGTCGCCCGGAAGGTCGGCTGGGCGTTCTCCCAGACCGAGGAACCGGTGGTCGAGTAGCGGGCGTGTCCGACGGCGATATGCCCGTGCAACGACCCCAGCGAGGCCTCGTCGAAGACCTGGGAAACGAGGCCCATGTCCTTGAAGACGAGAATCTGGGAGCCGTTGCTCACTGCGATGCCCGCGGATTCCTGACCGCGGTGCTGCAGGGCGTAAAGGCCGAAGAACGTGAGCTTGGCGACCTCCTCGCCGGGAGCCCAGACACCGAAGACGCCACAAGCGTCCTGGGGGCCTTTCTCACCGGGAAGAAGATCGTGGTTGAGTCTTCCGTCACCACGTGGCACGCCTTCGAGTCTAGGGCAGTTGACCCGGGCTGTCGGACCCCGGGACTGCGGGTTTGTCCGGCGATCGCGAGTTGATGCGCGTAGACAAAACCCCTTACCGGCCGGGGATTTCGGGTGGGGGGAATTCCGGCGGGCGGCGCTTGGCCTTGTGGTTCGCGCCTGTTGGGGAGTTCCGGGTGCGCGGCGGCGGGGGTCCGGGCACGGACGAACGTGAGCCTGCTCACCCGGTGTTCCCCCACCCGTCGCCCGCCGGTCGCCCACCGGTCGGGCGGGCGGTCGGGCGCGTTCGGGCGGGCGTTCAGGCAGCCGGCCAGGCAGCCGGTCAGGCGGCCGGTCAGGCGGCCGGCAGCAGCAGGCCCCAGGCTCCCGGGTGCACCGTCCAGGTCCGCGCCCGGACCGGACCGACCGGGCGGCCGTCGGCCTCGTAGTCGAAGCCCCGCCCGACCACCGACACGCTCGCCGCCCGGGCGCGCACCAGGGCGCCGGAGGCGGCGACCACCACCTCCATCTCGCCCGTCCCGTCCGAGGCGCCGGACGGCAGCGTGACCTGGACCAGCCGGACCGGCCGGTGGACGTCCGCGAGCAGTCGGCCGTCGGCCTCGACCCGGACCCGGGAGCTGTGGTCGGCGCCGTCCGGAGTGAGTGCGTTCGCCTGCTCGGCCGCAGCCAGTTTCGCCCATAGCGAACGCCAGCCACCCGAACGGCCCACCATGCGCCGCGCACCCCCGCCGGTGATCCGCACCCCGCCCAGCGCCACCCCGCCACCGTCGTCCACCAGCAGGTCCAGCCGGCGCGGCGCGCCCGACAGCACCGCCCGCGCGGCCCGCACCGGCTCCCCCGGCACGCCGAGCGCGCGGGCCGCCGCCAGCTCCTGCGAGCGGCCGACCGGAACCATCCCCACCGGTTCCGTGCCCAGCTCACGCTGGCGATGCAGGGCCTGGAGCACCCGCTGCAGCGCGAGGTCGGAACCGATCACCACCGGTCGCCTCCGGCCCCGGTGCGAAAGCACCCGGTCGAGCTCGGAAGGACTCTCCGGAAAGGCCACCTTCACGTCCGCGCCCCCGCAGAGCACGTCCTTCGCGATCCGCACCGACTCGCCGTCGGTCTGCCGGGCCACCGGGTCGAGGAGCAGCAGGAGCGGCTCCGGGCCGCCGGTAGCAGGCGTGGACAGGGACGACACGACCGGTCCTTCCTCAGGTAATCTCTCGGTGCAAGAGCCCCTTGCGCCATTGCGCCAGGGGCTTCGTCTATCTCGGGGCAGACTGCGGCCTACGCAGGATGCCCCAACCGGAAGGGGTGTACGCCTGTGCCGGCACTCGTGCTCGTTGGCGCTCAGTGGGGAGACGAGGGCAAGGGGAAGGCCACCGACCTCCTCGGTGGCTCCGTGGACTACGTGGTCCGCTACCAGGGCGGCAACAACGCCGGTCACACGGTGGTCATCGGCGACCAGAAGTACGCCCTGCACCTGCTCCCTTCCGGAATCCTCAGCCCGAACGTGACGCCGGTGATCGGCAACGGCGTCGTGATCGACCCGGCCGTGCTGCTCTCCGAGCTGGCCGGCCTGAACGAGCGCGGCATCGACACCTCCAAGCTGCTGATCTCGGGCAACGCCCACCTGATCACGCCGTACCACCGCACCCTGGACAAGGTCACCGAGCGCTTCCTCGGCAAGCGCCGGATCGGCACCACCGGCCGCGGCATCGGCCCGACCTACGCGGACAAGATCAACCGCGTCGGCATCCGGGTCCAGGACCTGTTCGACGAGTCGATCCTGCGCCAGAAGATCGAGGCGGCGCTGCACGACAAGAACCAGATCCTGGTCAAGCTGTACAACCGCCGCACCATCCCGGCCGACCTGGTGGTCGAGGAGTACCTGGGCTACGCGGAGAAGATCAAGCCCTTCCTCTCCGACACCACCCTCGTCCTGGACGAGGCGCTGAAGGCGGACAAGGTCGTCCTGCTGGAGGGCGGCCAGGGCACCCTGCTCGACGTCGACCACGGCACGTACCCCTTCGTGACCTCGTCGAACCCGACCGCGGGCGGCGCCTGCACCGGCGCCGGCATCGGCCCGACCAAGATCGACCGGGTCATCGGCATCCTCAAGGCCTACACCACCCGCGTCGGCTCCGGCCCGTTCCCGACCGAGCTGCTCGACGCGGACGGCGAGGCGCTGCGCCGGATCGGCGGCGAGCGCGGTGTCACCACCGGCCGCGACCGCCGCTGCGGCTGGTTCGACGCCGTGATCGCGCGCTACGCGACCCGGGTCAACGGCCTCACCGACTTCTTCCTCACCAAGCTGGACGTGCTGACCGGCTGGGAGCAGATCCCGGTCTGCGTCGCGTACGAGATCGACGGCAAGCGGGTCGAGGAGCTCCCCTACAACCAGTCGGACTTCCACCACGCCAAGCCGATCTACGAGACGCTGCCGGGCTGGACCGAGGACATCAGCAAGGCGAAGTCCTTCGCCGATCTGCCGAAGAACGCCCAGGCGTACGTGAAGGCGCTGGAGGAGATGTCGGGCGCGCCGATCTCCGCCATCGGCGTCGGCCCGGGCCGCGACGAGACGATCCAGATCAACTCGTTCATCTGAGCCGGAACCCGCTCTTCACCGAGGGCCCCGCAGGACGCACCGTCCTGCGGGGCCCTTCGTCGTCCCGGATCCTCCGTGCTGGACCCTCCGCGCCGGCTCTTTCGCTTCGGGCCTTTCGCACCGGGGTCTTTTGCACTAGTTCAAACATCTATTGCCTCTAGTGCACAATCGGGCTACGTTCGGATCATGACCGCGAAGCAGCCCGCACCCGTCACCCTCACCGGCCGCCACATCCGCCTGGAGCCGCTGGAGCGCCGCCACCTCGCCGACCTCTGGACCGCCATCGGCCCCGACCCCGACGTCTGGCGCTGGACCATGTCGCCGCTGCCCGGCTCGCAGGAGGAGCTCGGCGCGATCCTCGACACCCGGATCGCGGAAGCGGCCGCGGGCGAGTCGGTGAACTTCGCCGCCGTCGACCTCGCGAGCGGCCGGGCCGTCGGCGTCACCGGCTACCACGACCACAGCGCACCGGACGAGTCCGTGGAGATCGGCGGCACCTGGTACGCCCGCTCGGTCTGGCGCACGGCGGTCAACACCGAGGCCAAGCTGCTGCTCCTGCGCCACGCCTTCGAGGACCTCGGCATGGGCCGGGTCTTCTGGAAGACCGACGCCCGCAACGAGCGCTCCCGCACCGCGGTCCTGCGCCTCGGCGCCCAGTACGAGGGAACCCTGCGCCGCCACCGGCTGCGCCCCGACGGCAGCTGGCGGGACAGCGTCTACTTCTCGATGCTCGCCGACGAGTGGCCGGCGGCCGAGTCCCGGCTGACGGAACGGCTCTCCCGGGGCTGAGCCGCGCCCCGGCCGGCCGCGGCGGCTACTTCCGGTCCCCCGCGGCGGCATGGCCGGCCGCCAACTCGCGCTTCACCGCGCGGAGTTCGGAGGGCCTGACGTTCACCAGCCAGACCAGCCAGCCAACGAACAGGACGGCGAGCAGGAGCGCCGACAATCCGGCGACGAGAAGCGCATTCACCGGGATGCGGAAATGCGCCGGGACGGGTGGGGCCGGTGGGGCCGATGGGGAAGGCAGAGTACAGAGGGGAGGGGCATGGCTGTCTCCGGTCGATGATTTCGGGCGCCGCGACCATGCATCTGATGTGTCATTACGGCCGATTGACGACTGTTTGACGACTGTTTAGGCGGCAACAAGTCAGCGAGTGACACGGATGACCATAGGGTCAAGGTGCCAGAGTTGCTACCGAGCGGAAGGACGTTCACTCCATCGTGGGGTATCCCCCATTTCGGTAGCTAGGGCCCGGCACGCGCGGCACACTTCACCGGAAGCATCGACGCCAGCCGCGACCCGGAGAAGAGAGTCATGCCACCCCGCTTGTCGCCGACCGTGCGCCAGCAGCGCCTCGGGATCGAGTTGCGCAGGATGCGCGAGCTCGTGGGCGTCACGCCCAAGAGCCTGGCCGCCACCATCGGCACCGACCTGCCCAAGATCTCCCAGATGGAGAACGGGAAGTCGGGCATCAGCGCCGAGCGGCTCCGGATCTGGGCACTCACCTGCGGCTGCGCGGACGGCCCCTACCTGGACGCGCTGCTGACGATGACTCAGGACCGGCGCAAGTACTGGTGGGACGGCTACCGCGGCCGGCTGCCGAACGCGATCATCGACATCGCGGAGATGGAGCACCACGCGTCCTCCCTCTCCATCCTGAACAGCACCTTCATCCCCGGACTGCTGCAGACCCCGGAGTACGCCGCCGCGGTGTTCGAGCGGCTCCCCCCGCAGTACCGGCAGGAGGCCGACATCCGGAAGGCATTCCGGATTCGGCGCCAGCAGATCTTCGTCGACCACCCGAAGCCGTACAGCGCATTCCTGCACGAGTCCGCGCTGCGCATGCAGTTCGGCGGTCCGGAAGTACTGCGCGACCAGTTGCGGAGCCTGTTGGAGAATTCCGAACGGCCCGGTGTGGAGATCCGGGTGATCCCGTTCAGCGTGCCCACCTACACCGGCTCCGGAGAGAGCCTGTACCTCGCCCGCGGACCCGTCCCGGAACTCGACACCGTCCAGATCGATCTCTCCCACGGGCCGAAATTCGTGCACACCCAGGCCGAATTGGCCTCCTACCGCCGGATCAAGGAGGAGACCGCGGCCATCGCGCTCGGGCCGGACGAGTCCCGGGACTTCATCCGGGCCTTGCTGAAAGACTTCGCATGAGTACCTGGCGAAAGGCCTCGGCCAGCGGCGAGAGCACCGACTGCGTCGAGGTCAGATCGGCGGGCGAGCTGGTGGAGATCCGCGAGTCCGACCGGCCCGAGGTCGTCGTGCAGACCACCCCCCGCAAGTGGGCCGCCTTCGTCCGCGGGGTGAAGTCCGGGGAGTTCGACCGGTACGGCGACTTCAGCCGGCCTTGACGCCCGGCCCGGAAGCACCGTCGATCCTGCTCCGGAAGGACGGTCCACGCCGCCCCGGAAGTGCCGTCCGCCCCGGCCCGCCGCGCGCGCCAGGGCCCTCCGCTTGCCCTAGGCTTGCAGCCCACAGTGGACCCCTGCGCCTGACACGGCACTCCGGGTGGGGTGCGCGTGCGGGAGAAATCGGAGCATCCGAGGATGGCTCGGCACCTGATCACCAGCGCCCTTCCGTACATCAACGGGATCAAGCACCTGGGCAACATGGTCGGGTCCATGCTCCCGGCGGACGTCCACGCCCGGTACCTGCGCCGACGAGGGCACGAGGTGCTGTTCATCTGCGCCACCGACGAGCACGGCACGCCCGCCGAACTGGCCGCTCAGGAAGCCGGGTTGCCGGTCGCGGAGTTCTGCGCCCGGGCACACGACGCGCAGCGGTCGGTGTACGAGGGCTTCGGGCTCTCCTTCGACCACTTCGGCCGCAGTTCCTCGCCGCAGAACCGGGAGATCACCCAGGAGATCGCCCGCGAGCTGCAGCGCAACGGCTTCATCGAGGAGCGCGCGATCCGCCAGGTGTACTCCAACGCCGACGGCCGCTTCCTGCCGGACCGCTACATCGTCGGCACCTGCCCGCACTGCGGCTACGACAAGGCCCGCGGCGACCAGTGCGAGAACTGCACCCGGGTGCTCGACCCGACCGACCTGCTGGAGCCGCGCTCGGCGATCAGCGGCAGCTCCGACCTGGAGGTCCGGGAGACCCGCCACCTGTTCCTGCTCCAGTCCAAGCTCACCGAGGAGGTCGGGGACTGGGTCGCCGCCCACGCCGACGACTGGCCGGTGCTGGCCTCCTCGATCGCCCGCAAGTGGCTGACCGAGGGCCTCCAGGACCGCTCGATCACCCGCGACCTGGAGTGGGGCGTCCCGGTGCCGGCCGACGTGTGGCCCGAACTGGCCGCCGAGGGCAAGGTGTTCTACGTCTGGTTCGACGCCCCGATCGAGTACATCGGCGCCACCAAGGAATGGGCGGACGCGGCCCCGGCCGGGCAGCTGCGGGACTGGAAGTCCTGGTGGTACGAGGTCGACGAGACCGTCCGCTACACCGAGTTCATGGCCAAGGACAACGTCCCGTTCCACACCGTGATGTTCCCGGCCACGCTGCTCGGCTCGCGCCGTCCGTGGAAGAAGGTCGACTACGTCAAGGCCTTCAACTGGCTGACGTACTACGGCGGGAAGTTCTCCACCAGCCAGAAGCGCGGCGTCTTCACCGACGTCGCGCTGGAGCTGCTGCCCGCCGACTACTGGCGCTACTTCCTGATGGCGCACGCGCCCGAGTCGGACGACTCCAGCTTCACCTGGGACCTGTTCGCCTCGGTGGTCAACAAGGACCTCGCCGACACCCTCGGCAACTTCGTCAACCGGGTGCTCTCCTTCAGCCGCAAGCGCTTCGGCGACGACGTCCCGGGCGGGCACGCGCCGGGCCTGGCCGAGCAGCGCCTCGGCGAGCAGGTCGCCACGCTGCTCGCCGAGTACGAGGCCCAGCTGGACGCGCTCAACTTCCGCAAGGCGGCGCAGGCCCTGCGCGCGCTGTGGAGCGCGGGCAACGCGTACCTGGACGAGAAGGCGCCCTGGCTGCAGGTGAAGACCGACCCGGAGGCGGCGGCGCTGACCCTGCGCACCGCGATGAACCTGATCCACCTGTACGCGGTGGTCTCCGAACCGTTCATCCCGGCCACCGCGGCGGCGATGCGCGGGGCCTTCGCGCTGCCCGAGGACTCCCCGGCCGCCACCCGGGACTGGATCACCCCCCAGGAGGCGCGGGCGCTGGACCTGGTGCCGGCCGGGACGGCGTTCACGGTGCCGCCGGTGCTGTTCGCCAAGATCACGGACGAGGACCTGGCGGCCTGGACGGCGCGCTTCGGCGGCTCGGCGGGCTGACCGGCCCGGCTGCGCGGCGCCCGGCCGATTTCCCGTTGCCCGGCCGGTCGGCGGTTGCCACGATCGTTCGATGACGACCTTCACCGGCCCCGACGGCACCCCGCTCGGCTACCGCGTCCTCGGCGAGGGCGACCCTCTGCTCGTCCTCGCCGGCGGCCCGATGCGCGACGCCGCGTACCTCGGCGACCTCGGCGGCCTCGGCGCGCACCGCGCCCTGCACGTCCTCGACCTGCGCGGCACGGGCCGATCGGCACGCCCGGCCGACCCGGCGGGCTACCGGGTCGACCGGCAGGTGGCCGACGTCGAGGCGTTCCGGGCGCACCTCGGGCTCGACCGGGCCGACCTCCTCGCCCACTCCGCCGGCTGCTCGCTCGCCACCCTGTACGCGCTGCGGCACCCCGGGCACACCGGCCGGCTGGTGCTGGTCACGCCCAGCCTCCGGATCCTCGGCGGCACCGCCACCGAGGACGACTACCGCGAGGCGGCCGAGGCCCGCGGCCTCGCCGACGAGGAGTGGTACCCGGCCGCCCGGGCCGCCGTCCGCGCCGCCTTCGCCGGCGGCGTCGCCGACCCCGACGCCGTGGCGCCGCTCTTCCACGGCGACTGGAACGCCACCGCCCGCGCCCACGAGGCCGACTGCGCCGTCCAGAGCCACCCGGAGGCCGCCGCGGCGTACCACGGCGGCGGCTTCCGGCCCGCCGCCGTCCGCGCCGCCGTCGCCGAACTCCCGGTGCCGACGCTGCTGTTGGCCGGCGAGTACGACCCCGACCCGCGGCCCGGGGCGGTCCGCGCCGCGGCCGCGCTGTTCCGCCACGCCCGTGCCGCCGTCCAGCCCGGCGCCGGCCACTACCCGTGGCTCGACGATCCGGCCGCCTTCACCCGTACGGTGGCCGCCTTTCTCGCGGGCTGACGCCGCGGGCCGTACGGTCGCCGGCTGCACGGTCGAGGGCCGACGGCCGCCGTCCGTACGGTCGAGGACCCCGCGGCCGCCGGATCAGTCCCGGCGGGCCGTGTGGACGGTCATCGCGGACAGGTAGAAGGCGTCCGGACGGTGCAGGATGCCGGTGGGGGCGTCCTCGGCGAGCAGCGCCTCCAGGGTGGCCCGGTCCTCGGCGTCGAGCTGCTCGGCGAGCTGGTCGTGGCGCCGGGTCAGCTGGGTGTGCAGGTAGCCGCGGACGGGCCCGGCGAGCGGGGCGGGGTGGTCGACCAGGAAGGTGCGGGTGCCGGTCGGGGTCAGTCCGGCCCGCCGCAGCATGGCCGGCCAGTCCTCGATCTCCGGGGTGCTGCCGGGCAGTTCGGCCCGCATGGCGCTGAAGCCGTCCTCGTGGGCGGCGTCCATCCGGGCCTGGAAGCCGGGCCGGCCGAGGCCGAAGTCGCGCGGCAGGTAGCGCGCCGGCAGGCCGCTCTCCGCGACGGCGAGCAGACCGCCGGGCCGCAGCACCCCGGCGAGCGAGGTGAGCGCGGCCTGCTGGTCGCCCAGGTGGTGGACGGCGTTGCCGGACCAGATCAGGTCGGCCTCGCCGAGCTTGCCGAATTCCTCGGGCAGGTCGGCCTGTTGGGTGCCGAGACGACCGCCGGAGCGGGTCCGGGCGCGCTCCAGCAGGGCGGCCGACTGGTCGACCGCCACCACCTCGGCCGCCGGGAAGACCTCCGCCAGCAGTCCGGCGATCACCCCGGGGCCGCTGCCGACGTCGAGGACCCGCCGCACCTCGCCCTCCCCGTGCAGGCCGAGCAGCCACCGCCCGGCCTCGGTGACGGCGCCGGCCCGCAGGTCGGCCTCCAGCTCCAGGTGCGCGGCGAGCGCGTCCCAGTCGAAGTCGGCGGCGGGAACGTGCCCGTGGGAGTGGAAGTGGGAGTGGCCGTGCCCGTGGGAGTGGCCGTGCTGCTGCGCTGACATCCGGATTCTCCGATCGTGGGTGGGTTGACGAAAGCTTCCCGCTCAGGCGGGCAGGGCGGCGCCGGACGCGCGGTACGTCCGCACCGCCCGGTCGAGCTCCTCCGCCACGAGGTCGTGGTCGAGTGCGAAGGCCGCCGCCGCGCCCATCCCGGCGGCGGTGACCACCTGGGCACGCGGGTCGGCGACGTTGCCGACCGCCCAGACGCCGGGGAGGCTGGTGCGGCCGGTCCGGTCGGTGGTGACCCAGCCGTTGTCGTCCCGGGCGCAGTCGAGGCCGAAGAGCAGCGCGTCCCGGGGCACCGGCCGCGGGAAGACGAACACCGCCTCCCGCGGCACCACCTGCCCGGTGGCGAGTTCGACGCCGCGCAGCCGCCCGTCGTCGGACACCAGGCGGACGATCCGGCCCTCGACCACCCGGACGTCCCGGGCCGCGAGCCGTTCCCGCTCGGCGTCCGTCAGCGCCAGGGTGTGCGCGAGCAGCACCACGTCCGCCGACCACTGCCGCAGCAGCAGCGCCTGGTTCACCGCCCCCGGTCCGGTGCCGAGCACCCCGAGCCGGCGGTCGCGGACCTCCCAGGCGTGGCAGTACGGGCAGTGCAGCACGTCGTGGCCCCACCGCTCGACCAGGCCCGGCAGCTCCGGCAGCCCGTCCCGCAGCCCGGTGGCGACGACCACCCGGCGCGCGTGCAGCACCGGCCCGCCGGCCAGATGGACCACGAAGCCCGACCCGGCGGACCCGGCCGGCTCGGCGGACTCGAGGTGATCGCTGTGCTCGGCCGACTCGATGTGCTCGCTGTGCTCGGCGGACTCGATGTGCTCGACCCGGGCGTCGATCAGGTCCACCCCGTACCGGGCGACCTCCTCCCGCCCGACCGCCAGCAGCGCCGCCGGGGGCATGCCGTCCCGGCTCAGGTAGCCGTGCATGTGGGCGGCGGGCGCGTTGCGCGGCTCGCCGGCGTCCACCATGGCGACCCGGCGACGGGCCCGGCCCAGCACCAGCGCGGCGTTCAGCCCCGCCGCTCCGGCGCCGACCACCACCACGTCGTAGCGCTCGCGTTCCCCGGTCCCGGTCGTCCCGGGTGCCCCGGTCGTTCCTGTCGTCCTGACCGTTCCTGCCGTCACTGCCGTCTCGCCCATGGCGCTCACCTCCACCGCCAGGCTGCGGCCCGCCCTACAGCATCGGCAAGCGTTCTTGCCGCCTCAGCAAACCGCTGCGAGGTCAGCCCCGCGTCCGCCGCCAGTACGACCGGGCGGCCACCGCCAGCGCGACCCCGTACCCGGCGAACCCGCACATCCCGACCCAGGAGATCTCCAACGCGCTCTGCTCACTGGCGAACTCCCCCAGCCTGATCCGCGTCACCCCGGCGGTGCACAGCGTCAGGTAGCCGATCCCGACCACCCCGTACGGCGCCAGCGAAGCCGCGCCCAGCAGGGCCGGGGTGAGCGGCAGCCAGCGCGGCACCCGGCGGCCGCGCAGCGGCAGGGTCCAGCGCGGGAAGACCTGCCCCCACGGGCGGACCAGTCCCCAGAGCAGGAACACCCCGAGCAGCGCCAACAGCACGGTGCCGTCGAGGCCCCGGCGTTCCAGGGCGAGCCAGAGCCCGGAGGAGCCGTTGCGCACGTAGCTCGCGTACATCTGGTCGCCGCTGATCCCGGCGAAGCTGCCGCCGAACGCCCAGAGCAGCTTCATCAGCACGTACGGCACGAACGCCAGCGTGCCTGCCCAGGCGGCGAGTTGGACGATCGGCGGGGCCGCCCCGGGAGCCGGCGCCACTCGTTCGGCCCGGCCGCCCGGGCCGCCGCGGGCACCGGGCCGCAGCCCCGGGGCGGTGCGGGCCAGCAGCACCGCCCCCACCGCCGCCAGGGTGCGCTCCACCGTGTCGGGGACGCTGTCCACCCGCTGGCCGAACAGCAGCGTCACCAGGTCCATCAGCAGGCCCCAGGCCCCGACCGCGGCCGCCCCGCACGCCAGCCACAGCAGCCACCGCAGCCCCGGCGACCGTCGCACCACCGCCAGGCCGACGGCCGCCGAGGCGACCCCCACGGCGGCCACCACCCACCCCGGCCAGTCCGCGCCGAACAGCCGCGTCCCGCCCAGCGCGCACCCCAGCCCGAACCCCGCGTACCCGAGGCCCCAGCCGGTCACCGCCCACCCGTTCCTCACCATGCCGACAGGCTCGCCCGCGCCGCCCCCGCCACTCCTCCCCCGGTGCGGTGATCCGGCTCCCCCACCCGAGGGAGCCGAGCCGCGTTTGCGCTGGAGCGCACTCCAACTCCTAATCTCTGACCAGCAACTGATCGCCAACCAGGGGGGAATGGCCATGCGCTACCGCGTTCTCGGCGGCACCGGCATCGAGGTGAGCACCTACTGCCTCGGCACCATGATGTTCGGCTCCGTCGGCAACTCCGACCACGACGACTGCGCCCGGATGATCGGCACCGCGGTCGACCGGGGCATCAACTTCATCGACACCGCGGACATGTACTCGGCCGGCGAGTCCGAGGAGATCGTCGGCAGGCACTGGCCGCCCGTGGCGACCGCGACGAGATCGTGCTCGCCACCAAGGTGCACTTCCCGATGGGCGAGGGCCACAACCGGGGCGGCAACTCGCGGCGCTGGATCGTCCGCGAGGTCGAGGAGAGCCTGCGTCGGCTGCGGACCGAGTGGATCGACCTGTACCAGGTCCACCGACCGGACCACACCACCGACATCGAGGAAACCCTCTCCGTCCTCGGCGACCTCGTCCGGGCGGGCAAGATCCGCGCCTTCGGCTGCTCCACCTTCCCCGCCGAGCAGATCGTGGACGCCCACCACGTCGCCGAGCGCCGCGGCCTGCAGCGCTTCCGCACCGAGCAGCCGCCGTACTCGCTGCTCGCCCGGGGCGTGGAGCGCGACGTGCTGCCCGTCGTCCAGCGGCTGGGCATGGGCGCGCTGACCTGGGGCCCGCTCGCCGGTGGCTTCCTGACCGGCCGCTACCGCAAGGACCGCCCGATCGACCTCACCCGGGGCCGGGCCGCCCTCCACCCGCACCGCTTCGACCCGGATCTGCCCACCACGGCGGCCAAGCTGGAGGCCGTCGAGGCCCTCACCGTCCTCGCCGAGGAGCTCGGCCGCACCCTCCCCGAGCTGGCCACCGCCTTCCCGGCGGCCCACCCGGCCGTCACGTCGGTGATCATCGGCCCGCGCACCGCGGCGCAGCTCGAATCGGCCCTCAAGGCCGCCGACCTGGTCCTGGACGACGCCACCCTCGACCGCATCGACGCCATCGTCCCGCCCGGCACCGACCTCTACCGGGCCGACGGCGTCTGGCAGCCCCCGGCCCTCACCAGCCCGGCCCTGCGCCGCCGCCCGGTGTCCGACCGCCCCGCGGCCTGAGCCCCCGGCCCTCCCCTCCCCGTCTCCTCCCGCCTTCCCGGCCTCCGCCCGCCCGGCCACGACGGCCGGGCGGGCCGGAACTCACCCCCTCGGGGCGGCGAAGCAGTGGACGGTGACGGCGCGTCCGGAGGCCCACCGCTGGTCGCCGCCGCCGAGGTGGGTCCAGCCGAGGCGGCGGTAGAGGGCCACGGCGGCGGTGTCGGTGGCGAGCACGTCGAGGACGGGGTGCAGGCCGAGCGCCCGCGCGTGCGCCACGGCGCAGGCCAGCAGCCGGGCGCCGACCAGGTGGCCGCGCGCCCCGGGGGCGACGTAGAGCCGGCCGATCACGGCGGTGAGCTCCGGGCGGCCGCCGGTGCGCCCGCTCCACAGGACGGGGGCGAGGTCGCCCGGGGCGCTGCGGGCCAGGCCGACGTGTCCGCTGAGCCGGCCGTCCGACTCGGCGATCCAGGCGGCGAGCAGGCCGTCCGGGGTCAGCCAGGCGGCGGGGCGGTCGGGCCAGTCGGCGGGATAGCCGTCGACGGTGTGGACGTCGCCCAGCACCCGGACGCAGTCGGCGAGGTCGTCGGCGCGGCGCGGTCTGACGACCACCCCCGCCCCGGCCTGCCCTGGTTCGGACGCGACGACGGTGGCGCGTTCTTCGAGGTCTGCCATGCCGGTACGTTACCGGCCGGCCCTCACCGTCGCAGCAGGTCGACGACCCCGGTCAGGTCCTCGCCGCCGCCACCGAGCTCCAGTCGGCGCTCCATCAACCGGAAGTACGGTTCGAGGAGTTCCGGGCTCACCCGCTGCTCCTCGGCGGTGCGCAGCAGCGTTTCCTTGCCGGCCACCTGCATCGCCAGGTTGGACACCACGTCCCGGGCGTAGTCGCCGCTCTCCAGCTGCGCCGCCGTCCTGGCCACCGAGCCGGACATCGCGGCCAGCCAGTCGCCCAGCAGCGGCGCCAGCCCGCTCGGCGCCACGGCCTCGCCGCGGACCAGCGCGAAGGCGTGCGCGATCCCGGCGAACATCCCGTACATCCCGCTGAGCAGCGCCACGTCGTGCAGCGCCGCGTACCCGGCGTCGGCGCCCACGTAGCGGGTGCCGGCCGGGACGGCGAGGGCGCCCCCGTGCTCCTCGAACAGCTCGGACGAGCCGCTGTAGAACACGTACGCCCCGGCCGCCGGGACGCCGATCATCGGCGGGACGGCCATGATCCCGCCGTCCAGGTAGCGGGCGCCGCGCTCCTCGGCCCAGGCGGCCCGCGCACGGGCCTGCCCGGGAGTGCTGGTGACCAGGTTGACCAGGTCCTTGCCGGTCAGGTCGACGCCGTCCAGCGCCGCCGGCACGGAGGCGTCGTCGAGCAGACAGACGACGACCAGCCGGTTCGCGGCGACGGCCCGCGCGACGGTGGCGGCGACGGTGGCGCCGCGGGCGGCGAGTCCCTCGGCACGGGCGGCGGTGCGGTTCCAGACGGTCAGCGGGTGCCCGGCGGCGAGCCAGGCCTCGGCCAGCGCGGTGCCCATCGCGCCGAGGCCGAGCAGGGTGAGCGGAGCCTTGGGGGTGTTCTCAACGGGGTTGGTTGCCATGGCAGTCAGCCTCCGCGCCGGCCCCGGAAACGATCAAGTACGCACTTCGAAGTGGGTGGTTACCCTGGGGTGAGCATCGAGCTGGCAGGGGCCGGAAGGGGTGGGCATGGCGATCGCACCGAGGCCGGGGGCGCACGTCTGCGGGACCGACGCCGCGATGGACGTGATCGGCGGCAAGTGGAAGGTGTCGATCCTCTGGGCCCTGGGCGAACGCCCGCACTGCCGCTTCGGCGAGCTGCGCCGGCTGCTGCCGGGGATCACCGAGAAGGTGCTGGCCGCGCACCTGCGCGAGATGGAGGCGCACGGCATCGTGCACCGGGAGGCCTACGACGAGGTGCCGCCCCGGGTCGAGTACGCGCTGACCGGGGCGGGAAGCCGCCTCAACACGGCGCTGGGGCCGCTGGGGGACTGGGGGCGGGAGCACGTCCTGGGCGAGGCGCCCCGCCCGGCGTAGCGCGGCCCGGCCTACGCGATCGCGGCCGACACCACCGCCGCCACCGCAATGTTGCAGGCCGCGGACACCCACACCGCCGGGTGCGGCTCCGGATCGACCAGGATCTCGCCGAGCCGGCCCGGCGTCAGCAGGTCCACCAGCCAGAACGCGACGGCCATCAGCACCAGCCCGAGCAGGCCGTAACAGGCCGTCGACACCAGGCCCTTGCCGAAGTCGGCATAGGTGTACATGATCGCGGTGAAGACAATGCCGCCGATGCCGAGCAGGGCGGAGCTGAGCAGGACGGCGGCGTTGCGGTTGCGCTCGACCCAGATCTGCCGGCCGAGCTTGCCGGGCGTCAGCAGGTCGACCAGGCCGATGCCGAGGAGCAGCAGCACCACGCCGAGGGTGCCGTAGGCCGCCGCCGCACCGAGCCCGTGCAGGATGTCGTTCATCGTGGTTCCAGCCCCCGGTCCGCTCACGCCGTCCCCCTCGACCGTGCCGGTCGGGGCCCCCGACCGGCCTGGTCAAGGGTTGGCAAAAGATACCCCACCCGGGTGAGGGGCGGACCGGGGACCGGGAAACCGGGGACGGGTCAGTCCTCCTCCTGCACCAGGTGGTCGACGCAGGCCGCGACGGCCAGCAGCAGCCCGGCGTCCGCGCCGTCCGCGACCTCCACCCCGTAGGTGTCCCGGATCCGGAACCACTTGCGGCTGATCCGGGCCAGCTCGTCGCCGTGCCGGTTCTCGACCCGGTAGTCCTTGTCGATCAGGTTGCCGTGGATCTTCAGCTCGCCGCCGGAGGCCAGCTCCACCAGGTACTTGTCCCGGAACGGGGTGAACAGCTTCTCCCGGACGGTGGCGACCACCTCGCCGTCGGCGTCCTCGATCCTCATCGCGTCGCGGACGGTGAGCATCTTCTCCCGCACCACCGCGACCACCCGCCCGTGCGCGTCCTTCAGCTCGAAGGTGTCCCGCAGCCGCAGGACCTTGCCGTCCACCAGGAACGCCTTGTGCCCCCGGTCGTCCTCGATCCAGTAGTCGTCGCCGACCGCGAACAGCTTCTCCCTGACCAGATACCGCACCGTGCGACCTCCTCCGTGTTGACGTCGCCCCATTCGACCCCGAGCGCCCGGCCGCGGAGAAGCACCGCCACGAAGCACCGGCCGAAAACCCCGTCGCACGGCGGCCGTCGATCCCCTTCAATACCGCCATGCACCCCGACCTCACCAACGGCCTCACCAACGACCTCACCAGCGGCGTCACCAGCGGCCTCACCACCGCCGAGCTGCGCAGCGAGCGCCTCGACCTGCTGCCGATCGCCCCCGGGCACGCCGAGGAGCTGGCGGCCGCGCTCGCCGACCCGGCCCTGCACGCCTTCACCGGCGGCCGCCCGGCCACCGTCGAGGAGCAGCGCGCCCGCTGCGCCCGGCTCGCCGCCGGCTCCCCCGACCCGGCCGAGGCCTGGGGCAACTGGGTGCTGCGGCTGCGCGCCGACGGCGCCCTCACCGGCTACGTACAGGCCACCGTCCGCCCCGACGCCTCCGAGGCCGAGGTCGCCTGGGTGGTCGGCACCCCCTGGCAGCGCCGCGGCCTGGCCACCGAGGCCGCCCGCGCCCTGCTCGCCCACCTCGCCGCCGCCGGCGTCACCACCGCCGCCGCCCACATCCACCCCGACCACCACGCCTCCGCCGCCGTCGCCCGCGCCTTCGGCCTGCGCCCCACCGACCGCACCCAGGACGGCGAGACCCGCTGGCAGTCCGACCTCACCCGGGACGCCCGGAATGCGGGCACCCGGCGTGCGGTTTGATTGACGCATGGCATCTCGTGCACGTGTACGCGCCCCCGAGCTGGTCGGGGCAGGCGGTTGGCTGAACACCGGCGGCAAGGAGCTCGCGCTCGCCGACTTCCGGGGCAAGATCACCATCCTGGACTTCTGGACCTTCTGCTGCATCAACTGTCTGCACGTCCTGGACGAGCTGCGGGAGCTGGAGGAGAAGCACCGCGACACCGTGGTGATCGTCGGGGTGCACTCGCCGAAGTTCGTGCACGAGGCCGACCACCAGGCGGTCGTCGACGCCGTCGCCCGCTACGAGGTGCACCACCCGGTGCTGGACGACCCGGCGCTGGTGACCTGGAAGCAGTACGCCGTCCGGGCCTGGCCGACGCTGGTGGTGATCGACCCGGAGGGCTACGTGGTCGCCCAGCACGCCGGCGAGGGCCACGCCCACGCGCTCGCCCGGCTGGTCGAGGAGCTGGAGGCCGAGCACGCCGCGAAGGGCACGCTGCGCCGCGGCGACGGCCCGTACGTGGCGCCGGAGCCGAGCGCCGGGGACCTCAAGTTCCCCGGCAAGGCGGTCCGGCTGCCGAACGGCCACTTCCTGGTCGCCGACTCCGGCCACCACTCGCTGGTCGAGCTGGCCGAGGACGGCGAGACGGTGGTGCGCCGGATCGGCGACGGGCAGCGCGGCCTGGTGGACGGCGACGGCGCGGACGGCGCCGGCCCGCGGTTCAGCGAGCCGCAGGGCCTCGCGCTGCTCCCCGAGGGCCACCCGTACGACTTCGACGTGGTCGTGGCCGACACCGTCAACCACGCCCTGCGCGGTGTCCGCCTCGCCGACGGCCGGGTGACCACCCTGGCCGGCACCGGCCGCCAGTGGTGGCAGGGCTCGGCCACCGAGGGCCCGGCCCGCGAGGTGGACCTCTCCTCGCCGTGGGACGTCGCCTGGTTCGACGGCCGGGTGTGGATCGCGATGGCCGGCGTGCACCAGCTGTGGTCGTACGACCCGGCCGCCGGCACCGTCGCGGTCGCGGCCGGCACCACCAACGAGGGCCTGGTGGACGGGCCCGCCGCCGAGGCCTGGTTCGCCCAGCCGTCCGGCCTCGCGGTGTCGGCGGACGGCGAGCGACTCTGGGTCGCCGACTCCGAGACCTCCTCGCTGCGCTGGGTTTCACGTGAAACAAAGGCGGTCCGCACCGCCGTCGGCAGCGGCCTGTTCGATTTCGGCCACCGCGACGGCGCGGCCGGTCAGGCCCTGTTCCAGCACCCGCTGGGCGTCACCGTGCTGCCGGACGGCTCGGTGGCCGTCGCCGACACCTACAACCACGCGCTGCGCCGCTACGACCCGGCGAGCGGCGAGGTCAGCACCCTGGCCACCGACCTGCGCGAGCCCTCCGGGGCGGTCCTGGTGGACGGGGACATCGTGGTGGTCGAGTCGGCCCGGCACCGGCTGACCAGGCTGCGGCTGCCGGAGGAGGCGGTGCAGGTCGAGTCGGTGGCGCACCGCACCCGGCGCGCGGCCACCGAGGTCGCCCCGGGCGCCTTCCGGCTGGACGTGGTCTTCGAGGCGCCGAACGGCCAGAAGCTGGACGAGCGTTACGGCCCCTCCACCCGGCTGCTGGTCAGCGCGACCCCGCCCGAGCTGCTGGTCTCCGGCGCGGGCGCGGACACCGACCTCTCCCGTGAACTGGTGCTCTCCGCCGAGGTCACCGAGGGCGTGCTGCACGTCTCGGCGATGGCCGCCTCCTGCGACGACGACCCGGAGATCGAGTACCCGGCCTGCCACGTGCACCAGCAGGACTGGGGCGTGCCGGTGACGCTGGTGGCCGACGGCGCCCGCCGCCTGCCGCTGGTCCTCGCCGGGATGGAGTAACGCCGGACGGCGCGGGACGACGCGCGGCACCGCGGAACGGCGCGGCGCCACTGAACGGCGCGGAACAACGCGAAGGGGCCCGGCGGACGACCGCCGGGCCCCGCTCGCCGCCGTTCTCAGCCCTCCAGGAAGGCCTTGAGCGCGCTCGCCAGCAGGTACGGGTCCTCCGCCCCGCACAGCTCGCGTGCCGAGTGCATGGAGAGCGCCGCGATGCCGCAGTCCACCGTCCTGATGCCCAGTCGCGCCGCCGTGATCGGGCCGATCGTCGTCCCGCAGGGCATGGCGTTGTTGGAGACGAAGCTCTGCCACGGCACGCCGGCCTTCTCGCAGGCGGCCGCGAACACCGCCCGGCCGACGCCGTCGGTCGCGTAGCGGTTGTTGACGTTGACCTTGAGGATCGGTCCGCCGTTCGGCATCGGGTGGTGGCCCGGCTCGTGCCGCTCGCTGTAGTTCGGGTGGACGGCGTGGCCCATGTCCGAGGAGAGGCAGACGGTTCCGGCGAGCGCCCGGGCCCGGTCCTCGGTGGTGCCGCCGCGCGCGTGGATCGTCCGGTCCATGACGTTGCCGAGCAGCGGGCTCTGCGCGCCGGTGTCGGACTCGCTGCCGGTCTCCTCGTGGTCGAAGGCGGCCAGCACCGGGATGTACGGCAGGTCGGCGGCGCCGTCGGCGGTGGCGACGGCGGCGAGCGCGGCGGTGGCCGCGTGCACCGAGAGCAGGTTGTCCAGGCGCGGGGCGGCCAGCAGCTCGCGGTCGCGGCCCAGGTAGGAGGCGGGCTGGACGTCGTGGGTCATGAGGTCCCAGCCGACCACGTCGGAGGCGGCCAGACCGGCCCGCCCGGCGACGTAGGAGATCAGCGCGCCCTCGTCGACCGGGCCGAGGCCCCAGATCGGGGTGAGGTGGCGCTGCTTGTCGAGCTTCATGCCCTCGTTGACCTGGCGGTCCAGGTGGATGGCGAGCTGCGGGACGCGCAGCAGCGGCTCGTCCAGCTGGACCAGCCGGACGGTGCCGTCCTTGAGCGCGAGCCGGCCGGAGAGGCCGAGGTCGCGGTCCAGCCAGGTGTTCAGGGGGACGCCGCCGTAGATCTCCACCGCGACCTGCCGCCAGCCCTCGGAACCGGTGTCCGGGACGGGCTTGACCCGCAGGTTGGGCGAGTCGGTGTGGGTGCCGACGATCCGGAACGGGGTCTCGGGGCCCGCCCCCTGCGGCAGGTACCAGGCGATCAGCGCGCCCCCGCGGATCAGGTAGCGCCCGCCGGCCGCGTCGTCCCACGCGTCCGTCTCGGCGACCTGCCGGAAGCCCGCCTTCTCCAGCCGCTCCGCGGCGCTCGCCACCGCGTGGTACGGCGAGGGCGAGGTACCGAGGAACGCGATCAGGTCGTCGCTGTGCGTCCGGTCGAAAAATGCCTGGCGGGCGGCGGTCGACATACTGCTCCTGGGTCGAGTGAGGGCCGAAGCCGGATGGGGAGTCGACTTCGCACCTGAGCATATGCCCGTACACGGACACGGCATTCGGAACGCCTCGACCGCGAACCGGCCCGCGCGGCCGGTGGTTTCCGTCCTCCGGACCGCGGCCGCGGACACACCGAAGGGCCCGGTGGCAGCCGGGCCCTTCGGTGCGAGGGTGTGTCAGGCGGTTCGATTGCCGGGAGGCTTCCCGCACGGCGCGCCCCGGGAAGGGCGGTGGCGGGTGGCCCCGGGAAGGGTGGCCTAGAAGGCCTCCTCCGCCAGCTCCATGATCTCGTTGTCGATGCCCTCGGCGATCAGTCGCTGCGGGGCGACGGTCGGCAGGACGTTCTTGGCGAAGAAGCGGGCCGCCGCGACCTTGCCCTGGTAGAAGGGGACGTCCTTCTCCGAGGCGCCGGCCTCCAGCTTGGCCAGGGCCACCGCGGCCTGGCGCAGCAGCAGCCAGCCGACCACGACGTCGCCGGAGACCATCAGCAGGCGGGTGGTGTTGAGGCCCACCTTGTACATGTTCTTGACGTCCTGCTCGACCGAGGTCAGGTCGGCGATCAGCTTGCCGACGATGGCCGCCAGGTCGCCGGCGGCCTTGCCGAGCAGCTCGCGCTCGGTCGCCAGGGCGTCGCCGCCCTCGCCCGAGTCGACGAACTTCTGGATCTGCTCGGACAGCGCGGTGAGCGCCTGGCCGCCGTCCTTGACGATCTTGCGGAAGAAGAAGTCCTGGCCCTGGATCGCCGTGGTGCCCTCGTACAGGGTGTCGATCTTGGCGTCCCGGATGTACTGCTCGATCGGGTACTCCTGGAGGTACCCGGAGCCGCCGAAGGTCTGGAGCGACTGGGCGAGCTGCTCGTAGGACTTCTCCGAGCCGTAGCCCTTGACGATCGGCAGCAGCAGGTCGTTGAGGCGCTCGGCGGCCTCGTCGCGCTCGCCGCGCAGCTTGGCGGCCATCATGTCGTCCTGGGTGGACGCGGTGAACAGGACCAGCGCGCGCATGCCCTCGGCGTAGGCCTTCTGGGTCAGCAGCGAGCGGCGCACGTCCGGGTGATGGGTGATGGTGACGCGCGGGGCGGTCTTGTCCAGGAACTGCGATATGTCGGCGCCCTGCACGCGCTCCTTGGCGTACTCCAGGGCGTTCAGGTAGCCGGTGGAGAGGGTCGCGATGGCCTTCGTGCCGACCATCATGCGGGCGAACTCGATGATCTTGAACATCTGGCGGATGCCGTCGACCTTCTCGCCGAGCAGCCAGCCCTTGGCCGGGTGCTTGGCACCGAAGGTCATCTCGCAGGTGTTCGAGGCCTTGAGGCCCATCTTGTGCTCGACGTTGGTGGCGTAGACGCCGTTGCGCTCGCCCAGCTCGCCGGTCTCCCAGTCGAAGTCGAACTTGGGGACGATGAACAGGCCCAGGCCCTTGGTGCCCGGCTTGCCGCCCTCGGGGCGGGCCAGCACCATGTGGATGATGTTCTCGGACATGTCGTGCTCGCCCGAGGTGATGAAGCGCTTCACGCCCTCGATGTGCCAGGAGCCGTCCTCCTGCTGGATCGCCTTGGTGCGGCCGGCGCCCACGTCGGAGCCCGCGTCGGGCTCGGTAAGGACCATGGTGGAGCCCCACAGGCGGTCGGTCATCCGCTTGGCGACCTCGAGCTGCTCCTCGGTGCCCTCCTCGGCGATGACGCCGGCGAAGGCCGGGCCGGAGGAGTACATCCAGATGGCCGGGTTGGAGCCCAGGATCTGCTCGGCGAAGGCCCAGACCAGCGAGTTCGGGGTGACCTGGCCACCGATCGACTCCGGGATGCCCAGACGCCACCACTCGGCGTCCATGAAGGTCTGGTAGCTCTTCTTGAAGGTGGCCGGGACCGGCGCGGTGTTGGTCTCCGGGTCGAACACCGGCGGGTTGCGGTCGGCGTCGGCGAAGGACGCCGCGAGGTCGTTCTCGGCGAGGCGTGCGATCTCGCTGAGGATGTTCTTCGCGGTCTCGACGTCCATGTCCGCGAACGGTCCGGTGCCGTACACCTGCTCGCGGCCGAACACCTCGAAGAGGTTGAACTCCACGTCCCGCAGGTTGGACTTGTAGTGACCCATGGCCGTTATCTCCGGTTCGTCGCTTCCGGGAGACCGCCGCGTTCCGGCGTCCCGTACCCACCAGTAGGCATCATGATGCTACCCAGCGGTAACTTGGGCAAGCCCCCGCCGGTGAATCCGCTATGAACGTGGTCACGTCCCACAGTCGGGGCGGCCACTCCTTGTCAGGATCGATGCCAGCACAAGAGGGTGCGCTCCCGCTAGCCTGTCCGTGTGTACGGATATGACCAGAACACATACCCGGGCGACCCCTACCAGCAGCAGGCGGGACCGCAGCAGGGCATGAACGGCATGCCCGGACCCGACGCCTACGGCGGGCAGTCGCAGCCCCCCCAGCAGTCCCTGTACCCCGAACCCTCGCCGCCCTCACTCGCGGACGCCGTGCGGGCCTTCACCACCGGCTCGATGGCGGTCGAGGACTTCCAGGCGATCTTCATCACCTCGAAGGTGCACTGCCCCCGCGGCGACCGCCCCGGCTTCCTGGCGCTGCACAACACCCCGACGCCGGTGATCCCGATGTTCAGCTCGCTGAAGGAGCTGCGCCGCTACGCGGGCAAGGAGTCCAAGCACTTCACCGTGACCGGCGCCGAGGTCCTGGACCTGCTGCCGACCGGCTACGGCTTCGCGCTGGACATGGAGGGCGAGCACCGGATGGTGTTCGACGCCAAGGCCGTCGAGCAGATGGTCGACTTCACGATGCGCCGGATGTACGGCTGACCCATCCTGGAAGAGGAGCCCCGCTCCTCCGTCACTACATAGTTCAATTTTCAACTTGCTTGTTGTTGAGAATTGAACTAACCTCGTGCACGTAGGCCAGACACCCCCCGAAGGAGGCCGACATGCCCGCCGTGACCGTCGACAACCCGCTGACCCTCCCGCGCGTCACCACGCCGGACCCCGCCGTCACGAGCGCACGGCCGGTCCTCACCGTGGCGACCGCCCCCGAGGGCTTCGAAGGCGAGGGCTTCCCCGTCCGCCGCGCCTTCGCCAAGATCAACCAGAAGTACCTCGACCCGTTCATCATGATGGACCAGATGGGCGAGGTGGATTATGCGGCCGGCGAGCCGAAGGGAACCCCCTGGCACCCGCACCGCGGCTTCGAGACCGTCACGTACATCATTGACGGAACGTTCATCCACCGGGACTCGCACGGCGGTGGCGGCACCATCACCGACGGCGACACCCAGTGGATGACCGCCGGCTCCGGCCTCCTGCACATCGAGAGCCCGCCGGAGTCGCTGGTGAGGTCCGGCGGCCTCTTCCACGGCCTCCAGCTGTGGGTCAACCTGCCCGCCTCGGACAAGATGATCACCCCGAAGTACCAGGACATCCGCGGCGGCAACGTCAAGCTGCTCAGCACCGAGGACGGCGGCGCGCTCCTGCGGGTCATCGCCGGTGAGCTGGACGGCCACCAGGGCCCGGGCACCACCTTCACCCCGATCACCATGATCCACGCCTCGGTCAGCCCCGGCGCCCAGATCACCCTGCCCTGGCGCGCCGACTTCAACGCCCTCGCCTACGGCCTCGCCGGCAACGGCTCGGCCGGCACCGAGCACCGCCCCTTCCACCGGGGCCAGGCCGTCGTCTTCGGCGACGGCGACTCCATCACCCTGCGCGCCGACGAGAAGCAGGACTCCCGCGACAACAACTTCGAGGTCGTCCTCCTCGGCGGCCTCCCGATCCGCGAACCCGTCGCCCACTACGGCCCGTTCGTCATGAACAGCCACCGCGAACTCCAGCAGGCCATGGAGGACTTCCAGGCCGGCCGGCTCGGCACCATCCCCGCCGACGGCCACTGAGGGCCCCGGAGCCGCAACGGCGGAACGGCGGAACGGTCGCAGGTGTCGCCTGCGGCTGTTCCGCCGTTCTGTCGTTCCGCCGTTCTGCCGGCTGTTGCGCCGCCCGGCTCCGCTACAGCAGCGCGTAGAGGGCCGAGGCGTCGTCGTGCGTCTTGCCGCGCGGCCAGCGCTCGCAGCCGGCGTCCGCCCGCTCGACCTCCCGGACCTGGGCGATCAGCTCGCCCGGCCCCGACTCGGCGAGCAGCCGCAGCACGTCGCCCCAACTGCCCAGCCCGAAGCGCTCGGTGTAGCGCGAGGCACCGTCGGTGAGGGCCGCCAGCGCGTGCAGCCGGTCCAGCCGGACGAAGCCGGTCTCGGCGTGCTCGGCCGCCCGGGGACTCGCGGCGGCGATCCACGGGCCGGCGCCCCGGTTGCGGGCGGCGCGTACGGCCATCGCGTACTCCAGGTGCAGCGCGGCCCGCTCGGCCGAGCCGGGGACGGTCTCCCAGACCTGGCGGCGCAGCTCCTCCCCGCCGGGGAAGCGCTGGTTGTCCCCGATCACCTTCGGCGGACCGTCCTTCAACTCCAGCACCAGCAGGGAGTCGCCGAGCACCAGGTACTCCAGCGCCTCGCCGTGCCGCCGGGCCGCGACGACCATCGCGGCGGGGGTGTTGGGGTGGGCGAGGTCGCAGCGGCCGCCGTGCAGCGCGGCCGTCTCCACGATGGCGTCGGCCAGGCACTCGGCGATCGAACGGTCCGCCCGGTCGGTGAGCCGCGCGAGCAGGTGCACGCCCAGCCGGCGCACGTACCAGGCCGTCCCGTGCCGACACCCGGACTCCAGACCGGCCGGCGAGCTCGCGCCGTCCAGCAGGACCAGCGCCTCCGGCGAGGCCGCCACGAAGTCCTCGCTCTCGCGGTCGGGCCGCCGTGCTTCCCCTGCGAGCTGTAGCTGCATCCCGACAGTGTGGCCGCCGCGCGTGGCCCGCGCCCAGACCCGTGCGCCGGTGTGGCGCGGGCCGGGGCGCGACGCCCGGTGGCAGCCGGGGTGATTCGGCCATACCGTCGGACTGTGACCGGACGATTCGGCCAATCGGAGCGGGCCGGGTTTGGGATCACCTTCGGGTGTCCGGGCCGCCCGCGACTGACGAGGAGCGGAAGATGTTCTGGGAGTTCATCGTGTTGGTGGCCGCCTCGCTCGGCTTCCCGACCGCCGCCCTGCTCTTCCTGATCGGCGGGCCGCGCTTCCCCGACGAGCAGCGCGGCCCCGACACCCGGGGCGCCGGGGCCCGGGGCACCGGCGCCACCCGGGCGTCCTAGGGTTTCCGGGATCCCCTGCGTCCCGGAGGCCCTGAGCCCGTAAGGCCCTGCAGACCCGCGCCCCGCGCCCCGCGCCGCTACGGCTTCCAGGCCGGGTCGCGGCCGAGCAGCGCCAGGGCGCGGGCGAACCGCCCGCCGCCGCCGGGTTCGAGCCCAGGGCCGAAGGCCCGGCCGGGCGCCCGGTGCTCCTCGGTGTTCGGGACGGCCTCGGTCACCGTCAGCAGCGCGGCGGCCAGCGCGTCGTCGCCGTCCACCGCCGCGACCAGACCGTCCGCGGTGCCGAGCACGGCGGCGACGTCCCAGCCGTGCACCAGGGTGTCCAGCAGGTGGAAGCCCACCGCCTGAGTGAACGGGAACGGGTCGGCGTCGCGGATCTCGGGCAGCCAGAGCGGCCGGCCCTCGGCGGCGGCCGCCCGGAAGGCCTCGACGAGGTCGGTGCCGGTACGGCGGAACGCGCCCGCCGGGTCGGCGCCGAGCGGGGCGTCCGCGAACAGTGCCAGGTCGGGCCCGGCACCGCGGGCGGCCGCGGCGAAGCCCTGGTGCTGGCCGACGCAGTGCTCCAGCAGCTTGCGCAGCGTCCAACCGGCGCAGGGGGTGGGCAGGTCGAGTTGGTCCGGCCGTAGGCCGTCCACCACCTGGACGGCCAACTCCATGGCTTGTGCGTGCAGTTCGACGATCTTCATGCGACAGCGACCTCCCGGCCGGCAGAGATGAATCCGATCACCTGATCAACGACTGTCGGCTCCGCGATGATCCTGCGGTGGCCGAGCCCCTGAGTGACCACCAGGTCCAGCCGCTCCCCGTACGCCCTTCGCAGCCGCTGCGCCTCGCTCGGCGGGACGATGCCGTCGCCCTCGTCGTGCACCACCAGCACCGGCCCGGCGACCGACTCGACCCGGCGCGCCGCGTCGTAGCGTTCCCAGCCCCCGGCGTCCCCGCCGAACAGCTCCCGCTCGATCCGCTCCCGCAGTGCCCGCTCGACCTCGGCGTTCAGCCCGAGCCCGGCACAGAACGCGGCCGGGAAGAAACCGACCCGGGACACCCCGGAGACGGCCGCCAGCCGCCCGGCCCGCAGGCCGTCGGCCAGCGCCCCGAAGGCCGCGCAGACGCCGAGCGAGTGCGCCACCACCGCCTCGAACGGCCCGTACCGCTCCTGGAGTTGCAGCGCGAGCTCGCGGTACTCCAGCACGCTGGTGGTCCGGCCGCCGGAGTCGCCGTGGCCCGGCGCGTCGAAGGCGACGGCGCTCAGCCCGAGCGCCCGCAGCCGGGGCACGTACGGGGCGAACCGGGAGGCCCGGGAGCGCCAGCCGTGCAGCAGCAGGACCGGCCGCTCGCCGCTCCCCCAGCGGTAGCCGACCACCGGTTTGCCGCCCACGGCGAGCCGCTCGGTGACCGCCCGCCCGTGCACCTCCCGTTCCGAGTCGCGCACCCGGCTGCGCCGCACCGGGTGCATGAACAGTTCGAAGGCGGCCCGCCCGGCCAGGCCGGGAGCGATCCGGGCCGTGGGGTTGAGGGTCGTACGGATCAGTGCCTGAACCGGGTCCATCGGATCTCCCTGCTCTCCGCGCTCCTTGTCACGCCTCGCTCGCGCCGAGATATTAGCACGACCGTTCGTGCAGTTTTCAGGAGCTTTCCGAGGCCCCCGAGGTCCACGCACTACCCTGGGCGGCACGCACGACGAGCAGAACAGGGGCGGACGATGGCCGGACCGACCACCGACGGACGGGTCCTGCGCGGCGAGGAGACCCGCCGGGCGGTGCTGCGCCGCGCCGTCTCCATCGCCTCCGTCGAGGGCCTGGACGCGCTCTCCATCGGCCGCCTCGCCACCGACCTCGGACTCAGCAAGAGCGGCGTCTTCGCCGGCTTCGGCTCCAAGGAGGAACTGCAGCTCGCCACCGTCCGGGCCGCCCGCCGGATCTTCGCCGACGCCGTCGTCGCCCCGATCGCCGACGTCCCGCCCGGCCTCGCCCGGGCCCGCGCCCTCTGCGAGAGCTGGCTCGCCTACTCCCGCGCCCGGGTCTTCCCCGGCGGCTGCTTCTTCTACGAGGTCACCGCCGAGTTCGACGCCCGCCCCGGCCCCGTCCGGGACGCCCTGGCCGGCTGCGCCCGGGAGTGGTCCGACACCGTCGTCGAGGCCCTCGGCGCCGCCCGGGCCACCGGTGGCCTGCGCCCCGACACCGACCTCGGGGACCTCGCCTTCGCCCTGATCGCGGTCCTGGAGACGGCCAACTCCCAGGCCGTGCTGCACGACGAGGACGCCCCGTACGAGCGGGCCGGCCGCCTGCTGCTGCGCCTGCTGCGCGCCGAGGCCACCGACCCGGCCGACCCGGCGCTCGCCTAACGCCCCGCCAGCACCCCTTCGATGAAGGCAGCCTGGGCCAGCAGCCGCTCGTCGCCGCCCGCCGCGCCGACCACCTGGAGCCCCAGCGGCAGCCCCTCCGCGGTCCGCCCGGCCGGCAGGCTCAGCGCGGGCCGCCCGAGGAAGCTCCACGGCAGGGACATCACCGCGTCCCCGGTGCTGTGCAGGCCCTCCGGCGCCCCGCCGGTCGCCGAGGGCGCCAGCCACAGGTCCACCCCGGCCGCCGCACCCGCCGCGGCCACCCGTTCGACCAGCCGCTCCCGGAACCGCAGGGCGGCCTCCCGGTCCTCGGCCGCGACGGCCCGGCCGGCCCGGATGCCCGCCACCGTCTCCGGCCGGTAGAGCCCGCCGAAGCGGGCGAACCAGTCGGCGTGGCTGCGGGCCAGCTCGAAGCGGTTGACCGTCTGCAGCCGCCGGGTGATCCCGGCGAAGTCGGGGAACAGCTCGACCCGGCGCACCGTGAACCCGGCCCGCGCCAGCCGCGCCAGCTGTTCCTCGAAGGCCTGCAGCGCGGCCGGTTCGGCGTGCTCCAGGTACGTGCCGTCCGGCACCCCGAGCACGGGTCCGGGCGCCTCGCCGCGCTCCGGCCGCCAGTCGTCGCAGAGCAGCGGGGCCACCAGGGCGGCGCCCGCCAGATCGGCGGTGAAGGTCCCCAGGGTGTCGAAGCTCGGCGCGTTCGGAATCACTCCCGCGATCGGGATCCGCCCGTACGTCGGCCGGAAGCCCACCACCCCGCAGTACGCGGCCGGGCGGACCACCGAGCCGACCGTCTGGGTGCCGATCGCCAGCGGCACCAGCCCGGCCGCGACCGCCGCCGCCGAACCGCTGCTGGAGCCGCCCGGGGTGTGCCCCGGACGGTGCGGATTGCGGGTCGGACCCGGGGCGCTCGCGGCGAACTCGGCGGTCACCGTCTTGCCCGCGACCAGCGCCCCCGCCGCCCGCAGCCGGTCCACCACCACGGCCTGCGGCCCGGCCAGCACACCGGGCGGCAGCGCCGAACCGCCGTGCGTGGGCAGCCCGTCCACGCGCACGATGTCCTTGACGCCCACCGCCACCCCGTACAGCGGCGGCCTCCCGTCCGGCTCCGGGTACCTCGCGGCCAGCTGCCGCGCCTGCGCCCGCAGCCGCTCGTGCCGGCCGGGCTCCGGCACGAACGCGTGGATCAGCGGGTCCACCCGCTCGACCAGGGCGCACAACCGGTCGACGTACTCGGACAGTTCCGGCACACCGGCGCGCAGCCCGGCGGCCTCGTCGGTCAACGGCCGCGGCCGGACGAGGGGTTCCTCCATGCCGAGCACGGTAGCGCCGTTTACGGGTGCTCGGCCGCCAGGTACGGCGCCTCGCGCAGGAAGTACGCCCCGCAGGTGTGGCAGCACAGCTCCGGAGTCTTCCCCCAGTCCACCGCCGACCGCACCCGCGCCTGCGGATCGAGTTCGCGGCCGCACATCGCCACGCTCTCCTCACCCCGGACCACGTGCCACAGCCGCACCCCGCCGGCCTCGCCGCCGGCGCCGTACTCGGCTCGCATCTGGTGCATCATGCCCCCCATCGTCCGACCGCCGCGCGCGCCCGGCAACCGGAGGACGGCAGAGCGTCCCCTGGTCGAAATCCGGCCACAGCAGCACGGTAGGGTGCGCGGTCGCGACCAGTGCCAACGGCTCGGCCATGGCCTCAATTCGCCTGATTTCAGCCAAATTTCATCCAAAAATGGGGGACCTTCACCATGCGCAACTCCCGACTCCTGGCCGCGTCCACGCTGGTGGCACTCTCGCTCGGCGCCACCGTCTGCGCCACCACCGCCGGTGCCGTGGGCATCACCGCCTCTCCGAGCGCCGGTGCCACGGCCACTCCGTCGGCCTCCGCCCCGCCGAGCACCGGCGCCACCACCCCCGGCACCCCGGCCCCGACGGCCACCGCCAGGCCGACGAACCTGCCGACCCGGCCGGTGCCGGCGCCGACCGGCGACAACCGCTGCCACGGCGGCGTCTACCAGAGCAACCTGCTCAAGGTCACCGGCACCGGCCTGTACGGCACCACCCTGGTCAAGGGCGGCCAAGCCGCCGAGATGACCATGACCTGGGAGAACAAGAGCGGCGTCGACCTCCCCGTCGTCCACAACTCCCTCTACGTGACCGATGAGTTCGGGGACCGTCCGGTCCAGTGGAGCACCGAGTTCTTCGACGTCCAGCTGGACACCGGGTCCGGCTGGAAGCCCGCCAAGCTCGACGACCGGGCCCTGCTGGCGCCCGAGTTCAAGCTGGCCAAGGGCGAGAAGATCACCTACAAGGTCCGGATCGCCGCCACTGCCAAGGCCCTGGTCGGTCACTACGGCGCCAACTACGAAGCCGGCTCGGACGCCTTCGACAACGACAAGGTCCCGACTCCGGCCAACAACAAGCCGCAGGCGTGCACCCAGTTCCTCGACGACTACCTGGGCGAGTTCAACGTGGGCGAGGCCGGTGCCACGACGGCCACCACCGCCCCGGCCACCACCGCTCCGGGCGCCACCGCGTCCCCCTCGCCCTCCGGCGGCCCGCACCTGGCCGAGACCGGCTCCAGCTCCAACACCCTGCCGATCGCCCTCGGCGGCGCGGCCGTCCTGGCCGTCGGCGCCGGCACCCTGGTCGCCCTGCGCCGCCGCAAGCCGGCCACCCGGAGCTGACCCCGCCCCGGTCGACCCCGAGGGGCGCGGGCCCACAGCCCGCGCCCCTCGTCGTCTCCGGCCCCCGGCCCCACGTGCACTAGGACGCCGCGCGCAGCAGCGCGCCGTCCTGCCACTTGAGGATCTTGTCGAAGCTGACGATCGCCCCGCGCAGCGGGTGGTTGCGCAGCTGGACGTGGTCGGTGAGCGCGTGGATGAGGAAGAGGCCGCGGCCGGATTCGGCGGTGAGGTCGGGGAGGGTGTCCAGGTCGACCGGGCGCAGCGTCGGGGCGCTGGGACGGCAGGGCAGGACGTGGGTGTCGTACGGGTGGCCGTCGCGGCGGGGCCGGTGGGCGGCGAGGACGCGGGCCGGGACGGTGGCCCGGCCGCGGCGGGTGCGGCGGGGCGCCCGGCCGGCCACCGCCGGACGGGCGGGCGCCGGGGCGGCCGGGCGGCGGACGGCGGCGGGAGCGGCGGCCCCGGCAGGAGCGGGGGCCGGGGCGGGCAGGCCGGGCCCGGAGTCGGTGACCTCGATCCGCAGCCGGTCGCCGCAGATCGAGGCGGTGACCTGGAAGCCGTCGTCGGGCCGCCCGGTGGCGCCGTGCTCGACGGCGTTGGCGCAGGCCTCGGTGAGGGCGACGCCGAGGTCGTCCGCGATCTGCGGGTCGACGCCCGCGGTCGCCATCGCACCGAGCAGGATGCGCCGGGCCAGCGGGACGCTGGCCGGGTCGCGCTTGAGGTGCAGAGTCCACCAGATGTCCACGGGAGGTCCCTCCTGGCTGCGGCTCCACATACAACTAGGTATCTCCGGGCGATTCGCGGGTGAACCGTGCCCGGGGGCCGCTACCGCCCGTTCGGCGGATGGACCGGGGGACGGGGTCTGTGCCGGGCGACACGTACGCCCCCTCGCACGCCGCCGCCGAAAGGGGCATTCGTAGGGATTTCCCACCCTGCCCGTGTCGGCGGCGTACGCAATGAGAGGATGGCCCGGCCATGACTGCCCTCGCCGCCGCCCCGCTCCCGGGCGCCCCCGGACCGGCTCAGCCGGTGGGGTCCGCCGCCTGGGACCTGCGGCTTGCCCGGGCGGTCCCGTTCGCGCTGGTCTGCACCCTGATAGCGGCCGCCGGGCACGCCCTGGCGGGGGGCGGGAACGTGCCGCCGACCGCGTTGGCGCTGGGTTTCGCCGCGGTGCTGGCGTTCGCGGCGGTCTGCGGCGGGCGGGAGCGTTCGCTGGCGGGCATCGCCGGGGCGCTGGGTGCCGGGCAGCTCGCGCTGCACTGTCTCTTCCACGGCTTCAACGGCTTCAACGGCTCCATGCCGGGCATGCACCACGGCGGCCCCGGTCCGCTGACCGTGCCGCAGGTGGCCGGTCGGCTGATCTGCAACGAGGCGCGCCCCGGCACGCTGCTCGGCCTGTCCGGCGGCCCGTCCGCGGAGCAGCTGGTCTCCTCCGCCGGCCTGGATCCGCACGCGTTCGCCACCGCGCCCTGGTGGCAGGCCGGTGTCCTCGGCATGACGCCGTCGATGCTGGCCGGGCACCTGGGTGCCGCGCTGGTCGCGGGCTGGTGGCTGCGGCGCGGCGAGGCGGCGCTGTGGCGGCTGCTGCGGGTGGCCGCCACGGCGGCCCGGGAGCACTGGGCGGCGCCGTTGCGCACGGCGTTCGCGCTGGTGGCCGCGCTGCTGCGCGGTCTGTTCGGCGTGGCGGGCCCGGCCCGCCGGTTCGGTGCCCGGGGCGGGGAGAGCCTGTTCCCGACGGGTGCGGTGCTGCGGCACAGCGTGGTGCGGCGCGGTCCGCCGTGCGGGGCTCTCGCGTACTGACCGGCGTCTCCCGGCGGCCCTGCGGCCGCGTCGGGTGCCGGTGTGCGCACCGTCCGGCCGTTCCCCCGACCACCGGGGCGGCCCGAGGCTCTGCCCCCACCTCCCCACGCGCGGCCCCCGCGGTACGGATCGTGTCCGTCGCCCGGTACCGGCTGCCGCCGAGCTCCGATCGGAGACCCGCATCATGCGTTCCCTTCCCACCCGTCGTCTCGCCGCCGTCGCCCTCACCGCCGCCGCCTCCGTGGTGGCGCTGGCCGGCCCCGCCTTCGCGCACGTCACCGTGAACCCGGGCGCGGCCGCCCAGGGCGGCTACACGGCCGTCGACTTCCGGGTGCCGAACGAGAGCGACACCGCGGGCACGGTGAAGCTGGAGGTCAACCTCCCGCTGGACCACCCGCTGGCCTCGGTCCGGACCCTGCCGCTGCCGGGCTGGACCGCCGCGGTCGAGAAGGCCAAGCTCGACAAGCCGATCAAGGTGCACGGCAACGACGTCACCGAGGCCGTCTCCAAGATCACCTGGACCGCCGACGCCGGCACCAAGATCGCCCCCGGCCAGTTCCAGGAGTTCCGGGTCTCGCTCGGCCCGCTGCCGACCGACACCGACAGCCTGGTCTTCAAGACCCTCCAGACCTACGACAACGGCGACATCGCCCGCTGGATCGACGAGTCCAAGGACGGCCAGCCCGAGCCGGCCAAGCCCGCCCCCGTCCTGAAGCTCACCAAGGCCGCCGAGGGCGACGGCCACGGCGTCACCGCGTCCCCGGCCGCGGGCGCCCACGGGGACAGCTCCGACCACGCCGCCGCCGGCGACGCCAAGTCCAGCGACTCCACCGCCCGCACCCTGGGCGTGGTCGGCATCGTGGTCGGTGTGATCGGCACCGCCGTCGGCGTGCTCGGCCTGCGCCGCAAGAACGGCGGCTCCGCCTCCTGACCCCCGCGCCGGCGGCGCCGCACCCGCAGGACGGGTGCGGCCCCGCCGGCGGCCCACCGCGCACGATCGGAACTCGCATGCCCCGCACCACCCGCACCACCCGCCTGGCCGGCGCGGCCGCCCTGGCGCTGGCCGCCGCCCTGACCCTGTCCGCCTGCGGCTCCTCCGGCGGCGACTCCACCGTCGCCAAGGTCACCCGGCAGAAGGAGGACACCCCGTACCAGGGCACCAAGCTCGCCAAGAACTTCGAGAAGCCGGACCTCCAGCTGACCGACACCTCCGGCCGGCCCTTCGACCTGCGGCAGCAGACCAACGGCAAGGCCACCCTGCTGTTCTTCGGCTACACCAGCTGCCCGGACGTCTGCCCGACCACCATGGGCGACATCGGCGTCGCGATGAAGGCGCTGCCCGAGGCGGACCGGCAGAAGGTCAACGTCGTCTTCGTCTCCACCGACCCGCAGCGCGACACCCCCCAGGTGCTGCGCACCTGGCTGGACTCGATGGGCAGCGACTTCATAGGCCTCACCGGGGACCTGGCCAAGGTGAAGACCGCGGCCAAGTCGCTCGGCATCATGATCGAGGACCCGGTGGTCAACGGGGACGGCACGGTCACCTCCACCCACGGCGCGCAGGTGCTGGCCTTCCTCCCCTCGGACGACAAGGCGCACGTGCTCTACATGAGCGGCACCGAGGAGAAGACCTACGAGCACGACCTGCCGCTGCTCGCCAAGGGGGTCGCGGCGTGACCTCGGTGCAGACCGGAACCGGCCGCTTCCGCCGCACCGCCCTGCTCGGTGCCGTCGTCGCGACGGCCCTGGGCGGCGGCGCCATCCTGGCCGCCTGCGGGACGGGCGGCGGCACGGGCGGGCAGGACGGTGCCGCCGGCGGCCCGGCCAGGCTCAGCGTCGCCGACTCCTACATCCCGCTGCCCCCGGCCGGCGGCATGGCGGCCGGCTACCTGACCGTCCGCAACGACGGCGGGCAGGACGAGCTGCTCAAGGTGACCAGCCCGACCGCCGGGTCGGTCACCATGCACCGCTCGACCGCGTCGACCATGGAGCAGGTGGACAGTCTCGACGTCCCCGCGCACGGCACCCTGCAGCTCGCCCGGGGCGGCAACCACCTCATGATCATGGGATGGCAGAAGGCACCGGCCCTCGGCGACGAGCTGGAGCTCGACCTCACCTTCGCCAAGTCCGGCACCATCTCCGTCAAGGTTCCGGTCAAGGAGCTCACCTACCGGCCCAGCCAGAGTTAAGGGGACCGCCACCATGCAGTCGGCCGGCCTGGAGAAGGCCACCCACCGCCGGACCGCCGGGGTGCTCGGAGTGCTCGGCGCGCTGCTCGCGCTGATGCTCGCGGGCGCCGCCCCGGCCTCCGCGCACGCCACCCTGGATTCCACCGACCCGCGGCAGAACTCGGTCGTCGCGACCGCCCCGCAGGCGGTGACGCTGACCTTCAGCGAGTCCGTCTCGCTCTCCGGCGACTCCGTCCGGGTGCTCGACCCGGCCGGCCAGGCCGTGGACACCGGCAACCCGGCGCACGCCGACGGCAAGGGCAACACCGCCCGGGTCGGGCTGCGCGGCGGGCTCGCCAACGGCACGTACACGGTGGCCTGGCGGGCGGTCTCGGACGACTCCCACCCGGTCGGCGGGGCGTTCACCTTCTCCATCGGCGCGCCCTCGGACACCTCGGTGTCGGCGACCGCGCTGCAGGGTGCGGAGGCCGACGGCCTGGTCGCCTTCCTGTACGGGACCGGGCGCACCGTCGCGTACACCGCGTTCGCGCTGCTGGTCGGCGTCGCCGCCTTCGTCCTGATCTGCTGGCCGGCCGGCACCGCCCGGCGCCGGGTGCAGCGGCTGCTGATGACCGGCTGGACGGCGCTGCTGGTCTCCACCGTCGCCGTGCTGATGCTGCGCGGCCCGTACGAGCGCGGCTCGGGGGTCGGGCAGGCCTTCGACCTGTCGCTGATGCGCGCCACGCTGGACGAGCGGATCGGCACCGCGCTGGCCGCCCGGCTGCTGCTGCTCGCGGCGGGCGGGGTGTTCCTGTCGCTGCTGGTCGGGCAGCTGGGGCAGCCGCCGCGGCCGGTCGTCCCGAAGCCGCGGGACGAGGACGGCTCCGAGGGCTCCAAGAGCTCCGAGGACGCCGGCGGCTCCGCCGGTCTCGCGGCGTCCGAGGAGGACGCCGAGGCCGCCGAGGCCGCCGAGGCCGCCGAGCTGCGCGAGCTGGAGCGGCGGGCCGCCGAACGGCCGCAGCGCGAGGTCCGGCTCGGGCTCGGCGTGGCCGGGCTGGTGCTGGCGGTCGCCCTCGCGGCGACCTGGGTCGGCGCCGACCACGCCTCGGTGGGCATCCAGGTCTGGCTGGCGCTGCCGCTCGGCATCCTGCACCTGCTCGCCATGGCGCTCTGGCTGGGCGGGCTGGCCGCGCTGCTGGTCGCGCTGCGCGAGGGCGTCGGCGCCGAGGTGGTGGACCGCTTCTCCAGGATCGCCTTCGGCTCGGTGGCCGTGCTGGCCGTCACCGGGATCTACCAGTCCTGGCGGGGCCTGGGCAGCTGGGGCGCGCTGACCGGCACCGAGTACGGGCGGCTGCTGCTGGTGAAGAGCGGCTGCGTGGTCGCGATGCTCGGCGTCGCCTGGATCTCCCGCTCCTGGCTGGCCCGGCTGCGCTCGGCCCCGGCCGAGTCGGTGGAGGTCGCACCGGCCGAACTGCCGGAACCGGTCGCCGTGGCGACGCACAGCGAGGACCCGGTCCGGCAGGCGCAGCTGGAGCGCCAGCGGGCCGCCCTGCGGAGCGCCGGACGCGACCGGGGGCTGACCCCGACCCGGGCCGGGCTGCGCCGCTCGGTGCTGGTCGAGGCGCTGGTCGCGGTGGCGGTGCTGGTGGTCACCACGATGCTCACCAACTCCCCGCCCGGACGGGTCGCGGGCGAGCTCAAGGCCGGGGCGGCCGCCGCTCCGGCGGCCGGCGGGGCCCCGGTGGCGCCGCAGACCGAGCCGGGCCGCACCGTCGAGCTCAAGCTCCCGTACGACACCAAGGGCCGGACGCCGAACGCCAAGGGCACCGCGACCGTCACCCTCAACCCCGCCCGGACCGGGCCGAACGAGGTGACGCTCGCGCTCGCGGGCGCGGACGGGCAGCCGGTGGACGTCCCCGAGGTGGAGCTCGCCTTCACCCTGCCGGACCGCGACCTCGGCCCGCTGCCGGTCGCGCTCACCCCGGAGGGCACCGGCCGCTGGATCGGCACCGCGCAGCTCCCGCTGGCGGGCAACTGGGTGGTGTCGGTGCAGATCCGCTCCTCCGACATCGACCAGACCACCCCGACCCAGCAGTTCAGGATCGGGTGAGCGGGATGACGGACACATCCACGGAGCACGTTGCGGCGCAGCCCGGCCCGGCGGACCACGGGTCGGGTCCGGCGGGGCCCGCGGGCTTCACCCGGCGGGCGCTGCTCGGCACCGCCGGGGCCGGACTGCTGGCCGGCGCCGGCGCGGGCGTCGCCGGGGCCGTCGCCCTCGACGGCCGACCGGGCGGGACGGCGGACGCGGCGGGCCCGTCCGGCGGGACGCTCGGCTCCGCCCGGGTGCCGTTCCGCGGCGAGCACCAGGCCGGGATCACCGACCCGGCGCAGGCCAGGGTCCAGCTCGCCGCCTTCGACCTGGCCGTGGGCGTCGGCCGGGACGGGCTGCGCACCCTGCTGCAGCGCTGGACGAAGGCGGCCGAACGGCTGACCGCGGGCGAGCCCGCCGAGGAGTTCGACGGCCAGGTCGCGCTGGACGCCGGGCCCTGCTCGCTCACCCTCACGGTCGGCTTCGGCGCCGCCCTGTTCGACAAGGCCGGGCTGGCCGACCGCCGCCCGCCCGGGCTCGAACCGCTGCCCGCCTTCCCCGGCGACGCGCTCGACCCGGCCCGCGGCGACGGCGACCTGTTCGTCCAGATCGGCGCGGACGACGCCCTGGTCGCCGTGCACGCCCTGCGGGTGCTGCAGCGGCTCGCGGCCGGGACGGCGGCGCTGCGCTGGCAGTCGGCCGGCTTCGCCCGCACCCCCGGCGCCGCCGCGCGGCCGGTGACCGGGCGCAATCTGATGGGCCAGGTCGACGGCACCAACAACCCCCGGCCGGACGAGGAGGGCTTCGCCGCCACGGTGTTCTGCGCCGGCGGCGACCAGCCGGGCTGGCTGGCCGGCGGCTCGTTCCTGGTGTTCCGGCGGATCCGGATGCTGCTGGACCACTGGGAGGCGCTTCCGGTGGACCGGCAGGAGCGGGTGATCGGTCGGCGCAAGTCGGACGGCGCCCCGCTCGGCGCACCCGCCGGGGCCGGCGAGCGGTCCCCGGTCGAGCTCGCCGCGCAGGGCCCGGACGGCACCCTGGCGATCCCCGCCGACGCGCACATCCGGGTCGCCGCCCCGGCGGCCAACGGCGGGGCGGCGATGCTGCGCCGCGGCTTCTCGTACCACGACGGGCTGCTGCCGGACGGCTCCCCGGACGCCGGGCTGCTCTTCCTCGCCTTCCAGGCAGACCCGCGCAAGGGCTTCACCCCGGTGCAGCGCAAGCTCTCCCGGGGCGACGGCCTCTCCCGCTTCCTGCGGCACGAGGCCAGTGGCCTGTACGCGCTGCCACCGGGCCCGCCGCCCGGAGGCTACCTCGGACAGCAGTTGTTGGAGGGGTAGTTCCCCCGGATTCACCGGGACGCACCGCCGCGGTTCCGGTCGGTGGAACGCTTTCCTGCCAGGGCCGCGGAGTCGTTAGGGTGACTGCTTCGGCACACTCCGCCCGCGCAGCACCGAGATTCCCACGGAGGCATCATGTCGGCCACCCGCTACACCTACCTCGGACCGGCCGGCACGTTCACCGAGGCGGCCCTGCACACCCTGCCCGAGGCGGCGACCCGGGAGCTGGTGCCGCTGTCCTCGGTGGCGCTGGCACTGGACGCGGTGCGCGGCGGGGAGGCGTCCGGGGCGTTCGTCCCGATCGAGAACTCGGTGGAGGGCGCGGTCACCGCGACCAACGACGAACTCGCCTCCGGCGCACCGCTGATGATCTACCGTGAGGTGCTGCTGCCGATCACCTTCGCGCTGCTGGTGCGACCGGGCACCGAGCTGTCCGGGATCAAGACGGTGACCAGCCACCCGGTGGCCCAGCCGCAGGTGCGGCGCTGGCTGGCGGCCAACCTGCCGGACGCGAAGTGGGAGTCGGCCGCCTCCAACGCGGACGGCGCCCGGCTGGTCTCCGAGGGCCGCTACGACGGCGCGTTCGCCGGGGAGTTCGCGGCGCCGATCTACGGGCTGGAGCCGCTGGTCAAGGAGATCGCGGACGCCAAGAGCGCGGCCACCCGGTTCGTGCTGGTCGGCCGTCCGGGCCGGGTCTCCTCGCCGACCGGCGCGGACAAGACCTCGATGGTGGTCTGGCTGCCGGACGACCACCCGGGCGCGCTGCTGGAGCTGCTCCAGGAGTTCGCGGTGCGCGGGGTCAACCTGATGCGGATCGAGTCCCGCCCGACCGGCGAGGGCATGGGCAGCTACTGCTTCCTGATCGACTGCGAGGGCCACCTGTCCGAGCGCCGGGTCGGCGAGGCGATGATGGGGCTCAAGCGGATCTGCCCGCAGGTGCGGTACCTGGGCTCCTATCCGCGCGCCGACCGGCAGGAGTCCACCCACCAGCGGCCGGGGACCTCGGACGAGGACTTCTCCTCGGCGGCGGACTGGCTCTCCCGCGCCCTCGACGGCCGCGGGAACATCTGAGACCCGCGGGGCATCCGCGACCTCCGCGGCCTCCGCGGCCGTCCGGACACCCTGATTGCATCTTTTGTCTTTCTGACCTTTTCCGACTGTTTTGGATCGGGTCGACCGGGCGGGGCGGACGGCCACGTCCGTCGTCCACAGGGGGCCCGGGGCCGGGGGCCGCTGTCCACAGGGCTCCCCGCTGTCCACAGCCCCGAGTTATCCACAGGTCGGGGGAGAGTCGACAAACCGGTATAGCCATTGCCCAGAACTGGTCGGACCATCGGTTTGCGTCGCAGAGATGACCAATCGGACCAGAGTCACCCGGTTGCCAGCAAATCACCCGTCCGAGTGCTTCAATTCCCTCACTCGGGAAGGTTGATTGAGGTTTGAAACCTCAATTCCCTGGTTCGTTCACGCGGAAGGCAATCCTCCCCTTGGATCCACAGGCCAGGGGCCGGGCCTGTGGATAACCCGGCGGCGGAGCGTTCCCCACAGAAGTTATCCACAGGATCGGGCGAGTTATCCCCAGGGGAAATGCCGTACTGGTGGAGGAACGGTCGCCCGGTACGCTTGGGCCTGTGATTGACCTTCGCCTGCTCCGTGAGGACCCTGACCGAGTGCGCGCCTCGCAGCGCGTCCGTGGCGAGGACGTCGACCTGGTCGACGCCCTCCTCTCCGCCGACGAGCGGCGCCGGTCCTCGGGCAGCCGCTTCGACGAACTGCGCAACGAGCAGCGGGTGCTCGGCAAGCAGGTCGCCCAGGCCAAGGGCGACGAGAAGGCCGCCCTGCTGCAGCGCACCAAGGACCTGGCCGCCGAGGTCAAGGCCGCCGACGCCGAACAGGGCGCGGCCAAGGAGGAGGCCGACCGCCTGCTCCGCTCGCTGGCGAACCTCATCGACCCGGCCGCCCCGGTCGGCGGCGAGGAGGACTTCGTCACCCTCGAGGAGATCGGCACCCCGCGCGACTTCGCCGCCGAGGGCTTCGAGCCCCGCGACCACGTCGAGCTCGGCCAGATCCTCGGCGCGATCGACACCGAGCGCGGCGCCAAGGTCGCCGGTGCCCGCTCCTACTACCTGACCGGCCCCGGCGCGCTGCTGGAGCTCGCCCTGGTCAACATGGCGATCGCCCAGGCCACCGCGGCCGGCTTCACCCCGATGATCACCCCGGCCCTGGTCCGCCCGGCCGCCATGGACGGCACCGGCTTCCTCGGCCAGGCCGCCGAGAACGTGTACCACCTCGCCGAGGACGACCGGTACCTGGTCGGCACCAGCGAGGTCCCGCTCGCCGCATACCACATGGACGAGATCCTCGACGCCGACAAGCTGCCGCTGCGCTACGCCGGCTACTCGTCCTGCTTCCGCCGCGAGGCCGGCACCTACGGCAAGGACACCCGCGGCATCATCCGCGTCCACCAGTTCGAGAAGGTGGAGATGTTCGTCTTCACCACCCCCGAGGACGCGGAGAACGAGCACCGCCGCCTGCTCCAGTGGGAGAAGGACTTCCTCAACGCGCTGGAGCTGCCGTACCGGGTGATCGACGTCGCCTCCGGCGACCTCGGCGCCTCGGCCGCGCGCAAGTTCGACATCGAGGCGTGGATCCCCACCCAGGGCAAGTACCGCGAGGTCACCTCGACCTCCAACACCACCGAGTACCAGGCCCGCCGGCTGGCGATCCGGATGCGCGAGGAGGGCAAGACCCGCCCGCTCGCCACCCTGAACGGCACCCTGGTCGCCGTCCCGCGCACCATCGTGGCGATCCTGGAGAACCACCAGCAGGCCGACGGCTCGGTCGTCCTGCCCGAGGCGCTGCGGCCGTACCTCGGCGGGCGGACCGTCCTCGAACCGGTCAAGTAGCCCGGCCAGCACCACCCAGCACCACCCGCAACTCCCGGGAGACGTAAGGCCCATGAGCACCATCAGCCCCAGCCTCGCCTCCCCCGGCGGTGGCGGCCTGCCCTACCGGCTGGTCGCCACCGACCTCGACGGGACCCTGCTCACCAGCGGGGAGACCGTCTCCGAGCGCACCCGCGCCGCCCTGGCCGCGGCCACCGGCGCGGGCGCGCTGCACATCATCGTCACCGGGCGCTCGGCGGTCTGGGCCCGCCCGGTCTTCGACGAGATCGGCTACACCGGGATAGCGGTCTGCGGACAGGGCGCCCAGGTGTACGACGCCGGCGCGCACAAGCTGCTCACCTCGCTCACCCTGGACCGGCGGCTCGCCGCGCTCGCGATCGAGAAGATCGAGACCGAGACCGGCCCGCTGGCCATCGCCGCCAACCAGGACGGCCTCGACGGCCAGGTGCTGGCCGGCCCCGGCTACGAGCTGCTGATCGGCTCCGACCTGCCGGTCGTCCGGGTCGATCGCGGCGGGCTGTTCGACGCCCCGCTCAGCAAGCTCTACATCCAGCACCACGCCCTCACCGACGACGCCCTCGCCGACGCCGCCCGGCGCGCCGCCGGCGACCTGGTCGGCGTGGTGATGGCCGGCGCCGGCGTCGTCGAACTGCTCCCGCTCGGCCTGTCCAAGGCCACCGGCCTGGCCGTCGCCGCCCGCCGCCTGGGCGTCCGCGCCGCCGACACCATCGCCTTCGGCGACATGCCCAACGACGTCCCGATGTTCGGCTGGGCCGCCCACGGCGTCGCCATGGCCAACGCCCACGAGGAACTCCTCGCCGTCGCGGACGCCGTCACCGCCAGCAACGACGAGGACGGCGTCGCCGCGGTCCTGGAGCGCCTCTACCCGCAGCGCTGACGCCTCCGGCGGGGAGGCCCGGCCGCCCCGCCGACGGGCGCGGGAACCGTATCCGGGGGTACATCCAGGGTTCGTGGGCTGGTCAGGGATGGGTTGTAGGATGACCGGGCAAGCGGTTGTAGGATGACCGACGACCGGTGATGACGTGTGCGGTGGAAAGGGAGGTCCGGCATGAGCGGCGGTTTGCAGGCGGCCGGGCGGCGCTCCCTGGTGGACACCGCGATCGAGCAGTTGCGGGCGCAGCTGGCCGGTGGGGCGTGGCCGGTGGGCTCGCGGATTCCCACCGAGCACGAGCTGGCCGAACAGCTGGCCGTCGGCCGGAACACCGTGCGGGAGGCCATCCGGGTGCTGGTGCACGCCGGGATGCTGGTCTCCCGGCAGGGCGAGGGGACGTTCGTCCGCTCCACCAGCGACCCGGCGTCCGTGCTGCGCGGCGTCCAGCGCTCGGGCATCCGGGACGTCCTGGAGGTCCGCGCGGCGCTGGAGACCGAGGGCGCCCGGCTGGCCGCGCTGCGGCACACCCCCGAGGACGTCCGGCGGATGCGCGCCGCGCTGGCCCGTGAGGCCGAGGTGTTCGCGGCGCACCCCGAGCGGGCGAGCCGCGAGGCCACCGTCGAGCACGACCTGGAGTTCCACACCGCCGTCGTCGAGGCCGCGCACAACCCCGCGCTGGCCGAGGTGTACCGCTACTTCGGCGCCTCCGTACGCGAGGCGATGACCTCCGCCTTCGGCGACCACGACATGCCCGAGGCGGTCGTCGCGACCCACGAGGCGCTGGTCGACGCGATCGAGAGCGGTGACCCGGACCGGGCCGAGGCGGCGTGTCGTGCGCTGCTCGCCGGCCCGACCGCGGCCGTCGAGCAGCTGCTCGCGGCCATCGCGGCGCGGAAGTAGGACGGCGCGAGCCTCCCCTCCGCCGTCCGCATCCACGCACCTTCACGAAAGAACAGCACATCCATGGCCGTCACCCGTGCCCAGCAGCCGGTTGTCACCACGTCCGCCCCGCTCCCCCTCCGCACCCGGGCGGCCCATCCGCTCCTGCTGCTGACCGGCATCCTGCTGGTCGCGCTGAACATGCGCGCCTGCCTGGCGGCGGTCTCCCCGATGGTCGGCGAGATCCAGCGGACCTTCGGCCTGTCCGCCACCGCGAGCGGGCTGATCACCACCGTCCCGGTGCTGTTCCAGGGCGTCGGCGCCCCGCTCACGCCCCGGCTGACCCGCCGCTTCGGCGCCGAGCGGGTGGTGCTCGGCGCGGTGCTGGTGCTCGGCGCGGGCGTGCTGCTGCGGGTGCTGCCCTCGGTGGCGGCCCTGTACGCGGGCTGCGTGGTGATCGGCGTGGCCATCGCGGTGCTGAACGTGTCGATGCCGGGCCTGGTGAAGCGCGAGTTCCCGGACCGCGCGGCCACCATGACCGGCGTCTATTCGACCACCATGCTGGTCGGCGCCACCCTCGCGGCCGGCACCTCCGTCCCGCTGGAGCACGCGCTGGGCGGCGGCTGGCGGGCCTCGCTGGGCGCCTGGTCGCTGCTCGCGCTGATCGCGGCGGTGGCCTGGCTGCCGCAGGTGCTGCGCTCGCGTCAGGAGCGGCAGGGGGCGGTGGCCGCCGCGCCGGCCAAGCCGATCGAGGGCATCTGGAAGTCCCCGCTGGCCTGGCAGATCAGCCTCTTCATGGGCATCTCGTCGCTGCTGGTGTACACCCTGGTCGCCTGGATGCCGACCATCCTGGCCGACCACGGCATGGACCGCGGCCAGGCCGGTCTGGTCTTCGCCTTCTCCAACCTGGTGCAGGTGGCGGGCGCCTTCCTGGTGCCGCTGATGGCCGGCCGGATGACCAGCCAGCGCGGGCTGGCGCTGACCATGGTGGCCCTGAACGGGCTGGGCATCGCGATGCTGCTGGTCGCGCCGGTCTCCGCCGCGTGGGTGTCGGCGACCATCCTGGGCGTGGCCCAGGGCGGTTCGCTGGGCCTGGGCCTGGCGTTCATCGTGCTGCGCACCCGCACCGCGGCCGGTGCCGCCCAGCTGGGCGGGATGTCGCAGGCGATCGGCTATCTGGTCGCGGCGGCGGGCCCGGTCGGCGCGGGTGCGCTGCGCCAGCTGACCGGCGGCTGGGAGACCCCGCTGGTGCTGATGCTGGTGCTGGTCCTGGTGGTCGGCGCGGCCGGCTGGGGCGCGGGCCGCAACCGCACCCTCTGAGCCGCTCGCCGGCGAGAACGCGGCAGTGGGCCCCGGACACCCTCAGGTGTCCGGGGCCCACTGCCGTACCGGGTCCACTTCCGTACCGGCTCCGCTGTCGGACCGGGCCCACCGCCGTACGGGGGCTCAGGGCCGGGCCGGGCTCACTCCTCGCCGGCCAGCGTCATCCCGGCCAGCTTCACCGAGGCGAGCACCGTCGCCGCGACGGTGACCACCAGCAGCAGCGGCACCGCCGCCGCGAGCGAGACGTCGGAGCTGATCGCGTTCTGCCCGGCGACCGCCTCGGCCACCGAGCGGCCCCACTGCTGGATGCTCAGCGTGCGGGCGCCCTCGACGAAGTTGCCGACCGTCGACTCCCAGATCAGGGCGTACGCGAGCCCGGCCACCACCGCGTGCCGGGTGACCACGCCGAGCAGCAGGAACAGCGCGCTGTACGCGGCGCCGGCGACCAGCACCGCCACGGTGTAGCCGAGCGCCACGCCGTCCTGGGTGCCGACCAGCAGCAGCCCGGCCAGCAGCGTCGGGACGACCGAGAACAGCCAGGTGACACCGATCGCGACGACCAGCTTGGTGGTGACGATCCGCCACCGGGGCAGCGGCTTGGCGAGCAGGTAGACGATCGAGCCGTCGTCGATCTCGTTGGCGATCACCCCGGTGCCGACGACCAGCCCGAGGATCGGGATCAGGGTGCCGAGGCCGAGGGCCCCGAGGATGTTGCCGGCCGTCTCGTGGGGGTCGGCGCTGGACACGCTGGCGATGGCCGCGACGATCAGCAGCAGGGCGGGGACCACCAGCAGCAGCAGGCCGCGGCGGCGGCCCAGCAGCCCGCGCAGGGTCAGCCTGGCGACGGTGGGGTTCATGGTCGGTCCGCCCCTTCCTGGGCAACGACGGTCCTGGCGGCGGTGCTCACGTGCCCGCTCATGCGGAGACCAGGTAGGAGAAGACGCTCTCCAGCGATTCGTCCGCCGGGGAGACGGTGTACAGCCGGATGCCGGCCTCCCGGGCGACCCTGGGCAGCAGGGTGGTGAAGCCCTGGAAGTGCACCGCTTCGATCCGCAGCGCCCGCTCCCGCTCGTCCACCTCGATGCCGGTGGTCGAGCCGTCGGCGATCAGCGCGGCGGCGAGCCGGCGGTCGTCGCTGGAGCGGACCAGGTAGCGGTGCGGGCGGTCGGTCATCAGCCGGCGGATCTTGCGGTAGTCGCCCGAGGCGGCGTGCCGTCCGGCGACCACCACCTCGATGTGCCGGGCCAGCTGCTCGACCTCCTCCAGGATGTGGGAGGAGAACAGCACGGTCCGGCCGTCCGCGCCGAAGCGGCGCAGCAGTTCCATCAGCTGGAGCCGCTGGCGCGGGTCCATGCCGTTGAAGGGCTCGTCGAGCAGCAGGACGGACGGGTCGTGGACCAGTGCGGAGGCCATCTTGACCCGCTGCTTCATGCCCTTGGAGTAGGTGCCGGTGCGGCGGTCCTTGGCGTAGGCCATCTCCACCAGGTCCAGCGCCCGGCCGGCGGCGGCGCCCGGCTGGGGCAGGCCGTGCAGCTCGGCGTTGGCGAGGACGAACTCCCAGCCGGTCAGGTAGTCGTACATCGACTCCCGCTCGGGCACCAGCCCGATCTGCCGGTACACCTGCTGGTTGCGCCAGATCGGCGCGCCGTCCAGGGTGACGGAGCCGCTGGAGGGGGCCAGGAAGCCGCTCATCATGTGGATGAGGGTGGACTTGCCCGCCCCGTTGGGGCCGAGCAGGCCGGTGATGCCGGGGCCGATGGCCATGGTGATGTCGTTGACCGCGACCACGTTCCCGAACCAGCGGGAGACCTTGTCGATGCTGATGGTGGCCATGCCGCCCTCCCCTTTAAACGTTCCGGTAGCGGCGCAGCAGCAGCCGGTACGAGCCGACCACCATGGCCACCGCGACGAGCGCGAACACGGCGAGGCCCAGGCCGCCCGGCGCGTGCCGGCGGTCGAATCCCTCACCGAGGCCGAACAGTTCGTTGACCAGGGACTCCACCAGGTCGGTGGGCGAGATCAGCGACATCCACTGCGCGGTGTCGGAGCCGGTCGTGCTGGGGTTGCTGATCCCGACCGCGGCGGCGCCCAGGGCGGCGCTGACCGCCAGGTAGCCCATGATGGCGGCCACCCCGAAGCCGCGGCGCGGGGTGGCGGCCGCGATCACCAGGGCGACCGAGGTCGGCACCAGCGCGTACAGGACGGCCGCGACCAGGCCGTACAGGAAGTGCCCGGTGTTGTGCCCGAAGTCCATCCCGCCGAGCAGCGCGCCGATGTACAGCACCAGCAACGGGGCCGCCATCAGCAGCAGCTGGGCGCAGACCATGGCGCCGAACTTGGCCCGGACGTAGTCGGTGCGGGTGATCGGGCGGGAGAAGTAGAGCGGGACGGTCTGGTAGCGCAGGTCCCGGGAGAGCAGTACCGGCGCCTGGGAGGCGAGGAAGACCGAGACCACCAGGCTGAGCATGGAGAGGTAGCCGGCGTACTCGACCGGCAGTTCCTCGCGCTTCATCACGACCGAGAGCGCCACCATGATCAGCGCGGGCACGGTCACCACGCCCAGCACCAGCATCGGCAGCACCTTGGACTTGCCGGAGCGGCCGAGGCCGTACGCGGCGCGCAGGCTCTGGGTGAAGAGCGCGCGGGTCGCGTAGGAGCGGCCGAGCCGGGGGCCGGTGTAGCCGCGGTAGCCGATGTCGTGGATGACGCCGGTGTCGGCGGACCTGGTGTCAGGAGGCAGCGCCATCGTTCGTCCCTCCCCTGCTCTGCTCGGTGTCCTGGGAGTCGGTGAAGAGTTCGGCGACCCGGTGCCGGCGCTGTTCCAACCGGACCAGGCCGAGGCCCAGTTCGGCGACGGCGTCGCGGATGGTGTCGTACGTCGACTCGTCGGCCAGCCGGACCAGCAGCTGGTGCGAACCCTCGGACTGGACGGACAGGCCGACCGCGGCGAGCCGCTCGCGGACCGCCGGGCCCGGCTCCAGGCCGTGGTCCTCCGGGTGGTCGCCGACCTCGACCGCGAGGACGGCCGTCGCCTCGGTGAAGGAGGCGGTGGAGGAGGAGCGCAGCAGCTTGCCGCCGTCGATCACGACCAGGTGGTCGCAGGTCCGCTCCAGCTCGCCGAGCAGGTGGGTGGTGACCAGCACGGAGATGCCGAAGTCGGTGTGCACCCGGCGGATCAGCCCCAGCATCTCGTCCCGGCCGGCCGGGTCGAGGCCGTTGGTCGGCTCGTCCAGCAGCACCAGCTTCGGGTCGTGCACCAGCGCCTGGGCGAGCTTGACCCGCTGCTTCATGCCGGTCGAGTAGCCGCCCATCGGGCGGTACCGCTCCTCGTAGAGGCCGACGTGCCGCAGGGTGTCCGCGGTGCGCTCACGGGCGGCGGTGGCGGGCAGGCCCGCCATCCGGGCCATGTGCACCACGAACTCGGTCGCGGAGACGTCCGGTGGCAGGCAGTCGTGCTCGGGCATGTAGCCGACCTGCGCGCGGATCTCGGACCCGCGGGTGGCGACGTCCAGGCCGAGGACCTCGCCCCGGCCGGAGGTCGCCGGGGCGAGCCCGAGAAGGATCTTGATCAGAGTGGACTTGCCCGCGCCATTGGCCCCGACCAGGCCGACCACACCCGGCCGCACCTCGACGGTGAGCTGGTCGAGCGCGGTGACCCGGGGAAACCTCTTGGTGAGGCCGTCCGTCTTGATGACAGCTGTGGACACGCCGACCACCGTAACGCTCTTGTGCCACAGGGGTCATGAGCTCGAATGACGAGCCCGTCTGCTGCTGCGGTATGACGCCGGCCCCCCTCTCCCCTAGGGGTTCGGCAAAACCGGAACCCGCCTGTACCCTTTGTCGAACTCTTGACGTACTTGCCACATTCTTTGCCAACGGGGGTGCCGGAACAGCGTTCCGGCGCGGGAGGGGATCGATCGACATGTCTGATCGGGCGACCGCGTTCGACCGGATGATGAACCCTTGGGCCTACGACGCGGACGGGAACCTGACCGACCGGGCCCGCGCCCAGGAGGCGGCCCGCACGCAGATCAACTCGGCCTCGGCACCGGGCGGGGGAGGCGGGGGCGGAGCCGGCTTCAGCGCCGACACCAACGCGCTGACCACCGCGGGGAACAACTCCGACCAGATCCACGCCCGCCTCAACACCGACGGCCGGGGCGCCGACGAGGCCACCACCAAGGTCTCCACCTCGCTCGCCAACTGGAGCACCGGCAAGGCCGCGGCGGGCGCCGCCGGCACCTGGGACCAGTGCGTCGCCGCGCTCGGCGGCACCATCGGGCAGACCACCCAGGCGCTGCGCGCCACCGCCACCAACTACCGCCAGAACGAGTCGGCCGTCCAGCACGACCTCGGCGCCTGAGAGAAGAGCAGCGATGGTCGACTTCCACGAACTCAGCACCGCCGACTTCGGCGTCCTGGACACCGCCGCCACCGCCTGGACCACCGTGGCCCAGAAGCTCAAGTCGATGGACGACGACTGGGACAGAACGGTGATCGCCCAGGTCAACTCCGCCTGCTGGAGCGGCCCCTCGGCCGACCAGGCCCGCCCCGGCCTGCAGCGCACCAACGAGCAGTTGACCGCCGCCGTCACCGAGGCGAACGCCTTCGCCTCGATCTTCACGGAGGCGTCGACCGAGTTCAAGGCGGCGAGGACCAAGCTGGACAAGGCGGTCGCGCAGGCCCGCACGGCCGGGCTGACCGTCACCGACAACGGCACCGTCAGCTGGCCCCCGGCCGACAACGCCACCCGGCACGACTACGAGGCCCTCCGGGACTACCAGAAGGAATGGGGCGACAAGGCGGAGGCCGCCCGCAAGGCGATCGACGCCGCCGTCGCCGAGGCCGCCGCCGCCGACGAGCGGATCGCCTACGCACTGCGCGCCGACAGCATGACGGACGGGCAGAAGTCCTTCAACGGCAAGGCCATCGGCGGCGGCCCCGAGGCGGACGGCAAGCGCGCCGCCCAGCTCGCCGCCAAGGGCGGGGACATCACCGAGCCCGAACTCACCGAACTGAACTCGCTGCTGGCCTCGCACGGCAACGACCCGAAGTTCGCCACCAAGTTCTACCAGGACCTCGGGCCGGACGGCCTGATCAAGTCCTGGAACGGCATGGTCGGCGACCCGGCGCACCCCCGCGACGACAAGTCCCCGCGCTGGAAGGCCTACCAGGACCTCCAGAAGAACCTGGGACTCACCCTCGCCACCGCCACCCGCACCACCAACGAGCCGCACCTGTCGGACGAGTGGTCCGCCGCGCTGCGCAAGGCCGGATCCCAGCCGGTCTGGGACAAGCCCTACCGGGCCTCCGGCCTCGACTACGTGCCGTACGGCTACCAGGTGCTCTCCGGCATCCTGATGAACGGCGACTACGACGCCCACTTCATCAACCCGATCGCCGAGCACGTCACCCAGCTCGACACCCAGGACAGGTACTGGCCGGCCCCGCCGCCCGGCTCCAAGATCCAGGGCTTCAACCTGACCGGGGGCGACGAGGCGGGCTCCGGCTTCCGTCCCACCACCGCCGTCCTGGAGGCGCTCGCGCACAGCCCGGAGGCCGCCAACAAGTTCTTCACCGAGCAGCCGACCGCGTACAACCAGGACGGCACGGTCAACCAGGGCGGCAAGCCCAAGCCCTCGGACTACTTCGACTACTACGCCCACGACAAGGACTGGATCCCGGACACGACCTCGCGGGACTCCAAGGTGTGGGACGCGAGCAAGCAGGCCGGGCCGGCCGCCTTCGGCCGCGCCCTGGAGGCCGCCACCACCGGCCACCCGTACGACGAGCCCGGCCCCGTCCCGCCGGAGCGGCACACCACCGAGCAGGCCGACCTGATGAAGCGGGTCGTGGACACCTTCGGCCGGCACGGCGACGACGGCGGGCTGGACGACATCAAGGGCGACGGCAAGCTCGCCGCCATGCGGGGCAGCCTCGGGCACATGACCGCCGAGTACATCGGCGACGTGCAGAACGCGCTCGCCCTCACCCACGAGCTGCCGGTCAACGGCTCGCCGGCCAACCTCGGCAAGTCCTCCGTGGAGGGGCTGATGGACGCGCTCGGACGCGATCCGGAGTCCTACGGCGCCGTGGTCAACGCCAACCAGGCGTACACCACCGCCCTCATCCGCGGCCACATGGACGGCGGGCAGACCGACTTCGCCCGGCTCAACGTCGACATCAACAACATCGCCCACGCCGGCGGGATCGCCAGCGGCATCCTCAACGAGGCCCGGGTCGACGAGGTGCACTACAAGCACGCCGAGTCCGACAAGGAGTTCAACGAGGCGCTGGAGAAGAACGTCGGCTACGGCAAGGACGCCTTCAGCGCCGTCATCGGCACCGTGACGGAGAAGATCCCGCTGGGCGGCGAGGTCGCCGACCAGATCATCGACTCGATCGCCGAGAGCGTGATCGAGGCCAACAAGCAGGACACCACCGCGGCCGGCGACCAGACCGCGCGCGACGAGAACGCGAGCGGACAGAACCAGGCGGTGGGCAGCGTCAAGCAGGCCGTCAAGGACGCCGGCGGCACCTCCGGGATGAGCCGCGAGGACGTCAACCGCCTCGCCGAGAGCGCCGGGATCAACGTGATGAACGGCTACAGCAACGGAGTCGTCAACAACCACGTCAACCACGCGAAGGGCGGCGCGTGAAGGACCTCGCGGCCCGGTGGGGCCGCTTCCTGACGAACCGGTGGGGGTGGCGCCTCGACAGCCGGTGGTGGCTCCCCCGCGTGCTGGTCCTCGCGGTGGCGGGGGCCGGGACCGTCGGCTACCTGGACTGGCGGGACCACCGCCCCGCCGACCCGCCCGGCCGGGCCGCCCACCTCTGCCGGATGCCCACCGGCGCCGGCACCCCGCTCGCGCGACTGCTCCCCGACGGCGGCCAGGACGTGGAGGAGGAGACGAAGGCCCTCATCGGCCAGGACCCGCAGACCTGCGTCATCCGGGTCGACGGACGCGGCGCGATCACCTTCACGTCCGTCCGGCGCCAGGGCGAGCTCGCCCTCACCGCCGAGGGCGCCGCGCACCCGCAGGCGCGCGCCTTCGACATCGCCGGCCTCGGCACGTCGTGGCCGGGCGGCGCGGCCGTGGCCGCGAGCTGCCTGGGCGGGAAGTACACCTCGAACGACTACGTCCAGCTGGAGGTCACCGCCGGGGAGGCCGCCCGCGCCTCCGGCGACGGCGGCCGGGCCGACCTCGAAGAGCTCACCCGGGCCGCCCTGGTGGAGGCGAGGAAGGACCGGTGCTCATGAAACGCTCCCAGGCGCTGCTCGCCGGCGCGACGGCGCTGCTGCTCGGCGGCGGCCTGCTCGGCTGGCACCTGTACCTCGACCACGCCGCGTACCGGCCACCGGCCGTGTCCCTGTCGCACGGGGAGTGCCGGGGCCTGCTGGACGACCCGGCCGTCGCCGAGCTGCTCGGCCGGGCCCCCCGGGTCTTCGCGGTCACGGAATACACGTCGGCGACGGCCGAGGTCAAGCCGTCCCTGCACTGCCGGATCTCCGGAGAGGACGGGCGGACGCTGACCGCCGACGCGGAGTTCGGGGACGTGCGGTCCGGCGGCGACACCCTCGGAGCGGCCGCCTTCGGCTGCTCGGTGAACGGCCGGACCGAGGCCTACCGGGCCGTCCTCAGGATCACCGTGAAGGACGGCGGGCACCTTCCCGACGGACCCGGCCGGAAGCGGATGGGAGAACTGGCGGGCGGCTTCGCCGAGCGGGCCGCCCAACGGCAGCTCGGCTGCGCGGGCGGCGCCGAACGGCTCGACGTGATGTGAGCCGGCCGGCGCCGCTCCCGGCGCCCGTCAGCTGTGGGCCCGCTCCCACAGCTCGGTGACCTTGCCGGAGGCGTCGATCGCCACCTTGTAGTCACCGGCCGAGCAGGGGTACGAGCCCTTCTCGTTGTGCGGCGCGGCGAGGCACTCGTTGACGTGCTTCACCAGGTCGGCCAGGTTGACGTCCTTCGGCGGGGCCAGCACCGAGCTCAGGTGGCCCTTGGCGGTGGGCGCGAACGCGGCGCTCTTGTCCGCGCCGACCGGCTCGAAGACGACGTCGTTCACGCCGCAGGCGTCCTTGGTGTCCTTGTAGACCAGGGTCGTCGCGCTGGTGCCCTTCGCCGGGTAGACCCACTTCTGCCCGGCGGGCAGCGGCCCGTGGGTGCAGAAGCCCTCCGGCTCGCCGTCGGCGGACGGCGTGCCCGTCGCGGCGGGCTTGCCGGTCCCGGCGGGCTTGCCGCTCGGCGCCTGGCTCGCGGCGCCGGCCGGGGCGGCGGTGGGCGCGGCGGAGGCGGCGGTGGTCGCCCCGCCTCCCGCGCCCTGGTCCGCGCTGTCGTCGGGGCCGCAGGCGGCCAGGCCGAACGCCGCGGCGGCGACCAGGGCGGTGGCGAGAAGTCTCCTGGAGCCGGAGCTGGAAGAAGGCATGACGAAGGAACCCCCGTGGTGACACATGATCAGTTAGGTGACGCGGCCGACAGACTAGCGCCCCGGACCGACGCCCGCCCCGCCGACGGCGCTCAGCCCAGCCGGGCGAGGCCCTCGGTGGCGATCTCCTCGAAGACCGCGAGGTCGTTCTCGAAGATCGAGTCGGGGATCGGCCAGTGGATCACCAGCTCGGTGACGCCCAGCTCCCGGTAGGTGCCCGCCCAGTCCACGAAGGCCTCCACCGACTGCAGCGGCTTCTCCGCGGTCGAGCCCTGGAGCAGCACCTTCTCCAGCGTCGCGACGTCCCGGCCCCGCTCCTCGCAGGCGGCCGTCAGCTTCTCGATCTGCCGCGCGATCACGCCGGGCGCCTGCTCGACGGGCACGTCCGCCGGGCCCTTCGGGTCGCCGTACGTCACCCAGCCCTGCCCGTGCTCGGCGGCCAGCCGCATCCCGCGAGGGCCGGCGGCGGCCACGTAGAACGGCAGCCGCGGCGCCTGCACGCAGCCCGGGATGTTCCGCGCCTCGACCGCCGAGTAGTACGTGCCCTCGCGCGTCGTGGCGTCGCTGCGCAGCAGCTCGTCCAGCAGCGGCAGGAACTCCCCGAACCGGTCCGCCCGCTCCTTCGGCGGCCACGCCTCCTGCCCCATCGCCGTCGCGTCGAAGCCCGTCCCCCCGGCCCCGATCCCCAGCGTGAACCGGCCGCCGGACACGTCGTCCAGCGTGATCAGCTCCTTCGCCAGCGTCACCGGGTGCCGGAAGTTCGGCGAGGTCACCAGGGTGCCCAGGCGCAGCCGCTCGGTGGCGCAGGCCGCCGCCGTCAGCGTCGGCAGCGAGCCGAACCACGGCTCGTCCTGGAAGGACCGCCAGCTCAGGTGGTCGTAGGTGTACGCGGCGTGGAAGCCGAGTTCCTCGGCCCGCCGCCAGATCTTCTGCCCTTCGCTCCACCGGTGGACGGGGAGGATCACGGTGCTCAGTCGCATGCCCCGACCCTACGGCAGCCGTCAGCGGCCGGGCCTGCCCGTCGGGGCCGCCGTGCGGGCCGGTGCGGACCGGCTCCCTGCCGGATTCAACGCTGCAGCCAGCTCAGCAGGGTCGTCGCCGTGAACACCGTGCCCGCCGCCAGACAGACCGCGCGCGGGGTCAGCCACCCGGGGCCTTCCGGGGGCCGGGACTGCGGGACCGGAGCCAGCAGCGCGTCCGCGAAGGCCTGGGCGGTCGGCGGTCGGTCCGCCGGCTCGACGGACATCGCGGTCCGCAGCAGCAGGGCGACGTTCGGCGGGAGCTCCGATCCGGCCGGGAGCGCCGGCAGCGTCGAGGCGGTCGGCCGGCCGGTCATCAGGGCTGTGGCGCGTCCGCCCGGGCCGAACGGCTTCTGCCCGGTCAGCAGCTCGTAGGCCACGACGGCCAGCGCGTACACGTCGGCCCTCCCGTCGAACCCGCCGGTCTGGAAGGCCTGTTCCGGTGCCATGTACGCGGGCGTGCCCGTGGTCACCGTCAGCCCGGACGCGTCGGCCAGTTGCTTCGCGCTGCCCAGATCCGCCACCAGCACCGCGGCGGGCGCGGGGCCGGTGGCGAGCAGCAGGTTGGACGGCTTGACGTCGCGGTGCACCACGCCCGCCTCGTGCAGGACCTGGACCGCGTAGCCCGCCTCCGCGGCCAGCCGCAGCGCCTCCTGCGGTTCGCACTGCCCGACCCGGTCCGCCAGGGTGCCGCCGCGGACGTAGTCCATGACGAAGTAGGGCCGGTCCTCCTGCACCCCGACGTCGTGCACCCGGACCACCCGGGGGCTGGCGATCCGGCGCAGCAGCCTCGCCTCCGCCAGGAACCGTTCGCGCACATCGGCGTTGGCGGCCCAGTTCTCGGCCAGCACCTTCACCGCGACGTCGGTGTCGAGCTCCGGATCGTAGGCCTTCCAGACCGTCGCGAAGGAGCCGGCTCCGAGCCGCTCCAGGAGGAGGTAACGGCCGAGCTTGCGCATGTGGCAGCATTCTGCCGGAGTCGGGGGGAGCGCGGAACTCCCGTTCGACGGTGGGGTGCCGGGCGGGACGAGACGGGGGATCCGGGTGTTCGAGGAAGGTGAGCTGGAACGGCTCGTGGCGGCTGCTCAGGCGGGCGACCCGGGGTCGATGGAGTACCTGCTGGCCAAGCTGCGGCCGGTGGTGCTGCGCCGCTGCTCGCGCTTCCTGCCCCACCACGCCGACGCGGAGGAGGCGGCGCAGGACGCGCTGCTGTCCGTCAGCACGCACCTGGGCCAGTACGGCGGCCGCGGCTCCTTCCAGGGCTGGGTGACGGTGATCGCCTCGAACGCCGCCCGGTCCGCCTACCGCTCGATGCGCCGGCGCGCCGAGGACAGCCACGCCGACCTCCCCGAGTCCGTCGACCCGCGCACCACCAGCGTCATCGCCGGGACCCGGCTCGACCTGATGGAGGCGCTGGCCGCGCTGGAGCGGCAGCACCCCACCCTGGTGGAGGCCTTCGTGCTGCGCGACCTGGGCGACCTGACCTACGTCCAGGTGGCCGAGCAGCTGGACGCGCCGTTGAGCACGGTCAAGGACCGTATCGACCGGGCCCGCCACTTCATGCGCGAGCGCCTGGTCACCGGCCTGTGAACGGCGCCCCTCCGGCGGGCCGCGGCCGCGTCGCCGTCCGGCGCCGGTCCGCCGTCGCCGCCCTGGTGGCGGCCGCCGCGCTCGGGCTGGCGGCCGGCCGGTTCGTCCTGCCACCGCCCCCCGGCGCCACCCCGCCCCCGGCAGCACGGTCGGGTGCCGCGGTCGGCGGGGCATCCCAGGGCGCGTCCGCTCCCGCGACGCCCGGCGGGTCCGGCCCGACGCCCGCGTCCTCGGCCTCCGGCTCCGCCTCTCCGACCGGTGCGACCGGGCCGATGACGACCGCGAACCTTGTGGACCCCGCGGCGTTCAGCCCGGACATCCGCATCGGGCAGATCCACGTCACCGACTGGTACGGCGACGGGTTTGACGCCAATTCGGCCTGCTCCGGCGAGACGACCCTCAAACAGACCCTGAGCGGGACCGGCGCCCACTTCCGCGGACTGACGACCAGCCCCCGCACCGAACCAGGCGACCCCCCGCCGGCCGCCGACCGCGTCGACCAGGTCGCCCGCGAGGTCGCCGCCGAGGCCCCGAGCCCTTCCCTGGCGCAGAACTTCACCGAGCGCCTGCTGCTGGAGGAGGTGCCCTGCAAGGAGGAACCGCCAGGGCACTGGGTCTACGGAAGGACCACGACACTGCAGCTCGCCCCGGACGCCACCGCGAGCTGGATGGGTACCTACGAGGGAACCCTCAATACCACCGGCAGAGCGCCCGAGGGCAAGGAGCCCTGCGGCGGCATCGCCGTGCTGCGCAGCGGCAGCCACTACGGAGTGCTGAACGTCCACGCCTGCCTGGGCACGGCCGCGATGGACCACGTCGTCAGGGCCGCTCTGTCACAGCTGTGAAACAGCCGCTCCGGGCTCCGGCTTTCCCTCCCCCGGCGGCATCTCCCCGGTTGTACGAGGACGCAGCAGGCGTCCCGACCAGCAGGGGGACCAGATGACCGAGAACCAGGCCGTCCAGCAGAAGTCCGTTCGCCGCAACCGGGTCGCCGCCGCGGCCTGCTTCGCCGCCGCGCTGATCACGGCCAGCGTCGTCGGCACCCAGGCGGCCACCGCCGACGGGGCCGCGCACAGCGCACCGCACCGCACCGCGGTCGCCGCGCCCGGACTCGGCTCCGCCCACCTTGTCCAGAGCGAGGACTTCCAGAAGGGCATGAACCCGGTCGGCGCGACCATCGAGCTGACCGGACGCCAGGGGCTGTCCGCATGCTCCGGCGAGGAGACGATGCACGACCTGACCAAGGACAAGGCCACCGCGTACGCGTCCGTGCACTGGACCTTGGACACCAAGGGCATGCTGATCGAGTCGGCCGCGAACGCCCCCACCGGGACCGCGGCCGCCACCTGGGAGCAGCAGCTCGTCGCGCTCGTCGAGGGCTGCCAGGACGAGCCCGCCGGCCACTGGTACTACGGCGCGGCCCACAGCCTGACCGTCACCGGCGGCACCGCCCGCTGGTACCCGGCCTACAACGGCGACGGCACCGCCGCCGGCGGGGTCGCGGTCCTGCGCAGCGGCACCAGGGTCGCCATCGTCGAGCTCACCGGCCAGCCCGGCTCCACCCCGGCCGCCGTCGAAGGCATCACCACCGCGGCACTGAACCGCCTCTCCTCCTGAACGGCGGCCCGGCTCCGCCCGCGCCGCCGGGCGGGGACGGGCCGCACGGCGGTGCTACGGGTGCGGGCGGGTGCGCTGGGCGGGGAGGGAGGGGGCGCTGGTGCGGCGGGCGAGTTCGGCGAGGGTGTGGAAGAGGACGTCGCCGAGCAGGACCGGGTCGCGCGAGGCGCCGGGGGCCTGCGGGTCGCGGGTGTCGGGGCGGGCGCTGGAGGACGGCTGGTCGCGGAGCTGGCGTGTGGGCATGGCTCTTCCTGCCGACGGGGTGGCCGTGAGCGGTCATGCCCGCCGCGGCCGCCCGGGCACCGCGGGGGCCTGGGGATCGGCCGGAAACGGCGTATGAAGGGCTTGATCACGGCGCGGACGGCCGGTGGGCGCGGGGCCGGGCCGGTGACCCTGCCGCGCCGATGGGCGAAGATGGACCGGTGACCGAACCCCGTACCGCGCCCCGCCTCATCGCCACCGACTTGGACGGCACCCTGCTCTGCTCCGGTGGCACCGTCACCGACCGCACCGCCGCGGCGCTGGCGGCGGCCGAGGCGGCCGGGGTGCAGGTGGTGTTCGTGACCGGGCGGCCGCCGCGCTGGATGCAGCAGGTGAGCCCGCACATCGGCGGCCACGGGGTGGCGATCTGCTCGAACGGCGGCGCGGTGGTGGACGTGCGGCGCGGCGAGCTGCTGGAGACCTTCCCGCTGCCGGTGGAGACCACCCTGGCGGTGGTCGAGGCGCTGCGGGCCAAGCTGCCGGGCACCGCGTTCGCCTTCGAGCACCCGGGCGGCTGGGCCCGCGAGCCCGGGTACGCGGTGCCGATGTGGGGCGACGAGCTGGAGCACGAGGTCGGCACGGCGGAGGAGCTGCTGGGGGCCGGCGGGTCGGTGCGGGGCCTGTTCAAGCTGCTGGCCAAGCACCCGGACCTCGACCCGGACAAGTTCCTCGCCGAGGCCAGGGAGGCGGCCGGGCACCTGGCCGAGATCACCCGCTCGGCGGCGATCCCGCTGCTGGAGATCAGCGCGCCCGGCGTCACCAAGGCCAGCACGCTGGCCCGCTGGTGCGCCGGGCGCGGGATCGACCGGAGCGAGGTGGTGGCCTTCGGCGACATGCCGAACGACCTGGAGATGCTGGCCTGGGCCGGCACCGCGTACGCCGTCGCCAACGCGCACCCGCAGGTGCTGGCGGCGGTGCCGCTGCGCACCCTGAGCAACGAGCAGGACGGCGTCGCGGCGGTGCTGGAGCGGCTCCTCGGCCGGTAGGACAACGGGAACCGCTCCGGCCGGGAACGGCCGGAGCGGTCGGAATGGTCGCAGCGGTCGGACCGGCCTAGCCGAAGCGGCCGTTGACGTAGTCCGAGGTCCGCTGGTCGCGCGGGCTGCCGAAGATCTGCTCGGTCGGTCCGGCCTCGACGATCCGCCCCGGGGTGTCGTGGGTGGCCAGGAAGAACGCGCAGGTCTGCGAGACGCGCTGGGCCTGCTGCATGTTGTGGGTGACGATCACGATGGTGAGCCGCCCGCGCAGTTCGGCGATCGTCTCCTCGACCCGCCGGGTGGAGGTCGGGTCGAGCGCGGAGCACGGCTCGTCCATCAGCAGGATGTCCGGCGAGACGGCCAACGACCGTGCGATGCACAGGCGTTGCTGCTGGCCGCCGGAGAGCGCCCCGCCCGGGGTGTGCAGCCGGGTGGACACCTCGTCCCAGAGCCCGGCCCGGCGCAGGCTGGTCTCGACCAGGTGCTGGCGCTCGTCCTTGGACACCTTGATCCCGGCCAGCTTGAGCCCGCTGGAGACGTTGTCCTGGATGGACATCGCCGGGAACGGGTTGGGCCGCTGGAACACCATGCCGATCCGGCGCCGCACCTCGGCGGGCCGGCGGCCGGGCCGGTAGACGTCGTCCCCCTCCAGCAGCACCTCGCCGGAGAGGGCGGCGCCGCGCACCATCTCGTGCATCCGGTTGAGGATCCGCAGGTAGGTGGACTTGCCGCAGCCGGACGGGCCGATCAGCGCGGTGACCTCACCGGCCGGCATCGCCAGCGAGACCCGCTCCAGGACCTTGCGGCTGCCGAACCAGGCGGAGACGTCGCGGGTCTCCAGTCCGGCGAGCGGCTCGTCGCCGGGGTGGCCGTCCGCGTACCGCCGGTCGGCGTACGGGACGGGGGCGACCGGGGGGAGGGTGATGGTGTCGGCGACCGGGTCGGCCGGTGAGGGGGCCGCCATCGGGGTTTCGGTCAGTGGTGCGTCGGTCATCGGAACGGTCCTCCGGGCGCGCGTCAGTAGAGGTTGGGCAGCAGGGCGGCGGCGTTCTCGTAGACCGCCCAGAGCAGCGCGCCGACCACCGGCGCGAGGCTCAGGTACGCGGCCGAGCGCCGCCAGTACCGGGCCAGCAGCAGGGCGCCGGCCACCGCGCCGAGCAGGCCGAGCGACCACAGCTGGAGCGTGGCCAGCGCGCCCTTGTCCGCGGCCAGTGCCTTGTCGTACGGGACGGTCGCGGGCCGGCCGCCGGGGTTCTGCTGCGGGTCGCCGTCCAGCCGGGCGCCGATCAGCACGGTGGAGCCGGGGATCCAGTCGGAGTCGCCGGTGACCAGGACCATCCGGTTGCGGGCCTGGTCGACGATCGGGTGGTCGCCGTCGCCGTACACGTTGACGGTGTAGGTGAACGTGCCCTGGCCGGTGGTGGCTTCGATCTTGTCGCCGACCCGCAGCCTGGACAGCTCGGCGAACGGCGCGCCGAAGGTGGCGCCGCGGCCGAAGACCACGGCGACCCCGCGCTGGCCGGGCAGTGCGGTGTCCCGGCGGTGGCCGGGGCCGCGCATCAGGTCCCGGCCGGTGGTGCCCTCGACCACCACGGCCCGGTGCAGGCCGATCGCCGGGATGTCCAGCAGTGCCACCGGGTCGCCGTCGGCGGCCGCGCCGGTCGGGGCGACCGCCCGGGCCAGCTGGTCGCGGAAGGTCTTGTACGCGGTGGACTGGTAGTGCTTCTGCTGGACGTGCGAGAGCGTGAACAGGTACCCGACGAAGCCGAGCACCAGCGCCGCGGCCAGGCTGACCGCCCAGGCGCCCTGGAGGAACCGCCGCCGCCCGGGGGAGACGGCGGGCCGGGCCGGGGCGGCGGGCCCGACGGGGGCGGCCGGCTGCTCCGGCGCGCTCGGCGCGACCGGCTTCTCCAGCACCGGGGCCGTCACGAGGTACCGCCCGAGCCGTTGCGGCGGCGCAGCAGCCGGCGGCCGAGCAGCGGCGGAACGAGCACCACGGCGAGCAGTTCCAGCGCGGTGAGGGAGGACAGCATCCAGTCCTCGGGCTTGCCGCTGACCTCGACCACGTTGGCCGCCACTTCGGTGGCGGCGCCGCCGCGGCCGCGGGCGACCACCTGGCCGGTCTGCGGGTCGACCACGTCCTCGGTGGCGTCGCCGGCACCGGGCGCGTTCGGGTCACCGCCGGCCGCGCCGCCGGCCGCGTTCGGGTCGCCGGCACCGCCGGCCGTTCCCGCGCCCGTACCGGTACCGGCGCCACCCGCGCCGCCGCCGGTACCGCCTCCGGAGCCACCGGACCCGCCGGTGCCGCCGGAACCGCCCGCCGCACCGCCGGAGCCGCCGGCCGCGCCACCGGAACCGCCCGCGCCCGAACCGGTCTTGACCGGCTGGCCGTTCTGCACGGTGCAGTCCAGCGGGGTGCCGGCCTTGTCGCAGGGGCTCGGCATCGGGGCGTTCTTGAGGACGGTCAGTTCCCCGGCCGAGTTGAAGGTCGGGTTGGCGCAGTTGGAGAGGGTGTTCGGGTCGACCGGGCTGGCGTTGCCGGGGATGTTCCTGGTCTGCAGCAGACCGCCCTTGACCAGGCCGCGCGGGATCGGCGAGTAGCCGAGGTCGTCCGCCTTGCCCTGGCCCTCGCACAGCACGTACGAGAGGAAGCGGCTGAGGGCGGAGCCCTTGTCGTTGTTGAAGCGCGGCGGCGGCGGGTTGGCCGCCCCGGCCCGCGGCACGATCAGGTAGCTGTAGCTGGAGATCGGGTAGGCGCGCGGGTCGTCCATGGTGTAGACGCCGTCGAGGTTCTGCTGCAGGTAGTTCGGGTCGTCCGCCGGGGTGCCGTCGTCCACGCCGCGGATCTTGGCGGCGGTGAGCGCGACGGCGACGTTGGAGGCGGTCGGCAGCGAGTAGTAGCCGGCCTGGTTGAGCACCTTCACGACCGGCCAGTTGCTGCGCTTGGCGAACGCGTACTCGTCGTAGCCGATGGTGCCGACGTTGCCCGGGGACTTGATGTAGCCGGCCACCACGTCGGAGCCGTTCTGCGCGACCATCCGGCCGGACGGCGGGAAGAACTCGGTGTAGTCGCCGCAGCTCACCCCGTTGACGGTCTTGCAGTAGGACTCCCACTGGTCCTTGTGGGTGTGCTCCATCCAGCGGGTGAACTGCGCGGTGGCGCCGGAGCCGTCGGAGCGGATCACCGGGGTGATCTGCAGGTTGGGCAGGGCCTTGCCGTAGTCGCTGGTGACCTTCGGGTCGTTCCAGTTGGTGATCTTGCCGGTGAAGATGTCCACGATGGTCTGCGGGGAGAGCCGCAGGTCGCGGACCTGCTTGCCGCCGACCACCAGGTTGTACATGAAGGTGGTGCCACCCGCGGTGATCGGCACGTAGGAGTAGCCGTAGACCGGGTTCTCCCGCTCGCCGCCGCCGTTCGCGTGGCCGTTCTGCCCGAGGCCGGTGTCCGGCGAGGAGCGGAACGGCACGTCGGAGGCGGTGAAGTCGTCCTGCCCGATCGACCACTGGGTGCGGCCGGCCGCCGAGCCGACCGGGTTGAAGTTGATCTGGATGCCCTGCGGGGACACGTCCTGGCGCCACTGGTCGATGGCGGGGCCGGCCCAGCTGGAGCCGTCCGCGCTCAGTGAGATCGAGGCGGCGTGGGCCGGGGTCTGCCCGATCAGCAGGGAGGCCGTGGCGAGCGACAGGGACATGGCCCCTGCCAGCAGCCGGGCCGTGGAGCGCCTTGCGGCCTCCCGGAACATGTGAACTCCTCGGGGACGGAGGGTGGTTGGTCCGGACATCAGTGCTTCGCCTGCGAGTGGAGGGCGTACGGACGGGCGATGGCGCCGAGCGCGGCCGCCTCCTGTCGGCGGGCGTCCCGGTCGATCCGGCGCTTCTGGGCCCGGGTCAGCTGCCCGGGCCGGCGGCCGCCGAGCACGCGCGCGGTGACGAACAGGACCAGCACGACGCCCATCAGCGTCAGGCCGGCCGCGAAGCCGCGCGCGATCATGCCGTCGTACGGCTGCTTGACGTAGTTCCAGATGTAGAGCGGCAGCGAGACCTGGTGCCCCTCGAAGGGGTTGCCGTTGAACTGCGAGGTGAAGCCGGAGGTGAGCAGCACCGGCGAGGTCTCGCCGACGCCGCGCGCCATGCCGAGCACCACCGCGGTCACCAGGCCGGGCCGGGCGGTCGGCAGCACCACGTTCCACACGGTGCGCCACTGGCTGCCGCCGAGCGCGTACGAGGCCTCGCGCAGGGTGCCGGGCACCAGCCGGATGACCACCTCGGCGGCCCGGGTGACGATCGGCATCATCATCACGGTGAGCGCGAGCGAGGCCGCGAAGCCGCTCTTCTCGAAACCGAAGGTGATGATCACGACGCCGAGGATGAACAGGCCCGCCACGATGGACGGCAGCGCCGTCATCGCCTCGACCAGGGTCCGCACCGGGCGGGCCATCCGGCCGCCGACCTCGGACATGAAGACGGCCGCCGCGATGCCCAGCGGAACGGCGAACAGGGTTGCCAGGCCGAGCTGTTCGAGCGAACCGACGATCGCGTTGAGCGCGCCGCCGGAGGTGAGCTGGTCGAGCGGGCCGGTGTGCTCCATCGACTCGGTGAAGAAGTTGAGGTGCTGGGCCGCCTCCCAGCCGCGGCTGGCGACGTAGCCGATCTGGTCGGCGATCAGCGCGACCACCAGCAGCCCGGAGCTCCAGGCGACCACGGCGACCAGCCGGTCCCGCACCATCATCGGGTTCCACTGGAGCCGGCCGAGCAGGTAGTAGCCGGCCAGGAAGAGCAGGTACCAGCAGAGCAGGAAGCCGAAGGCGCCGCTGAACGGCAGCACCCGCTCGTACAGCACCCAGTCCAGTGCGAGCGAGCCGGCCGTCGCGCCCGCCACGGTGAGGACGTCGTCGCGGGTGACGCCGCCGATCCGGAGCTTCTTCTCGGGGCCCGGGGCCCCGGCCGCGGCTGGCCCCGGGGGCGCGGGCTCACCGGCGGGCCCGGACACCGCGACCGGCGGCAGGTCGAGCGTGGTCATCGGATGGTCCCTTCACGGTTCGGGTGGCTGCGTGGGCCTGTCGTCGCCCCGCGGGCGGGCGTCCGGGGACGGGCCCTGTCCCCGCGGGCGGTTCGGGGGTTCGTCATGCTCAGTCCGCCGTCGCGGCGCCGGAGCGCGAGCGGTTGATGACGACCCCGGCCAGCACGTTGACCAGCAGGGTGAGCGCGAACAGCACCAGACCGGCGGCCATCAGCGCGGAGAGCGACAGCGAGTCCGACTCGCCGAAGCGCAGCGCGATCAGCGCGGAGATCGAGTTGGCGCCGTTCTCCAGGATGTGGGTGATGGCCTTGAAGTTCGGCGAGATGATCAGCGCGACGGCGATGGTCTCGCCCATCGCGCGGCCGAAGCCCAGCATCACCGCGCCGATGACGCCGCCCTTGCCGAACGGCAGGACCACGGCGCGGACCATCCCCCAGCGGGTGGAGCCCAGCGCGTACGCGCCCTCCCGCTCGCCCTGCGGGGCCTGGGAGAAGACCTCCCGGCTGAGCGAGGTGACGATCGGGATGATCATCAGGGAGACCACCACGCCGGCGATGAAGGTCGAGGAGGTGTACGAGGTGCCGATGTCGCCGATGCGCACCTTGAGGAAGGGAATGGCGTCGCCCAGGTGGTTGGCCATCCAGCGGACGAAGCCGATGATCCGCGGCTGGAGGAAGAACAGGCCCCACAGGCCGTAGACGATGCTGGGGATCGCCGCCATCAGGTCGACGAGCGAGATCAGCGCGGCGCGCAGGCGCACCGGGGCGTACTCGGAGATGAAGATCGCGGTGCCGAGTGCCACCGGGACGGCGATGACCAGCGCGATCACCGCGATCAGCAGACCGTTGGGCAGGACGGCGGCGATGCCGAAGTTGTGGGCGGCGGTCTGCCACTTCTGCTCGGTCAGGAAGGACCAGCCGACCGCGCGCAGCGCGTCGGTGCCGCGCAGGACCAGGAAGAAGGCGATCAGTCCCATGATCGCGAAGACCGAGAGGCCGGCCAGCCGCAGCACGCCGCGGAACACCCGGTCACCCGGGGTCGCGGGGGCGGTGATGGTGCGCGGGACGTCCTGATCGGGCCCGTGGTCGGGTTGGCGTGGCGCCCCGGCGTACGGTGCCGCGGGCTCAGCGGCGGATGTCATGTGTGCTCTCCGTGCTCGGGAACGGGCGTGCTCGGTGAGGGTCCGGGGCGCTGCCTCGGCGGGAGGAAGCGCTCGGCGGGGCCGGAACGGCGGCCCCGCCGAGCGCGGGTTCCTACTTGCGGCGCAGCCGCGACCACTGGGTGCGGGCGCCGGTCAGCACCTTCGCCCCGGCCGGGGTGCCGCCGAGGAACAGCGCGGCCGGTCCGCCGACCAGCAGCACCAGGCCGGCGATCAGCGCGACGGGCAGCAGCAGCCGGGCGGTGCCGGGCCGGTCGGGCACCGGGGTGCCGACCGGGGCCGCGGCGAGCGGGCCGCCGGAGGGCGCGGCGCTCGCGGCGGGCTTGCCGCCGGCGGCCGTGCCGGGGACCGCGGCGCCGCCGGCCGTGCCGGTCCCGGTGGAGCCGGTGGAGCCGGTGCCGGAGAGCCCGCCGCCGGACAGGCCGTCGGAGGAACCGAAGCCGGTGCCGCCGGAGTTGCCGTCCGCGCCGGTGGTGCCGGTGCCGGAGGTGCTCACCGGGCCGGTTCCGTCGACGGTGCCGCCGGAGCCCGAGCCGCCGTTGCCGCTCTCCGGGGTGCCCGGTTCGGGCTTCCCGGCCGGCGGGGCGGTCTGGTTGCCGGGCAGCTTGCCGTCCTGGGCCTCGACGTGCTGGACGGCCTGCTGGGCCTGCTGGCGCTGGGCGTTGTTCAGGGCGAGGAAGCCCTGGGCCAGCTGGCCGGGCGCGATGCCGTAGGTCTGCCCGGTGGTGGTCACCGTCTTGAGGAAGCGGGAGATCACGGCCGCCTTCGCGGCGGGCACCCCGCCGGTCGGGACCATCGCGTACTGGACGTAGCTCAGCGGGTACGCCCGCTGGTCGCGGGAGAACGCGGTGTCGGGCGTGCCGTAGGGCAGCTGCTGGACCCCGGTGGCGGGGTCGGTCGGCATGTCGGCGACGGCGGCCTGGAAGCCGGCCGTGGACGGCGACACGTAGGAGCCGGCCGGGTTGAGCAGCGTGGCCTCGGGCAGCGAGAACGCCTTGGCCTGGGCGGTGTCCATGATGGCGAGCATCATCCGCTGGCCGGCCGGCTGCGCGGCGCAGGCGTCGTGCCCGCCGTTGGCGTTGTAGGTCGGCTGCTGGCAGTTCGGGCGGTTCTGGACCTGGTTGCGGGCGACCCGGGAGAGGCCCTCGGTGGAGGGCACCCACTCGAACTGCTTCCAGTGCGCCGTGTCGGCGCCGTCCTGCGGCGTGCTCGTCCCGGACATGTCCTGGGGCTGGAAGGCCTCGGCCGGGTAGCCGGTGAACCGGGGCTTCAGGTAGAAGCTGTCGACGTGCATGCCCCACGGGTCCGGCTCACCGTCGAGGAAGCGGGCCGCGTCCGGGTCGGCCGCGATCCACGAGGTCAGCAGGTAGGTGAAGTCCGTCGTACCGCCGGGGACACCGGGGAAGATCGTCAGGGCTCCGCCGCAGCTGGTCGGCCAGCTGATCCCGTTCTCCGGGGTCTCCGGGTTCAGCTGCCTGAACTCGGGGTCGGTGAAGAGGCAGATCGGGTTGCCGGCCACGGACGGGATGTCGGCGCCGGGCGACGCGTAGGACTGGGTCAGCAGTTTGGCCAGCAGCCGCGCGTTCAGCTTCATGTCCTTGATCTGCCGACCGGTGTTCGGGTCGTCGACCACGAAGGTCACGGAGATCCCGGTCGTCGCCAGCGGGGCGTAGACGTACGGCCGCGGGGGCGGTGACGTGTCCGGCCGGGCCGTCAGCGCGAGGTCGATGCTGCTGCTGCCGCCCAGGAAGGCCGACCGGGCCTGCGGCTCGCCACCGGCCGGGATGTAGCCCACGGTCATCGGGGACTCGCCCAGGCACAGGCCCGAACGCCACTGCTGCATCGCCCGGTTGGCCATCTCCAGACCGGCGGCGCCGAAGTCCTGGGCGCTCGCGACGCAGGAGTCCGGGGTGGGCGCGAAGGAGAGCGGGACCACGGTCCGGTTCAGCCAGGCGCACTGCTCGCTGGTGCGGTTCTTGGTCTTCGAGTTGATCCGGCCGGGCTTCATGACGCCGTCCGAAGCGGCGTTGTAGAACCTGTCCTTGTCCATCCGGTGGTCGTTGCAGTCGGCCTTGCCGCCGCGGATGTTGTACAGGTCCGTCGGGTCGCCGCCGTAGTTCGGCTCGACCACGATCGAGCAGGGGTGGGTGGCGTCGCAGCCGAGCGTGGTGCTCTCCTTGGCGCTCCACACCTCGATGGAGGCGGTGCCCGAGCCGTCCGGGCCGGTCGGGGCCAGCACCATGTTCGTGGGCCAGTCCGGCGTCTCCGTGTGCACCGGGCGGGCCGGCTGCTCGAAGCCCGCCTCGCGGTCGCCGCCGTAGAGGGTGCTGCCGTAGCAGTCCGTCACGGCGGGGTCGGTGCCGCGACACTGGTAGACCCGGACCGCGTACAGGTTGAGGGTCGACTCCACGGGCGTGGTCGTCACCGGGCCGCCGCTCTGGGTGACGGTCGGCGTGAAGCCGCTCCAGGAGACCTGGAGCACCTGGTTGGTCAGGTTGGCCGTCTGGGAGACCGTCACACTGCCCTCGTCGCCGTACGTTCCGGCGGCCGGGATCCACACCTTCGGGCCGGTCACGGTCGTCGAGGAGTCGGCGTGAGCCTGCGGCGCCGCGCCCAACCCGATCGGAACGACAGCGAGCGCCGCCACCACCGCCTTGGCGAGGGCCAGGGCCGGTAGTCGACGGCGCCACCTTCCCCGACCTCTTCGGTCGGGTACGCGGGTTCTCATGCGAGGCCTCCGGGAGTTGCGGGCCGCCGAGGGAGCGGCGCGAGGGCGTCGGATCGCGCTGGGGACGGACGATTCCGTGCGTACTATTCGGCCAGCCGGACATGGCGGGATCCGGTCGGCCAGGTGTACGAGACCACAACGCGGCGACTCCGTACCGGAGTTGGAAGATCCGCATGCGGCGGGCCCGCGCCGAGGCGCGGGCCCTCCGATCTGCGGCCGGGTGGAGCTGGGATCAGCTCGCCGGGGTGAAGGACAGCGCGAGCGAGCCGATCTGCTGGCCGCCCTTGAAGTACGTGGTGCCGAGGTTGGTGTCCAGGTAGTTCGCGCCGGCCGCGTCCACCTGGAAGCTGGAGGAGTTCAGGGTCTGGGTGGTGCCGGTGCGGCCGATCACGTTGTTGCCGCGCGGGTCCAGCAGCGGCACCGGGGTGGTCGAACCGTTCGGCACGGCGGTGAAGTAGCCCTTGGCCACCGAGAAGTCGAGCTGCTTGAAGGTCACGCTCTTGCCGGTCGAGAGGTTGATGAAGAGCAGACCGCCGCCGAACTGCACGTGCCCGTAGAAGCCGGGGATGTTCGCGGCGCCGTCGGTCACCGGGAGCGTCACGGTGAGGCCGGTGTCGGCGTCGAGCTTCGGGTCGGCCGGCTGCAGCGGGATGACCAGGATGCCGTTGAGCGCGGCGTCCGCCAGGAAGCTCACGTCGGTGGTGATCACGGCCTGGCCGGAGGCCGGGGTGGCGGTGGTGTCGGCGACGGCCGCACCGCTCACACCGGTCAGGGCGAGGACGACGGTGGCACCGGTCGCGGCCAGGCGGGCACTGATGCGGGACATGCCGAACTCCTTGGGAGAGGGAGAGGAGGGGTGATCGGTGGTGCGGTTCGAGGAAGCTCGTGCGGGGGTGGCGCCGCCGCGGGCGGAACGCGGCCGGCGGCACGGGCCCGGTGAGGGTGCCGGGGGGACGGTCCCGGCTGTACGGCCGTGGTGCGCTCTGCTCCCCGGTCCGAGGGTTCAGCTGGGCCGGCGGCCGCAGGGGCGAGGCCCCTGCGGCCGCCGGTGCGGTGCGGGTTCGATCAGGAGTGGGTGACGCTGCCGCAGGCGAAGGGCGAGAGCGGCAGGAAGCCGTAGCTCTGGATGTCCGTGGCACCGTTGGTGCAGATCCAGCCACCGGCGCCGAAGATGGCGCGCAGGGCGGTGCCGTGGGCGTCCGTGGCGTTCCACTCGGCGTCACGGAAGACGTTGTAGACCACGCGGCCGTACTGGGTGGCCACGAAGGTGTCGCTGATGACCTTGTTCACGGTGTCGACCGGCGCGTTGCCGTCGATGTTGCGGATGGTCAGCGGGCCCTGGACGTCGGCGCCGGTGCCCTTGCCGAAGTACACCTGGCCGATGTAGTGGGCGACGGAGTAGGGGACCAGCGCGTTGATGTCGTTCAGCTGGGTGTCGCTGCCCTGGTTCTCCTGGACGCTGCTGTTGACGCAGGCGCCCGGGGTGAGCGGGGTGACGCCACCGTTGATGGCGGTCAGGAAGAAGGAACGGGTGCCCGAGCCGGTCTGCGGCAGGAAGGGCTTGATCGTGGCGTTCGGGAGCGACGCGTTGATCTGGTTCCACTTGGTGATCGTGCAGGAGTAGATGCCCTTCAGGTTCGCCGTGGTCAGGTTCGCCGGGGCGTTGCCACCGTTCTTGGCGGCCCAGGAGACCGCGTCCTGCGCCAGCGCGACGAAGTCGTCGGTGGTCGGGTCGGTGGCCACGGGGCCGCGCGAGGAACGGGCGAAGTCCACGGTGGCGCTGGTGTTGGCGTTCAGCGCGGTGATGCCGGCGCCGGAGCCGTTCGGGCGGGTGATCGCGGTGGCACCGGTCTTGGTGGTGATGGTGCCGGCCGGGATCGCGTCCCAGCTGTAGAGGCGCGGGGAGGTGGAGCTGGTCAGCGACGCGTTGTAGTCGGCGGCGAGCTGGTTCAGCACCGACTGGGTCGTGTCGGAGCCGACACCCACGATGTCGATGGCGCGCGGGGTGACACCGGTGGCCGGGTCGGCGACGGCGGTGCCGCCGACGACGGTGGCGAGGGAGGTCGCCAGCGCGGCGACGGTGAGCAGCTTGGCAGCGGTCTTACGCATGTTCCTCTTCCTCCGGGGGAGAGACGTACATCGCGTGAAACCCGTACTCCGTTCGGGAGTTCGGGGCCGTGTGGCCGCGTCCGCTGCGGCCTCGCCGGCAGTGCCGATCCTGTCCGCCGGGGAGGTTCCGCCGGAAGAGAGGTCGAGCCCGGCCGGTGAATGTCGACTCATCGGTTCAGCGAGGTTTAGCCACTGGTCAGCGTGCACGTGACAGGGGCACTGCCGGGGCTCCGAGCCCGGTCGACGTTCTTCTCCAGGAGGCTGCTCGGAGTGTTGCCGGAAACCTGTCCTTCACCGGAACAGCACGGACGGAGATCCGATGGAGGATCCCCTTCCGGGAACGGGATCCACTGGAGGATCCCCGTCCGGGAACGCCGGAATGACGGTCCGTCATCCGACTCGGACCGTCATCGACTCAAACGCTCACAGCGGCCAGCGGCCGTCCCGCCCGGACCGCCGCAACTCCTGCCCCACCCACTGGAGTCCGGCCAGGAACCCCTCGACCCCCGCCTGGCACTGGTCCCGCCGCAGGTATCCCCGCGCGCTGCGGGCCACCGGAACGGCGTCGGCCGCCCCCCGCCGGGTGCTGCGCACCGGCAGGTAGGCGGCCCAGACCCACTGACGCCCCTCGGACTGTCCGACCGAACATCGCAGCGCGGCCCGCTCGATCAGCAGTTCCCGGACCGACTCGGCGAGTTCCTCCTCGCTCCGGTAGGTCCGCACGCCGACCCCGAGCGGCCGGCCGTTGGCGGCCCGCAGCGCCCAGCCGAGGCAGCGGTCGGCCGCCGGCACGATCAGCAGCCGCGGACCGCGCCGCTCAGCGGCCATCGGTGCGTCTCAACGGCACTACGGGCTCCGGGAGTTCGCGCGGCGGCTGCTTGGAGAGCAGCACCACGAACCGCCGGAAGGCGTTCTGGCAGGTCGCGTACCGCTCGTACGCGCGGCTGGAGCGCACCTCGGGCAGGGCCCGCGAACCCGGGACGACCCAGATCCAGCCGATGCCCTCCCGCACGTGGGTGATCCGCGCGGTGAGGTCGACGGCCACGACCCGCAGGCCGTCGAAGCCCCGCTCGGCCTCGCCGGCCGTCTCGAACGCGGCCGGGGTGATCGCGACCACCCGTCCGTTGGGCGCCTTCAGTTGCCAGCGGTAGCGCCCGTCCGCCGCCCGTTCGGCGCGGAACCCCCCTCGACTTGCCCCTGCTGCGGTGTAGCCGCGGCCGGCAGCGTTCACTGCCCCCTCCGTCCGGTTGCCCTCCGGATTCCCCTCCGAGCGGAGTAAAGCTATGTGTGCACACGGAGCCCCCGAAAGCCCAGAACGTTCACAACTTGCGCCGTTGGTCGGGAAGTTCTCTCTCGTTTAACTTTCACGCGTCTCGATCGGAAACCGCTCCGGAAGCGGCCCTGAACCGACCCGGAACCGACCGGTCACCGGCCGGGAACCGCCCTGGAACGCTCAGAGCCGGGCCGTCCAGCGCACCATCGTCCCCTTGCGGTACGGCCCGCTCTCGTGCCAGGCGTCGCCGCCGAGCGCCTCGGCGCGCCGGGTGAGGTTGAGCAGGCCGCTGCGCCGGCCGCCCTGCGGGATGCCCACCCCGTCGTCGGTCACGGTGAGCAGGACGCCCGGCCGCCCGCCCCGGTCCAGCGACTCCGGGTCGCCGCCCACCGGGCGGCCGTCCTCGTCCAGGTGGGTGGTGGCGTCGATCTCCACCCCGACCCGGGAAGCGCGCGCGTGCCGGGCCGTGTTGGAGAGCATCTCCCGCAGGGCGGCCAGCAGCTGACGGCCGGTGTTCTCGCCGACCAGGCTCTCCACCGGCCCGACGAAGCTCACCGCGGGCTTGAAGCCGAGCGCGGCCGCGGCCTGGCTGGCCTCGCGCAGCACCCGGGTACGCAGGGTGTCCGGCGCGTCGCCGTGGTTGTCGTGCTGGAGGGCGTAGATGGTGGTGCGGACCTCCTGGATGGTGGCGTCCAGCTCGTCCACCGCCTTGCCGATGCCGACCCTCACCTCGGGGACGACCGCCCGCCGGGCGGCGCTCTCCAGCATCATCCCGGTGGCGAACAGCCGCTGGATCACCAGGTCGTGCAGGTCGCGGGCGATCCGGTCGCGGTCCTGGAAGACGGCCAGGCGCTGCTGGTCGCGCTGGCCCTCGGCGAGCCGCAGGGCGAGCGCGGCCTGCGAGGCGAAGGTCTCGGCGAGCTGCTTCTCGCTGTCGGTGAACGGCACCGCTCCGCAGGGGCGCCAGACGCAGAGCCCGCCGAGCACCCGCCCGGCGGCGACCATCGGCACCGCCATGGACGGGCCGAAGCGGCGGGCGAGCCTGATCACCACGGTCGGGTCGCTGGACATGTCGTCCAGGTAGACGCTCTCCCCCGCGAGCAGCCGGGCCGCGAAGCTCTCCCTGGGCAGCAGTTCGCCGCGCACGAACTCGGCCAGCTCACCGGAGGCGTGGGCGATCCGCATCTGCCCGTCGCCCTCGTCCCCGTCCTCCGGGCCGGTCGGCAGCAGGATCATGCCGAGCGCGGCGTCCGCCAGCTCCCGCACCTGCTCGGCCGCGACGGTCAGCGCGGTCTCGGCCTGCTCGGCGGAGAGCAGGGCGGTGGTGACGGCGGCGGCCCCGGCGATCCAGCGTTCGCGGCGGCGGCCCTCCTCGTACAGCCGGGAGTTCTCGATGGCCACGCCGGCCGCCGCGGCGAGCGCGTGCACCACCTGCTCGTCCTCGGGCGTGAAGGCCCCGCCGCCCTTCTTCTCGGTGAGGTAGAGGTTGCCGAACACCTCCGCGCGGACCCGGATCGGCACGCCCAGGAAGGTCCTCATCTGCGGATGGTGCGGGGGGAACCCGGAGGAGCGCGGGTCGGCGCCGAGGTCGGTCAGCCGCAGCGGCTCGGGGCGGTCGATGAGCACGCCGAGGATGCCCCGGCCGGCGGGCAGTTCGCCGATCTCGCCGGCGGTCCCGTTGTCGACCCCGACGTGGATGAAGTCGGCCAGGCCGGTGCCGCCGGGGGCGATCACGCCGAGCGCCGCGTACCGGGCGTCGACCAGTTCGGCCGCGCCCACGGCGATCCGGTGCAGGGTGGCGTGCAGGTCCAGCCCGGCCCCGATCGAGACCACCGCCTCCAGCAGCCGCTGCATCCGGTCGGTGACCGCGGCGGCCGACTGGAGGCGCTCGGCGACCTCGGTGACCAGGGTGTCCAGCCCCAGCGAGGCGATCTCGGGCACCCGATGGGGTGTCGGCTCGGGCGTGGCCTCGGGGAGGTCCGGCGTGGGGTCCATGGAGAAAGCCTAGTTTGTACGCTTTTCAGCCGAAGGGCGGCGCGACGGGCAGTACGGCGGGCAGTACGGCGGGCCGCGCGGCTACCGGCCCACCGGCTCCAGCAGCCCGTCCGCCTCCCGCTCCCGCCGCCACATCGCGTGCAGCCGCCCGTCCGGGTCGGCGACCAGCTCGGACCAGCGGCCCCGCTCGGCCACGCGCCCGCCGTCCAGCACCAGCACCTCGTCCACCGTGGTGTCGTCCAGCCCGGCCAGCCGGTGGGTGATCAGCACCGTGGTGCGGCCCTCGGTGGCGGCCAGCAGGTCGGCGGTGAGGGCGTCCGCGGTGGGCAGGTCGAGGTGCTCGGCGGGCTCGTCCAGGACGAGGACGGGGAAGTCCGCGAGCAGGGCCCGGGCGAGTGCCAGCCGCTGGCGCTGGCCGCCGGAGAGCCGGGCGCCGTGCTCGCCGACCATGGTGTCCAGGCCGTCCGGCAGGCCCTCGGTCCACTCCAGCAGCCGGGCGCCGGCGAGCGCGGCGCGCAGCTCGTCCTCCACCGCTTCCGGCCGGGCCAGCCGCAGGTTCTCCCGCAGCGAGCTGTCGAAGACGTGGGCGTCCTGGGCGCAGAGCCCGATCACCCGGCGGACGGACTCGCCCGCCAGCGCGCGGCTGTCCACAGCCTGTGGACAGCCGTCGGCGAACCGTACCGACCCGGCGCTCGGCTCCAGGAAGCGCAGCAGCGCCTGGGCCAGGGTGGTCTTGCCGGAGCCGGACGGGCCGACCACGGCGATCCGGCGCCCGGCGGCGAGGTCGAGGTCCACCCCGGCGAGCGCGTCCACCGCCTGCCCGGGGTGGCGGACGGTCAGCCCGCGGACCGCGACCGGCAGCGGCTGCTCGGGCAGCGCCACCGGTTCGGCCGGCTCGGTGACCGGCGCCGGAGCGTTCAGCACCTCGTCCAGCCGGGCCCGCGCGGCGCGGCTGCGCTGGCGGGCCCGGACGGCGAGCGGCATCCCGGTGACGGCCTCGAAGGCGGCCAGCGGGGTCAGCACCACCACGGCCAGGCAGACCGGCGCCAGCACCCCGTCGCGCACTCCCTGGACGCCGACGGCGGCCGCGGCCGTCACGGTCAGCCCGGTGAGCAGGGCGATCAGCCCGGTGCCGAGTGCCGTGGTGGCGGCCGAGCGGGCGGCCAGCCCGGTCAGCGCGGCGTCGGCGGTGCGGACGGCGGCCAGCCGGCCGGGCAGGGCGCCGGCCACGGTGAGCTCGGCGGTGCCGGTGAAGGCGTCCACCACGGCGGTGGCCAGGCGCCCGCGCGCCGGGGCCTGGCGCCGTTCGGCACCGGCCGACCAGCGGGCGGCCAGGGCGGGCACCAGCACGCCCGCGAGCAGCAGCCCGAGGCCGAGCACCAGGCCTGCGGCGGGCAGGAAGGCGGCCATCGCCGCCGTCGAGGCCAGCGCGACCAGGCCGGCCACCGCGGCCGGCAGCCGCCAGCGCAGGTAGTAGTCCTGGATCGCGTCCACGTCGGCGACCAGCCGGGAGAGCAGGTCGCCGCGCCGGAAGGCGGGCAGTCCGGCCGGGGCGAGCACGCTCAGCCGCCGGTAGACGGCGGCCCGCAGGGTGCCGAGGGTGCGCAGCACCGCGTCGTGCGAGACCAGCCGCTCGGCGTAGCGGAAGACGCTGCGGCCGATGCCGAAGGCCCGTACCGAGGTGACGGCCATCATCAGGTAGAGCACCGGCGGCATCTCGGAGGCCCGGGAGATCAGGTAGCCGGAGGTGGCCATCAGGGCGACGGCGCAGCCGAGGGCGAGCGCGCCGAGCAGGATCGAGAGCGCCAGCCGGGGGGTGGTGCCACCCTCGGGGCCGGTCTCCTCGGCGACGGCGGGGGCCGGGGTCGGCTTCCCGCTGTGGTTCCAGCCGCGCTTCCCACCGTGGTGACCGCCGTGGTGACCGCCGTGGTGACCGCCGTCCGCGAGCGGGGCGGGCGGGGCGGCGGCGGGCCCCGCCAGCCGTACCCGCCGGTCGGCGGCGGCCAGCAGGGCCGGCCGGTGCGCGACCACCAGCACGGTGCGCGCCGGATCGGCGGCCAGTGCCCGGACGGTGTCCACCACGGCCGCCTCGGAGGCGCCGTCCAGGTTGGCGGTCGGCTCGTCCAGCAGCACCAGCGGCCGGTCGTCGGCGAGCAGCACCCGGGCGAGGGCGAGGCGCTGGCGCTGCCCCGCGGAGAGCCCGGCGCCGTCCTCCCCCAAGACGGCCGCCAGGTCGGTCACGAAGTCGAGCGCGTGCGCGGACCGCAGCGCCGTCCACAGCTGCTCGTCGGTGGCCTGCGGCCGGTAGAGCCGCAGGTTCTCGGCGACCGTCCCGGCGAACAGGTGCGGGTGCTGCGGCACCCAGGCGATCTGCCGCCGCCAGCTCTGCGGGTCCAGCTCGGCCAGGTCGTGGACGCGGCCGTCGGCGGCGGTGATCCGGACGGTGCCGGAGTCCGGGGCGGTGAGGCCGAGCAGGACGGCCAGCAGGGTGGACTTGCCGGCGCCGCTCGGGCCGGTGAGCGCCGTGCTGGAGCCCGGACTCAGGGTCAGCCCGGCGCCGTCCAGGGCGGGCTCGGTGCGCCCGGGGTGCCGGACGACCAGGCCGTCGGCGGCGATCTCGGCACCCGCGAGGTCCGGCGCCGGGGTGGTGCCGGCGGCGGGCAGCGGGGTCTCCAGCACCCGGAACAGCTCGTCGGCGGCGGTCAGCCCCTCGATGCTGGAGTGGTAGAGCGCGCCGACCTGGCGGATCGGGAAGTACACCTCGGGGGCGAGCACCAGGATCAGCAGCCCGGTCTCCAGGTCGAGCGTGCCGTCCACCAGCCGGAAGCCGACGGTGACGGCGACCAGCGCGACGGACAGGGTGGAGAGCAGTTCCAGGGTGAAGGAGGAGACGAAGGCGATCCGCAGGGTGCGCAGGGTGGCGCGGCGGTAGTCGGCGGTGATCCGGGCGATGGTGGCGGCCTGGGTGCGGGCCCGGTTGAACACCTTGAGGGTGGGCAGTCCGGCGACCACGTCGAGGAAGTGGTGGGAGAGCCGGGCCAGGGTGTTCCACTGCCGGTCCATCCGGGACTGGGTGGCCATCCCGATCAGCACCATGAACAGCGGGATCAGCGGCAGCGTCCCGGCGATGATCGCGGCCGAGGTGAAGTCGGCGCCGACGATCCGCAGCAGCACGATCACCGGGACGACCACGGCCAGCGCCAGCTGCGGCAGGTAGCGGGCGAAGTAGTCGTCCAGCGCGTCGATGCCGCGGGTGGCGAGGGTGGTGAGTTCGCCGGTGCGCCGGCCCGCCAGGTAGGACGGGCCGAGCGCGGTGGCGTGGTCGAGCAGCCGGCGCCGCAGGGTGGACTTCACCCGGGCGACGGACCGGTGCGCGGTGAGCTCGGTGAGCCAGCCGACCAGCCCGCGCCCGACCGCCGTCAGGGCGAGCAGCAGCAGCGGCGTGGCCAGCTCGCCGAGCGTCGCCCCGCGCTGGAAGGCGCGGACGACGATCTCGGCGATCAGACTCGCCTGGGCGACCACCAGGGCCGCGCCGACCGCGCCGAGCAGCACGGATCCGACGAGGAAGGCCCTGGTGGTGCGGGCGTACCCGAGGAGTCGGGGGTCGACCGGCTTCATGGCGTCAGGCCTGGTCGAGCGGGGCGGCCGGGTTGTGCCCGGGGATGTGCTGGACGCCGATCCGCTTGCGGAACACCCAGTACGTCCAGCCCTGGTAGAGCAGCACCAGCGGGGTGAAGATCGCCGCCACGACGGTCATCACCTTCAGCGTGTACGGCGAGGACGCGGCGTTGCTGACGGTCAGGCTCCAGTCCGGGTTCAGGGTGGAGGGCATGACGTCCGGGAAGAGCGCCAGGAAGAGCATCGCGACCGCGGCCACGATGGTCGCCCCGGAGAGGCTGAACGCCCAGCCCTCGCGGCCGAGCTGGTTGGCCGCCAGGGCGCCGAGCAGGGCGACCACCGCGACGATCATCGCGGCGAGGCTGCGGCCGTTGCCGTGGTCGGCCTGGGTCCAGATCAGGAAGACCAGCGCCAGCACGGCGGTCACCAGACCGGACAGCAGGGCGGCCCTGCGGGCCCGCTCACGGATCTCGCCGACCGTCTTGAGCGCGGCGAACACCGAGCCGTGCAGGGTGAACAGGGCGAGCGTCACCAGGCCGCCGAGCAGCGCGTACGGGTTCAGCAGGTCCCAGAGGGTGCCGATGTAGTTCTTCTGCGCGTCGATGTCCACGCCGCGCACGATGTTGGCGAAGGCCACGCCCCAGAGGAAGGCCGGGAGGAGGGAGGTCCAGAAGATGGCCTCCTCCCAGTTCCGCTGCCAGCGGGCGCCGTCGCGCTTGGCCCGGTACTCGAAGGCCACGCCGCGGACGATCAGGCAGACCAGGATGACCAGCAGCGGGATGTAGAAGCCGCTGAAGAGCGTCGCGTACCAGTCCGGGAAGGCCGCGAAGGTGGCGCCGCCGGCGGTCAGCAGCCAGACCTCGTTGCCGTCCCAGACCGGGCCGATGGTGTTGATCAGCACCCGCCGTTCGGCGGTGTTGCGGGCCAGCGGCTTGGTGAGCACGCCGATCCCGAAGTCGAAGCCCTCCAGGAAGAAGTAGCCGATCCACAGGACCGCGATCAGCACGAACCAGACGTCGTGGAGTTGCATGTCAGATCCTCAGTTCCCCGGTGTCCCGGCGCCTCAGTAGGCGAAGGCGAGCGGCTTGTCGGCGTCCCCGTCCGAGGACGGTCCGCGCAGCGACGGGTCCTTGGTGGGCGGCTGCTCGGTCACCACCGGGCCGGCCTTGGCGTACTTGACCAGCAGCCGGACCTCGATGACCGCGAGGATCGCGTACAGGGTGGTGAAGGTGGCCAGTGCCCCGATCTGGGTGCCGACACCGACGTTGGGGGAGACGGCGCTGGCCGTGGTCATCAGGCCGAAGACGGCCCAGGGCTGACGGCCCATCTCGGTGAAGATCCAGCCGAAGCTGTTGGCGATCAGCGGGAAGCCCATGGTCAGGATGCCGATCCGCCAGCTCCACTTGGTCAGCAGCGGCCCGAGCTCGCGCTTGGGGGTGAGCATCAGCCGGGGCACCTCGGTCTCGCCGGTGCGGAACTCGGGGCGCAGGAAGAGCTTCCTCCGGGTGGTCCACAGGCCGATCAGGCCGGCCAGGAAGGAGGTCATCCCGAAGCCGATCATGAGGCGGAAGCCCCAGTAGGTGACGAAGATGCTCGGGATGTAGTCCTTGGGGTCGCCGCCGTGCTGGGCGGCCTCGGCGGCGGCGGTGTCGTTGATGCCGGGGACGGAGGAGCTGAAGTCGCTGTGGGCGAGGAAGGAGAGTATTCCGGGGATCTCCAGGGCGACCGAGTTGTGGCCCTTGCTGACGTCGCCGACCGCGAAGACCGAGAACGGGGCCGGCGCCTGGGTCTCCCAGAGCGCCTCGGCGGCGGCCATCTTCATCGGCTGCTGCTCGAACATGACCTTGCCCAGGGTGTCGCCGCTGAGCGCGGTGCCGGCGCCGAAGACGACCGCGAGCACCAGGCCGAGCCGAAGCGAGGTCCGCATCGCGGCGGTCTTCCTCGGGTCGGCGGTCCCGGGCTTGCGCTTGGCCTTCCAGAGGTGGAAGGAGGCGATGCCGACGACGAAGGCCGCGCCGGTGAGGAAGGCGGCGGTCAGGGTGTGGAAGACGACCACGAGGGTGGTGTTCTGGAACAGCACCTTGACGACGTCGGTCAGTTGGGCCTTGCCGGTGACCGGGTCGATCGCGTAGCCGACCGGGTGCTGCATCCAGGAGTTGGCGGCCAGGATGAAGTAGGCGGAGAGCACGGTGCCCAGGGCCACCATCCACATGCAGGCACAGTGGATCTTCCTCGGCAGCTTGTCCCAGCCGAAGATCCACAGGCCGATGAAGGTGGACTCGAAGAAGAAGGCGATCAGCGCCTCCATCGCGAGCGGGGCGCCGAAGACGTCACCGACGAAGCGGGAGTAGTCGGACCAGTTCATGCCGAACTGGAATTCCTGGACGATTCCCGTGACCACGCCCATCGCGATGTTGATGAGGAAGAGCTTTCCCCAGAACTTGGTGGCGTGGAAGTACTTCTCCTTGTTCGTCCGCACCCAGGCGGTCTCCAGACCGGCCACGATCGCGGCCAGGCTGATCGTGAGCGGGACGAAGAGGAAGTGGTAGACGGTGGTGATGCCGAATTGCCATCGCGCGATGGTCTCGTGAGCGATTGCCAGTTCCACGTCGCCCTCTCTCCCAACCTGCCCGCGTGACGACGGGCATCTTCCGGACAAACTTCATCTATAGCCGTAGACCGTTGCTCAACCACGCAAGCTTGTCCGCTTGTGAACGTGAACACGTTCACAAGGAGCAGTATCCACCATCCTTACGAGGGAACTGCAGGTGGGGTGGGTTTGACAGCCCGGTGCGCTGCGCCACGGCCGCGGTGCGGTCCGCACAGTCTGCGGACCCCCCGCGGGCCGGGGCAACGAACGACGGGGCGGACGGCCGGAAGTTGTTGGCCGAACCGGCGCTTGACAGGCTCGCGACCCGGTCGCCCCGGCCGGATCCGCGTGCTACCGGCGTCCGTCCGGCCGGCGGGAGCCGCGCGACGGCTCCGCCGGGTGCACCCGATCCGGGGGTCCGGGGTCCGAGGTCCAGGGGCCGGGGCTGGGGTCCGGGGGCCGGGAACGCCGGAACCGCAGGACGGGCCGGGGCCTGTCCTGCGGTTCCGGGGTGGTCGCGTCGCCCTCCCGAGCGGGCGCGACCGGGGTGGGTCAGGAGGTGGGGCGGGTGGCCGGCTTGCGGCGGGAGACGTAGAGGGCCGCGGCGCCGAGGCTGATCGCGAGGCCGGCGCCCAGGGCAAGGTACGGGGTGGCCGGGTTGGAGCCGGTCTCGGCGAGTTCGGTGGTCGAGCCGGTGGTGGCCCGGGTGCTCGACGTGGTCGAGGTGGTCGACGTGGTCGAGGCGGTCGACTTGCCGGTGGTGCCGGCCTTGGCCGCGGTGGTGGTGCTGGAGACCGGGGTGACCGCCGCGGGCTGCTCCGCCGGCTTCTCGGCGGGCTTCTCGGCGGGCTTCTCGACCGGCTTCGCGGCGGCCGCCCTCGCCTCGGCGAGGGCCTGGTCCGCGGCGGCCTTGGCGGCGGCCGCGGCCTTGGTGGCCTGATCCGCCGCGTGGATCCGCCGGAACGCCTCGACCCGGGCGTCGTCCAGGGCGTTCCGGGCGGCGGTCACGGCGGCCTTGGCCTTCGTGTCCGCGGCGTTGGCGGCGTTCGCAGCGGCGTACGCCTTGTTCAGCCGCTCCCTGGCCGCGGGCAGCTCCTCCTCCGTGGCGACGCGGAACGCGTCGGAGGCCGCCTCGGCCTCCTTCCTGGCGGCGTCCTTGGCCGCGGCGGCCTTCACCGCGGCGGCCTTGGCCTCCTCGTACGTGCCCTGGTAGGGCTGGGAGTTGTCGAGGAAGGCGGAGGCCTCGGCCTGCACCTTGGCCGCGTTGGCGACGGCCGCCGTGTACGCCTTGGCGGCGTCGGCGGCGGCCTGCTCCAGTTCGGCGATCGAGCCGTTGTCGCTCCGGGTCTGCGCCGCGGCGGCCGACTCCGCGAAGGCGGGTGCCGCGGAGAGCACCACGGCGGGCGAGACGACGGCGGCGACGAGGGCGGCCGAGACCAGCGAACGGCGGAGTTTCACAATGACCCCTTTCGGGCCTGCAGGAAAGCAAAAGCCTCGGCCGGAACGGAGTCCGACGGCCGGGCAGCACCGATCATAGGCATACGCATTCTTGACGCTCCATGCCGGATTCCGGCAACGACCGGGCGCCGTGCCTTCCTGCTTCGCCGGGGAATTGACGAGTCGACAAAGTCGGGAGCGGACCGCTGCGCAAAGGCCGGAATTCCCGACATTCGGGCGAACCCGCAGGAAATCCGGTCAGTGCTGGCAGGGCAGTTCGACGCGGAAGGTGGCGCCCTCGCCCGGGGCGGTGTGCAGGGTGAGGGTGCCGCCGTGGGCGCGGGTGAGGGCGGTCGCGATGGCGAGGCCGAGGCCGGCGCCGCCGCCGTTGTCCCGGCTGCGGGAGGGGTCGACCCGGAAGAAGCGGTCGAAGACCCGCTGGGCCTGCTCCTCGGTGAGGCCCGGGCCGGAGTCGGCGACCTCCAGCAGGCAGACGCCACCGGGGTCGGTGCCCACCCCGATCCGGACCGGGGTGCCGGGCGGGGTGTGCTTGACCGCGTTGCCGACCAGGTTGGTGACCACCTGCCGCAGCCGGGCCTCGTCGCCGATGACGGGCGCGGCGCCGGGCGCGCCGGTGCCGGCCGGGCCGGTGAGCGCGACCGGGCGGCTCGGGTCGAGGGCGGTGAGGTCGTGCAGCGCGTCGGCGGCGAGGGTGCGCAGGTCCATCGGGGCGAGGTCGAGCGGGCGCTCCTCGTCCAGCCGGGCGAGCACCAGCAGGTCCTCGACCAGGGCGCCCATCCGGTCGGCCTCGCTCTCGATCCGGGTCATGGTCCGCTTGACGTCGGCCTCGGCGGGCAGCGCGCCCATCCGGTACAGCTCGGCGAAGCCGCGGATCCCGGCCAGCGGGGTGCGCAGCTCGTGCGAGGCGTCGGCGACGAAGCGCCGCATCCGGGCCTCGGACTCGGCGCGGGCCGCGAAGGCCGCCTCGATCTGGGTGAGCATCCCGTTGAGCGCGACCGACAGCCGGCCGACCTCGGTGCCCGGGGAGAGCTCCGGCATCCGGTGCGACAGCTCGCCGGCCGCGATCCGCTCGGCGCCCTCCTCGATCCGGCGCAGCGGCCGCAGCCCGGCCCGTACGGCGAAGAGGCCGAGCGCGGCGATCACCACCAGGACGCCGCCGCCGATGGCCAGGAAGGAGGTGCGCAGCTTGCCGAGGGTGGCGTCGATGTCCTCGCGGGAGACCGCCACCATGACGTGGGTCGGGGTGACCGCCGGCGAGGCGTACGCGCTGGGGTTGGCGGCCTGCCCGCGGGGGGTCTGGAGCGGCAGCACCAGGACCCGCCAGCGGTGCTGGCCGCGCTGGTCGGGCAGGTCGAAGGGGACGTCGGGGGCGGTCCGGGTCGGGTCCAGTCCCTCCAGCTGGGGCGCCGGGTCGCTGTCCGAGACGGGCTGGCGCATCAGCGCCTGGACCTTGCCGTCCGAGGAGAGGTACTGCACCAGGTACTGGCTGGGCAGGCTGACCCGCCGGCCTGCGACGGCGGGCCGGCCGGCGGTCTGCGCGGTCAGCTGGCCCGGGGGCTTGCGGGAGAGCGGCGGCCCGTAGCGCTGGAGCTGTTCGTCCAGCTGCTGCACCAGCTGGCTCCGGACGGTGCCGAGCACGAAGGTGTCGCTGACCGCGAGCCCGGTGGTGACCAGGGCGAGCACGAGCACCAGCAGCCGGGCGCGCAGCGACATCCGGGCGGAGAAGCGGGCGAGCACGAGCGGACCCGGTCAGCCCTGCGGGGGGCGGCGCAGGGCGTAGCCGATGCCGCGCACGGTGTGGATCAGCTTGGGGCCGTGCGCCGGGCCGGAGTCGAGCTTGCGGCGCAGGTAGGAGATGTACGACTCGACGATGGAGAGATCCCCGCCGAAGTCGTAGGCCCAGACGTGGTCGAGGATCTGCGACTTGGAGACCACCCGGCCGACGTTGGCCATCAGGTAGTGCAGCAGCTTGAACTCGGTCGGGGAGAGCGAGACCGGGGTGCCGCCCCGGGTGACCTCGTGGGCGACCGGGTCGAGGCTGAGGTCGGCGACGATCAGCCGGCCGTCCTCGGCGGGCCCGCCGGCCCGGCGCAGGATCGCGCGGATCCGGGCGATCAGCTCCTCCAGGCTGAACGGCTTGGTGACGTAGTCGTCCGCCCCGGCGGCCAGGCCCTGCACCTTGTCGCCGACGCCGTCCTTGGCGGTGAGGAAGAGCACCGGCAGGTGGTCGCCGGGGTGCCCGTGGGCCGGGCCGGCTATCTGTCCGCGGCTGGTGCGCTCGCGCAGCTTCTCGACGACGGTGAAGCCGTCGAGGTCGGGGAGCATCACGTCGAGCACGACCAGGTCGGGGCGCTCGGCGGCGACCAGTTCGAGCGCCTCGGTCCCGCTGGCGGCGGAGGCGACGCGGAAGCCGGAGAAGCGCAGCGAGGCGGAGAGCAGCTCGCGGATGTTGGGTTCGTCGTCCACGACGAGCAGGAACGCTTCGCCCTGGCCCCCGGCCACCGTGGAGCCGCCTGGTGTGGTGACAGTGCCTTGCACGGGGCTTTCGCCTCCCGGTCGGACGATGACGTTCAGCATGAGGCTAGCCCCCGGAGGCTATGCGGCATGGATGAATGTTGGATTAACACCTTATCGGTCGGTTTTTGGACGATCGGCGCACAGGGGCAGGCTCGATGGTGTGCGCACGGGCGTGGACACGACGGACGCGCGCCGGACGGGGGTGATCAGGCCCCCGGCGCGGCCCGGGCCTGCGCGGCCCGGATCCGGCGGTGGGCGGAGGCGGCCAGCCGGCGGCAGGCGGCCGGGCTGCGGCCGACGATCGCGGCCACTTCGACGAAGGGGTGGCCGAAGACGTCGTGCAGGACGAAGGCGACCCGTTCGGCCGGGGTCACGGCCTCCAGAGCCACCAGGAAGGCCGTGCTCACCGTCCCGTCCGGGGTGATCCGGTCGGCCGGGTCGGCCGCGGGGTCGGCCGCCGGGGCCGCCGCGGGGTCCGTCCACTCCCGGCACGCGGGCAGCGGCTCGGGGATCCACCCTCCGACGTGGCGCTCCCGCCGTACCCGGACCGAGCTGAGCCGGTTGAGGCAGATCCTGCTGGCCACCGTGGTCAGCCAGCCGCCGGACGAGACGATCGCCTCCCGCTCCCGCCGGGGCAGCGCGTACCAGCGGGCGTACGTCTCCCGCACCACGTCCTCGGCGTCGGCCGGCGAACCGAGCAGCCGGTACGCCAGGTCGATCAGCCGGCGCCGCTCGCCCATGATCGCGCCCGGGCCCGGCTCGGTCGTGGTGCCGACCCCTGCTTCCCGCACCGTGTCCCCACCCCTTCGACTCGACGGCTCTCCGCTCCTCCTATGACAGCGCGGCGGCCCGCGATGTGACGCCTTCCCGCTCATGTCACATTTCGAGCGGCTGTTCTGTCGTATCCGTCGTACCGGTGCAACGGAACGGAGAACCCGATGAACGACTTCCAGGCGATCGCCGACCGCGTCGAGATCACGGCCCTGCAGGCCGAGTTCACCGACGCGGTGATGATGCGCGACCGCGCCCGCCTCGCCGCGCTGTTCACCCCCGACGGCGTGCTGCGGATGCCCGACGTCCCGATCGAGCTGACCGGCCCGGAGCAGATCCGGGCCGGCGGCGAGAAGCTCCAGGAGCAGTGGGACTTCTTCATCCAGAACACCCACCCGGGGGCGGTCGTGATCGACGGCGACACCGCGACCGGCCGCGCCCACATGTACGAACTCGCGCGCCTCAAGGACGGCCGGCAGGGGATCAACCACGCGATCTACCACGACCGGTACCGGCGCACGGCGGACGGCTGGCGGTTCACCGAGCGGGTCTACGAGACCCGCTACCTGGACACCAGCCCGCTGCCCGGCTCGGCACCGGGCCCGGCCCGGCCGACCCCGCGGACCGGCCCGACGGACGCCGGCCGCTGAGGCCGCGGAATCCCCTCGTTTTCCCTCCTGCTATGATTTGCAGCGAGGCGAAGGCAATGCTTTCGAGCAATTGCCCGGCCCGATCATTTCGGTGGTCATAGCGAGAGGGAAACGCCCGGCTCCATTCCGAACCCGGAAGCTAAGCCTTTCAGCGCCGATGGTACTGCAGGGGGGACCCTGTGGGAGAGTAGGACGCCGCCGAATTCTTTTTACGGCCCCTGCCGTGTCCGACAGTGACACGGCAGGGGCTTTTTTTATTTCCCCCGCCGCTCCCCCCACCGTTTCTCCCGTCATTCCCCCCGCCGCTCCCCCCGCCGCTCCCCCCGCCGTTTCGCCGCCTGCGGTTCCGGTGCCGCGGCACGCCCTCCGGCACATCCAGCATGTGAGACCCGAAGTCCCGGAAGAGCCGCTTTGCGGGTATCTGAGAGGATGGCGAACATCGAAACGGACTTGCGTCTCGCTACCTGAGACTGCAATATCATGCTATGGACAACACTAGCGGCGTCGGCGTTCTCGACAAGGCCGCTCTGGTGCTCAGCGCACTGGAGTCGGGCCCCGCCACGCTGGCGGGGCTGGTCGCCGCCACCGGTCTGGCGCGCCCCACCGCCCACAGACTCGCCGTCGCACTCGAACACCACCGCCTGGTCACCCGCGACATGCAGGGCCGCTTCATCCTCGGCCCCCGCCTGTCCGAACTCTCCGCCGCCGCCGGCGAGGACCGACTGCTCGCCACCGCGGGCCCCGTCCTCACCCACCTGCGCGACGTCACCGGGGAAAGCGCGCAGCTCTACCGCCGCCAAGGCGAAATGCGCATCTGCGTCGCCGCCGCCGAACGACTCTCCGGCCTGCGCGACACCGTCCCCGTCGGCAGCACCCTGCCGATGAAGGCCGGCTCCGCCGCCCAGGTCCTCCTGGCCTGGGAAGAGCCCGAGCGCCTCCACCGGGGCCTCCAGGGCGCCCGCTTCACCGCCACCGCGCTCAGCGGCGTCCGCCGCCGCGGCTGGGCCCAGTCCATCGGGGAGCGGGAGCCGGGCGTCGCGTCCGTCTCCGCCCCCGTCCGCGGGCCGTCCAACCGCGTGGTGGCCGCCGTCTCCGTCTCCGGCCCCATCGAGCGCCTGACCCGCCACCCGGGCCGGCTGCACGCCCAGGCCATCATCGAAGCCGCCAACCGGCTCACCGAGGCCCTGCGCCGCAGCTGACGGAATCCGGCCGACGGACACGACGGCCGACGGACACGAGAGAACGGGCCGCGCCCGAGGAAGAGACCTCCTCGGGCGCGGCCCGTTCCGTCGTTCCGTGCGGTTCGAGTCCTACGGTTCGAGTCCTACGGTTCGAGCCAGTGCGGGCCCCGGAAGAGGAACGTCGCCTCACGGATCGACGGCAGGCCCAGCGCCAGCATGAGCAGCCGGCCGAGTCCCAGACCGAGTCCGCCGTGCGGCGGCGTGCCGTAGCGGAAGCAGTCGAGGTATCCGGAGAGCGGCCCGGTGTCCATGCCCTTCTCCCGGGCCTGGGCGACGAGGCGGTCGTACCGGTGCTCGCGCTGGGCGCCGGTGGTGATCTCCACGCCCTTCCACAGCAGGTCGAAGGACTCGGTGACGGTCGGGTCGTCCTCGGGCCGCAGGTGGTAGAACGGCCGTACGGCGGCCGGGAACCTCGTAACGAAGACGAACTCGTGCCCGGTCTCCTCGGCGATCAGGGCGCACAGCGCGCGCTCGCCCTCGGGGTCGAGGTCGTCCTTGACGCCCTCCCGGTCCCAGCCGGTGGCGCGGAGCCGGGCCAGCGCCTCGGCCATCGTGATCCGGGGGAACGGCAGCCCGGGGACCGTGACCGCGGTGCCGAAGTGCTCGGCGATCGCCGCACCGTGGCGTTCGGCCACGGCCGCCAGGACGCGGTGCAGCATCCGCTCCTCGAAGGCCATCACGTCCTCGACCCCGTCGATCCAGGCGATCTCGACGTCGACCCCGGTGAACTCGGTGGCGTGCCGGGAGGTGAAGGACGGCTCGGCCCGGAACACCGGCCCGATCTCGAAGACCCGGTCGATGCCGCCGGCGATGGCCATCTGCTTGTAGAACTGCGGGGACTGGGCGAGGTAGGCGGTGCGGCCGAAGTAGCCGACCTCGAACACCTCGGCGCCCGACTCGGAGGCCGTCCCCATCAGCTTCGGCGTGTGCAGCTCGGTGAAGCCCTCCTCGGCCGCCACCTCGCGCATCGCCCGCTCGACGGTCGTCTGGACGTCGAAGACCAGGTGCTGGGAGGGGCGCCGGATGTCGAGGAAGCGCCAGTCCAGGCGCTGGTCGATACCGGTCTTCTCGTCGATCGGCAGCTTCGGCTCGGCCGGTGAGACCACCTCCACCCGGGACGGGACGATCTCCAGCCCGCCGAGCTTGACCTGCGGGTTGGCGACGACCCTTCCGGTGATCTTCACGGCGGACTCGACCGTCACGCCCTCGAAGGCGGCCTCGACGGCGTCGCCCTCCCCACCGCGGAGGTGGGTGACCTGCACGAGACCGGTGTGGTCCCGGACCAGAACGAACTGGATGCGCCGCTGGAGTCGGAGCGTGTTCACCCACCCGTAGACGGTGACCGTCTCTCCGAGGTGCGCGTGGAGCTCTACGACAAGGGTGCGCGTCATGACAGGGGACCCCCTGGGGTGCGGGCGCGTTGGTCGCGCCACGTCGACGGGCGGTAAACGGCCGCCCTGGGCGCGTTCACCGTAGAGGATCAAGCTCGCGGGAGTCGCCCGGTTTTCCGCCGTGTCCGGGCGGGCGGACAGCGCCCGGCGGCCCCTCGCGAGGCGCAAGGGGCCGCCAGAACGATTCGGTTGTGACCGGCTCGGTTGTGACCGGCTCGGCTGTGCCCGGCCGAATGCCGCGGGGCCGTCAGTGCAGCCGCGACTGCCAGTCGGCGGGGACCTTGCCGGCCGGGCCCGGGGTGGGCTGGTCGGCCGGGTGGGCGGTGGGCGGCGCCAGCGGCGGGCCCTCGTAGTACGCGCCGGTCTCCAGGTTCCAGAACCAGTCCTCGCCGGGCTCGAAGCTGACCAGGAACGGGTGGCCTGCCCCGCGGGCGTGCTTCGTCGCGTGCTGGGCGGGGGAGGAGTCGCAGCAGCCGATGTGGCCGCAGGCCGCGCAGCGCCGCAGGTGGAACCACCACCCGCCGCCGGCCAGGCACTCCGCGCAGCCCTCGCCGCTGGGCATCGCGGTGGGGTCGATCCCCGGGATCGGCTCGCCGGTCATACCTGCCTCCTCGGCTGGGCGGTCCGTCCCCACCAGCCTGGCCCGGTCGCGGGGGTGCTGCCAGTCCGGCGGGCGGCCGCGGCGGTGCCGCCGGTCCGGCGGAGGTGGCGGTGCTGCCGGTCCGGCGGAGGTGGCGGTGCTGCCGGTCCGGGGGAGGCGGCGGTGCGGGTCGGCCGCCGTCCGGGCGACCGCGGGCCGGCTTCGTCCTACGCTGGCTGGAGGGGATCCCGGGGACCCGCCGGCCACCACCTCACGGAGTCGCCATGGCCACCACGAAATGGTTCTTCGAGCCCAGCCACACCGGTGCGGAGTTCCGCGCGAGACACATGATGGTCACCTACGTGCGCGGCCAGCTGAAGAACGTGCACGGCGTCCTGGAGGTCGACCCGGACGCGCCGGAGCAGGCCAGGGTCGAGGCGACCATCGACGCGACCCAGGTGTACACCGGTTCGCCCGAGCGGGACGCGCATCTGCGCAGCGCCGACTTCTTCGACGTCGAGCACCACCCGACCTGGAGCTTCGTCGGATCACAGGTCCACCAGGTGAGCGCGAGCGGCTTCGAGGTCACGGGCCGGCTCACCATCCGCGGCGTGACCCGCCCGGTCACCTTCGACGTGGCCTACCTCGGGCAGTGGGACACCCCGTGGTGGGAGGACGGGCGCGACCTGGGCCCCCGGCGGCGCGCCGGATTCACCGCCAGCACCCGGATCAACCGCCAGGACTTCGGCGTGAGCTGGAACGACGTGGTGGACCGGGGCGGCACGGTGGTCGGCAACCTGGTCGACGTCGAGGTCGACGTCGAAGCGGTCCTGGAGAGCGCTCCCGGGACCGGGGACGCCGCCCCCGGGACCGGAGGTGCCGCCGCCTGACCGGACGCCCGCAACCTTTCGGCCCGCCCACCGCATCACAGTGAGTGCAGGACCACGGGAGGGGGCGGCGCCGCACACGGATCGGTCCGCATTGCGTACGGACCACTCAATTCCCCCGCATTCATTCAGTGCGTACACGACCCGCCCCGCCGGAGCCGGTCCCCCGCCTGTTGCACAGCCGTGACAACCACGCCCGAAAAACCGTTCGGCCGGTGACTTTCACCGGTTAGCATTCCGGAATGGATTCGAACCACCCCCCGATATGGAGTTCCGCCGAGGACGCGACCCCCAAGCCGCCCCGCAAGGCGCCGCTCCGGCTGGCCCGCTTCGGTGCGACCTTCCTGGGGGTGAGCGTGGTGTCCGGCGTCCTGCTGGCCGGCCTCGCCCTGCCCGTCGCCGGCGGCATCGGGCTGGCGGCCAAGAACACGGCGGAGGGGTTCGAGGACGTCCCCACCGACTTCAAGACCCCGCCGCTCACCCAGGCCACCCAGATCTTCGACGCCAAGGGCGGGCTGATCGCCAAGGTCTACGAGCGCGACCGCACCGTCATCACCGCCGAGCAGATGTCACCGTTCATGCGGCAGGCCCAGGTCGACATCGAGGACGCCCGCTTCTACGAGCACGGCGCCGTCGACCTCAAGGGCGTACTGCGCGCCATCAGCAAGAACGCGGAGAGCGGCACCGCCTCCCAGGGCGCCTCCACCCTGACCCAGCAGTACGTGAAGAACGTCAACGTGGAACAGGCCGGCGACGACCGGGACGCCGTCCTGGAGGCGCAGCGCAAGACCCTGGGCCGCAAGATCCAGGAGCTCAAGGTCGCCATCAAGCTGGAGGAGGAGGTGCCGAAGGACCAGATCCTCACCAACTACCTCAACATCACGTACTACGGGAACGGCGCCTACGGCGTGGAAGCCGCCTCCCAGCGCTACTTCAGCAAGAGCAACAAGGACCTGACCGTCGCCGAGGCGGCTACGCTCGCCGGGCTGGTGCAGAACCCGTCCCAGTACGACCCGAAGCTGCACCCGCAGGCCGCGCAGAACCGCCGCGACACCGTCATCGACAAGATGCTGGAGAACAAGCACCTCACCGCCGAGCAGGCGAAGGAGGCGAAGGCCGCCCCGCTGGGCCTCAACTTCAAGGCCCCGCAGAACGGTTGCATCACCGCCCAGGCCGGCATGGGCTTCTTCTGCGACTACGTGCGCCACGTGGTCAAGCAGGACCCGGTCTTCGGCAAGAGCGCCGACGAGCGCAAGAAGTTCTGGAACCAGGGCGGCCTGAACATCTACACCACGCTGGACCCGGACAAGCAGGCCGCCGCCCAGAACGCGGTGAGCAGCAACGTGCGGGTCACCGACACCGTGTCCGCCGCCGCCTCCATGGTCGAGCCCGGTACCGGCAAGATCCTGGCGATGGCCCAGACCCGCCCGTACGGCCTGGACACCAACCAGAACCAGACCGTCGTCAACCTCAACGTCGACGCGGCGATGGGCGGCGGCAACGGCTTCCAGCCCGGCTCCACCTTCAAGCCGGTCGTCGCGGCCGCGGCACTGGAGGCCGGCCTGCCGGCGACCCAGGAGTACTCGTCCCCCAACAAGCTCGAGTACCCGACGATGAAGACCTGCGAAGGGACCTGGAAGAACGACGCCCGTCCCAAGACGGTCGTCCCCAACGAGTCCGCGAGCGAGAAGGGCCCGTACCAGCTGAAGATGGCGATGGCCCTCTCGGTCAACACCTACTTCATCCAGATGGAGCAGGAGATCGGCCTCTGCGCGGTCAAGCAGATGGCCAACAAGCTCGGCATCACCACCAAGGCCAGCGGCAAGCCCCTGGAGGAGGTCCCCGCGATGGCCCTGGGCGTCGAGGAGATGAGCCCGCTGACCATGGCCAACGTCTACGCGACCTTCGCCGCCCAGGGCACCCACTGCGCCCCGGTCGCCATCAACCGGATCACCACCGTCGACGGCAAGGACGTCCCCGTCCCGGCCGGCCAGTGCGAGAAGGTGTTCTCCGACTCGACGGCGCGGGCGCTGAACACCGTCCTGAACGGCGTGACCGAGAACAACGGCACCGGCGCGGCGCTCAGCCTGGAGGACAACCGGCAGATCGCCGGGAAGACCGGCACCTCGGACCGCAAGCGGGCCGCCTGGTTCAACGGCTACACCCCGCAGCTCGCCACCGCCGTCTGGATCGGCGGCCCCCAGGGCGGCGTGGAGATGCGCAACATCACCATCAACGGGAAGTACCGCACCGAGGTCTTCGGCGCCGACGGCCCCGGCCCGATCTGGCGGGACGCCATGAACCAGGCCCTGCGCGGCACCCCCAAGCAGTCCCTGCCGATGGCCGACATCCCCGACCCGGCGCCCAAGACCAACCCGAACAGCACCGGAACCGGGGCCCCCACCGGCCCGGCACCCGGCGCGGGCCCGGCGACCGCACCCCAGCCGGACCCGCAGCAGCCCGACCCGCAGCAGCCCTGACCGCGCGTCCCGCGCAGCACCCCGCCCCGCCGAGCATCAGTTCGGCGGGGCGAGGTGCTTCAGCGCCGACCAGGTCGGCGTTGCGCCAAGTGCCGTTCTCGGCGCCGTAGCCGAGGTGGGTGAGGACCTTGGCCTGGAGGTCCTTGGCCTGCTGGAGGGCATCCGCGGAGATCCCGCTGTCCTGCGCCGCGGTGCCGAAGACCACGTGGTTCAGCAGCTCGGCCTCCCAGCGGAAGCCCTCCGGGGTGTCCTGGCCGTACGCCTCCGCCGCCGGTGTGGGTGGCGTTCTCGGCGATGCACAGCGCCCTGGCGTCCGGCAGGTAGATGCTCATCTCCGCCGGGGCCTCGGTGCCCGGGGTGAGCTGGAACAGCAGCCGCACGCCGGCCGGCTCGTACTGGCACAGCCCCGACCGCCAGGGGATGACGTAGGCCTGCTCGTTCCACTGCGCCTTCGGAACCGGCTGGTGCTCGGGCCCGCCGATGTGGACGGTCGGCGGGACGAGGGTCACCTCGCTGGTGGAGATGGTCAGTCCCAGGCCGGCACCGACCTGCCCCGTCGGCCCCTTGTCGAGCTGCGCCGCGTCCATGTACTGGGCGCGCCGCGCCATCGCCGGGCCGGCACAGATGTTCTCGCTGACGGCGTGCTCAAGAAAGCCCTCCGGCGCGACGACGGAACTCGTACGCGGTGAAGTCCCGGACGACCTTCTCTCCGCTCTTGCGGGACACGATGACCGGGACGTCCGGCGGGGCGATCATGAACCGGCTGGCGTCGGCGAAGTCCCGGCCGTCCTTCCCATCGGCGGCCCGGCCGTGGGCTCGATGGGCTCGGTGTGCTCGGGCATTTCGGGCATGGCGAAGCCACCTCCACATCGCTGCGTGCGAGCGTCGCAGTGCGACCCGGTCACGCTATGCACGCACCCCGTCACTCACAAGCGCGCCGATCGAGCCACTATCCGGACCAGAACGGCCGGAATCCGGTGCAATGCCGCATCCGCGCGCACAGGAAGTCGATGCCGCCGACTTCCCGTGCGGTGAGCGTCCATGCCCACCGCGGCGATGATCTGCTGGACGTCGACGACCGTGGGGAGAAGCTTCGGCGCGGGAAGTCGGAACGGCCGACTTCCTGCGCCGAGTTGGTGGGCGGGGCGTCAGCCCGCCTTGGGGAAGGCGGCCCGCAGGGCGGGGGTGCGGGTGAGGACGGCGACGGCGACCAGGGCGAGGGCCGAGAGGCCCTGGAGGACCGCGTACCAGACCGGGCAGAGGCCGGGGATCGCGTCGACCGCGATGATGGCGATCGGCATGACGGTGGAGAGGGTGCGGACCCGGTCGAAGGCCTTGAAGGAGCCGCCGGCGGCGCGGGTGGCCAGCCGGTGGAGGAACGGGGCGATGGCGAGGAAGATCACCCCGCGGATCCACATGAACGGGGTCGTCGGGTGGCCGGTGGCCGCCATCACGGCCACTGTGCCGAGGACGACGGCGCCGGCTGCACCGAAGAGCCCGATGCACTTCTTCACCGTGGTGAAGGTGTCCTGGTCGGTCGTGGTCGCCATGGTTCTTTCCCCTCCGTGTCGTTGTGGGAACGACGCTACGGAGCGGACGGGCGGCCGGGTATGGGTCCAGCCCCACAGCGGGGTGGGGCTGGACCCACCCCCGGAGGGAACACCGGCGGCCCCTTGCGGGAAGCAAGGGGCCGCCGACGCGACTGCCGCGCGCGAGAAGTCGGCATGGCCGACTTCCTGCGCATGGGGCGACCGTCCAATAAAGCGACTACCTGACGATCGCGGCGAATTCTTCGAAGCTGATCCGGCCGTCGCCGTTGTCGTCCGCGAACTTGAAGAGCGCCTTGGCGTTGGCGTCGCTCACCTTGGGGTTCTCCTGGAGGTGGGCCTTGAGCTCCACGGCGCTGATGTAGCCGTCGCCGTCGGTGTCGATCTCGTCGAACTGGGACTTCTTGTTGTCTGCGCTGCTCATGGGATTCCTTTGAGAGGAGATTCTTCCGCGATTCCGAAGCATAGAGCACAAATCCACGAGTTCCGTCGAAGTGAATTACGGATATTTAATTGCCATAACTTGATAATTGCTTCCGTGTTCGGATCGCTCCAACCCCACGAGGCTCGGCCGCGCGGCGAAAGCCAGCACCAGGGCTGCTGGGGACCGGGGATCAGGAGCCCCAGAGCCCCCACAACCTGCGGATCCACGGCGGAAATTGAGCGGCGGGAGCCCACGGGCGCGGGCCCACGCATGTACTTCCAGCGCGTCCCCGAGGGCGAGGTCGTGAAGAATCGGGTGCACCTCGACGTGCGGGTGGGCACCGGACTCCTCGGCGAGGAGCGCGTGGCGGTACTGGAGGCCGAATTCACCCGGCTGGGCGCGCTCGGCTCGACACGGGTGCACCTGCTGGTCGCCGACGACAAGAACGAGTCCTGCCTCGCGATGCAGGACGTCGAGGGCAACGAGTTCTGCCTCGACTGAGCGTTCCTGCCGGGATCCGGCAAGCAACTCGGCCGGGATCTTGCGGGATTCGGTCGGCGCAGGGCCCTGGGAGGCGTGGCTAGTGTGCTCGGGAGTGGACGTGAACGAACGTCCGTGACCTGGGGGGTGGGGGAATGACTCCACTGGGCTTGAGCGTGGCCACCTGGTGGTGGATCGTCGCGCTGACGACGGTGCTGTTCTGGGCGCTGGCGGTACCGCCGCAGCCGACGCGGACGTACCGGATCATGGTGTCCCTGGCGCCGCTGGCCGGAGCGCTCTTCCTGATCGGCCGCTACCACACGAACGGGATGAACCCGGCCGGTGCGCTGTCCATGTACTCGCTGGCGATGCTGTCGATGGCCCTCGGGACGGCCGGGCACCTCGGGAAGCTCGCGCGCCGGCAGCTCGCGGCCGACAAGGCCGGCGACACGGACGAAGTGCCGCTCACCTGGGGCTTCATGGTGCAGCTCTTCCTGTGCCTGACCGCGGGCATGGTGGTGTACTTCGTGATCCAGCCGTAGGCACCGCCCGCATCGACCGGTGGCCCCTCGCGAGGCGCGAGGGGCCACCGGCACGAACTACCGCTACGTGCGCGGGAAGTCGGACCGGCCGACTTCCCGCGCGTCCCAGGTCTCCTTGAGGAGCTCGTACTCGACTTCGCCGTGCTCGGACCCCGGGATCGACTCCGGCCAGTCCCCGAAATAGCTGCGGAGGAACGACAGGCCCGACTTCTCCATCACCCGCCGGGAGCCCGTGTTCACCGCCATGGTGTTCGCAGTGACCCGCTCCACCCCGAGGTCGGCGAACCCCTTGTCGATCAGGGCCAGCGAACCCTCCGTGGCACAACCCCTGCCCCAGGCCGACCGGTTCAGCCGGTAGCCGAGTTCGACCACGGCCGGATCGTGGTCGTCGAGCGGACGGAGCTCGAACCAGCCCAGAAACGTCCCGGTGGTCTTCTCCTGGGCCGCCCAGAAGCCCCGGGTGCCCGAACACGGGTGGACGTGGAGGAGGCGGGGCAGGGTCCGCGTGCGGATCGCCTCGCGGTCCGCCGGCTTGCCACCGTTGATGAAGCGCATGACCTCGGGATCGTTGTCCAGCGCGAAGAGGTCGTCTCCGTCGGCCTCGGTGAACGGCCGCAGGAGGAGACGCTCGGTCTGCAGGAAGGGATGCATCCAGCGATCTTCATCGGGTGCCGCCGAACCGGCCATCGATTTTCCGACGGCCCCTTGCGGAGGAGCAAGGGGCCGCCGGAACGGTTCGCTAAGCGCGGGAGGTGGCCAGGCGGTCGAACTCGCCCGCCTTCGCGCCCTGGAGGAGGGCCGCGAAGTTGGGGGCGGTGGTGCGGACGATGACGTCACCCTCGTCGGACTCGCGGAGTTCGATCACACCAGCGACAATCCGCACCTCTACGCATTCGGAGTTCGCGCCAGAGTAACTGGACTTCTGCCACGGAGAGTTAGGCATACTTGCTTTCCATATCCTTCTTGATGGATCGAATGAACTCCCGGGATTCACCTTCCGAGAGGGCCGCCGAGTCGATCCGAGCGAGCAGGGTGCGGAACCGGGTCATGTGGGCTGGCGCGTCAAAGAGCACGTTGCCGAGCCCCGAGTCCATCTGCGCTGTGTCGAGCTCAGGAATCGGCCCTTCGGCATAGGTGAAGTTCTCGTGCGTGAGCGGCAGCGTGTCGACCTCGAACAGCACAACTCGAACAGAGATGGTCGGCAGCTCGGAAGCCTCGATGAGACTTCCGAGCTGCTCGGCTTGAACCTTTGGTCCACTGAACTGCATACGCAGCGCTGCCTCATGGATGTATGCCAAGTACGGCGTTTCGCCGGATCGAACGACCCTCTGCCGCTGCATCCGAAAGGATGTCCGCAGATCGACCTCGTGGCACGGGAGAGGTGGGAAGTTTCGCGCGAAGACGGCCGATGCATAGGCGTTGGTCTGGAGCAAGCCCGGGATGAAGGCCATCGTGTAGGTAGAGAGCCCTCTCGCCCGCCCCTCGATCTCTGCAACCTCAAGAAAGTCGGGCGAGAGGTTTCCGCGGTACTCCTCCCACCAACCGCCCTTGTCCCGGTCCGTGATGATGTCCGCGAGCGCGTCGATCAAGGGCTCGTTGACGCACATGCACAACGCGGCGATCGTGCGCAGGCGTTCGACGCTGATGCCGGTCCTGCCGCTCTCCATCTGGGTCACGTGGGCGGGATTGATGCCCAGTGCGCGGGCGAGTTGGCTGCCGCCGAGGCCGGCCTGTTCCCGCATCCTGCGAAGTTCGGCACCCAACCTCAACTGGCGGAGCGTTGGGTTCGATCGAAGGGCCATGGGACCAGTCTGCCAGCCCCGTTCGGGGGAACTTCTCGCTTATCGCCACAAATCTGTGGCGACGCGCGCTATCGTCATCCTCAGAACGATCCGATGGATCGTCAGACACGCTTTGGTTCAGCGCAGTAGGCGCCTGCTGCCCGCCCGCCGAAGAGCAACCACCCCCTGGCCTGGCTCACGGCTTCCCCCTCCACACTCATGCCTCTCGGAGGTTCCTGTGTGCACCCTGAACACCCCCTCCCTGTACGAGCTGGACTCCGTCGCGTGACCCGCGAACCGGTCGCGCCGGACGACCCCCGGATGCGGGACTTCACCGCCGCGCACATCACGGTCCTGCTCGGGGAGCTGCACCGGCGCGGTCTCCCGTACGGGCTGCTCTGGGGTTTGGCCTCCGCCGGTGAGACCATCCTCGACGGGCGTCTCCTGGTCGACTTCGGCAACGCGCCCGTCAGCACTCTCCTCAACCTCCTCCACCTGCTCCGGGACCTGGACCGGGAATCGGTGTGGAACCGGTGAGGCGCCTCGAACCGCGCTGAGCACATGCGAAGGCCCCCGCCCACCGAAGGGGCGAGGGCCTCGCGGTCGTCCGTCGGCTCCGGGTCAGCCGCCGGACGGGTTCCTGGGAGCGCCGCCACCGGCCCCGGCACCGCCGCCGAAGCCAGCACCGCCACCGCCACCGCCGAAGCCACCACCGAAGCCGCCCGCGCCGGCGGCGCCTTCGACGAGCTGGCTGGCCGTGTAGCCACCACTGGCGTCGGGGGTGCCGACGACGGTCACGCTCTGGCCGGGCTGCAGGTCTCCGACCTTGCCCTCCTTGTTGAGCTGGACCTTCGTCGCGTCGCCGGTGGTGACCTTGATGGTGTTGCCGTTGGTGTCGGTCAGGTACACCGTGTTGCCGTCGACGGCCTTGACCGTGCCCCGGGCGAAGCCGGCCTGCCCGCCCTGGCCCTGGCCGCCCTGGCCCGCACCCTGCCCCTGCCCGCCACGGCGGGAGCCGTTCTGCCCCTGCCCGTAGCCGCCGCCCGGAGCCGCCGCGGCGGCGGCCGGCCGGGCGGAGGACTTCCCGCCGCCCGCAGTCCCGTTGTTCTGCTGGTACCAGACCCCGCCCGCGAAGGCCCCGGTGGCGATCACGCCGCCCGCCAGCACCAGGCTGAGCCAGGGCAGCTTCCGCCGGGGCGGCGCGGCCAGTTCGGCGCTCACGTCGCGGGCGTCCGGCGGGGTGGCGAGCAGGGCGACCTGCTCGGCCGGAGTGCCGGTGTCCGGGCTGACCGTGGCGATCTCTTTGCTCATGACAGTGGAGTCCTACTCGTGCCGGAGGGCGTCGATCGGCCGCAGCGAGGCGGCCCGGTTGGCGGGGTAGCTGCCGAAGAACAGCCCGATGGCGACGGCGATGGCGAACGCGCCGAGCACGGATTCGGGGATCACCACCGGCTTGATGCCGACGATGCTGAAGTGCGAGCCGGCGATCCCGGCCGCCACGCCCAGCCCCGCGCCGATCACCGACAGCAGCGTCGACTCGGTGAGGAACTGCCCGAGGATGACCGCGCGCGGCGCGCCGAGCGCCTTGCGGATGCCGATCTCGCGCGTCCGCTCGGTGACCGTCACCAGCATGATGTTGGTGATGCCGATCCCGCCGACCAGCAGCGAGATCGCCGCCACCGCGCCGAGCAGCACGGTGAAGGTCTTGGTGGTGCTCTCCCGCGCCGTGAGCAGCGAGGCCTGGCTGGTGATCCGGAAGTCCGCCTTGGCGGGGTCGGCGATGGCGTGCGTCCCGAGCAGCACCCGGGTGATCTCGGACTGGGCCGCCGTGGTGCTGTCGGCGTTCGAGGCCTGCACCAGGATCTGGTTGACCGAGCCGAAGCCGGTGAAGGCGTTCTGCACCGTCGGGAGCGGGGCGACGACCACGTCGTCCGGGTCGGTGAAGCCGCTGCCGCCCTTGGCCTGGAGCACGCCGACCACGGTGAACGGCGTGCCGCCGAGGACGACGGACCTGCCGACCGGGTTCTCGGTGTCGAACAGCTGCTTGGCGGTCGTCGCGCCGAGCACCGCGACCTTGCGCGAGTTGAGCACGTCGTCGTCGGTGAAGTACTCGCCGTGGGCGACCTTCTGGTTGGCGGTCTCGAAGTACGACGGGTAGGTGCCGACGATCGAGCCGGGGCTGTACGAGATGTTCCCGTACAGCGCCGTCCCGCTGGTGGTGACCACCGGGGCGACCGACTTGATGGCGCCCGAGTCGCCGTCGCTCGCCAGCGCCTTGGCGTCGGCGACCGTGAGCTTCTTGACCGCGGAGGTGGCCCGGGAGCCGCCGTTCGCCGAACTGGAGCTGACCGTCAGCGAGTTGGTGCCGAGCGAGGTGATCGAGTCCTTGACCGCCACGGACGAGCCGTTGCCGACCGCCAGCAGCAGGATCACCGAGGCCACGCCGATCAGCACCCCGAGCATGGTGAGCGCCGAGCGCACCTTGTTGGCGGCCAGGCCGCCGACCGCGAAGCGGAGCGTCTGCCAGAGGATCACGCCGACACCTCCGCGACCGCGGTCTGCGCGAACGCCGCGTCCAGGAAGGGCGGCGGCCCCTCCACGGGCGCCTGCCTCAGGTCGCTGACGATCTGCCCGTCGACCAGCCGCAGCACCCGCTTGGCGTGCCGGGCGACCTCGTCCTCGTGGGTGATCAGCACGACCGTGCGGCCGGTGGCGTTGAGCCCGTCGATCAGGGCGAGCACCTCCTCCGTCGAGCGGCTGTCGAGGTTGCCGGTCGGCTCGTCGGCGAGCAGCATCGCGGGCGCCGTCACCAGCGCCCGCGCCACCGCGACGCGCTGCTGCTGGCCGCCGGAGAGCTCGTTGGGCTTGTGCCCGGCCCGTTCGGCGAGCCCGACCAGCGACAGCGCGGCCATCGCCCGGCGGCGCCGTTCGGCGGTGCGGACGCCCGCGTAGGCGAGCGGCAGCTCGACCTGGGCGAGGGCGGTGGTGCGGGGCACCAGGTTGAAGGACTGGAAGACGAAACCGATCTTGCGGTTGCGCACCAGTGCGAGCTGCTGCTCGTCCAGGTGTCCGACGTCGGTGCCGTCCAGCAGGTAGCGGCCGGCGGTCGGGACGTCCAGGCAGCCGAGGATGTTCATCAGGGTGGACTTGCCGGAGCCGGAGCTGCCCATCACGGCGACGAAGTCGCCCTGCTCGATGTCCAGGTCGACGCCCTGCGGCTCGCCGGTCGCCGGGTCGGAGGGGCCGCGCAGCGCGTGCACGGTGGCGTCGCCGTGCCCGTACGCCTTGGTGAGCCGGCGGATCCGGATCACCGGGACGGGATGCGCGGGGACGCGCTTGTCGATGACGTGACGCATGACCGGTCTCAGCCCTTGCCGCCGCGACCGGCCCCGCCACCGGCGCCACCGCCGCCGGAGCCGCCGCCCGGGAAGACCCCGCCGCCCGCGGCCCCGCCCCGGTTGCCGCCGAGGCCCGGGAAGGAGGCGTTCGGGAAGCCGTTGCCGCCGCTGGTGGTGGGGAGTTCGACCTTGTCGCCCTCCTTCAGCCCGGAGACCACCTGTACCGTGCTGTCGCCCTCGACCCCGACGCCGACGGTGACCCGCTCGGAGGCGCCGTCCGGCTGCACCAGGGTCGCGGTGCGCGACGTTCCGGTGCCGGACAGGGCGGAGGTGGGCAGCGAGAGCGCGTTGTCGGCCTCGCCGGTGATCACCTGGACGGTGGCGCTGAGGCCGGTGCGCAGCGTGCTGGTGTCGCCGGTGATCTGGAGCGTGGCCGCGTACTGGACGGCGGCGGAGCCGGCCGCGCCGCCGGAGCCGCTGCTGGTGGGCAGCGAACTGACCGACAGGACGGTCGCGTTGAGCTTGGTGTCGGACTGGGCGTTCAGGGTGACGGTGGCCGCCTCGCCCTTCTTCAGCTTGAGCGAGTCGAGCTCGGAGAAGTTCGCGGTGACCTGCATCCCGGTCGGGTTGGTGAGCACGATGAAGCCGCTCGGAGCGGACGTCGAACTCGCGCCGCTGCCCGTGGACTTGGTGGAGGAGGACGAGGAGGAGCCGGAGCCGGTGGCCCCGACGGTGTCGCCGACCTTGCCGGAGACCGAGGCGACCGTGCCGTCCACCGAGGCGGTCAGGGTGGTGCCGGTCAGCGCCGCCTGGGCGTTGGCGAGGCCGGTCTGCGCGGTGGCGACCTGCTGCTGGGCCTGGGCCACGGCCGCGTCGTCGACCTTGGTGGTGGTGATGGTGGTGGTCTGCGGGGCGGGCGTACTGCTCCCGCCCGCCCCGCGGCCACCGCTGCCGGCCCCGGCGCCCGGAGAGGCGGCGGAGGTGGCGCCCGGCAGTTGTTCGGTGGTCGTGGTGGTGACCCCGGCCTGGGCCTTGGTGAGGTTGGCCTGGGCCGTGGTGAGCGCGGACCGGGCCGCGTCCACCTGCTGCTGGGCCGCCGCGGTGTCGACGGTGGCGAGCACCTGACCCTTCTTCACGGCGTCCCCGACCGCGACCTCGACCGCGGTGAGCCTGCCACCGGTGGTGAAGTCCTGGGCCGCGTCGGTGGGTGAGACCAGGGTGCCGGATCCGGACACGGTGGCCAGGACGGTGCCCTTGGACACCGTCGCGGTACGGGCCACGGGCTTCGCGGAAGCCGGGCCGGAACTGCCGCTGACCGTGGCGTACACCAGGGCGGCACCGCCCAGCAGGGCCACGCCGAGCGCGGAATTGACGAGGACGGCGCCTCGCCGCCGTGGGAGCACCTTCATGCCGGACAGCTTCCCGGGGCCCTCTTGCGTCGTCCTGGACGCCGGCTGGGAGAAGCCTGACCGGCCGGATCCGGGCATTGCGGACAGAGCGCCCCTCCCGTGCGGGCGCCTTGGCCGCCCCGTGGGCGGCCGTTGGCGCAACTCCCAGCGGGCTCCCAGCGACCTCCAGGCATCCGGCAGGACGTTCTGAGGGCGTTCTCACGGAGTCGGGCCCGGTCTGCGGCAGCCGTGCGGAACGCCGTACGGTCCGGGACCCGCGGCAGCCGCCCGCAACGCGGCCGCACGGCCCGCGACACCCGCCCGGGACACCCCAGGGGCGCGGAAACGCCGCAGGGGCGCACCGGAGGACCGGCACGCCCCTGCGATCACCAGCAGGACGTCAGAGCGACTTGCGGAAGGCCTCCGCCACCGACAGGAAGATCGAGTTGCCCTCGGCCTCGCCGATCGACACCCGCACGCCCTCCGGGAACGGCCGCACGATCACGCCGGCCTCGGCGCACGCGGCGGCGAACTCCGGCGAACGCTCGCCGAGCCAGAGCCAGACGAAGTTGGCCTGCGAGTCCGGGATCTCCCAGCCCTGGGCGCGCAGTCCGGCCACCACCCGGGTGCGCTCCTCGACCAGCGCCTCGACCCGCTCCAGCAGCGCCTCCTCGGCGCGCAGCGAGGCGATGGCGGCGTCCTGGGCGATCCGGCTCACGCCGAAGGGGGTGGCGACCTTGCGCAGCGCGGCCGCCACCGGCTCGTGCGCGATGGCGAAGCCGACCCGCAGGCCCGCCAGGCCGTACGCCTTGGAGAAGGTGCGCAGCACGCACACGTTCGGGCGGTCCCGGTAGAGGTCGATGCCGTTGGGCACCTCGGGGTCGCGGATGAACTCGATGTAGGCCTCGTCCACCACGACCAGGACGTCGCCGGGGACGGCGTCCAGGAAACGCTCCAGCTCGGCGCGGTGGATCACGTTGCCGGTGGGGTTGTTGGGGTTGCAGACGAAGATCAGCCGGGTGTTCGGGGTGACCGCGGCGAGCATCGCGTCCAGGTCGTGGTCGCCGTTCGCCTTGAGCGGCACCGGGACGGGCGTCGCCCCGGAGACCGTGGCGACGATCGGGTACGCCTCGAAGGAGCGCCAGGCGAAGATCACCTCGTCGCCCGGGCCGGCCGTGGCGAGCACCAGCGACTGGGCGATGCCGACCGAGCCGGTGCCGGTGGCGATGTGCTCGGCGGGCACCCCGAAGCGCTCGGCCAGCACCGAGGTCAGCTCGGTGACCCCCATGTCGGGGTAGCGGTTGAGCGAACCGGCCGCCTTGACCGCGGTCTCCAGGACACCGGGCAGCGGCTCGTAGGGGTTCTCGTTCGAGGACAGCTTGTAGGCGTCGGCGCCGGCCGGCTTGCCGGGCTTGTACGTGGGGATGCCGTCGAGGGTCGGCCGCAGCCGCGGGCCCTGCGCTGACGTACCACTGCTCACGGTCGTACTCCGTTTCCAGTTGCGGAACTCTCCGGTGCGCTCGCCCGCCACGGACGGGGTCGCCTCCGTGCCCGGACCTCGTGACGCGCCCGGACTCCCCGGTCGGGTGCCTTGCACGATACCGACCGCCCTCACCCGTAGGAGTGAGATGCCCGGTCGGGTTACAGGCGCAGATCAGCCATTCTGCCCGGTTCCTTTGGCACATGTCAGAGGTAAGAGGCCTGGTTTCAGGCGGGTATCGAAGGGGCGCACCCCGGCTCACTCTTGGAGAAACGTATCTCCGGGGGCTTCCGATGCGCCGGTCACAGACCCTTGTCAGGAGCCATACGATCGGTCCGCCATGACAGCAGCAGCCAACCAGAGCGGTCGGCGTCCCACCACCTCACGGCGTCTGGAGCGGGCCGGCATCCGGGATGTGGCAGCAGCCGCCGGAGTGTCGATCACCACTGTCTCCGATGCGCTGAACGGAAAGGGCCGCCTGCCCGACGAGACCCGCAGCCGGGTGCGCGAGGTAGCCGAGCGCCTCGGCTACCGCCCCTCCGCGGCCGCCCGCACCCTGCGCACGGGACGGTCCGGCCTGATCGGCCTGACCGTCACGACCTACGGTGAAGAGCCGTTCACCTTCACCGAGTTCGCGTACTTCGCCGAGATGGCCAGGGCCGCCACCAGCGCCGCCCTGGGCCGCGGCTACGCGCTGGTGGTGCTGCCCGCCTCCTCCCGCCACGACGTCTGGGGCAACATCGCCCTGGACGGCACCGTGGTGATCGACCCGCCCGACCAGGACCCCCTGGTGAGCGAGCTCTACCGGTCCGGCGTGCCGGTGGTCAGCGACGGCAAGCCCGGCAACTGCCCGGTCACCGCCTGGGTCGACAACGACCACGAGGCCGCCGTGCTCGGCATCCTCGACCACCTCTCCGAGGCCGGCGCCCGCCGGATCGGCCTGCTCACCGGCACCAGCACCGACACCTACACCCGGCTCTCCACCGAGGCCTACCTCGGCTGGTGCGCCAAGGTCGGGCAGGAGCCGGTCTACGAGACCTACCCGGCGCACGACCCGGCCGCCGGCGCCGTCGCCGCCGACCGGCTGCTCGCCCGCCCCGACCGGCCGGACGCCGTCTACGGACTGTTCGACCCCAACGGCACCGACCTGCTGGCCGCCGCACGCCGCTACGGCCTGCGGGTGCCGGACGACCTGCTGCTGGTCTGCTGCAGCGAGAGCGACGTCTACGCGACCACCGAGCCGCCGATCACCACGCTCTCGCTCAAGCCGCGCAAGATCGGCACCACGGTGGTCAACCTGCTCATCGACGCGATCGAGGGCGTGGACTCCGGGACGGGCGTCGACATCGCCCGGCTCTTCCCGCCGCGGTTCCGCACCGCCGGCACCGGGCCGCCGCCCGGCACCCTGATGCCGACCGAGCTGATCGTCCGCGCGTCCTCCCAGCGCCGGAGTCCGCGCACCACCGTCAGCCCGCCCCGGGCCCCGGGCGAGGTATAGACCACCACGCCGCAGCGGCCCCGAGGCCGGGCCGCGCGGCCCCGCCACAGCCGACGAGACCATGCCGAGCCGGGACAAAACGGACCTTGCGGGACCGCCCGGCTGACGCTCCGGAGGATTGGATACCCACCAGGTGACGACGCCGGGAGAGTGGTCTTCCTATGATGGGCGAATGACACCCGAGGACCGCTTCCCCGGGCCCGAGCACCCCCACTCGGTCCCCCGCCACCAGCCGGACCTCGACGTGCTGCCGTACGGCACCTATTACGAACCCGACGCCGCCACCGGCTACCCCGCCGCGCCCTACGAGGGGGAGGGCCACGACGGGGAGACCTACAGCGGCTACGGCGGAGCCCGCTACCTGGAGCAGCACTGGCCCGCCGACGGCCAGGGCCACACCGTGCACGCCCAGGGCATCGGCATGGACCAGACCCCGGCCTTCTCGCACCAGGGACAGCAGGAGCACCAGGGACAGCAGGGGCAGGGCGGCTACGAGGACGGCCCCGGGTACGAGGAGCGCACGGGCTACGCGGGCGGGGAGCAAGGCGGCTACGAGAGCCGGGAGCAGACCGGCTACGACGGCCAGGACCAGGGCGGCTACGACGCGCGGGAGCAGGGCGGCTACGACGGCCGGGACCAGGGCGGCTACGAACCCACCCTGCCCGACCAGCCCTCCCCCGCACTCGGGCTCGACGGCCGCGACGACCCGCCGACCATCGAACTCGGCCCGCCGCTGCCCGACCCCGCCGCACCCACCTACCCGTACCCGGCCCCCGGCCCCGGCGAGCCCCCCGGCCCGGTCTACGTCGTCGGCGACGTGCACGGCTACCTGGAGGAGCTGCGCGCCGCGCTGCACGGCCAGGGCCTGATCGACGCCGACGGCCACTGGTCGGCCGGCCGCGCCCGGATCTGGTTCCTCGGCGACTTCACCGACCGCGGCCCCGACGGCATCGGCGTCATCGACCTGGTCATGCAGCTGGCCGCCGAGGCCGCCGCGGCCGGCGGCTACTGCCGCGCCCTGATGGGCAACCACGAACTGCTCTTCCTCGGCGCCGCCAAGTACGGCGACGAGCCCGTCCAGTCCACCGCCGGCACCGCCTCCTTCCTCGCCGCCTGGCGGCTCAACGGCGGCCAGCAGAGCGACCTGGACCGGCTGGAGGCGCACCACATCAGCTGGCTCTCCCGGCTGCCCGCCATGGCGGTCGAGGACGGCCACCTGCTGCTGCACTCCGACACCACCGCGTACCTGGAGTACGGCGAGTCCATCCCCGACGTCAACGACGCGGTGCACGGCCTGCTCGCCGACGGCAGCGTGGACGAGTGGTGGGACTGCTTCCGCCGCTTCACCAAGCGGTTCGCCTTCCGCGGCGACGCCGGCCCGATGGCCGTCCACGAGCTGCTGGACACCTACGGCGGCAGCCGGATCGTGCACGGGCACAGCCCCATCCCGTACCTCACCGGCGCGGTGCACAACGACGACGGCCAGCCGCCGCACATCCCCGGGCCGTATGTGTACGCGGACGACCTCGCGGTGGCGATGGACGGCGGCGTCACCATGGAGGGGCGGCTGCTGGTCGCCCGGCTGCCCATCGGCTGAGGCGCGCGGCCGTCCATCGGCCGGATCGCTCGCACGGATCGCCCACCGACTGCCGCCTTCCGGCTGCCGACTTCCGCCTTCCGGCTGCCGACTTCCGACTTCCGACTTCCGACCGATCGTCAACCGACCATCGCCGTAGAACAGTTGTTCCCGGCGCTCGGGCGGTCGCACGCACGCGTCCCGGGGCGCGAAATTCCGGAAACCGACTGTCAGCCCGGGCGTGCCCGCCCCTACCATGAGGCACACCACACCCGGCCGCCCGTCCGGCGGCCCGCCTCCGCGCCCGTTTCGGCGTCCTGAGGGCCGCGCGCCCCCGGGGCGGAGCGAACGGGGACCGCACGAACGGGGTTCCCATGTCCAACCCCCCGCCACTGCTCGCCGAGGACCGCCCGGAGTACGAGCGCCTCCTCACGGAAGCCCTGCGCGACCGCACCGTCCTCACCGCCCTGCGCGCGCCCGGCGCGCTCACCACCGACCAGCTGCGCATCCGCGCCCTGCGCGACGCCGACCGCGTCAACGCCGCGGCCGCCACCGAGTACACCCACTACACCCGGCTGCGCGAGAGCCTGCACAGCACGCCCCCACCGCCGCCCGGCGGCGAACCGGCCGCCCCCGGGCTGTTCAGCCAGCTGCGCTCCGGGGGCGGCGGCGCCGGACTGTTCCCGGTCCTCACCGTGCTCACCCCGATCCTGGCCTGGGCCGCCGCCCTGTTCCTGCTGCTGATCGGCTACCTGCTGCGCGCCGCCGGTCCGAACCTCGCCCTCGCCCACTCCCTGGTCACGGCCGGGTGGGTGGCCCTCGCCGCCGGGGTCGCCGCGATGGCCATCGGCGTCATCGGGCTGCTGCTCACCGCCCTGCGCGAAGGCGCCGCGACCGCCCCGGCCGGCACCGACCCGGAGCTCGCCGCCGAACTCGGCGACGCCCACCGCGAGTGGCGCGGCGCGCTGCGCGAGCGCGGAATCCTCCCGTACCTGCTCGACGCGCTGCCGCCGGTGCCGGGCCCGGCGGCACGGCCCGACCACGACGGCCCCGACCACGCGGGCCCCGACCACGGGAGCCCGGACCACGACGGCCCGGGCTACGAGAGCCCCGACTTCAGCAGCCCCGGCTACACCTCGCCCGCGTTCACCAGCCCCGGCCCCGAGGGACTGACCGACCCCCGGGGCCGCACGACCCGCCCGGCCGCCTTCACCCCGCCCGACTTCACCGGCCCCGGGTACACACCGCCCGACTTCACCGGGCCCGACGAGGTCCGCTGAGCCCTCCGCGACGCCCCGGGTGACGGGGGCGCTTCCGGGGTGCCCGGGGCGCTTCCGGGGGACATCCCCACCCCCGGTCCGGGTGCGACCACCATCGCCCCGGACTCCGCCGCCCGCCAGGCTGGAACCCACAAGTGGAGAACGACCGGGGGAGAGCGGCGATGAGCACCGGACCCATCCGACCAGCACGCACCGGAGCGGCGCTGCTGCTCACCGCCTTACTCACGGCCCTGCCGGGGCTGCTCCTCACCGGCGGACCGGCGGGCGCCGCGGCCGTGAGCGGCACGGCGGGGAACGGCACGGCCGTGAGCGGCACGGCGGGGAACGGCACGGCAGGGAGCACCACACCTGCGAGCGCCACACCCGCGAACACCACGTCGGCGACGGGCGATCCGGTCGCCAGCCCGGTCGACTTCACCGGCGCCGGCGGCACCGTCCTGCACGGCCTGCTGCTGGCCTCCCCCGCCGCGACGGCCGGCACCCGCGGCCCCGGGCTGGTCATGGTCCCCGGGGCCGGGCCGGGCCCGCTGGCCGAACTGCGGGCCGCCGCCGAGGCGTACGCCCGGCACGGCGTCACCACGCTGGTCTTCGACAAGCGCACCGACGGCTACTCGACGACCCACCGGGACTACGGGCAGCTGGCCGAGGACGCCCTGGCCGCCGTCCGGCTGCTGCGCGCCCGGCCGGAGGTCGCGCCGGACCGGGTCGGCCTGTGGGGCCTGTCCGAGGGCGCCTGGGTGGCCTCGCTCGCCGCCACCCGCTCCACCGAGGTGACGTACCTGGTCACCGTCGGCGCGGTCGGCCTCACCCCCGCTCGCCAACAGGCCTGGGCGTACCGGGGCTACCTGCGCCACGCGGGCGTCCACGGCTCGCTGGTCGACGCGCTCTCGGACACCTCCGTCCGGCAGCTCACCGCCGCCGGGATCTTCCCGGAGGCCGACTACGATCCGGTGCCGGTGTGGGAGCGGGTCCGGCAGCCGGTCCTGGCCGAGTGGGGCACCCTCGACCGCGAGGCCGCCCCCGAGGAGAGCGCGGCGATCATCCGCCGGGCCCTCGACCGCGGCGGCAACACCCACTACACGCTGCGGACCGTCCCCGACGTCCGGCACAACCTGCACCTCACCGCGGACGACGGCTACGACCGGCCCGACCGGCTCCCGGCGGACTACGCCGAGGCCGAATCCGCCTGGATCCAGCGGCTCGCCACCGGCCTGCCCACCGCCTCCGCCGACCCGGCCCCGCAGCAGGACATCCGCAGCCGCGCGCTCGATCCGCTCCCCTGGTACGAGTCCACCTGGGTCGAGGCCGTCGCCACCCTGCTGTGCCTGACCGGCTTCGTGGGCTACGCGCTGACCGGCGCCGTCCGCCGCCTGCGCCGCCGGCCGCGACCCGCCGCCCTGCCCCGGGCCGCCCGCTGGGCCGCCCTCACCGGGACGGCCGCCCTCCTGGGCGCCCTCGGGTACCTGCTCTTCCTGATGGTCACCGCCGCGATGTTCCCCGGCCCGGTCCTGTTCGGCCGCCCGGTGGTCTGGCTGGCCGTCCAACTGCTCGCGCTGTTCGCGCTCGGGGCGGCCGCCGTCGCCGCGGTCAGCGCCAGGCGGGAGCGGGCGGCCCTGGCCGCCGCCCCGGCGGCCGACCGGGTCCGGCTGGGCGCCCTGCTGCTGGCCGGGGTGGTGTTCCTGCCCTGGGCCCTGTCCTGGGGGCTGCTGCTGCCCTGACCTCGTCACCGCGGCGACCTCCTACCCCCGTGGCCTCCTGACCGCGGCAACCTCCTACCCCCCGTGGCCTCCTACCGCGGCGACCGCCCGCTCCCCCGCCCGGGGGAGCGGGCCCGCCCGGTTTCAGCCCGGGTGAGGACGCCCCCGCCCGCGCGCTCCGGGAAGGTCGGAGCCGGTGGCGGACGGACGGCGTCCGCCCGGGGCCGGAGGCGGAACCATGGGCGCACGGACGATCGCGGCACGACTGCACGGCACACCCGCACCGGGCGTACCCCGCTGGGCGGTCCGGACCGGCTACGCGATCACCCTGGCGGTCCTGCCCTCCTGCCTCTGGCGGATCGGCGGCTTCATCCTCGGGCTGCCGCTGCTCGACCACGGCCCGACACCGCCGGAGCAGGACCCGGCCCCGTTCGACGGCGGCTGGGCGTACATCCTCGCGCTCAGCGTGGTCAGCGAGGCGCTGGCGCTCCTCTGCTTCGGCCTGGTCGCCCGCTGGGGCGAGGTGTGGCCGCGCTGGATCCCCGTCCTCGGCGGCCGCCCGGTCCCGGTGCTCGCCGCCGTGGTCCCGGCCGGGCTGGGCTCGGCGGCGCTGATGGTCTTCCCGTACGCGATGGTGATGTTCTCGCTCGGCCTGACCATCCGGGGCGACCGGAACATCGGGCTGATCACCCACGGCTGGCAGACCGTCGTGTTCTGGGCCGGCTACCTGCCGCTGGCCGCCTGGGGACCGCTGCTCGCCGTGCTCACCGTGCACTACTACCGTCGGCGCAGGGCGGGTTGAGGTGCCTTCCCCGCTCCGGTCATGCCGGGTACGGCGCGGCGGCCCGCGCGTTCTTCAACGCGCCCGCCCACCAGGACAGCTGGTCGAGCAGGACCTTGGCGTAGCCGGGCGCCTGCGGGTCGTTCGGGCGGCCGTCCGCCCAGGCAGTGAAGTAGTTCGGGAAGGCCAGGCCGTCCCGGATGGTCACCGCGTGCAGCTCGGTCAGCACGTTCTCCAGGTGCAGCACGGCATGCCGGCCGCCGGCCGCACCGCCGTAACTGACGAAGGCGACCGGCTTGGCCGTCCACTGGGTGAAGTGCCAGTCGATCGCGGCCTTCAGCGAGGCCGGGTAACTGTGGTTGTACTCCGGCGTGACGACGACGAAGGCGTCGGCGCCCTCCAGGGCCTCGGTCAGCTTCGCCATCCCGGCCGGACGCGGATAACCGTCACCCGCGAACTTCGGTGAGGCAGCCGGAAGTTCGAGCGGCAGATCGACCTCGGCGAGGTCCACTGTCTCGACCTCGAAGCCGCCGTGCGAAGCGGCCTGCTCGGCCACCCACGAGGACACCACCGGGCCGAACCGGCCCTCCCGGACGCTGCCGAGGATGATCACCAGCTTGTGCGTGTTCGTCTCCATGGCGACCACTCTCCGCCCGCCGAACGGCCGCAACCAGGCCGTACCCAGGCTGGCCCCCGCAGGGCCACCCTCCGCGCGACGATCGACCGTACGCTCGCCGTATGGGCACACCACTGGGGGACTTCATCCGCGCCAAACGGGACAGCATCCAGCCGGAGACGCTCGGCCTGCCCGACCACGGCCGCCGCCGCTCACCCGGCCTGCGCCGCTCCGACCTGGCCGTCCGGGCCGGCATCAGCGTCGAGTACCTGACCCGGCTGGAGCAGGGCCGCGACCGCAACCCCTCCACCGCCGTGGTCAACGCGCTCGCCGACGCCCTCAGCCTCGACCCCGCCGAGCGCAACCACGTGCGCTACCTCACCAAGATCACCGGCGGCGCGTGCACCGGCCACGCCCGACCCGCCCCCGCCCCGCGCGAGCTGCGCCCCACCGTCCGCGAGACCCTGCGCCTGCTCGAACCGGGCATCGCCGCCGTCACCAACCGCCTCGGCGACGTCCTCGCCCACACCAGCGGCTACGCGGCCGTCCTCGGCGCCGCCGGACTGCTCGACGCCCCGGCCCCGAACCTCACCCGCTACGTCTTCACCGACCCGCGCGCCCGCACCCTGTTCGCCGACTGGGACGACATCGCCGACGAGCAGGCCTTCGACATCTGGCTCGCACCCTCGGTCGAGTCCGCCGAATGGCTCAGCACCGAACTCGCCCCGATCGCCGGCCCCGAGTTCACCCGCCGGATCGGCAACCACCTCGTCCCCCGCCGCGGCCCGCTCCGCCTCCGCCACCCGTCCGGTCCCGAACTCCGGCTCCACCGCGAGACCCTGGACCTCACCGACGACGCCCAGCAGCTCCTCGTCCTGCTCCCCGCCGACGACGACACCGCCGCCCACCTCGACCGCCTGCTCGCCCCGGAGCGGCCCCGGCTGCGCGCGATCTCCTGAAGCCCCCACCGGCTACTCCGCCCCCACCGGTCACTCCGCCGGCACCGGTCACTCCGCCACCACGCACAACGGCGGCGCCCGGTCGACCGACTCCGCGACGGCGTCGGTGGCCGCCCGGACGAAGGCGCGGACCCGGGCGGTGGTGTTGCTCTCCAGCCAGACCGGGCCGCGCTGGATCGGGGGCGCGTCGTGGATCGGCACGTACGCGACGTCCGGGCGCGGGTAGTAGCGGCGGGAGTGTTCGCCGACCGGGAGGACACCGCGGCCCATCGCGACCAGGCTGAGCATCTCGGAGAAGGTGCCGCCGGACGGCCCCTTGGGCACCGGGCGGCCGGACGGGGTCCGGCCGGGGGTGCGGTCGCGCTTGAAGCCCGCCGAGGTGACCTCCGGGTACTGCACCACCGGATGGTCCGCGAGCACCTCCAGCGACACCGACCGCTCGCCGGCCAAGGGGTGCCCGGCCGCCACCGCCAGGACCCGCCGCTCGGTCAGCAGCACCGGCCCGCGGGCCATGCCGTCGAACGGGTAGGAGGCGATCAGGATGTCGATCGACCCGTCCACCAGGCTCGCCCGGGAGTTGGAGAGCTGCACCTCCCGCACGTCCACCCGGCAGTCCGGATGTCGCTCGCCGAACAGCGCGGCCGCCTTGAGCAGCACCGGCGCCGTCCACTCGCCGAGGAACGCCACCCGCAGCTCCCCGGTGACGCCCCGGTTCGCGTCCTCCGCCCGGCGCAGCGCCGCCTCCATCGCCGCCACCACCGGGGCCAGATCGTCCGCCAACTGCCGCCCCACCGGGGTGAGTCGGACCGACCGGCTGGTGCGGTCAAACAACTGCCCGCCGATCCGGCGCTCCAGTTTCTTCACCACCTGGCTGACCCGCCCGGTGGTCAGGTGCAGCCGCTCCGCGGTCCGGCCGAAGTGCAGCTCCCCGGCGAGCGCGAGGAAGACCTCGATCTCCAACCGCTCCAGCATCCCGCCCCGCCCCTCGATCGTTGAATCCGGCTCAACGATCCTACGGCGATCACGCATTGATCACCCGCCCGGCCGAGAGGATCGTTGAACCCGTCCCCGACAGCCCCACCCCGAGCGGAGCCGATCACCCATGCGCGTCGTAGCCTTCGACCACCTGGTCCTCAACGTCGCCGACGTCGAGCGTTCGCTGGCCTTCTACGCCGGCCTCCTGGGCCTGGAGCCCGTCCGCGTCGACGAATGGCGCGCCGGCAAGGTGTCCTTCCCGTCGATCCGGGTCAGTGCCGAGACCATCATCGACCTGGCCCACGGCCCCCGGCACGAGTCCAACGTCGACCACTTCTGCCTCACCGTCGAGCCCCTCGACTGGCAGGAGGTCATCGACGCGGGTACCTTCACCGTCCTGGAGGGCCCCGTCCCCCGCTACGGCGCCCGCGGCACCGCCACCTCCGTCTATGTCCAGGACCCGGACGGCAACACCGTCGAGCTCCGCTGGTACCCCCAGGACGCGGCCAACTGACCGTTCACCCCCAGCGCACGGCCAACAGACCGCGCCCCCGCCCCGGGCCCACGGGGGTGGCCCGGGGCGGGCACGCCGGAAGCGCCGCGCCCGTCAGTTCCGGCCGGCGAGGTGCTCGACCAGCCGGTCGAAACTGGAGTTGAGCCCCGCCTCGGCCTCCGGGCCGCGGAACATCTCCGGCACCCCGGTCTGGTGCAGCACCACCCGGGTGCCGCCCCCGTCGAGACCGGTGAAGGTGAGGGTGGAGCGCATGCCCGAGCCCTCCTCCACCATCGCGAAGAACTCGCCGACCCGGATCTCGGTGATCTCGGCCTTCAGCGGGTACCGGTCGCCGGTCGCGTCGATCACCATGGTGCTGTCGTAGCGACCACCCTCCTTCGCCTCGACGGTCACGGTCTCCAGCGGCACGTGGGTGCCGACCGGCCCCCAGAAGCGGACGAACTGCTCCGGCTCGAAGTACGCCTCGAACGCGGCGGCCGGGGCACCCGGCAGCTCGCGGGTGATGGTCAGCTCGCCCAGGTTCTCGGTCATCTCGGGATCTCCTCCGTGGTCACGTCCGTAGCTTGCACAGGGGTAGACCCCGGGCGTCCCGGAAACTCATCGCTCCCCGCGAAGGTTCTTCGACGACTTCTCCCACCGGTGTTCTCCACCGGCGCTCTCCATCGGTGTTCTCCACCGATGGAGAACGGCTTCAGCCGTGAATCCGGCCGGGCGCGACGGCGACCACCGGTCGGCCGAGCAGCAGCTCCGCCGCCGGAGTGTGGTTCCCCGTCGCGGAGGCTCCGGCCATCGCCGAGGCGGCCGTTGTCGCGTCGGTGCCGGGCGGCACCACCAGCAGGAGGAAGTGGTCCTGGAGGCCCCGGGTGACGCTGATCGTCCCGTCGCTGCCGGCGAACCAGTTGATCCTGACCATCAGGCCGTTCGCGGCGACGGACCGGGGCACACCGTCCCAGGCCTCGGTGTCGAGGCCGACCCGCAGGATGCGCCCGAAGTGGGCGCCGAGCGCGGTGATCAGGTCCGGCAGTTCGGCGAGGACCTCGTTCGAACGGGGCCACCAGGCCCCGTCGAAAACACCCTCCCGCGACATCGTCGGCTCCAGTTCCAAGCGCGGCAGCAGCGGGACACCGGGCGCCGTCCACGGCCCGGGGGAGGAAGGAATGGGGAGGGGGATCGGCATCATCCGAAGCCGCCCGTCCGGTCCACGAGGGACCCGTCATGACCCAGGGCGACGTCGACGCTGATGCCGGTGTCCGGAATGTCCTCGGTTGCTCCCCACGCTACTCCGCCGTAGCCTCCCCCGGGCCGACCACCGCGGGAGTAGCCTCGGAGACATCCAGGGCATCCCGTATCCCGGTCCCCGTTCCGGCTTCGTTCTGGGTGCAGGACAGCCCGGCAGACCCCGCCCCGGCGGGCGGCCGGAGACGGGAACGGTGAACGCCGTGACCACTCACTCGCCCCAGCCCGCCCGGCCCGGCCACGGCCTCACGGTCGCCGACGCCATGGAACCCTGCGCCTACCAGATAGCCGACGACAGCACCGTCGACCGGGCCGACGACATCCTCCGCGGCGCCCACCTGGACTACCTTCTCGTCCGCGGCCACGACGGCCGGTGCGAAGGGCTGGTCACCCGCACCGGACTCCACCCGTTCCTCACCCGCTCCTGGTACACCGAGCGGACCGCGATCAGCGCCACCACCCACCAGCGCGGCCCGTTCGCCTGGCCGACCATGGGCCTGACCCTGGCCGCGATCGCCATGCGGATCAAGCACCTGGCGGTCTGGCCCGTCGTCGACGAGGACGGCTACATCCTCGGCGTGCTCACCGCGGACCGCACCACCGACCTGCTCGCCGCCGAGCCCGCGTGACCCACGGCGCCCGGCACCCGGCACCCGGCACTTGGTCGACCCGCGCCCCGCACCCCGCCGACCCCGCCGACCCCGCTCCCGGAAGCCCGTCCGGCGGTATGTTCATCGGCCCGTCGGCTCATGACGGGCGCGAACCGGGGCGAGCAGCCGGCGCAGCACCGTCGGTGTGTGTCCCACGTGCTCGCGGACGATGCGGGTCAGGTGCGCCTGGTCGGCGAAGCCGAGCTGGGCTGCCAGGGCGGCGAGGCTGGGTTCGCCCTCGGCGATCCGGTCCATGGCCCGGGTGACGCGTACGCGGTTGCGGTAGCGGGTCAGCGAGACGCCCGTCTCCCTGGAGAACACCCGGCTCAGTCGGTAGGGCGACACCTCCAGCAGCGCGGCCAGGGCGCAGAGCCCTCCGGCCTCCGGGGCCTCCTCGATGATCGCCTCGCGCGCCGCGGCGGCCAGCGCCCGGTCGGCCGGCCGGGAGCGGAAAGTCGGCTCACCGGCCGCGGCCGCGACGAGGCGGAGCAGTTCCTCCGCCAGCGCGTAGTCGATGTCGCCGGTGGCCGCGGCAGCGACCAGACGGCGGTGGGCGAGATCGACGCGCGCGTCGACGTACACCGTCGCCGCGGCGGGCGGGCGCCCGAGGAGGGAGGGCTCGAAGCTGACCGACGTGCAGACGTCGCCGCCGGCCGGATGGGCGAAGCGCTCCTGTTCGCCGGGCGCGCCCAAGTAGGCCGTGGTCGGGTCCAGATCGGCGTCGGTGCCGTCGGCCGATCGCCGGAACCTGCCGCGTCGCACCAGCACCAGGCGGTGGTCGTCGCGGGTCTCCGGCTGCGACCACCGGGCGTGGTCGGAACGGCACCCCACCACGGCCACGGTGAACTCCGGCCGGGCGGCGAGGGTCGATGCGGACAGCATGCCGCGGACGGTACCCGCCGGGTACGACAGAACGGCCCGCAAGGATCTTCAAGACCTTCGGCCCCCTCGCCCCGGATGCTGGGGCTCATCTGATGACACGAAGGGAGCCATCCATGGCCGTCCACGCGGAGCTCACCGCGATCACCATCGACTGCGCCGATCCCGGGGCCCTCGCCGAGTTCTACCGCAAGGTCACCGGCTGGGACCTCGGGCAGGGCGACGACGACTTCGTCCAACTCGGCGAGGGGCCGGTCCGGTTGGCCTTCCAGCGGGTCGCCGGCTACCGGGGGCCCGGCTGGCCCGACGCCGCGAAGCACGCCCATCTCGACTTCACGGTCGCCGATCCCGAGATCACGGTGAAGGAGCTGCTCTCGGCCGGGGCGACCAAGCCGGAGTTCCAGCCCGGCGAAGGCGAGTGGACCGTTCTCGCCGACCCCGAGGGCCACCTGTTCTGCATCGCTTCGGCCTGACGAGGAGTCGATCACCCATGGCCTCGATCCACAAGGAAATCGTCATCGACGCCCGCCCCGAGGCGGTGTGGTCGGTGCTCAGCGACTACGGCGCGGTGCACGAGCGGCTGGCGCCCGGGTTCGTCACCGACACCCGGTTGAGCTCGGACACGCGCACCGTCACCTTCGCCGATGGCACGATCGTGTTCGAACGGCTCGTCGACCTCGACCACGAGGCGATGCGGGTCGCCTACACGGTCGTCGGCGGCAGCCTCCATCCGTCCCACCACCACGCGTCCATGCAGGCGCTTCCGGAGGCCGGCGGCCGGACGAGATTCGTGTGGCACACCGATGTCCTGCCCGACGCCCTGGCCGCACCGATCGCCGAGTCCGTCGAGCACGGTTCGGCGGTGATCCGCCGCACGCTGGAGGCCGCTTCATCGGCCGCGCCCGGACCGGCGTCCGTCCCGACCTCGGCTCGATGAGCAGCCACGACATCGTCCGGGCCGCCTGGAAGGCGTTCGCCGGCCACGACGCCGATCAGATCTCCGCGGTCTTCACCGAGGACGCAGAGTGGCTGGCACCTCCGGGAAACGCGACGGCCACCGCGCTGGGCTGTCCCAGTCACATGGTCGGCAGGGAGGTGATCACGCGCTTCCTCGCCGAGGACTTCCCCCGCCTGTTCGCCAGGGACGTCGACGTCACCTTCCACGGTTTCCACGCCGACGGCGAGCGCGTGATCGTGGAGGAGACCATGACCGCGACGCTCGCCAACGGCAATCACTACGCCAATGACTACTGCCTGGTCTTCGAACTCCGTGACGGGCTGATCCACCGCGTCCGTGAGTACATGGACACCGCGCGCGGACACCGCATGGTCTTCGGCGACGCCGAGAAGTAGCCGAGGACGGCGAGGACGGCGAGGACGGCGAAGCGCCGCCCCGAGGTGATCGGGGCGGCGCTCAGGTGTCCCGGGTCAGTCGACCAGGGGCAGGTAGACCTTGTTGCCCTGGGCCGCGAACTCGGCGGACTTCTCGGCCATGCCCGCCAGGGCCTCGGCGTCGAACTCGGTGTCCACGGCGGTGGAACCGTCGCCGTGCTCGTCGCGGATCTTCTGGGAGATCTTCATCGAGCAGAACTTCGGGCCGCACATCGAGCAGAAGTGCGCGGTCTTGGCGGGCTCGGCGGGGAGGGTCTCGTCGTGGAAGGCGCGGGCGGTCTCCGGGTCGAGGGCCAGGTTGAACTGGTCCTCCCAGCGGAACTCGAAGCGGGCGTCGGAGAGGGCGTCGTCCCAGGCCTGGGCACCGGGGTGGCCCTTGGCCAGGTCGGCGGCGTGGGCGGCGATCTTGTAGGTGATCACACCGGTCTTGACGTCGTCCCGGTTGGGCAGGCCCAGGTGCTCCTTGGGCGTCACGTAGCAGAGCATCGCGGTGCCCCACCAGGCGATCATCGCCGCGCCGATGCCCGAGGTGATGTGGTCGTAGCCGGGGGCGACGTCCGTGGTCAGCGGGCCGAGGGTGTAGAACGGCGCCTCGTCGCAGATCTCCTTCTGGAGATCCATGTTCTCCTTGATCTTGTTCATCGGGACGTGGCCCGGGCCCTCGATCATCACCTGGACGTCGTGCTCACGGGCGATCCGGCCGAGCTCGCCGAGGGTCTTCAGCTCGGCGAACTGCGCCTCGTCGTTGGCGTCCGCGATCGAGCCCGGGCGCAGACCGTCGCCGAGCGAGAAGGTGACGTCGTAGCTCGCGAGGATCTCGCAGAGCTCCTCGAAGTTGGTGTAGAGGAAGTTCTCCTGGTGGTGGGCCAGACACCAGGCCGCCATGATCGAGCCGCCGCGCGAGACGATGCCGGTCTTGCGGCGCGCGGTGAGCGGGACGTAGCGCAGCAGCACGCCGGCGTGGACGGTCATGTAGTCGACGCCCTGCTCGCACTGCTCGACGATCGTGTCCCGGTAGACCTCCCAGCTCAGCTCCTCGGCCCTGCCGTCCACCTTCTCCAGGGCCTGGTAGAGCGGCACGGTGCCGATCGGCACCGGGGAGTTGCGCAGGATCCACTCGCGGGTGGTGTGGATGTTGCGGCCGGTGGAGAGGTCCATGACGGTGTCCGCGCCCCAGCGGGTGGCCCAGGTCATCTTCTCCACCTCCTCCTCGATCGAGGAGGTCACGGCGGAGTTGCCAATGTTGGCGTTGATCTTCACCAGGAAGTTGGTGCCGATGACGGCCGGCTCCACCTCCGGGTGGTTCACGTTGACCGGGATGACGGCCCGGCCGCGGGCCACCTCGGCACGCACGTACTCCGGCGCCAGGCCCTCGCGCAGCGCCACGAACTCCATCTCCGGCGTCACCACGCCCCGCTTGGCGTAGGCGAGTTGGGTGACGGCGGCGCCATCGCGGCCACGCAGCGGGCGACGCGGCCGACCGGGGAAGACGGCGTCCAGGTTGCGCAGGTTCCCGCCGCGCGGCGAGGTGTGCTTGATCCCGTCGTCCTCGGGGCGCGGCTCGCGGCCGTCGTACTCCTCGACGTCGCCGCGCTGGCGGATCCAGGCGTCCCGCAGGGCGGGCAGGCCGCGCCGCACATCGGGCTCGAAGGACGGGTCGGTGTACGGGCCGGAGGTGTCGTACAGCGGGACGGACCCGCCGTTGCTGAGCCGCACCTCGCGGTACGGAACGCGCAGGTCGGGGCGCGACCCCTCGCGGTAGGCCTTGCGCCAGGCCGGGGTCGGGTAGCCGGTGCGCTCGCTGCTGGGGGCGCCCTGGGCAGACTGCGGCTGTGCTTCGAACGTGGTCATCTGACCTCTACTCCCTACGCCGGCATTACCCGGTCAGGTTCCTGCGGTCGACGCAGCCGTCGGTCCGTCCGTCGACGTCCCGGTCAGCGTCCTCTCAGCCCGGTGCTCCGAGCTCCCGCGTCGCAGGCGGTGTTGCCTGCACACGACGCCCAACACCGTAGCGAGCCGATCGCCGCAGGTCCAGAGCGCCCCACCCCGCCCGGTCGGCCGCACCGACCGGGCCCCGCGGCCGGACCTGTCCCACCCCGCCCCCATAATGCTCACCGATACTCCGCAGACACTCCATCAGGGCGTGCACGGCCCAACCGGATCGGCGCCCGCTCAGGGGTTTCACGGCTTTGACAACTTTTGGGGGAAATGCACCGTGCGCATCCGTCACGCGGCCGGCCTGAGCGCCGCCGTGGTCTCCGCGGTGGTGGGCCTGCCACTGCCCGCGGCCGCGGCCGAGCCGGCCGCCGTCCTCTACGTCCAGGGCGGTCTCTGCAAGGACAGCGGCCCGGGCACCCAGGCCCAGCCGCTCTGCACCGTCCAGGCCGCCGCCGACCGGGTACTGCCGGGCCAGACCGTGGAGGTCGCGCCCGGCACCTACCCCGAGGACGTGACCGTCCGGCGCTCCGGCGAGCCCGGCAAGCCGATCACCTTCCGCGGCACCGGCCGCATCGGCAAGCTGCCGTCCCTTCCGGGCAGGACGTCGACCTTCCCGGTCATCGCCGGACCGCTGCGGCAGCCGGTGACGATATCCGGCCAGCACGACGTCGTGTTCTCCGGCTTCGACGTCACACACTTCGAGCTCGACGGCGTCAGCCGGGTCGAGCTCTCCGGCAACTGGATCGAGCAGCGGGACGACAAGATCGTCCGTCCGGCCGTCGCCGTCACCGGCGCCAGCGACCACGTGCGCATCGAGCGCTCGTTCGTTCGCGGCACCACCGGTGGTGTGAAGGTCGGCCCCGGTATCGCCGGGACGGTGATCGCCGGCAACGACTTCGCCTCCACGTTCGGGGGGTCGTCCGTCTCGTTGACCGACGCGCCGGGCACGGTCGTCACCAACAACACCACGCGCTGGAGCGCCCTGGCCGCCATCGACCTGGCGGGTTCCTCGGACCACGCGACGATCACCAACAACGTCGTGGACCGCGGAACCGTCCGGGTGTCCGCCGGCTCGGTCGAAGGGACCACCCTCGACTACAACACCGTGTCGTCCCCCGCTGTCGAGTTCTACCCCACCTACAGTTGGGCCGACGCGGACTATCGGCTCGCCGAGGATTTGCGAGCCGCGACCGGCCAGGGCCGGCACGAGACGAACAGTAACGTGCAGTTCGACGAGGACTACTGGCCGCTGTCGGTCCCCAGGGCCGCCATCAGCGGCTGGCACCTCGGCAGCGTCATCGACTCCGCCGGTCCCCAGGTGCCCGGCGTTCCGACCGTCGATCTGCTCAGTCACGGCGCATTCGACTATGAGGACGTTGCCAACACCGGCCCGGACGGTGGGTTCCGCGACCGCGGCGCGTACGAGGTCACGGGCACCCTCAACACCCTGCTCTCAGTGACCCCTGAGAAGGACTCCGACCCCCTGGCGGTGAAAGTGGAGGTGCTCACCTACGGTCCACCGCGGATCACCGGTTACACCTACAACTTCGGCGACGGCACGTCCACTCCGTGGGAGAAAAGCTCCACCGAGCGCCACGTGTACGCCAAGCCAGGCACCTACACCGTACGACTGACCGTCACCGACGAGTTCGGCTCCACCAGGACCAACGAGCAGCCCGTCACCGTCGACTACACCCCGGCCGGCTACACCGCGATCGCCCCGACCCGCATCCTGGACACCCGCGCGCCCGGCAGCCGCTACCCGCGGCTCGGCCCCGGCGAGACCATGGACCTGGACGTCCGCAACCGGGTCTCCGGTTCGGCCGGCACCCTGGTGCCCCCGGGCGCCACGGCCGTCGTGCTCAACCTGACCGCGACCGAGGCCACCGCCGACAGCCACCTGGACGTCTCCACGACACCCGCCCGGTCGAACGCCTCGAACCTGAACTTCGGCCCCGGCCAGGATGTCGCCAACCTGGTGACCGTGCCGGTCGGCCCGAACGGCACGGTGGTGGTGCGCAACAACGCGGGCTATGTGCACACCGTCGCCGACGTCCTCGGCTACTTCACGACGGACAGCACGGGCCGCTTCACCTCCGTCGCCCCGGCCCGGCTGCTCGACACCCGGTCCGACGCCACCCCGCTGGTCGCGGGCGCGCCGCGGCGCCTGCAGATCGCCGGGACCGGCGGCGTCCCGGCGGGCGCCACCTCGGCGGTGCTCAACGTGACGGCCACCGAGTCCGCCTCGCCGGGCTTCGTCGCGGTCTACCCGGGCGGGACCCAGCGCCCCGCGGCCGGCTCCAACCTCAACACCGCCCCGGGCCGGGACATCCCCAACCAGGTGGTGGTCCCGCTGGGCGCGGACGGAAGCGTCGAGATCTTCACCAACGCCTCCAGTTCGCACCTGGTGGTCGACGTCTTCGGCTACTACAGCCCGGACGGCAAGGGCCTGTTCACGCCGGTCGTGCCGACCCGCCTGATGGACTCGCGGAACAGCACTCCGTTCGGCCCGTTCGACCGCCGTACGGTCGACGGCGTGCCCGCCGGTGCGACCGCCGCGGTGGTCAACCTGACGGCGACCGGGACCACCGGGGCCACCCACCTGACCGCGTGGGCCACCGGAACGGACAAGCCCGGCACCAGCAACCTCAACGCCACCCCCGGGCTGGACGTCCCCAACCACGCCACCGTCCCGGTCGGCTCCGGGGGCCGGTTCGACATCGCCAACAACGCCGGCACGACCGACGTCGTCGTCGACCTCTTCGGCTACTACCGCAACCAGTAGCCGATCGGATACCGGAGAACGGCCGAGGCCCGGTCCCCCCTCTCGTAGGGGGGCCGGGCCTCAGGGCGGCGTTACGGGGTGGTGGGTCAGCTCTTGGCAGCCTTCTTCACCAGGACCACCACGGCGGCGGCGATGCCGACCACCACCAGCAGCTTGATCACGATCGAGAGCAGGGCGCCGACGACGCCGAACACGAAGGCGACGATGTTCCAGGCCAGCACCAGGACCAGCACCGGGATGACGATGTTGCGCACCCAGGAGGGCAGCGACTTCCAGAGCTCAGCCATGTCGGTTCCTCTTCTCCCCTCGGGTCGGCCGCCGTCCGGTGCCGCATCCCGCTTGCTTTCGGTACTTCGATCGTACGGTGGCGCGAGTGCCGGAACGAGGCCCAACGGCCCGGAGAGAACCCCGAGATCACCCCGAGCCCGACCCCCCGGGTGACCCCCGAGAATTCGTCCGGCGGCGTACAACCCCCGGCGTTCCCAAGCGTCCAACCAGTGCCGGGAGAACGCCCGTCCGGTGCCATCGACCAGGGGGGAACCTGATCATGCGGGCCAGAACAGCCATGTCCACAGCCGCTCTCGCGGCGCTCAACCTGACCGTCGCGGCCCTCGCCGCGGTCCCGGCGAGCGCGGCACCGGCGGCCGTGACCGCCGCCGCCGACGTGACCGCACCGGCCGGGTTCGTCGGGATGTCCCCGACCCGGATCCTGGACACCCGCTCCTACGACCAGACTCCGTCGCACGACCACTTCGGACCGCTCAAGGAAGGCGAGTACTACAGCACCCCGGTCTCGCAGCGCTGCGGCAACCACCCGCCGATGTACTGCGGCTCCGCCGTGCCGACCGACGCCACGGCCGTGGTGGTCAACCTCACCGTGACCGACCCGACCGCCGACGGCTTCGTCACGCTCGCCGCCAAGGCCGGCCCGGCCGGCACCAAGCCCGCCACCTCCAGCATCAACTTCAAGGCCGGCCAGACCATCTCCAACCTGGTCACGATCGCGGTCGGTCCGGTCGGTCGGGGCGCCCCGTGGATCAACGTCTACAACAACGCGGGCACCGCCCATGTCGTGCTCGACGTGGTCGGGTACTACCGGACCGCGGCGACCGACAAGTACGGCCCGCTGACCCCGACCCGGATCGCCGACAGCCGCAGCGACGGCACCGGCCGGCTCGGCGGCGACGCGGTGCGCACGTACCAGGTGGCCCGCCCGGAGCTGGGCACCGCGGACGCGAAGGCCGTGGTCCTCAACGTCACCACCACGGACGGTTCCTGGGACAGCTTCCTGACCGCGTACCCGAGCGGAACGCAGCGGCCCGCCAACGGCTCGAACGTCAACTTCCCGGTGGGATCGACGGTCGCGAACCAGGTCGTGGTGCCGGTCGGGGCGGACGGGAAGATCGACATCTACAACCGCGCCGGCTGGGTGCACGTGATCGTGGACGTGGTCGGCTACTACGGCCCGTCCGGCACCGGGCTCTTCAGCGCGCTCACGACGCCGGTCCGCAACCTCGACACCCGGATCACCGGTGGCAAGCTCCAGCGGGGGGCGACCACCGCGGTCCAGGCCGTGCCCGCGGACGGCTCGGTCCCGAACGTGCTGGGTGTCGAGGCCAACGTCACGATCACCGACGTCACCGACTCCGGCCACCTCACGGTGTTCCCGGGCGGGGGCCTGCCGCCGAACACCTCCACCGTGAACGTCGAACCCGGGCAGACCGTCGCCAACTCGGTGACCACCGGGGTCACTGGCGGGGGCACCTACTCGGTCTTCAACCACGGCGGCCCGGTGAACGTCGTCGCCGACCTGACCGGCTACTTCGTCACCGGCTGACCCGGCACCGCCCGCCGTCCCGGCAGCGCCCGCCCGTCGTCCGCCCGTCGCCGTACGGCACCTGGACGGCGGGCGGACGACCGGCGGACGCACCCGCGCGGCCTCAGACCGGCCAGCGCTCTCCGCGCCAGGCGGCGTCCCAGAACATCCACTCGTAGCGCGAGGTGGTCACGAAGTGCTCGACCACCTTGCGGCGCTCGGCCGCGGACAGCTCCTCACCGAGCCGGTCGGTGAGCGCCAGCACCCGGCGGACCACCGACTGGAAGGCCTCGTCGCCGTAGGTGGCGATCCACTTGGCGTACAGCGGGTCGGGCGAGCCCTGGGCGAGCAGCGCCTCGCCGACCCGGGCGTAGATCCAGTAGCAGGGCAGCACCGCGCCGACCGCCTCGGCGAAGGAGCCGCCGTAGACGGTGGCCAGCAGGTAGCTGGTGTAGGCCCGGGTGGTGGGCAGCACGGGCTCGGCGGCGGCCTCCTCGGCGCTGCCGCCGAAAGCCGTCAGGAACTCGGCGTGCATGCCCTGCTCGGCGGCGAGCGCGCCGACCGCGTCGTCGGCGAAGGCCCGGACGTCCTGCTCGCCGGGCGCCTTGGCGGCGCAGACGGCGAGCGCGCGGGCGTAGTCGCGCAGGTAGTGCGAGTCCTGGACGACGAAGTGGCGGAAGGCCGCGCGCGGCAGGGTGCCGTCGGTGAGCCCGGCCAGGAAGGGGTGGGCGAGGATCTCGGCGTACACCGGCTCGATGGCCGCCCAGAGTTCTTCGGTCAGCGTCTTGGTGCTCATGACGCCGACCCTAACCGGCGGGGCGCTCAGTCCTCCGGCGGGGAGAACACCACCAGGACGCGCAGCTCCTCGGTGATGTGGTGGAACCGGTGCGGGGTGCCGGCCGGCACGTACACCACGGTGCCGCGACCGACCGTGGCGGTCTCGGCGCCGACGGTCAGCTCGGCCCGGCCGCTGATCACCTGGTAGATCTCGTCCTGGTCGTGCGCGGTCTGGGTGTCGGTGTCGCCGGGGGCGAGCGCGTACAGCCCGGCGGACATCCGCGGTTCGCGCAGGAACCGCAGGTACGCACCGTCGTTGGCCGCCCGTTCGGCGTCCAGTCCGTCCAGCCGGAAGATCTTCACCGCCACCGTCCTCCCTCGTTCCCGGGCCCGTCCGTCCACCTCCCGGACCAGGGGCATTCAACACCACCCCGCCGTCCGGTGGTTCCGCCGGGACGGGGGTACCTGTCAGGCTTGGGCGGCATGAAGGGTTTCGTCATCAAGACACTGATCAACGCGGCGGCCATCTGGGTCGCCGCCTGGATCGTCAGCGGCATCCAACTCGCCGAGGGCAACGCGGACTGGCAGCACAAGGCGCTGACGGTGCTCGGCGTCGCCGTCGTGTTCGGCGTGGTGAACTGGCTGATCAAGCCGGTGGTCAAGCTGTTCTCGCTCCCCCTGTTCATCCTCACGCTGGGTCTGATCACCTTCGTGATCAACGCTCTGATGCTCCTGCTCACCTCCTGGGCCTCCGGGAAGCTGAGCCTGGACTTCCACGTGACCAACTTCGTTTCCGCCCTGGTCGGTTCGCTGATCATCAGCCTGGTCTCGTGGGGCCTGCACCTGGCCCTGGACGACGACTGACCGGCGGCGCGCGGACAGCCGAAAGGGGCCCGCACCCGGGTGTTCCACCGGGTACGGGCCCCTTCGCCGTTCTCGCCGCGCGGCCTGCCGGCGCCGGACCGCTCACCCCGCGTTCTCGCGCCCCTTGAGCAGGTCGGCGAGCTGGGCGTCGATGTCCCGCCCGGTGAACTCCTGCCCCATCGGGACCAGCCGGTCGGTGCGCGCCAGGAAGGCGATCAGCGGCGCGGACGACGCGCACAGCAGGGCGTCGCCGTCGGGGGAGCGCAGCACGATGCGGACCTCCGAGAGCTCCTCGCCGACCGGGCGGATGTGCACGTCGCCCTCGCCCGCCGGCCCGCTGATCCCGTCGAGCAGCAGCTCCCGCGCGAAGTACCAGGTGACCGGGGCGTCTCCGGGGAGGTGGAAGGTGAGCCGGACGGCGTACGGATCGTCGGCCTCGTACGCCAGGTCCACCGGGAGGCGGAAGGAGAGCTCGTGCGAGACCACGAGGTTCATCACCAGGTGACCCTGGACTGTGCTGTGCTGCATGGCGCCAGTACCTCTCGTTCTGCCCGCGCCGTCGGTCTGCTGGTCCGATGGCGGCCGGACATGTTTTCGACGGTTTTTGTGACGGTTTATGCAACCAATCCACGTTCGATCATCATCGTCCCGTTTGGGGATGTAGCGGACAAGGTGTGCTTTTTCAAATGGTGAACGAGCCGGAGCTGGTCCGGACCAAGTGGTGTCAGGAGATGAACGCCGGGCTCATCGCCCCCACCCCGCGCCGCAGTTGGCGGGCGGCGGGCCCCAGCCGGTCGGCCCGGCCGACCGGGAGCGACAGGGCCGTGGTGGCGGCCACCGGGCCGATGGCGATCGGGACGGCCGCCCCGGACTCCCGCGCGGTCCCGGGCCCCCGGGCGACCCCGAACGGCCGCGTCCGCTCGGACGGCCGCGACGTCCCGCAGGGCTGTGCCTTCCCGAACGGCTGCGTCCTCCCGAAAGGCCGTGCGATCCGATCCATGCCACCCAACCCCCAGCCCGAGTCCCTCGTACAGGTCCGTGCCCAGAACGGGCATGCGGAGCGAAACCTCCGATTTGCCCGATAGCTGCTCATTGCAGCACAGCGGGGCCCCGAACGGATGCACCCGACCGGGTCGGCGTTTCGACCCGTTCCCGGTGCGTTTCACCCTGTTCCCCGGGTTTCGCCCCCGCCCCGGCGCGGGAGAATCCCGCACAACGCGCCAGTCCCGGAGGTGGCCATGGGCCCCGAGAACCGCACTCCGCCACCGCGCCCCGTCGTGAAGCGCACCGCGCGGGCGATCCTGCTGGAACTCGACCCGGACGATCCGTACGGCCCGGCGTCGATCGTGCTGATCCGGCGGGTCCGGCCGGACTCGCCGCACCCGTACTGGATCACCCCCGGCGGCGGGGTCGAGCGCGAGGACCGGACGGTGGTCGAGGCGCTGCACCGCGAGGTGGACGAGGAGCTCGGCGGCAAGGTCGTGGACGTGGTGCCCGCCTTCGTCGACACCATCAGCCACCCCCTGCCCCAGCCACCGGCCGGGGGGACCGCCGTCGACGACGGCACCCTGCCGCACCCGCACGGGGTCAAGGTGCAGCACTTCTTCGTCTGCCGGCTCGCCTCGATGGACCTCAGCCGGCGGCACGGGCCCGAAGTGACCGACCCCAACGGCGAGTACGAGGTGGTCCGGCTGCCGTTCACCCGCGAGGGCGTCACCTCGGTCAACGTGGTCCCGCCCCGGCTGCGGGCGTACCTGGCGGCCAACATCGAGGGCATCCGCGCGCTCCTCGCACCCGACCTCGGGTGATCAACCCGCAGTCGGGTCGCCGACCGGGTCGTGCCGGATCCGCTCGGCCGGCACCCCGGCCCGCAGCAGCGCCCCGACGCCCGTGCGCACCATCGCGGGCGGCCCGCTGAGCACCGCCTCGCGCCCGGTCCACGGGCCGAACCGGCTCACCACCTCGGGCAGTTCGCCGGTCAGCGGCCCGCCGGGCAGCAGGCCCCCGGGCAGCAGGACACCCGCCGGGGCGCCGCCGGACAGCACCGGACTGACCGTCAGCCACCGGTTCCGCGCGGCCAGTTCGCGCAGCTCGCCCAGCGCGTACAGCTCCTCGGCCCGACGGGCGCCGTAGAACACCTCGACCCGGCGGCCGGGCGCGCCGTGCTCGACCGCCTCCTCGACCAGGGCGCGGATCGGCGCGATGCCGGTGCCCCCGCCGAGGCAGAGCAGGTCCGGTCCCGCCGCGTGGTCGACGGTCATCGAGCCGGCCGCCGGGCCGAGCCGCAGCACGTCCCCGGGCGCGGCCCGGTGGACCAGCGCGTTGCTCACCCAGCCCGCCTGGACGGCCTTGACGTGGAAGGTCAGCAGCCCGTCCGGGCGGGGCGCACCGGCGAAGGAGTACTGCCGCCAGACCCTCGGCCACCAGGGCGTCTCCAGAGCGGCGTACTGCCCGGCCCGGAACGGGTACGCCTGGTCCGGGCGGACGGTGATCGCCGCGACGTCCCGGGTGCGGCGCTCGTGCCGGACGATCTCGCCCTGCCACCAGGGCGGCGAGGTGCGGGCGTCCTCCTCGGCGGCCTCGATCACGGCCGAGGAGATCATCCGGTAGGCGCGGCGCCAGGCCGATTCGGCCTCGGCGTCCCAGCGGCCGCCCGCGTACCGGGCCAGCGTCGCCACCAGGCACTCCTCCACCGCGGCGTCGTGCCCGGTCAGCGTGCCGTACCGACGGTGGTCCCGGCCGAGCCCGGTCAGCGTGGCGCGCAGGGCCACCGGCTGGTCGATCTCGCGCACGACGGCCAGCAGGATGCGGAACAGCCGGTCGCGGTGGACGTCCATGGCGGCGGGGAAGGAGGGGCGGAGCTCGGGGTGGCGCAGGAAGAGCAGCGCGAAGAAGTGCGCGGTGGCCCGGTCGGCGTCCGGCCCGACGGCGGCGAGGCCGGCCCGGACCAGCGCGACCTCCCGGCTGGTGAGCGGCGGGCGGCAGGCGGTCCCGTCCTGGCCGGCAGCGGGAAGGCCGACGGCGGGGAGCCCGGCAGCGGGGAGCGCGACGGCGGGCGGTGCGGCCGGGAGCTGCCCGACGGAGGTCCGCACGCCCCAGGCCTCGCTCCACCGATCGCCCGGCCCGGCCCAGTTGAGGCCGGGCGCGTCGACGAACAGCGGGCGGAAGGGAGTGGGGTCCGGAGCGAGGACGGGGCCGGAACCGGGCGCGGCGCCGGAACCGGAAGCGGGGCCGGTGGCGGGCACGGCCGGGGGGTGCGGCGGCCGGGCCGGGATCACCGGCCGGACGGGCTCCAGCAGCGACACCGGCGGCAGCACCGCCGTCGGCGCCTCCGCGGCCGCCAGGGGCGGCAGGTCCAGCGGGTTCAGCGGGTCCAGCGGCGTCGGCGGCCGGACGGCCACCTCCCGTGCCACCTCCCGCGCCGGGGTGCGCCCGGGCGCACCCGTCGGCAGGCCCGGGACGGAGGCGGCCCCCGCCGAGCCGTGTCCGGTGCGGACCAGGACTGTCCCGCGGGACTTCACCGCTACGTTTCGAGTACCCAAGAGAATCGTTTCGCCTCCGGCCGGCTGCGCCACCACTCGGCTTGTCCCTACTGGCGCCAGGGCAGCGTGGCACGGCCGGAGCGCTCCTCCGACGAATCGCGCGAAGCCCGGACATCCGGGCCGGGGACGCGCTACTCTCCCCGGTCCGCGGTCGCCCTGGGTGCCCCTCCGCGCACCCAGGGCGACCATGTCCGCCCCTTTCGGCGGCCGGGATCAGAGCTGTCGCAGCAGCATCCCCGGCTGCTCCACGCAGTCGGCGACGAACCGCAGGAAGCCGCCCGCCGTCCCGCCGTCGCAGACCCGGTGGTCGAAGGTGAACGACAGCTGGGTCACCTCGCGCACCGCCAACTCCCCCTGGTGGACCCAGGGTTTGGCCACGATCCGGCCGACCCCGAGCATCGCCGCCTCCGGGTGGTTGAGGATCGGGGTGGAGCCGTCCACGCCGAACACCCCGTAGTTGTTCAACGTGAAGGTGCCGCCCGTCAGTTCGGCCGGGGTGAGCGCACCGCCGCGCGCCGCTTCGGTCAACCGGGCCAGCTCCTCGCCGAGTTGTTCGGTGCTGCGGTTCTGCGCGTCCCGGACCACCGGGACGACCAGCCCGCGCTCGCCCTGCGCGGCGAAGCCCAGGTGCACTGCCGAATGCCGGAGGATGCCCGAACCGTCCTCGGTCACCGAGGAGTTGAGCTCCGGGAAGCGCGCCAGCGCGACGGTGCAGATCCGCGCCAGCAGCGCCAGCACGCTCACCTTCGGCCCCGGCGTGGCGTTCAACTGCCTTCGCAGCGCCATGAGTCCGGTGGCATCCGCATCCACCCAGCAGGTCGCCGCCGGGATCTCCCGGTGGCTGCGGCTCAGCTTCTCGGCCACCGCCTTGCGCAGTCCGCGCAGCGGCACCACACCGTCCCGCACGGCCGGCCCGGCGGGCGCCGGAGCGGCCACCCTGGCCGCGACTGCCCGTTCGACGTCCGCACGCATGATCAGTCCGTCCGGCCCGCTCCCGGCGAGCGCGGTCAGGTCGACCCCCTGCTCCCGGGCCAGCCGCCGCACCAGCGGCGAGATCACCGGCACCACCGCGGGCCCGGTCCGCTCCGCCGGAACCCGCACGGCCACCGCAGCGGCCGCAGCACCGGCCACCGCGCCCGCCGGCGTACCGGCCGCAGCACCCGCCGGAGCACCAGCAGCGGCACCGCCACCGGCCACGACCGCGGCCGGCACCGCGGCCGGCCCCCCGACCCGGCGCCGGCGCCCGCCCCGGCCCGGCTCGGCGACGCCGAACCCGACCAGCGGCCGCTCCACCTCGGAGGCCGCGGGAGCGGCGACGACGCCCGGCTCGTCCGGAGCCAGCGGACCGCTCCCCGACGACGGCGCCACCGCGACCGTCACCAGCGGCGCGCCCACGGCGATCTCCTCGCCCACCTCGCCGTACCGCGCGGTGACCACCCCGCCGTACGGGCAGGGCACCTCCACCACGGCCTTGGCGGTCTCCACCTCCACCACCGGCTGGTCGACGGCGATCACCTCGCCGACCTCGACCATCCAGCGCACCACCTCCGCCCCGGTGAGACCCTCACCGAGGTCGGGCAGCCGGAACTCGCGCACGACGGGCATCATCCTCGGTCCTCCCACTGGAGCCGGGCGACCGCGTCCAGGATCCGGTCCACCCCGGGCAGGTGGTGGTGCTCCAGCATCGGCGGCGGGTACGGGATGTCGAAGCCGGTGACCCGCAGCACGGGCGCGGCCAGGTGGTGGAAGCAGCGCTCGGTGACCCGGGCGGCGATCTCCGCGCCGGTGCCGCCGAAGCCGCTCGCCTCGTGCACCACCACGGCCCGGCCGAGCGAGCGCACCACCCGGCAGACCGTCTCGTCGTCGAAGGGCACCAGGGTGCGCAGGTCCAGCACCGCGAGGTCCCAGCCCTCGGCCTTCGCCGTCTCGGCCGCCTCCAGGCAGACCGGCAGCGAGGGGCCGTAGGTGATCAGCACGGCGGAGGTGCCGGTGCGCCGCAGCACCGCCCGGCCGATCGGCTCGACCGGCGTCGCCGGGTCGAAGTCGGCCCTGCCCCAGTAGAGCCGCTTGGGCTCCAGGAAGACCACCGGGTCGTCGGAGGCGATCGAGGCGCGCAGCAGCCCGTACGCGTCGGCCACCGTCCCCGGCGTGACCACGTGCAGGCCGGGGGTGCTGGTGTAGTACGCCTCGGAGGCGTCGCTGTGGTGCTCGACGCCGCCGATGCCGCCGCCGTACGGGATGCGGACGGTGATCGGCAGCGGCAGCCTGCCGGCCGTGCGGTTGCGCATCTTGGCGACGTGCGAGAACAGCTGCTCCAGCGCCGGGTAGGCGAAGGCGTCGAACTGCATCTCGACGACCGGGCGCAGCCCGTACATCGCCATGCCGATCGCGGTGCCGAGGATGCCGGCCTCGGCCAGCGGGGTGTCCAGGCAGCGCTCCGGGCCGAACTCGGCGGTGAGCCCGTCGGTGATCCGGAAGACGCCGCCGAGCGCGCCGACGTCCTCGCCGAGCACGTGCACCGCCGGGTCCTCGCGCATGGCGTCCCGCAGCGCGGAGTTGAGCGCCTGGGCCATGCTCGACGGGCGGGCGTCGGAGGGGCGCCGCGATGGGGGTCCCCCCGGCCGGAGGCCGGGGGAGGCCCGGCCGAGGGTGGGCGCGGGCGACGGGTGGGAGGTGCTCACCGGTCCGCCACCTCCGCCTCGGCGGCCAGCTCTTCGGCCAACTGGGCTGCCTGCTCTCGTAGCTGTGGGGTCGGTTCGGCGAAGACGTGGGCGAACAGCGCCATCGGGTCCAGGGCCGGGTCGGCGTGGAACTCGGCCCGCATCCGGGCCGCCAGCGCCTCGGCCTCGTCGGCCGCCTCCCGTACCAGCCGGTCGTCCAGCACGCCGAGCCCGCGCAGCGCGCGCTCCATCAGCAGGATCGGGTCGTGCTCGCGCCAGGCGGCCACCTCGGGCTCGGTGCGGTAGCGGGTGGCGTCGTCGGCGTTGGTGTGGGCGTCGATCCGGTAGGTCAGCGCCTCGACCAGGGTCGGGCCGCCGCCGGCCCGGGCCCGCTCGACCGCCTCGGTCAGCACCGAGTGCACGGCGGGCGCGTCGTTGCCGTCCACCAGCCGGCCCGCCATGCCGTAGCCGACGGCCTTGTGGGCCAGGCTCGGTGCGGCGGACTGGGCGCTGAGCGGGACGGAGATCGCATAGCCGTTGTTCTGCACCAGGAAGACCACCGGGGCGCCGAGCACGGCCGCGAAGTTCAGCGCCTCGTGGAAGTCGCCCTCGCTGGTGCCGCCGTCGCCGAGCATCGCCAGCGCGACCACCGGCTCGCCGCGCAGCCGGGCGGCGTGCGCCAGCCCGACGGCGTGCGGGGCCTGGGTGGCGAGCGGGGTGCAGAGCGGGGCGGTGCGGCTGGCCCGCGGGTCGTAGCCGGTGTGGGCGTTGCCGCGCAGCAGGGTCAGCGCCTCCAGGGGGTCGACGCCCCGGGAGACCACCGCGAGGGTGTCGCGGTAGCTGGGGAAGAGCCAGTCGTGCTCGCCGAGCACCAGCGCGGCGGCGACCTGGCAGGCCTCCTGGCCGGTGGACGCCGGGTAGACGGCGAGCCTGCCCTGCTTGGTCAGGGTGGTGGCCTGCTGGTTGTAGCGGCGGCCGACGACCAGCCGGCGGTAGAGCTCGCGCAGCAGGGCCGGGTCGTACTTCTCCATGGCCGGGGTGCCGAGCGCCCGGACGGGGGACGGGTCCGGGAGGAGGGGCGCCGGGTCGGTGCGCGGAGCGGTGGCCCCGGGCAGCCAGCCGGGCACGCTCGTGTGGTGTCTGTGGTCGAGAACGGTCATCTCGGGGCACCTCCAGGGGTGGCGGGGGCTCCCTACCGATTGTTCGGTCGTCTGTTCATCTTGACCAGAAGCGTGACAAGGTGGTGGACATTCGGCCTGTTCGGCGGTCGACTGGTGGCAGTGTGTCCAATCGGTGGGGGTGGGGGGTCATGTCTGCTGAACAGATGTCCAGACTCGATCAGGTCGACCGGTCGATCCTTCGGCTGCTGCAGCAGGACGGTCGCGCCTCCATCCGCTCGGTGGCCGAGCGGGTGCACGTGTCCCGGGCCAACGCGTACGCCCGGATCTCCAGAATGGTCGAGGACGGCATCATCCGCGGCTTCACTGCCAGGGTGGACCACGAACGGGCAGGTCAGACCGCGTCCGCGTACGTCACCCTGAAAATCGTCCAGAACTCCTGGCGGACGGTGCGCGAACGGCTGCTGGAGTTGCCCGGGGTGGCGCACATCGCGCTGGTCGGCGGGGACTTCGACGTCCTGCTGCTGGTGCACACCGCCGACAACCAGGCCCTGCGGGAGCTGGTGCTGGGCAGCATCCAGTCCATTCCGCAGGTGCTCGGCACCCGGACCATGCTGATCTTCGAGGAGACCGACCAGGTGCCGCCGATCTGACCGCTCGGGCCGCCGATCTCACCGGCCGGCCCGCCGGTCTCACCGACCGGCCCACCGGTCGGCCCGCCGCGGCGGGCCGGGCCGGTCAGCGCGCCCGCAGCCCGTCGAAGGCCAGGTGGACCACCGCGTCCGCGACCCCGTCGGCGGCCTTGAGCCCCGGCCGGTACCACTCCACGATCGAGTTGATCATCCCGAACAGCAGCCGGGTGGCCAGCCTGGGCTCCACGTCCGCGCGCAGCGAGCCGTCCGCGACCGCCGCCCGCAGCAACTCGGCCACCTGATGGTCGAAGTCCCGCCGGCGCTCCAGCGCCCACTGCTCGGTGGCCGTGTTGCCGCGCACCCGCAGCAGCAGCGTCACGTACGGCAGTTCCTCCAGCAGCACCTCCGCGGTGCGCCGCACCACGTGCTCCAGCCGCTCCACCGCCGGGCCCCGGACCGCGGCCGGCTCGACCAGGATCGCGAACAGCCCGTCCAGCGCCCGCCCGACCGCCAGCCGCAGCAGTTCCTCCTTGCCGCGCACGTGGTGGTAGATGGAGGACTTGGAGATCCCGGCCGCCCGGGACAGGTCCTCCATGGAGGTCCCGTCGTAGCCGCGCTCGTTGAACACGTCGACGGTCACCGCGAGCAGTGACTCCACGGTGTAGGCGGTGCGCGTGGTGTGATCGGCCATCCTCCGAGTATCCCCGGCCGCCCCCCGCGTTACGCGATCGGGTCCGACTGGTCCACACCAACCCGGAAAAGCAGGCCCTAGAATCTCCGGACGATCCGTCCACGTCCAGAGCACTGGGGTCCACGGCTGATGAACGCAATACCGGCAGTCGCCTCCGACATGCCAGAGCAGCGCAGCGAGGAGCCGGCGGACACCGGGCGCACCTGGCAGGAACGCGGCCGCCGGCTGGTGGTCCGCTACGGACCGGCCGTGTGGTGCTACGCGGTGCTGAAGCTGATCGGCTTCACCGTCTTCATGAAGCTGCTCTCCTTCGCCGGTGACTACGCCAAGAAGCCGGCCCGGTTCGGAGGCGGCGCCAACCCCTGGGACGTGCTGGCCACCTGGGACGGCTGGTGGTACCAGCAGGTGGCGCAGTTCGGCTACCACCCGGCGCTCGTACCGATCCCCAACGGTCCGATCGGCTACACCATCGAGCAGAACTCGGCCGCCTTCTTCCCGCTCTACCCGGGCCTGATGCGGACGGTCTCGGAGACCACCGGCCTCGGCCTGTACGGCGCCGGGATGCTCGTCTCGGTGGTGTCCTCGCTGTTCGCCGCGGCCGGCATCTACGCCGTCGTGGAGAAGCTCACCGGAGACGCGCGCTCGGGCGTGATCGCGGCCGGCATCTGGGCGATCGTCCCGGGGTCGGGAGCCGAGTGGGCCGTCTACTCGGACTCGCTGTTCGTCGCGCTGGCCGCCTGGGCCTGCTACTGCGTGATGACCAAGCAGTGGATCGCGGCCGGGGTGATCACCCTGGTCGCCGGGCTCAACCGGCCCACCTCCGCGGCCCTGATCGGTGCCGTCGGCCTGGCCGCGATCGTCGAGCTGTACCGCCGGGAGAGCGGCGTCCTGCGCCCGCTGACCGCGATGGTGCTGGCCCCGGTCGGCCTGCTCGGCTACGTCGGCTGGGTGGGCTGGCGGACGGGCGAGTGGGGTGGCTACTTCCGGATCCAGCAGGACGCCTGGATGCACTACTTCGACTGGGGCCAGGGCACCTGGCACGCGATCCGCGGCGTGATGCTGGGCCGCAGCGACTACCCCTACGGCTTCCCGGTGCCGGACCTCCTCGCCACCCTGATCGTGTTCAGCCTGCCGGTGCTGATCGTGCTGCTGGTCCGGCTGCGCCCGCCGCTGGTGCTGACCGCCTACACGCTGGCCACGATCGTCTCGGTGCTCGGCAGCCTCGGCATCTTCGGCAACGTCTCGCGCTACCTGATGCCCGTGTTCCCGCTGTTCATCGCGCTGGCGGTGGCGATGCGCAAGCTGAGCCTGCCGGTGCTGGCCACCGTCCTGGGGACCGGGGCGGTCGCCTCCGGCTGGTACGCCGGGTACATCCTCTTCGAGCTCGGCGTGCCGTAGACCCGGATCACCCGAGCCCACGGGGGCGCGTCCGCCATGGACGCGCCCCCTGTGCGTTCCCGCCGGATTCCCCCGCTGCACCCCCTTGAGCCGACCGATCGTTCGGTTACTCTGTGACGTGTCCCGTCCTGCTTTTCGAGGCCCTCCGAGGAGCGCACAGATGTCCGCAGCGGTCACCCACCCCCTCGTCAGCGAGCTGGTCGAGCGCCACCAGGCCACCCTGGACGCCGCGCTCACCGCCGCCACCGAGCGCGACTACTGGTCGCCCTACCCCGAGTTCCCGAAGGCCTACGGCGAGAGCGGCCCGGCGGACGGCAACGCCGCCTTCGACGCCCTGCTCGGCAAGCCCTTCGCCCTCGACGGCCACCCCACCGACGGCGACCAGGTCGGCGGCGAGGCCTCCCCGTACGGCGTCGAGCTGGGCATCACCTACCCGCACGCCGCCCCGGACGCGCTGATCGCCGCGCTCACCGCCGCCCGCCCCGGCTGGGCCGCCGCGACCCCGCTGGAGCGCGCCGCCGTCTGCCTGGAGATCCTGCACCGGATCAACGCCCGCTCCCACGAGTTCGCCCAGGCCGTCATGCACACCACCGGCCAGGCCTACGGCATGGCCTTCCAGGCCGGCGGCCCGCACGCCCAGGACCGCGGCCTGGAGGCCGTCGCCTACGCCTACGCCGAGCAGACCCGGCTGCCCCGGCAGGCCGGCTGGACCAAGCCGCAGGGCAAGCGCGACCCGCTGGTGATGACCAAGGAGTTCACCGTCGTCCCGCGCGGCCTCGCGCTGCTGATCGGCTGCAACACCTTCCCCACCTGGAACGGCTACCCGGGCCTGTTCGCCTCGCTGGCCACCGGCAACCCGGTGCTGGTCAAGCCGCACCCGCGGGCCGTGCTGCCGCTCGCACTCACCGTGCGGATCGCCCGCGAGGTGCTCGCCGAGGCCGGCTTCGACGCCGATCTGGTCTGCCTGGCCGCCGAGCACGAGGGCGGCACCGTCGCCCAGGCGCTCGCCGTCCACCCGGCGATCAAGCTGATCGACTACACCGGCTCCACCGCCTTCGGCGACTGGCTGGAGGAGCACGCCAAGCAGGCGCAGGTGTACACCGAGAAGGCCGGCGTCAACGCGGTGGTGATCGACTCCACCGACGACTACAAGGGCATGCTGGGCAACCTGGCCTTCGCGCTCTCGCTCTACAGCGGCCAGATGTGCACCACCCCGCAGAACGTGCTGATCCCGCGCGGCGGCATCGCCACCGACCAGGGCGACAAGTCCTACGACCAGGTGGTCTCCGACCTGGCCGGCGCCATCGAGGGCCTGCTGTCCGACGACGCCCGCGCCGCGGCGATCCTCGGCGCCGTGGTCAACCCCGGGGTGCTCCAGCGCTCGGCCGCCGCGGCCGGCGGCGAGTACGGCGAACTCGCCCTCGCCCCGCGCGCGGTGACCTCGCCGGACTTCCCCGGCGCGACCGTCCGCACCCCCGCCCTGGTCAAGCTGGACGCCGACAAGCCGGACGACCGCGCGGTCTTCCGCAGCGAGTGCTTCGGCCCGGTCTCCTTCGCCGTCGCCGTCGAATCCACCGCCGCCGCCGTCGAGTTGCTGCGCACCACGGTCCGCGAGAAGGGCGCCATGACCGCCTCCGGCTACACCACCTCGCCCGCGGTGGAGGCGCTGCTGGTCGAGGCCGCGCTGGACTCCGGCGTCTCGCTCTCGCTCAACCTCACCGGCGGGGTCTACCCCAACCAGACCGCCGCCTTCTCCGACCTGCACGGCACCGGCGCCAACCCGGCCGCCAACGCGGCCTACTGCGACGGCGCGTTCGTCGCCAACCGGTTCCGCACGGTGGAGATCCGCCGGCACGCCTGAGCCGTTCGACGCGTGCCCGGGTCCCGGCGGTCGCCCACCGCCGGGACCCGGCGGTTCACAGCCCCGACGGCGCCCGCGATGATGGAGGCTGGGAGAACGCCGGGAACGGCGTCCGACCGCCCTCCGAGGAACGGGAGCTGAATACATGGCCGTGAAGCCGACGACCGAAACCGACGTCCTGATCGTCGGTGCCGGACCGACCGGACTGCTGCTGGCCGGCGACCTCGCCGCCGCCGGGGTCGGCGTCACGGTGCTGGAGAAGCGGGCCGCCGAGTCCAACCTCACCCGGGCCTTCGCCGTGCACGCCCGCAGCCTGGAGCTGCTGGACGCCCGGGGCCTGGCCGAGGAGCTGATCGCCACCGGCCGTCCGCTCGCCGAACTGAGGATGTTCGACCGCTTCGGCATCGACCTCGGCTCGCTGCCCACCCGGTTCCCGTTCGTCCTGATCACCCCGCAGTACAACGTCGAGCGGGTGCTGCTGGAGCGTGCGGAGCACGCCGGCGCGACCGTGCTGCGCGGCGCCGAGGTCACCGGGCTGCACCAGGACGCCGAGGGCGTGACGCTGGAGACCCGGGACGGGCACAGCCACCGCGCCGCGTACGCGGTCGCCACCGACGGCGTCCACTCCACTGTCCGCGACCTGCTGGGCATCCCGTTCCCCGGGGAGTCCGTGGTCGACTCGGTGGTGCTGGCCGACGTCCGGCTGGACCGCGAGCCCACCCAGGCGATCACCGTCGGCGCCAACCAGGCCGGCTTCGCCTTCATCGCCCCGTTCGGCGACGGCTGGTTCCGGATCATCGCCTGGGACCGCGAGGAGCGGTACCCGGACGGCACCACCCCCACCACCGAGCAGCTCACCGACCTCACCCGGGCCATCCTCGGCGAGGACTACGGCCTGCACGAGGTGCGCTGGAGCTCCACCTTCCACAGCGACGAGCGACAGGCCCCCAACTACCGCTCCGGCCGGGTCTTCCTGGCCGGCGACGCCGCGCACTGCCACTCCCCGGCCGGCGGCCAGGGCATGAACACCGGCCTCCAGGACGCCGCCAACCTGTCCTGGAAGCTCGCCGCCGCGCTCCGGGGCCACGCCACCGACGCCCTGCTGGACACCTACCAGACCGAGCGGCACCCGGTCGGCCGGACGGTGCTGCGCACCTCCGGCGCGCTGATCCGGCTGGCGCTCGCCGAGTCCGCCCCCACCCGCGCCCTGCGCGGGGCGCTGACCGCGCTGGGCGGCCACCTCGACCCGGTCACCGAGCGCGGCGCCAGGCTGGTCTCCGGCATCGGCATCTCCTACCCGGCCCCCAAGGACGCCCACCCGCAGGTCGGCAAGCGCGTCCCGGACCTGCGGCTGACCGCCCTGAGCAAGCCCGTCGAGGGCGCCCCCGCCGCCCCGGAGCGGCTCTACGAGGCCCTGCGCGCCGGGAAGTTCGTCCTGGTCAGCAATGACGAGCTGGCCGCCGCCGAGCCCTGGACCGACCGCGTGGTCTGCGCCGCCCCCGCCGACCCGCACGGCAAGCTGCGCGACACCGTCCTGCTGATCCGCCCGGACGGCTACGTCGCCTGGGGCGCCGTCGACCCCGGCCAGGGCGAGCTCCGCACCGCCCTCACCGACTGGCTGGGCAGCCCGGCCTGACCGTCCTGCGGGCGGGGGGGGGGGGGGGGGCCCCCCCCCGCCCCCCCCCCCCCCGCCCGCACTGCTCCGGCCCGCCGGTCAGCCCGCCGGTCCGCCGGTCAGCCGCGGGCCTTCACATAGTGCCGCGCCGCCTTCGCCCGGTTCCCGCACACCGCCATCCGGCACCAGCGCCGGCGGCCGTTCTGCGAGGCGTCGAAGAAGTGCAGGATGCACGCCTCGTGCGCGCACTGCCTGACCCGGTGGGCCCCCTCGCCGAGCAGCGCGAGGAAGCCGTCCGCCGCCAGCCAGGGCGCCAGCCACTGCGGCCCGTCGGCCTCGATCCGGTCCTCGGCCCCGCCCGGTGCCGCCGTGCGCCGGATCCGTCCGCGCGCCAGCACCGCGTCCAGTCCGTCCCGCGCCGCGGCGCCCAACTCGCCCTGCTCGCGGGCGTCCCGGGCGGCCGACAGGATCGCCTCGCGGGTCTGCCGGATCGCCGCCAGGCCCGCCTCGTCGGCCGCGCAGCGCCCGCCCAGCCCGGCGGAGGAGAGCCAGATCGCGTACCCCTCGACGTCGGTGAGCAGATCGTTGACGGGCGTTCCGGCCCAGCGGGTGTTGAGCAGGTCGAGCGCGAGCGGCTCGCCGATCAGCGGTCGCGGGTCCCTCGGGTCGGGCTGCGCATCGGTCATGGCTCTCCCTCGGCTCGGTCCGATTCTACGTCCGCCCCCATCGGCCGAACCGGTCCGGTCCGGGCCGGACCCGGAATCCCGGTCATTCACTGTATGGAACCGCCGGGTTTCCCACTCTCCACAGTTGACTGTTTTTTAGCAACGAATTGCCCGGCCATGAGCCAATTCGCACACGGGTTCTGTCATGTTCGAGCCAGCGTTCTCGACCCCCTGAACGCCTGGCCCCTTGCCGGCCCCCACAGCCGGCCAGAGGAGGATCCGTTGCGTCCCCGCTCCCTTGCCCTCGCCGCGGCGATAGCCGTGCTGCCGCTGACCGCCGTCTCGCTCGGTGTCTCCACCGCGCAGGCCGCCACGCCCAACGCCACCCCGCGCGTCGCCCTGCCGAACACCGTGAACCCCGCAGTGGCCCACTCGGAGAAGAAGGGTGACGTTCCGGCCGAGCAGCAGATCGCGGTGTCCGTCAGCCTGAAGCTGCGCGACACCGACGCCCTGGACCGCTTCCTCACCGCCGTCGCCACCCCGGGCACCGCGGAGTACGGCCACTACCTGACGCCGGAGCAGTTCACCGCACGGTTCGGCCCGACCCAGGCCGCCGTCGACCAGGTCAGGACGTACCTGGCCCAGCAGGGCCTGACCGTCGGCGACGTGAGCGCCAACCGCCAGGTGGTCAACGCCCACGGCACCGCCGCCCAGGTCTCCCAGGCCTTCGGCACCCACGAGAGCTCGTACCTGGACCCGCAGCTGCAGCGCGCCTTCTTCGCCAACGACGCCGCGGCCTCGATCCCCTCCGACCTGGCCGCCGTGGTCCAGGGCATCAGCGGCCTGGACAACCACGCGGTGCGCAAGAACCGCATCGCCACGCCGAACGCCATCACCCCGAACGCGGCCACCGCCACCCCGAGCGGCATGGCCCCGGCCCAGTACACCGGCGCGTACAACCTCAACAGGACCGGCGCGGACGGCACCGGCACCACGGTCGCGCTGTGGGAGTTCGACGGCTACAAGTCCTCGAACCTGACCACCTACGACTCCCAGTACGGCCTGTCCGGCCCGGCCGTCTCCACCGTCTCGGTGGACGGCGCCAACTACGACTCCGCCCCCGGCCAGGGCCAGGGCGAGGTCGAGCTGGACAGCGAGATCGTCCGCGGCGCGGCACCCAAGGCCACCCAGCTGGTCTACGAGGCGCCCAACAGCGACCAGGGCGAGATCGACATGGCCAACAAGATCGTGACCGACAACAGGGTCTCGGTGGTCTCGATCTCCTGGGGCTCCTGCGAGCCGGACACCACCGCCTCCTCGATGACCGCGGTCGACAACGCCTTCAAGCAGGCCGCCGCCCAGGGCATCTCGATCTTCTCCGCCTCCGGCGACGACGGCTCCCGCGACTGCACCCGCTCGACCAGCGGCTCCTCCGTCAAGGCGGTCGACTTCCCGGCCTCCAGCCCGCACCAGACCGGCGTCGGCGGCACCAACCTCAAGGTCTCCAGCGGCAACGCCTACTCCTCGGAGAGCGCCTGGAGCACCGCCGGCGGCGGCGTCTCCACCGTGTTCGCCAAGCCGAGCTGGCAGACCGGCACCGGTGTCAGCGGCACCATGCGCACCGTCCCGGACGTCTCCTCCAACGCCGACCCGGCCAGCGGCTTCGCGATCTACACCGCCGGCGGCTGGCAGGTCTACGGCGGCACCAGCGCCGCCGCGCCGCTCTGGTCCGGCTACGCGGCCCAGTTCAACCAGAAGGCCAAGACCGCCGGGCAGCCGGTCCTGGGCGAGGCGAGCCCGCGGCTGTACTCGGTCGCGAACAGCAGCGCCTACGGCAGCACCTTCCACGACGTGACCACCGGCGCCAACCAGGACTTCTCCGCGAAGGCCGGCTACGACCAGGTCACCGGCTGGGGCTCCCCGGTCGCCGACGCGCTGACCACCGCCCTGCTCGGCGGCGGCACCACCCCGCCGTCCGGCGGCTGCACCGCCGCCCAGCTCGTCACCAACGGCGGCTTCGAGACCGGCACCGCCTCCCCGTGGACCACCTCCAGCGGCGTGGTCGACAACAGCTCCTCCCAGGCGGCCCACTCGGGCAGCTGGAAGGCCTGGCTGAACGGCTACGGCTCGGCCCACACCGACACCATGTCGCAGACCGTCTCGATCCCGGCCGGCTGCGCCTCCGCCAAGCTGACCTTCTGGCTGCACATCGACACCGCGGAGACCGGCACCACCGCGTACGACAAGCTGACCGTCCAGGCCAACAGCACCACGCTGGCGACCTACTCCAACGCGAACGCCGCCGCGGGCTACGTCCAGCGCACCCTGGACCTGACCTCCTTCGCCGGCCAGACCGTGACCATCAAGTTCACCGGCACCGAGGACTCGTCGCAGCAGACCAGCTTCGTGATCGACGACGTCGCGCTGAACGTGAGCTGATCACCGACCGGTAGCACCACCGAACCCCCGCCGGGGCGGAGCCGTCAGGGCCCGCCCCGGCGGTGCCCGTCCGGGCCCGCCCACGGCGGTGTGCGGGCCCAGGTCGGCGGCTCGTGTTTCCGGACTGTTTCAAGATCGCTAACCCTTCGGTCCACCTGCCGTGACCACTGTCATACGCACGACTGATGACGTAGCCTCTCGACCGTGCATAGGGTTCCCCAAAGCTCGGTGAAGCCGCTGGCGGCGCGCCCCGGCGCCGGCCCGGTCCCGCCGAACTCACCTGGTGGGGAGGGTCACCGCATGGCCGCACAGCAACCACAGGACGCCGCGCGACTGCGGCTGGTCGGGTCGCACACGGAGCGCCCCGGACCGGCTCCCGCCGGCGCCCCCGCACCACCGCCCGGCCGGCTCGCCCCGGTCGGCGGCTTCGCCGACACCCTGCACCTGGCCATCGAGGCCAGCGGCCTCAGCCTGGACCGCATCCGCGCCGCCCTCGCCGGACGTGGCGTCAGGGTCAGTGTCACGACCCTGAGTTACTGGCGGCGCGGCCGCAGCCAGCCCGAACGGGCCAGCTCGCTGCGCGCCGTCCACCTGCTGGAGGAACTGCTCGGCCTGCCGCACAGCGCGCTCTCCTCCCTGCTCGGCCCGCCGCGCCCGCGCGGCCGCTGGGCCGCCGCAGCCAACACCTGCCACCTCGGACTGGAGGACGTCTGGCCGGGCGAGCAGGAGATCGCCAACATCTTCGCCGAGCTGAACGCCCCGCCGGCCGGCGAGCTGGAGCGGCTGAGCATCCACGACTCCTACTACGTGGACGCCGAGCGGCGCGGCAACCTGCTGCGGATGCGCCAGGTGGTGCGCGCCACGGTCGGCGGCGTCGGCCGCTGCCTGGTGGTGCACATGGCCGACGAGGAGGCGGCCGGCTGCCCGGAGATCACCTCGGTGCGGCACGGCCGGCTGGGCCGGGTGCGCCGACGCCCCGAGGCCGGGCTGATCGTCGCCGAGCTGATGCTGGACCGCCCGCTCGGCCTCGGCGACAGCACGGTCTTCGAGTACGAGGTGGAGATCCCGCCCGGCGGCCCGACCATGGAGTACAGCCGCCGCTTCGCCAGCCCGGTGCGCGAGTACGTGCTCCAGGTGCACTTCGACCCGGCGGCCGTCCCCGCGCACTGCGAGCGCTACGACCGCGAGCCCGGCGCCGACGTCGACCACCGCCGCGAACAGCTGTGGATCGGCGCCTCGGCGAGCGCCCACGTCCTGGCCCCGGACCAGCAGCCGGGCCACATCGGCATCCGCTGGGAGTGGGCCTAGCCAGGGGCCGGGCCCTCCCTCCTTCCGAGCCCCGTCGGGACCGTCAGGCCCGGCGGGGCTTTCGCGTGCCCACCGCAAAACCTAACCGTTCCAGTGCCGTTCACTGGTTGACGCTGCATCACCTAACTCCTACTCTCATGAATACCGGTTAGGCAGCAGCCTCGCCGGACGCCGAAGCCTCCAGGAGTGACCAGGCATGTCCGCCACCACCCAGCTCCGCACCCTGCAGACCGGCCACGTGGGACTGAACGTCACCGACCTGGCCCGCTCGCTCGACTTCTACCGCGCCGTGTTCGGCCTGGAGGTCACCGCCGAAGGCACCGACCCCGAACGCCGCTACGCCCTGCTCGGCCGCGACGGCCGCCTGGTGGTGACGCTCTGGCAGCAGAGCGCGGGCACCTTCGCCACCACCGGCCCCGGCCTGCACCACCTCTCCTTCGAGGTCGAGAGCCTCGACGAGGTCCGCGCCACCGAACGGCTGCTGCGCGGGCTCGGCGCGGAGTTCGCCTACGACGGCGTCGTCCCGCACAGCGAGGGCTCGGCCTCCGGCGGCATCTTCTTCACCGACCCGGACGGCATCCGGCTGGAGGTCTACACCCGCACCGGCGTGGACGGGACCGAGGCCGAAGCCCCCACCGCCGCCGCCCCGACCTGCGGCTTCTTCTAGAACGCGCCCCGACCACCGCCAGGGAGCCGACCATGACCACCAGCACGCCGTACCACCCCGGCGAGCGGACCGTCCAGGCCCGGGCCGACCGGACCGGACGGGCCGACCACGCCGGCCGGTCGATCCGCCACACCGTCCCGACGGTCGCCGCCCGCTTCCTGACCGAACGCCGGATGCTGGTCGTCGGCGCCGCCGCCCCGGACGGCCGGGTCTGGGCCACCCAGCTGGCCGGCCCGGCCGGCTTCCTCTCCGCCCCGGACGAACACACCCTGGCCGTCGCCGCCCTCCCGGCCGGGGCCGACCCGCTGGCCGGGGCGCTGGACCGCCCGGCCCGGGTCGGCACCATCGCACTGGACCCGGCCGGCCGGCGCCGGATGCGGCTCAACGGGCGTTCCGTCCCGGACGGCCGGGGCGGGCTGCTGGTGCACGCCGAGGAAGTGGTCGCCAACTGCCCGAAGTACATCCAGCGCCGCACCCCGACGGACCGCCCGGCCGCCGGCCCGCCCCGCACGGTCGCCACCGGTCCGGCGCTGACCACCGCGCAGCGCCTGGCGGCGGCCACCGCGGACACCTTCTTCATCGCCAGCACCGGCCCGGACGGCAGCGTGGACGCCTCCCACCGCGGCGGCCTCCCCGGCTTCCTGCAACCGGTGGCACCGGACCGGCTGCGCTGGCCGGAGTACCCGGGCAACAGCATGTTCCTGACGCTCGGGAACCTGGAGCTGGACCCGCGCGCCGGCCTGCTGCTGCCCGACTGGGAGACCGGCGGGGCGCTTCTGGTGACCGGCGAGGCCCGCGCCGACTGGTCCGAGGAGGCCCGGCAGGGCGTCCCGGGCGCCGAACGGATGGTCGAACTGACCGTCACCGGTGTCGTCGAACTGGCCGACGCCACCCCGCTGACCTGGAGCGACCCCGAGTACTCGGCCGCCATCCCGCGCTGACCGCACGTCACCACCTCTAGGCCCTCCCGCCGATCGACGCCACGTCCGGGAGCCGAACGGGTCTCACCCGTTCGGCCTAACCCACCGTGACTCATCCCGCCCGCTTTGGGACTTTGGTCCGGATAACACGCGGAATAGTCCGGGAAAGAGGCGGAGCATGACCCTGACCGACCCCCTGTCCCCGCTCATCGAGTTCGACGACGTCGAACCGGCGGAGGACTGCATATGCGGGGGCTGCAACGCCCGCCGACGCGCACGGCTGCACGCCGCGCCGGTCCACGAGGGCGGCCACGCCGCCGCCCGCAGCGTCCGCCGCCGGGCCGCCGTCCTGATGGCCGCCGTGGGCACCGCGATAGGCGGCGGAACGGCCGCCGCCGGCGCCGCCACCGCGGCCCCCGCACCCGGCCCCACCCCGGGCGGCAGCAGCAACGCCCGGTCACAGACCCCCCAGGGCGAGGTCAGCGGCCTCTACGGCCAGGCTCCCGGCGCCCGCGCCTTCGCCGCCCCGCGCACCGCCGCGGCGCCGCTCACCCGGGCCCAGATCATCCAGCGCGCCCAGACCTGGGTCGACCAGGGTGTGCCGTACAGCATGAGCCGCTACTGGTCGGACGGCTACCGCCAGGACTGCTCCGGCTTCGTCTCGATGGCCTGGGGCCTGGGCAGCAGTCAGACCACCTGGACACTGCCCGGCTTCGCCGAGCGGATCGGCAAGAACGACCTCCAGCCCGGCGACGTCCTCATCTACAACAACCCGGCCAACCCCCAGGCCGGCTCGCACGTGGTGATCTTCGGCGGCTGGACCGACTCCTCCCGCACCAAGTACGTCGCCTACGAGCAGACCGGCCCCGCCGCCAAGAAGCGCTCCACCCCGTACGCGTACTGGAACAACTCCGGCGGCTACGTCCCGTACCGCTACACCGGCCTGTCCGCCGGCGGCAACGACGGCGGCGGCACCTCCTCGACCGCCTTCCCCGGCACCGCCCAGTTCGGCCCCGGCGCCAACAACGCGTACGTCACCAGGCTCGGCCAGCTGCTGGTGCGGCGCGGCGGCGCCGCGTTCTACTCCGAGGGCCCCGGCCCGCGCTGGACGGAGAGCGACCGCCGCGCCGTCCAGGCCTTCCAACAGGCCCAGGGCTGGCGCGGCAACGAGGCCGACGGCATCCCCGGCAAGGACACCTGGGACTACCTGGTCAACGGCAAGGGCCGCGACATCGGCGGCGGAACCGGCACCCCGCTGCCGCCCCCGCCGCCCACCACCGGCGGCTCGGCCTTCCCCGGTGCGCGGTACTTCGGCCCCGGCCAGAACAACGACCACGTCCGTCTGCTCGGCGAACAGCTGGTCCGCAAGGGCTTCGGCGGCTCGTACGGCGTCGGCCCCGGCCCGCGCTGGACGGAGAGCGACCGCCGCGCCGTCCAGGCCTTCCAGCAGGCCCAGGGCTGGCGCGGCAGCGAGGCCGACGGCATCCCGGGCCCCGACACCTGGCGCCGGCTCTTCTCCTGACGGCCCCACCGGGGCGCGGTGCCCGCCCGGGCACCGCGCCTCAGCGCCGCCCCGACATCCAGTGGAACAGGCCCATCCCGACGCTGGTCGCCAGGTTGAAGCTGGACACCCCCGGCTGCATCGGCACCGCCACCAGGTGGTCGGCGCGCGCCTTGAGCTCCTCCGACACGCCGTGCCGCTCGGTGCCGAAGACCAGCAGCGCCTCGTCGGGGAACGGGACGTCCCGGATGTCCGCCCCCTCCGGATCCAGCACGTACAGGGGCCCGTCCGGCAGCTGCTCCGGATCCAAGCGCTCGACCGCGGTCGCGAAATGCAGTCCCGCGCTGCCCCGCAGCACGTTCGGGTGCCACGGATCCAGGTCCCCGGTGGTCACCACCCCGGTGGCACCGAACCCCGCCGCCAGTCGGATCACCGCCCCGACGTTCCCCAGGTTGCGCGGATTCTCCAGCACCACCACCGGCGCCGTCCGCGGCCGACGGGCCAGCACCGCCCGGTTCGCCCGCGCACCGGGCCGCACCGCCGACGCGGCCACCCCCGTCGGGTGCAACCGCGGCACCAGCCCCCGCAGCACGGCCTCCGGCACCTCCACCGCGAGCCCCTCCAATGCCGGCACGACATCCGGCGCCAGCTCACCCGCCAGCGCCAGCAGAGCCGCCCGGTCGGCGGTCAGCACCCGCCGCACCTCGCCCCCGAACCGCAGCGCGTGCTTCAGCGTGTGGAACCCGTCCAGCAGCACCGCCCCCGGCTCCCGCTCGATCGCCCGCCAGGCCCGTACCAGCTCGTCCTCGTCCATGGCGGTCACTCTGTCACCCGCCCCGGAGCCGGCTCACCGGGCCGCCCGGCCGCGGCGATCACCTCGTCGAAGCCCAACGCGCGCCCGGGCGGTCCGTCCGGTTCGCCGGCCAACCCGGCCAGCGCGAGGTCCAGGTGCCGGTGGACCAGGGAGCCGTCCGCGTCCAGCGCCGCCAGCGCCCCCGGCAGCGGACGGGACACCCGGACGCAGAGCAGCACCAGGTCCCCCGTCCCCACGTCGGGGCGCAGCCGCCCGGCCTCCCGCGCGGCCCGCAGCAGCCCCTCGACCGCCACGACGGTGCCCCGGCGAACGGCCACCAGCTCCTCGTCCACCACCAGGTGCTCCAACAGCACCACGATCGCCGCCCCCATCCGCAGATCGGCGGCGGCGTGCACGAAGCGGCGCAGCGCCAGGTACGGATCCGGCTCGGCCGCCCGCGCCTGCTCGGCGGCCTCGGTGAGCCGGGCCAGCAGGTCGGTGACCAGTTCGCGGACCAGCGCCTCCCGGTCGGGGAACCGCCGGTAGAGCGTGCCCGGGCCGACCCCGGCCCGCCGCACGACCGCGTCCAGCGGGGCGTCCGGGCCCCGCTCCAGGAACACCTCGCAGGCGGCGTCCAGGATCCTGCGCCGGCTGCGCTCCGCGTCGGCCCTCATCCACAACTCCCTAACCGGAGAAAATCTCTCCCCCTATGCTAGCGTCACTAGAAGCGGAGAAAATTCCTCCGTCTTCTCGCCCTCTTCAAGGAGCGACGCCATGCAGCCCGGCCTCACCATCCGCACCGAGATCGACGGCACCCCCCACCCCCGGGAGGCCGTCCTCGCCTGGGAACTCGACCGCGCCCGCGCCGCCCTGCGCCTGCTCAAGCAGCGCCTCGGCGACGACCGGACGCGCGAACTGCTCACCCCCGACACCACCGCCGCCGACACCGCCCTGGCCGGCTGGGCCCGGGCCTCCGCGGGCCGCCGGCGCACCGCCGTCACCGAACTCACCGCCACCGGCATCGACGCCGACACCTTCCTCACCTGGTGGCAGACCCGCCTGCAGGACGGCGACCGCGCCGCCCTGCTCGCCGCCAACCCCGAGCACTACCTCGCCGACTCCACCGGCGAGCAGGTCGAGATCATCGAAACCATCGGCACCGGCCCGGCCCGCTTCTTCCTCCGCTTCCACCACGACCTCCCCGGCGACGACACCTTCCCGGTCCGCATCGGCGGCACCGGCACCCTCGCCGACGGCACCGAGGTCCTCCACGTCCTCCACGAATTCGCCGACACCCCCGACGGCCTGCGCATCCGCCTCACCGTCCAGTTCCCGGAAGCCGCCCCCGACCTCCTCCCCACCGGCCACCAGTGGCACTTCGCCTGCGAGTTCACCAACTGGCTCCAAGCCGCCCACGCCGCCTGACCCCACCACCCCAACCCCAACACCACCGAGAGGAGCACCCCACCCCCAGCGCGAAAGGTGCCCCCTCCCCAGCGAGAGGGACGCGCTGCGGAAGGGGGCGGCGCAGGGGGTGGGTGCGGAGAGGGGCGTGACGGGTGATTTTCAGACTGCCAACGGTCTCAACGCCCCACCCACAGGGTCGGCAGTCTGAAAATCATCCAGCCCCCGGAGCACCCACCCCCGGAGCCGCCCCCGGCCCCCCACCCTCCCGAGAGCCCCCCTCACGAGAGCCCTCCCCCACAGAAGACCCCCGCAGAGCCCGCTCCAAATCCCGCAGGGCCTGCCCCACCAACCGGGTCCCCGCCCTCACCACATCCCGCTGCACCCCCGCCGGCGCCGCCGCCAGCCCCTCCTCCAACCACACCTGGGCGTCCCGCACCGCCCCGAACTCCACCGTCCGCCCCGTCAGCATCGCCCCCGCCGCGAGCGCCGTCGCCAGCCGCAGCTCCTCCGCGTACGCCCCCGCCCCCGGCACCGGCTCCGCGTCTCCCGCCGGCAGGTGGGCCTCCAGCAGCACCGCCGCCCGCCCGAGGGCGCCGACCGCCGCCCGGGCCCGGTCGATCTGGCGCCGGCTCACCCCGGCCAGCCCGGATTCGTGCCGCCCCGGTTCGGCGTCGGCCCGCTGCATCGCCTGGAACAGTTCGGAGCGCGCCTCCCGGGAGTCCAGCAGCGCGCTGCGCACCACCCGCCCGCGCGACGCCGCCGGCTCCTCGTAGCAGGCGATCACCGCCGCCGCGTACCGTCCGGCGGCCGCCAGCCATTCGGCGAGCCGTTCGCCGAGCCGGGCGGTCTGCCAGGTCGGGAAGAGCGCGTACGTGACGAGTGCGATCGATCCGCCGAGCAGGGTGAGCCCGACCCGTTCGACGGCCGTCACCAGCGGGTTGCCCTCCTGCAGTCCGAGCAGGAACACCACGTACGTGGAGATCCCGACCGTGGTGAGCGCGTACCCGGTGCGGAACGCCAGGTACGACCCGCCGATGCAGAGCACCGCCAGCGCGGCCAGCACCCATTGCCCGGGGTGGGCGAGCTGCACCACGAGCGTCGAGACGGCGACCCCGACCACCGTTCCGGCCAGCCGGGCGACGCCCCGGCTGTAGGTCTGGGCGAAGTCCGGCCGCATCACCATCGCGGCGGTCATCGGCGCCCAGTACCCGTGGTGGAATCCGGCGAGCCGGGCCAGCAGGTAGGCGACGGTGACCACGCCGGCGAGCCGGACGGCGTGCTGGAAGATCGCCGAGCGCGGGTGCAGCTGCCGCCGCACGGCCCGTGCCGCGACCGGCAGCATCCGGGCGATGGTGGGCTTGCGCAGCGCCCCGCCGGCCCCGACGACGGGGGTGGTGATGGTGTCCTCGTCGTTGCGGTCCAGGGTGTCCGCGGCCTTCCGCAGCAGCCCGCCGAGCCGCCGGGCGGAGCGCCGGGCCGCGCCCTGGAGCCGCGGCCCGTCGTCGGAGCCGACCAGGGTGAGCGAGGGCGCGGAGCGGGGGAGCCGGACGGGGTCGCCGGTGCGGATCGCCCGGGCGAGGGCGTCCATGACCTCGGCGGCGGCGGCCAGCACTTCCCGGGCCCGGTCCCGTCCCGGCCCTTCCTCGGGGGCGCCCACCTTGGGGTCGGCGAGTGCGGCGAGGGTGGGCCGGATGCGCTCGGCGGTGCCGCGCAGTCCGCGCAGCTCGGGTGGCCGGTGGCGGTCCTGCCAGGGGGTGAGGGCGGCGGCGTGGCGGGCCGTCATGAACGGCTCCGGGTCGACGTGCGCGGTCGGGTCCTGTCGCAACCGGCGGGCGTAGTCGGCGAGTTCGGCGTAGGTGTCGGCGAGGGCCTCCCGTTGGGCGGTCCAGCTGCCGATCGGCCAGACGGTGATGACGGTGGCCTGGGCGACTCCGCCCAGGGCGGCGACGAGCCCGTGGCCGAGCGCGGTGACCGTGCTGACCGGGAGTTGTACGACGATCAGCATCACCGAGACGGTGTTGGTGGCGACCACTCCGGCGGTGGGCCCGATCGCCCAGGCCAGTCCTGCGCCGAAGGCCCACACCGCGAGCAGCACCGGGAACAGCCCGGGGACGCCGGCGGCCAGGTAGCCGAGGAAGGTGCTGATGCCGAGTCCGGCGCCGGCGGCGACGGCGAGGCTGGCCCGGGGCCGGAAGCTGCGCTGGAAGGTGGCCGAGCCGGCGATGAACGCGCCCATCGCGGCCGAGGTGGCGAGCGCGACCCCGCCGAGCGCGAGGGTGGGGAAGAGCACCAGCGCCACCGCGACGGCCCCGCGCACCGCCCGCTTGGGGTCGGTGAGCGCCCGGTCCAGGGTGAGCCCGGTCCGCGCGGTGTCACGAAGTGCGGCGAACCAGGACATAGCGACATCCTAGGCCGGATACCTCCGCCGGATCCGGCTCAGCCGCGCCGCCGCCCACAGCAGTGCCCCGGTCGGCAGGAACACCGCGTCCGCCGCGATCATCGCGAGCGAGAAGACCGGCAGCCCGAGCACGACCGCGATCCCCGCGTGCTCCAGCATCATGACGGCCAGCAGGCCGTTCTTGACCCGCCGGTTGAGCAGCGTGAACGGGAACGCCACCTGGAGGATCACGGTGCCGTAGGAGATCAGGAAGACCGGCAGCAGCGCCGAGCCGACCAGCGCGGACAGCCCCGGCCAGGGCGTGAAGTAGTCCAGGTGCAGCGGGTAGTACAGCGCGGTGCCGTCCTGCCAGCGCGTGCCCTGCACCTTGTACCAGCCGGCCGTGGCGTAGATCAGCACCACCTCGACGGCGATCACCAGCATCGCGCAGTTGTGCGCCATGTTCGCCAGCGCGTCGAGCACCGCCCGCGGCTCGCCGTCCGGCCGCAGCCGGCCGAGCGTCCACCAGAGCCCGGCCGCCGTCCAGAGCGCCCAGAACAACGGCGACCAGCCGAGGTACGGGAAGGCCCGGTCGGTCCAGGTCAGGGTGTCCCCGGCGAAGCCGCCGAACTGACAGGCCGCCAGGACGGCTCCGAGCACCGCCCAGAGCACCACCCCGGTCCGCCCGGGGCCTCGGCGCCGGGCGTCCAGCGACCAGACCTCGGCGCAGCGGGTGAAGACCAGGTAGACCGCCATCAGGTGGACGACGTTGTCACCGCCGTCGCCGAGGAAGACGTCGCGGTTCTGCAGGGACAGCACGGTGACCAGGAACACCACCGTGCTCGCCCTGGTCCGCCAGCCCAGCAGCACGGCCAGGGCGGCCAGCACGGCCAGGTGGTAGACCAGCTCGAACCAGAGCCGGCCGCCGAACCAGGGCAGCACGGTGAACGCCCCGTTGTCGGCCAGCAGCCGTTCGGCCAGCTCCGCCGACCAGGGGGAGAGGTCGCCGTACAGCACCCGCCGGTGCGGCCACTCGCGCAGCAGGTGGGCCAGCCAGACCAGCCCGAAGCCGATCCGCACCACCGCCGCCTGGTGGCGGCCGAGCGCCCGTCCGGTGAACGCCTCCGCGGCCCGCCCGAGCGGTGCCCGCGGCCCGCGTGCCGGCCCCGCCGCCCCGGACTCCACCGGCCGGCCGGCCCCGGTCTGCCGGGGCACCCCGCCGTCCGGCCCCGCCCCGCCCGGTGCGGCGGCCCGCACCGTCGCCTCGTTCATCCGAGCAGCCCCCGGTAGTCCTCGTCCGTCACCGGCCACCACGGCAGCTCCCGCACCCGGGGCGCCGCCGGCGCGGGCTCGCCGCTCCAGGACGGCGGCGGGACGGTGGCCGCGGTCGACCGGAACTGGATCTCCACGACCCGCCCGCCGTCCGCCTCCCGGCCGATCCGCTGCAGGGCGATCCGCTCGAGGTACTGCTCGGCGAGCCTGCCGCGCGGGGAGGCCGGGCTCTCGTCCTGCGGGTTGTGCGAGCCGTCGTAGAAGTCCCAGGCCCGGCGCAGCAGGTTCTGCTCGACGTGGCTGGGCGCCGGGTTGCCCCGTATCGCGGCGACGTCCTGGGCGGTCAGCCCGATCCAGTCGTGGGTGCGGGTGGACCCGTCGGGCGCGGCGGTGCGGATCCGGGCGTCCACGCTCACGTTCTGCTGGAGCGGGTTGGGCGCGAACAGCTTCCAGTTCTGCTCGAACTCCGGGTACACCACGCCGTCGACCTCGTCCCGGTACTGCCGGGACACCGAGTTGGCGGGCGCGACGTGCAGGAACACCGCGGCGAGGAACAGCCCGGTGCCGCCGGCCAGCACCGACCCGGCGAAGCCGAGGAGCAGCTGCGCGGGCCTGGACCAGGTCCTCCCGGCAGCCGGCCGGTCCGTCGTCTCGGTCATGGCCTCCCCCGACCGGTCGGCGGGCGCCACCGGCCCGGTGCCGGCGCGCTCGCGCGCGCCCATCCTGCCGCACGGCACGGGCCGCGGGTGCCGGGCCGTCAGAGGACGAAGGCCTCCTGGCCGGTGCTGCTCACCATCGGACGGCCCGCACCCTGCCAGGCGTGCATCCCGCCGTCCACGTTCACCGCGTCCCGGCCCTGCTGGACCAGGTACTGGACGACCTGCGCGGAGCGGCCGCCGACCCGGCAGAGCACGTACAGCTTCTCCTCCGGCAGCTCGCCGAGGCGGGCGATCACCTCGCCGATCGGGATGTGCAGCGCGCCGTCGACGTGGCCGGCGTCCCACTCGTCCTGCTCGCGCACGTCCAGCAGGGCGGCGTCGGCGGGCACGGCGGCGGCGTCGGCGGAGGGGATCTGCGGGAACATCGTGTGGCTCTCCTGGGATTCGCGGGGATGCGTGTCATTGTCGCCCACCGGCGCCGTACCCCGGCCGCCGGAGGCCGTACCGTCCGCCGGAGCCGGGCCGCCGAGCAGCCGTTCCAGCTCGGTCCGCCGTTCGGCGGCCTTGGCCAGCAGTTCCTCGGCGAGCTGCTCCAGCAGGCGGTCCGGGTCCTGCGGGGCCAGGGCGAGCAGCTGGCCCATCGGGGTCTGCTCCAGCCGGACCTGCTCGGTGGCGGTCTCGGTGATCTTGGCGGTCAGCCAGTCCAGCCGGCGGCGCAGCCAGTCCGCGCGGTCGGGCGCGTCGACGGCGGGCGCGGCCTGCGGCGCGGTGGACCACTCGGCGGCCAGGGCCCCCAGAGCGGTCGCGTCGCCGTACGCGTAGGCCTCGTTGACCCGGGCCAGGAAGGCGGCCCGGCGCTGCTGCTCGGCCGGGTCGGTGGTCAGGTCGGGGTGGGCGCGGCGGACCAGCTCGCGGTAGATCCGCTGGGCGTCCTTGCCGGGCCGCACCCGCTCCGGTGCGGCGGGCGGCGGGGCCGCCTCCCCGTCCTGGCCGGACTGCTCCCGTACCGAGTCGAAGAGCGCGTCCAGGTCCGGCAGGTCCTCGACCTGCTGCCGCGCCTCGGCGGCCCGGCGCAGGTCCTCCGGCCGGCCGGTGCGGGCCGCGACGGCCTCGGCGACCAGCGCGTCCAGTTCGTCCAGCCGGGCGTACAGCGGGCCGAGCAGCTGGTGGTGGATCAGCGCGAAGTTGTCGATCTCGACCCGCAGCGTCTGGACGTCCACGTCCATGCTGAGCCAGGCGAGCTCGGCGGCGGCGACCCGCTCCTCCAGTGCCTGCTGCTCCGGGTCCGTCCAGCGGGCGGGGCTCTGCGCGCTCACTTGTCGCCTCTGTCTCGTCCGGCCGGCTGCGTCCTGCGGACCACCCGTACGGGCGGTCCGGCCTGCCACCCTACCGCCGTGGTCGCGGGCCCCGTCCGGGTGAACCGGAGGCACGAACCGGCGTGCGGCACACGACACGCAACCGATCCTGAGGAATCTCCCCGTTTCGGTGTCGAGCCCGGCCCGGTCCGTGCTTCGCTGGTATCCGCACAGCGTGCCTTCCTCCGGAGCGACGGCCGCCCCCGGGCGCGGCGGCCAGGCGGGAGCAGAGCGAATCCATGGTGGCCGAGTCCAACTCCACACCGCGGCCGGCGGGCGACGGAACCGCGCCGGGCGACCACCCGACGGGTGTGGCCGCCCTGGTCCGGCTCGTCCCCGTCCTGGTCGACCGGTCCGGCCGGATCGCCCAGTGGGGCCGGGCCGCCGAGGAACTCTTCGGCCACCGCGCCGAGGTCGCCCACGACCGCCCGGCCTCCGGCCTGCTGCCCGCCCTGGAACCCCGGGCGCGCGAACGCTGCTCCGTCCGCCGCCCCTGCGACGCGTTCGACACCCTCGCCGAGCGGACCACCGACGGCCGCCCCTGGGCCGGCCGGCTGACCGTCACCGACCGCGAGGAGCACCAGCGCGACGTGCTCTGGTGGGCCTACCCGCTGCCCGGCCCGGCCGGCGGACTGCTGGCGCTGGCCGCCGACGCCCGCCCGCTGCGCTCCACCGGGCCGCGGCTCGCGCTCGGCGAGCGGCTGCTCCCCTTCGCCGCCGCGCCCGGCGCCCGGGGCGGCTTCCACACCCTGACCGCGGCGCTCACCCCGGCCGCCCGGCCGGTGCCCGAGCCACTGGCCCGGCTGCTGCCCGCCGGCCACCGCGCGGCGCTGCTGGCCGCGCTGGACCGGGGCGGACTGCCCGCCCTGCGGCTGGACCCGGCCACCGTGCTGCCGGTGCTGCCCGCCGACGCGCAGACCGGTACGGCGCACGCGGCCGCCGGCCTCGGCCGCCGCTACCCGACGCCCCAGCAGCGCGCCGCCCGGGTCGGCCCGCCGCCGCAGCCCGAACAGGGCGCGCCCGGCCGCCGGCCGCCCGGCCCGCTGCCCGTCCAGCGCGAGGCCGCCGAACGCCCCGCCGCCCCGGCCGCCGTCCCCTCCGCCGTCCGGCCGGTGGCCGCCGTCGCGGGCGCCGCGGCGGGCGGCGGCACGCCCGTCCCTCCCCCCGCCGCCGGCCGGGAGGCACCCCCGCCCACCGCAGGAGCCCCCGCCATCGAGCACACCGCCGTCGAACCTCCCGCCAACGGCCACCCGTTGCCGCACCCCGGCCAGGCCCCGCCCGCCACCGTCCCGGTCCCCGCGCCCGCGGCCGGGGAGGGCCCGCCCGCCGGACGGCTCGGCCCCTTCCTCACCAACGGGCAGGCCGGCGAACAGCTGGCCCTGCTGAACGAGGTCGGCGGCAAGGTCGGCACCACGCTGGACCTCGGCTTCACCGCCCACGAGCTGTGCCAGGTGCTGGTCCCCCGGATCGCCGACTTCGCCTGCGTGGACCTGGTGGACGGGCTGATCTCGGACTCCGAGCTGCCCGCCGCCCGCCCGGACGACGACACCATGCTGCGCCGGGTCGCCCTGGTCTACAACGAGACCGGCGGCGCCTGGGACCACGTGCTCTCCGAGGGCTCGCTGGTCAGCATGCCCCGCCGCACCCCGCCCGGGATGGCCCTGCAGCTGAACCAGCCGGTGCTGGTCCCGGTGGTCAGCCCGGACGTGGCGGTCGACTACGCGATCGCGCTCGGCGGCGCCCAGTTGGCCCCGGTGGTCACCGGCCGCTCGATGCTGGTCGTCCCGCTCTCCGCCCGCGGCACCGTGCTCGGCATCCTCAAGCTGCTGCGGCTGCCGGACCGCGCCCCCTTCGACGAGGGCGACGCCGCGACCTTCAAGGAGCTGGCCGCCCGCGCCGCGCTGTCGCTGGACAACGCCCGGCTGCACCGCGCCGAGGCGCGGGTCGCCACCACCCTGCAGCGCTCGATGATCCCGACCCGCCCGCCGCAGATCCCCGGCGTGCAGATCGCCCACCGCTACCTGCCCGGCGATCCCAAGGCCGAGGTCGGCGGCGACTGGTTCGACGCGATCCAGCTGCCCGGCAGCCGGGTCGCCCTGGTGGTCGGCGACGTGATGGGCCACGGCCTGCACTCGGCGGCCGCGATGGGCCGCTTCCGCACCGCCATGCAGACCCTCGCCGCCCTGGACCTGCCGCCCGGCCAGCTGCTGCGCCACCTGGACAACCTGGCCCACAAGCTCGGCGACGACCACCTCGCGACCTGCCTGTACGCGGTCTACGACCCGATCAACCGGACCTGCGAGCTGGCCAGCGCCGGCCACGTCCCGCCGGTCCTGGTGCACCCGGACGGCAGCGGCGAGCTGCTGGAGATCCCGGCCGGCGCGCCGATCGGCGTCGGCGGGGTGCCGTTCGTCGCCAAGACCATCGACGTCTCGGACGGCTCGATGCTGGTGCTCTGCACCGACGGCCTGGTCGAGGTCCGGGGCGGGGACATAGGGGCCGGCCTGGCCGCGCTCTGCGGCAACCTGATCGACCCCCGGCAGAGCCCCGAGCAGGCCTGCGACGAGGTGCTGCGACGGCTGCACTCGGACGACCGCAAGGACGACGTCGCCCTGCTGGTGGCCCGCTTCGACGGGGTCGCCCCGTCCGAGGTGGCCACCTGGGACCTCACCGTGGACCACCGCGAGGTCGGCCGGGCCCGCTCGCTGGTGCGCGAGCAACTGGCCGGCTGGCACCTGGAGGCGCTCAGCGACACCACCGAACTGCTGGTCAGCGAACTGGTGACGAACGCCGTCCGGGTCGCCCGGGACACCGTGAAGCTCCAGCTGATCCGGGTGGACAAACTGCTCGTCGAGGTCAGCGACGACAACCACAACCTGCCCTCGCTGGAGCCGGCCGAGCAGCTCGGCGAGACCGGTCGCGGCCTCACCCTGGTCACCAAGCTCGCCGAACGCTGGGGCACCGCCCGCAAGGCGGTGGGCAAGGTCGTCTGGTTCGAGCTCCCGCTCCCGCACGCCTGACGGCCGCGCCGACGGCCGCCGGACGCCGAACGGCCGCGTACGGGCACCCGTACGCGGCCGGTGGAACGTCGTCGGCACCCGTCAGGGGATGACGGCGCCCGCCGAGCGGCGCCGCCGGGCCTCCACCGCGACCTCCCGCGAGGCGGCCGCGGCCACCGAGGCGGCGGCGCCGACCCCGGCCAGCACCCTCGGCCAGAAGTCCCCGAAGACCTCGACCGAGACGGCGATCAGCAGCGCGGTGATCACCGCGACCACGTGCTCCAGGCCGGCCAGGTTCGGCAGCACCACCGCCTCGCCGATCATCACCGCCACCACCAGGCCGCCGGTGAACCAGGCCCGGCAGCGGAACGCGATGCAGATCGCCAGCGCCACCACCGCGGCCGAGGGCCCGGTGTCCCGCACGTAGGCGACCCACTTCGGGAAGCCGAACAGGTGGTGCGGCCCGATCGCCACGCCGACCCGGGCGAACAGCGTGCCCGCCAGGGTGCAGGTGTAGGCGACCACCAGGGTCATCCGCCGGCCGAGCACGATCTCGGCGATCGCGAAGACCACGAAGACCTGGGCCAGCGCCCCCCAGACCGGAAGGTCCAGCGCCGGCACGTACAGCGAGAGCGGGGTCCGCAGCAGCGAGACGTCCAGCGGCAGCGCCGCCCGCACCACCCCGATGTTGTTGACGAAACGCTCTCCGCCCGGCAGGTGCTGGACGATGCTGAACAGCAGGATCAGAAACGTCGCGACGGTGGCCAGCGGAACGGCGGCGAACTTCTTTCGCACCACCGCGTCCCGGACCGTCGCGAACAACGTTCCCCACTCGGCGACAGCGGCCGATCCGGCGATTGCCAGCGGCCCCTTTCGCACGCCCCCCGCGTGGGTCCTGTGAATCACAGCTTTCTCCGAATCCCCGAACTCTCGACTACTCCAACATTAGAAGCCTCTTAACAAAGCCACATCGGCACAGATGTGGAGCGGGGTCATCCTCTGGGGGGAGGCAATCCCCCCATCGGCCCCCCATTTCGACCGACCGGCCCCCTCCGCCCCCCGACGGAGGGCTACCCCTTCCCGTCCCGGGCCGCGACCGGGAGCCGGGGCGCCACCACGGCGGCCCGGGCGTGCCGGCGGCGGAACAGGGCGGGCAGGCTCGGCGCGACGATGAAACCCTCGGCGCGCGCGCTCGCGATGCCGATCCGCGGAATCTCGCTGCTCTTCTCGAAGAGCAGGTAGCGCGGTTCCCAGATCGGCCGGTACTTGGCATTGGCGCGGTACAGCGACTCGATCTGCCACCAGCGCGAGAAGAATCCCAGGACCGAACGCCACAGCCGCAGCACCGGGCCGGCGCCGAGGCGCGAACCGCGTTCGAAGACCGAGCGGAACATCGCGAAGTTCAGCGAGACCCGCTTCAGCCCGACCTCCTCGGCGCGCTGCAGCAGCTCGATGACCATGAACTCCATCAGGCCGTTCTCGGTGTCCCGGGCCCGGCGCATCAGGTCCAGCGAGAGCCCGTCCGGGCCCCACGGCACGAAGCTGAGCAGCGCCTTGAGCTCGCCCTCGCCGTCGTGGCACTCCAGCATCACGCAGCGGCCGTCGCCCGGGTCCCCGAGCCGGCCGAGGGCCATCGAGAAGCCGCGCTCGGTGGCCCCGTCGCGCCACTCGTCGGCCTTGGCCACCAGCTCGGCCATCTCCTCCTCCGAGATGTCCTCGTGGCGGCGGATCCGCACCGTGTACCCGGCCCGCTTGACCCGGTTGTAGGCCTGCCGGACCACCCGCATCGCGCGGCCGTCCAGCGAGAACTCGTCCAGCTCGACGATCGCCTCGTCGCCCAGCTCCAGCGCGTCCAGCCCGTGCCGGGCGTAGATCACCCCGGCCTCCTCGGAGGCGCCCATCACGGCCGGCGCCCAGGCGTGCTCACGGGCCTCGGACAGCCAGGCGTCGATCGCGCCCGGCCAGGCCTCCGGGTCGCCGATCGGGTCGCCCGAGGCGAGCGAGACGCCGCCGATCACCCGGTAGGTGACCGCCGCCTTGCCGCTGGGGGAGAAGACCACCGCCTTGTCCCGGCGCAGCGCGAAGTAGCCGAGCGAGTCCCGCTCGCCCTGCTTGTCCAGCAGACCGCGCAGCTGCGCCTCGTCCTCGGCGGTGAGCAGTTCCTTGCCGCGCGGGCTGCGGAAGGCCACGTACAGCACCAGCAGGAAGAGCACCGCGCCCATCGCGTTGATCGCGGCGTTCACCCAGGTCGGCGCGGCGATCACCGAGCGCAGGTGCTCGGACGGGGTGATCGTGATCATCCGGCCGACCGAGTAGCGGAACAGGTCCCAGAAGCCGGCGCCGGACAGCTCGTTGGTCAGCCAGACCAGCAGCGCGCCCACCCCGCCGCCGAACGCCAGCCCGGCGACGAAGGTGGCCGCCGCGGTCTTCGGGTTGGAGCTGTCGCCCTTGGACGTGAACTCCTTGCGCCCGATCAGCAGCGCCAGCACGAACAGGCAGGTCAGGACGGTGGAGATGTAGTTGAGCGGGTGGGAGTCGAAGCGCTCGTCCGGCACCAGCATGGCCGCCAGGTACAGCAGCGCGAACATCCCGCCGAGCGCCGTGTTGAAGATCCACGCGGCCCGCTTGCGCCGCCGCATCGCGATCGCGAGGAACACCGACAGCACCGCGCTGGCCAGGCCCGCGGTCATCAGGTACGGGGTGAAGTACTCGCCCTCGTTGTGCTCGTAGACCTGGTCGCGGAAGGGCACCAGGAGCACCGTCGCCACGTTCAGCAGCGCGATCAGCCGCAGGTACCAGACGGAGGCCGCGGCGGCCCTCGGACGCCAGCGGTTCAGCACGTCGCCGGGCCGGGGTCCGTGGGACGTGGCGGACGGCTCCGACTTCACAGTGGACGACACAGCTCAATTCCAAACGATCAGATGGTGGGGCGCATCCGCAAACGGCCCGGCGTCGGGCGCCCGCTCGGGCCCGACGGACTGACCGGCGACCTCACCCGGCCGACCGCCCGATTGGAGGATGCGGCCGGAAAAGGGTCAGCCAACTCCATGTTTCCCCACCGAACCTGAGAATTGCGTGAACCGGGTAGCGGATTCCCACCCCCGCCGAACGGCGGGGGTGATCAGCCCCCGGCGTTCGGCACCCCACTCGCACAACCCCTACTCTCGAAACGACCCACGCGGACCGCCCCGACCCGGCCGCCCGAACCGAGGAGGCACCATCACCACCACCCGCGTGCTGATCGTCGACGACGAGATCCTGGTCCGCTCCGGCCTGGGCCTGATCGTCGGCTCCGCCGACGACCTGGAGGTGGTCGGCGACTGCTCCGGCGGACAGGCCGAGGAACACGTCCAGCGGCTTCGCCCGCACGTGGTGCTGCTCGACATCCGGATGCCCGACCTCGACGGCATCTCGGTGCTGCGCCGCCTGCGCGCCCTGCCCGAACCGCCCGCCGTGGCGATGCTCACCACCTTCGACACCGACGAGTACATCGGCACCGCGCTGCGGGCCGGCGCGGCCGGGTTCCTGCTCAAGGACACCGCCCCCGAGCAGCTGGTGCACGCCGTCCGGGTGCTCGCGGCCGGCGGCAACATCCTCTCCCCGACCGTCACCCGCACCGTGATCGGCGGCTACGTGGACGGCGGCGGCCCGGACGCCGAGGCCACCGCGCTCGCCCGCACCCTCACCGGCCGCGAGCTCGACGTGCTCGCGCTGCTCGGCGAGGGCCTGTCCAACGCCGAGATCGCCGACCGGCTCTTCCTCGGCACCGGCACGGTCAAGGACCACATCAGCGCGATCCTCGGCAAGCTCGGCGCCGCCAACCGGGTCCAGGCCGCCGTCCTGGCCCACCGGGCCGGGCTGGTCCGGCCCAAGCCCGGCGACGGGGCATGACGACCGCCGACCAACTGCCGTCCAGACGGCTGCCGGCCTGGTGCACCGCCCCCTGGCTGATGCTGCTGCTGCCCGTCCTCTACTCCCTGCTGGACGCCGCCCTGGTGGCCCGGGAGGCCGCCTGGTGGCAGGTGGCGCTGTCCACGCTGGCCGCCGTCGCCCTGTTCTGGCGCCGGCGCTTCCCGGTGACCGTGCTGCTGCTCACCATGCCGGGCAGCTTCGTGGACGAGATCTGGCTGGCCCCGATCACGGCCGTCTACTCGGTGGCCGCCGAGCGCCCCCGCCCCCGGATCGTGATCCCCTGCGGCGTCCTGTTCGCCCTGGTCGAGTTCTTCCACTGGCCGCTGCCCGAGGGCGTCCTCGACCTCAGCCGCGCCACCGCGCTGGACGCCATCCAGGCCGTGATGCTGGCGGCCGGCCCGGCCGCCACCGGTCTGCTCGCCCGCACCCGGCGGGAGCTGGCCGCCCGCCTGGACGAGCTGACCCGCGGCCAGGAGCGGGAGAGCCGGCTGCTGGCCGAGCGGGTGCTGATCAGCGAGCGCGGCCGGCTGGCCCGGGAGATGCACGACGTGGTCTCGCACCAGGTCAGCCTGATCAGCATCCAGGCCGGAGCGCTCCAGGTGAGCAGCCCCGACCCGGCGGCCGTGACCGCCGCCCGCACCATCCGCGAGCTGTCCGTGCGGACCCTGGACGAGCTGCGCCAGATGGTCGGGGTACTACGCGGCACCGGCGGGCTGCCGGACGCCCCACTCGCCCCGCAGCCCCGGCTGGCCGACCTGCCCCGGCTGATCGAGGAGAGCGGCCTGACCGCCGACTCCGAGCTGGTCCCCGGCGACCGACCATGGCCGGAGGCGGTCGAACGGGCCGCCTACCGCACCGTCCAGGAGGCGCTCACCAACATCACCAAGTACGCCCCGGAGGCGGCGGTGCACGTGCGGGTCCGGGCGAAGGGCCGCCGGCTGCGGGTCGAGGTCCGCAACGACGCGCCGCCGGTGCACCCCACCGAGACGCTGCCGGGTGGCGGCCACGGTCTCGTCGGCCTGCGCGAGCGCGCCCAGCTGCTGGGCGGCACCCTCACCGCCGGACCGACCCCGGACGGCGGCTTCGAGGTCCGCGCCGAACTCCCGGCCAACCGCGGCTGATCCGCCCCGGCCCGGCGGAGGCACCGGTGCCGGCCGCCGTCGGGGAGGGGCAGACGACAAAAAAGCCCCGCAGATCCGTAGATCTGCGGGGCTTCGCTGTGCGCGAGGGGGGAGTTGAACCCCCACGCCCTTTCGGGCACTGGAACCTGAATCCAGCGCGTCTGCCTATTCCGCCACCCGCGCATGGGTGTTGTCCTCGTTGCCGACCGATCTTCCGGGGTGCTCGGTACCATCGGTACTTCGCACTTCCTTGGACCGGCCTCCCTTTCGGGCGGCCCTTCCGACATGGAAAACATTAGCACGACCTGGGGGGCTGCTCCGAATCCGTTGTCCGGAGACCCCGGCGACACTCGAACCCATGCCCGACGAACGCCCGTACGACTTCCGGAAGGGCGATCCGGCGGGCGCACCTGGCGTGCCGTACCCGAAATGCGTCACCCTGTGTGTCCGAGCCCACCCCCGGGCACCACACGGTCCGGGAACCGTACGGAAGGGCCCGGCGTGGATACGATCAGTACGGAAGTACCGCAAGTAGGAGGCGCGACCGGGTCCCGGGCGGGATCCGGCCGGCAGGCAGGCGAACGAACCCTGGAAGGGGGTGCCCCATGGGAGTGCTGAAGAAGTTCGAGCAGCGGCTCGAGGGTCTCGTCAATGGCACCTTCGCCAAGGTGTTCAAGTCCGAGGTCCAGCCCGTGGAGATCGCCGGAGCGCTGCAGCGCGAGTGCGACAACAACGCGAGCATCTGGAACCGCGACCGCACCGTCGTGCCGAACGACTTCATCGTCGAGCTGAGCCCGCACGACCACGAGCGGCTCAGCCCCTACTCCGGGCAGCTCGGCACCGAGCTGGCCGGCATGGTCCGCGAGTACGCGGAGGCCCAGCGGTACACGTTCATGGGTCCGCTCCAGGTGAACCTGGAGAAGGCCGACGACCTGGACACCGGGCTGTACCGGGTGCGCAGCCGCACCCTCGCGGCCGAGGAGCCCCCGCAGCAGCAGTACGCGCCGCCGCAGCCGGGCTACGACCGTCCGCCGGCCGCTCCCGCCCCCGGCGCACCGTGGCAGCAGCCCGGCGCCGGCCAGTACAGCGCGCCCCCGCCGCCGGCCGCGCCCCCCGCGATGCCCCCCGGCCCGCCCGCGCCCGCCGGCGGCAACGTCCGGGCCTTCCCCGGCGCGGGCCACGGCGGCGCCGGGATGCGCCGCTGGGTCGAGGTGAACGGCGCCCGGCACCAGATCACCGGCTCGGCCTGCGTGCTCGGCCGGTCGACCGAGGCGGACGTGCGGATCGACGACCCCGGGGTCTCCCGCAAGCACGCCGAGATCCGGCCCGGCACGCCCTCGATGGTGCTCGACCTGGGGTCCACCAACGGCATCGTGGTGGACGGACAGCACACCCAGCGCGCTACGCTCCGCGACGGCTCTCGAATCGTCGTGGGCTCCACCACCATCGTCTACCGGCAGGTCGAAGGGTAGTGTCCGAATTGTTCGCGCGCCTCGCTCACCGACTGGCGGGACGGCCATGTCAGAACTGACCCTCACGGTCATGCGGCTGGGCTTCCTGGCCGTGCTGTGGCTGTTCGTCATCGTCGCGATCCAGGTGATCCGCAGCGACCTGTTCGGCACCAAGGTGAACCCGCGGTCCTCCCGTCGCGGCACGAACACCACGGCCGCCGGCGGCGCCGCCACCGCGACCGCCGCCACCGTCGCGCGTGCCGCGGCACCGGCCCAGGCCGGCCCCGCGGCGGGCCAGACCCAGGGCGGCGGGGGGCGCCGTCGCGGCGGCCCGACCCAGCTCGTCGTGGTGCAGGGCTCGCTGGCCGGCACCACGGTGGCGCTCCAGGGCCAGACCATCACGCTCGGCCGCGCGCACGACTCCACCATCGTGCTGGACGACGACTACGCGTCCTCCCGGCATGCCAGGATCTATCCGGATCAGACTGGGCAGTGGACGGTCGAGGATCTAGGCTCCACCAACGGCACCTATCTGGACCGGCAGCGCCTGACCGCGCCCACCCCGCTCCAGCCGGGCATGCCGATCCGTATCGGCAGGACCGTCATCGAACTGCGGAAGTAGTTGGCGCATGAGGGACAGCATCCCGTCCATGACCCAGAGGGGGGCACAGGTCGCATGACCCTGGTGCTGCGCTTCGCCGCCGGCTCCCACAAGGGACTGATCCGGGAGGGGAACGAGGACTCCGGCTACGCCGGGCCGCGGCTGCTGGCCGTGGCCGACGGCATGGGCGGTGCCGCGGCCGGCGAGGTCGCGTCCTCCGAGGTGCTCGGCTCGATCGTCCGGCTGGACGAGGACGTGCCGGGCGCCGACCTGCTGACCCTGCTGGGCGACGCCGTCCAGGGCGCCAACGACCGGCTCCGGCTGATGGTCGAGGAGGACCCGCAGCTGGAGGGCATGGGCTGCACCCTGACCGCCATGCTGTGGACGGGTCAGCGGATGGGCCTGGTGCACGTCGGCGACTCCCGCGCCTACCTGCTGCGCGACGGCTCCCTGGTGCAGATCACCCAGGACCACACCTGGGTGCAGCGCCTGGTCGACGAGGGCCGGATCACGCCCGAGGAGGCCGAGACCCACCCGCAGCGCTCGCTGCTGATGCGGGCGCTGGACGGCCGCGGCCAGGTCGAGCCCGACCTGTCGATCCGCGAGGTCCGGGCCGGCGACCGCTACCTGATCTGCTCCGACGGCCTCTCCGGCCCGGTCAGCCACCAGACCCTCCAGGACACCCTCGGCAGCTACTACTCGCCCGAGCAGACCGTGCAGGAGCTGATCCAGCTCGCGCTGCGCGGCGGCGGTCCGGACAACATCACCTGCATCGTGGCGGACGTCATCGACGTCGGCGCCACGGACACCATGAGCGGCCAGTTCAACGACGTCCCGGTGGTGGTCGGCGCGGTCGCCGACGCCCCGCCGTCCTCGGCCGCCGCCGACCGCTCGATCGCGGACACCCCGGCCGGCCGCGCCGCCGGCCTCGGCCGCGGCCCGCAGGGCGCCTTCGGCCCGGCCGAGGGCTACCAGGAGGGCTACGGCGCCGCGCACGGCGGCTTCGGCCCCGCCGAGGGGTACGAGGGCGAGTACGGCTCCGGCGAGCCCTCGGTGTACGGCACCGAGGACTTCGACGAGGACCGGCCCGCGAAGCGCAAGCGCAAGGGCCTGACCGTCTCGCTGGCCGTCCTGGTCACGCTCGGCCTGCTCGGCGGCGCCGGCTGGTTCGGCTACCGGTGGACCCAGGACCAGTACTACGTCGGCACCCAGGACGACCACGTCGCGATCTACCAGGGCATCAACCAGAACCTGGCCGGTCTGAGCCTGTCCTCGGTGCACTCCTCGTACAGCAAGATCCAGCTGAAGTGGCTGCCCGAGGACCAGCAGGTCCACGTGAAGAAGACCATCTCGGTCGGCAGCATGAAGGACGCCCAGTCCACGGTCAACGAGCTCGACGGCTGGGTCCAGCTCTGCCAGCGGGCGGCGAGGGCGACCGCCCCGGCCGCACCGCCGGCCACCCAGGCGGCGCAGGCCGCCTACCTGGCCACCACGCCCACCCCGACCGAGAAGAACCGCGGCCCGGCCGCGGCGACACCGACCACCTCGCCCTCGGGCACGCCTGCGCCGACCGCTCCGGGGGCACCCGCCCCGGCGCCGAGCACCACCCCTCCGGTGGCCGGCGCGCAGGGCGACCAGGCTCCGCTGACCGATGACGAACTCAGCCGGGCCAACTCCTGCCCGAAGCAGTGACGTCCGTGATCCGACATAGGTCCGCCCCGAGCGGGCTTGCCGGCCGTCAGGGAGCGGTCACCACGTGAGCAGCTACGACCTGAGCGAAGAAACCACCCGGTCCGGCCGGCGCCGGGCGGCTGAACGTGCCGTCCCCCGCCGCCGGGGCAACACCACGATCTCCCCGCAGGAGACGCCCAACCGGCGCAACACCGAGCTGGCCCTGCTGGTCTTCGCGGTGCTGGTGCCGGTCCTCGCGTACGCCAACGTCGGCCTCGCGATGGACGGCAAGCTGCCCACCGGCATGCTCGGCTACGGGCTCGGCATGGGCGCCCTGGCGGTGGTCGCGCACCTGCTGGTGCGCCGCTTCGCGCCGTACGCGGACCCGCTGATGCTGCCGATCGCCACCCTGCTGAACGGGCTCGGGGTGGTGATGATCTGGCGGCTCGACAAGGCGGGCAAGCTGCTCCGGGGCAACTACCCGGCGGCCGAGAACCAGCTGATGTGGTCGGCCCTCGGGATCGCCGGCTTCATCGGGGTGATGGTGCTGCTGAAGGACCACCGGGTGCTGCAGCGCTACACCTACATCTCGATGGTGGTGGCCCTGGTCCTGCTCGCCGCGCCGGCCTTCTTCCCGTCCCGGGCGGAGGACTTCGGCGCCAAGATCTGGATCCGGATGGGCAGCTTCTCCATCCAGCCGGGCGAGTTCGCCAAGATCGTCCTGACGGTGTTCTTCGCCGGCTACCTGATGGTCAAGCGGGACGCCCTGGCACTGGCCAGCCGCCGGTTCATGGGCCTGTACCTGCCGCGCGGCCGCGACCTCGGCCCGATCGTCGTGATCTGGCTGCTCAGCCTGCTGATCCTGATCTTCGAGAACGACCTGGGCACGTCCTTCCTGTTCTTCGGCCTGTTCGTGGTGATGCTCTACGTCGCCACCGAGCGGACCAGCTGGATCCTGTTCGGCCTGCTGATGTCGGTCGGCGGCGCGGTCGCGGTCGCCTCGACCGCCAGCCACGTGAAGGTCCGCATCGACGCCTGGCTCGACCCGATGGCCGCCTTCAGCGCGAACCCGCCGAAGGGCGCCACCGAGCAGATCGGCCAGTCGCTGATGGCGCTCGGCTCGGGCGGGGTCACCGGCTCCGGCCTCGGCCAGGGCCGCTCCTGGCTGATCGCCTTCGCGGCCAAGAGCGACTTCATCCTGGGCTCCTTCGGCGAGGAGCTCGGACTGACCGGCCTGATGGCGATCTTCCTGCTGTACGCGCTGCTGGTGCAGCGCGGCCTGCGCACCGCGCTCGCCGCCCGCGACCCGTTCGGCAAGCTGTTCGCCGTCGGCCTCTCCTCGGCGATGGCGATCCAGGTGTTCGTCGTGGCCGGCGGTGTCACCGGGCTGATCCCGCTCACCGGTATGACCATGCCGTTCCTCGCCCAGGGCGGTTCGTCCGTGGTCGCCAACTGGGCGCTGGTCGCGATCCTGCTGAAGATCAGCGACAGCGCCCGCCGGCCCGGGGCCGAACCGGCCCCGGCCGCCACCGAGGGCCAGGGAGGACCCGCCCGATGAACAAGCCGATCCGCCGGGTCTCGATCTTCTGCCTCGTCCTGATCCTGGCCCTGATGGTGCGCACCAACTGGGTGCAGGGCGTCCAGGCCGACTCCTGGGCCACCAACAAGAACAACAAGCGCCAGCTGTACGACCGCTACGCCCACCCGCGCGGCAACATCATCGTCAGCGGCCAGCCGGTCACGAAGTCGGACTTCGTCGACGGCCTGCGCTACAAGTACAAGCGCTCCTGGGTCGACGGCCCGATGTACGCCCCGGTGACCGGCTACTCCTCCCAGGCCTACGGCTCCAACCAGCTGGAGAACCTGGAGGACGGCATCCTCTCCGGGACGGACGACCGGCTGTTCTTCCGCAACACCCTGGACATGCTGACCGGCGAGCAGAAGCGCGGCGGCGACGTCGTCACCACCATCAACGCCAAGGTCCAGAAGGCGGCCTTCGACGCCATGGGCAACAAGAAGGGCGCGGTGGTCGCCCTCGACCCGAAGACCGGCGCGATCCTCGGGCTGGTCTCCACCCCGTCCTACGACCCCGGCACCTTCGCCGGCGGCGAGGCGGCCGACACCAAGGCGTGGACGGACCTCAACGCGGACCCGAACAAGCCGATGCTCAACCGGGCGCTGAAGGAGACCTATCCGCCCGGCTCGACCTTCAAGCTGGTCACCGCGACCGCGGCGTTCGAGAACGGCCGCTACCAGAGCATCGACGACGCCACGGACACGCCCGAGCCGTACATCCTGCCGAACACCACCACCCAGCTGAAGAACGAGAGCCCGAACGAGCGCTGCGAGAACGCGACCGTCAAGTCCGGGATGGACCAGTCCTGCAACACGGTCTTCGCCAAGATGGGCGCGGACCTGGGCAAGGAGCGGATGCGCGCGCAGGCCGAGAAGTTCGGCTTCAACAGCACGATCGACACCCCGGTCCGGTCCGAGAAGAGCGTCTTCCCGGACAGCCCGAGCCTGGACGGCACCGCCCAGGACTCGATCGGCCAGCACGACACCCGGGCCACCCCGCTCCAGATGGCCATGGTCTCCGCCGCCATCGCCAACAACGGCAGCCTGATGCAGCCGTACCTGGTCGACCAGGAGCGCTCGGCCACCCTGACCACCGTCTCCAAGCACACCGAGAAGCAGTTCTCCCAGGCGATGAGCCCGGCCACCGCGCAGAAGATGCAGGACCTGATGGTCTCGGTGGTCGAGAACGGCACCGGCACCAACGCCAAGATCCCCGGCCTCCAGGTCGGCGGCAAGACCGGCACCGCGCAGCACGGCGAGGACAACGCGGGGCTGCCCTTCGCCTGGTTCACCTCGTGGGCCAAGACCGCGGACGGCCAGTCGGTCGCGGTCGCGGTGGTGGTCGAGGACGGTTCCCAGAACCGCGACGGCATCAGCGGCGGCCGGCTCGCGGCCCCGATCGCCAAGGCGGTGATGCAGGCCGCTCTCGGCAAGTAGGAGCGTGGATCCGAGGTGAGGGGAACGTCACGATCGCCGGCCCCGTCCGGATACCGGTCTGATATCGGCCGACGGTTGACTCCGGTCCGGTGCGGTGCGACCGGTAGCGTATCCGCCAGCAGCGGGTGTGCCCGTTGCCGCCCGCGAGGCACCGCACGGCTCGGCCGGAGAACCGGTCGCGGACCGCGCGGCGTCACCCAGAGCGTGCGGGGACACCTACGTCACAACCTCACCGGCGGGTGAGGGAGAGGGTCTGAACTATGGAAGAGCCTCGTCGCCTCGGCGGCAGGTACGAGCTCGGCGGCGTCCTAGGACGCGGCGGCATGGCCGAGGTGTACCTCGCCCATGACACCCGACTCGGCCGCTCCGTCGCAGTGAAGACGCTCCGGGCCGACATGGCCCGGGATCCGTCGTTCCAGGCCCGCTTCCGCCGCGAGGCGCAGTCGGCCGCGTCCCTGAACCATCCCGCGATCGTCGCCGTGTACGACACCGGCGAGGACTACATCGACGGCATCTCCATCCCGTACATCGTGATGGAGTACGTCGAGGGGTCCACGCTGCGCGAGCTGCTGCACTCCGGCCGCCGGCTGCTGCCCGAGCGCGCCCTGGAGATGACCATCGGCATCCTCCAGGCCCTGGAGTACTCGCACCGGGCCGGCATCGTGCACCGCGACATCAAGCCGGCCAACGTGATGCTGACCCGGCAGGGCAACGTCAAGGTCATGGACTTCGGCATCGCCCGTGCGATGGGTGACGCCGGTATGACCATGACGCAGACCTCGGCCGTCATCGGCACCGCCCAGTACCTCTCCCCCGAGCAGGCCAAGGGCGAGCAGGTCGACGCCCGCTCCGACCTCTACTCCACCGGCTGCCTGCTCTACGAGCTGCTGACCGTGCGCCCGCCGTTCGTCGGCGACTCGCCGGTCGCGGTGGCCTACCAGCACGTCCGGGAGGAGCCGCAGCCGCCGTCGGTCTTCGACCCCGAGGTGCGCCCCGAGATCGACGCGATCGTGCTGAAGGCGCTCGCCAAGGACCGCGACTACCGCTACCAGAGCGCCGACGAGATGCGCGACGACATCGAGCGCTTCCTCGACGGCCTCCCGGTCGCCGCCGCCCAGCAGGCCGCGTACGGCATGGGCGCCGCCGGATACGGCTACGACCAGAACGGCTACCCGCAGCAGCACGACCCGTACGGGCAGACCAACGTGCTGCCGCAGCAGCCCGGCGGCGGCCCGACCACCGTCCTGCCGCAGGCCTCCGGGCAGCCCGGCTACGGGCAGCAGGGCGGCTACCAGGACGACGGCTACGGCCAGACCTACGCCGGCGCCTCGGGCGGCGGCAACGACGACGGCTACGGCCGCGGCGGCGGCCGGCGGGGCGAGGACCCGCCGAAGAAGAGCAACACCTCCTGGGTCGTGCTGGCGGTGGCCGCCGTGCTGGTCCTGGTCGGCACCTTCTTCGTCGCCCAGGCGATGTTCGGCGACAAGGGCACCAAGGAGGCCGCGAAGGTCACCGCCCCGAACCTGGTCGGCAAGACCCTGGCCGAGGCCAAGACGGCCGCCGCCGGGGCCGGCCCCAAGCTCGTGGTGACCGAGGGCGACAAGATCGCCTGCCCGGACACCAACGTCAAGAAGGACCAGGTCTGCACCCAGACCCCGACGGCGGGCACCCAGGTCGCGGAGACCTCCACCATCACGGTGCAGGTCTCCTCGGGCCCGGCCAAGGCGCAGGTCCCCGGCGTGGTCGGCAAGCCCAAGGACCAGGCCGTCAAGGCGCTCGCCGACCTCGGCTTCACCAACGTCACCACCGAGTACAAGGACGACGACAACGCCGCGCAGGACACCGTCACCGCCCAGGACCCGGCGGCCAACGCGGCCGTCGACCCGAGCGCCGCGATCAAGCTGACCGTGTCGCAGGGCAAGGCCAAGGTGAACGTGCCGAACGTGGTCGGCGCCCAGAAGGAGGACGCGACGGCCACCCTCCAGGGCCTCGGCTTCCAGGTGGACGCCTCGAAGACCGCGCCGGCCCCCGACCCGAGCAAGGTCAACACTGTCTCCTTCCAGTCGGTCCCGGCCAACACCAAGGCCCCGGCCAACACCAAGATCGCGCTGACCATCTTCAAGGCGCAGGACAAGCCCCAGGTCCCGCCGCTGCAGAACGTCAAGCTGAGCGACGTCGGGCCCCAGCTGCAGAAGCTCGGCCTGACCTACATCGTGGTCAGCGGCCCTTCGGACCCGAACGCGACGGTGCAGCAGACCAACCCGCCGGCCGGCACCGCGGTCGACCCGAACACCCAGATCCAGCTGTACACCAAGGCGGCCGAGCCGCCCAAAGGGGGCGACCCCACCACCACACCCCCCAAAGGGGACCACTAAGCCTCCGGTATTCCCCTGGTTCGGCTGAACCGGGGGACCAGCAGCACGGAGCACGCCCGAGGGCCCGCCGCAACGCTTGCGGCGGGCCCTCGGGCGTTTCCGTACCCGGCCCCGGGGCCCCCACGAGGCCCCGGAAGGTCCCCGGTAGGTCCCGGGGAGCCCCGTGCAGGGCCTCAGGGGCGCCGCAGCTCCGGCGGCGGGGTGCGCTTGGCATCCATGTCGTCCACCCGCACCAGGCTGCCCCAGACGGCCATCCGGTAGCGCGAGGTGTACACCGGCGTGCAGGTGGTCAGGGTGATGTAGCGGCCGGGCCCGGCGTAGCCGGAGCGGGCCGGGACGGGCGCCACGATGCCGGTGTCGTACTTGGACGTCTCCGCCAGGGTGCTGTCGACCTTGTAGACGTACCACTTGTCCTGGGTCTCGACCACGACGGCGTCGCCCCGGTGGACGGCGTCCAGGTCGTGGAACTTGGCGCCGTGGCCGTCCCGGTGGGCCGCCAGCGCGAAGTTGCCCTCCTGGTCCCAGGGCATCGCGGCCTTGTACGGCTGCTCGTACACGCCCGCCACGCCGTCGTCCAGGACCTCGGTGGAGGTGCCCAGCCGGATCAGCACCTGGAAGTCCCTGCCCATCGCCGGGACGTGCAGGAAGCCGACGTCGTCCCCGACCGCGAACTGCTTCGGCGCGGCCGCGGGCGCGGCGCCGGGGGCACCGGACGCGCCGGGGACCGGGGTGGCGCCGGGGGCGGCCGGGGGGCCGGGGTTCGGGCCCGCGGCCCAGCTGCCGCGCAGCCGGTCGGCGGCCTCCGAGGCCGAGCGGTCCGCCTGCACGTTGGTCCACCACAGCGAGTAGGCCACGAACAGGCCGAGCACCAGGCCCAGGGTGATCAACAGCTCGCCGAAGACGCCGAGCGCGGCCAGCGCCCGGTTCCGGCCCCGCCCGGCCCGCGGCTCGGGCGGGGGGAATGCCTCCTGCGCCGGTTCGGCCGACTGCGCGGTCTCGTCCTGCATCTGCGGTGTTCCCCCTCCGGGCCGGGCGGCCGGGCGGCTACCCGCCCGTGATCGCGGCCGGCTTGCCCTGGGCACGCGGCCGTTCCTCGATCATCTTGCCAAAGACGATGAGACGGAACTTGGAGGTGAACTCCGGGGTGCACGTCGTCAGCGTGATGTAGCGGCCGGGACCGGTGTACCCGGCGCCGTTCGGCACCGGCTTGATCACGCTCACGTTGTTCGGGGAGGTCTCCGGGATGCCCCCGGTGACCTCGTAGGTGTAGTACCCGGCGGCGGTCTCCACCACGATCTTGTCGCCCTTGCCGAGCTGGTTGATGTACCGGAACGGCTCGCCGTGGGTGTTGCGGTGGGCCGCCAGCGCGAAGTTGCCCGCCTTGTCGCCCGGCATGCCGGTGCCGCTGTAGTGGCCGACCAGGCCGTTGTCGAGCACCGCCGACTTGGAGGTGCCCTCGGCGATCGGGAACTTCAGCCCCAGCTTGGGCAGGTAGATGATGGCGAAGCCCTTGCCGGGCTCGAACACCTCGGGCTTGTTCGGGTCCGGGGCCGGTTGGCCCGGCTGGACGGGCGGGGCGACCGCGTTGAACTGCTGCTCCAGCTTGTTGCGGGCCCCGTCGGCGGCCTCGTCGGCCTGCACGTTGGTCCACCAGAGCTGGTACGCCACGAAGAGCAGCATCACCACGCCGAGCGTTATGCACAGCTCGCCGACGCCCCGGGCGGCCACCACGAGCAGGGACTCCTTGGGACGCACCCGCCCGGCGGCACGGCCGCCCGCCCGGCGCCGGCCGTTGCCGGAGCGCAGCGAGGTGCGGCCCTGGGCGGCGCGGCGGCGCTCGGCCCGGCCGCCGGTGGGGGCCGGTTCGGCGGCCGGCGCGCCGAGGTCCGGGGGCAGCCGCAGCTGGAGGGTCTGGTCGGGCAGCCAGGGGTACTCGGGTCCGTCCACCAGGGGCTCCTGGGCCTGCTCGTAGACGCCCCAGGCGTCCTCGGGCACGGTCTGCCCCGGGTGCTGCCGGTAGGGCGCACCGCCGGTGCCGTCGTCCTGGCCCGGGTACCCGGGCCCGCCGTACTGCTGCACGGTGCCGTACGGGTCCGCCTCCGGCTGGAAGCGCCGCTCCGGACGCAGCGCGGTCACGCCGGTCAGCCCCGGCCGATCACCGGGGCGAGCCCGGCCGACCGGTCGACCGCCTGCGGGAAGCCGCACTCCGCGAGCCAGTTGGCGAGCATCCGGTGCCCGCCCTCGGTGAGCACCGACTCGGGGTGGAACTGCACGCCCTCGACGGGCAGTTCACGGTGCCTCAGGCCCATGATCACGCCGCTCCCGGTGCGCGCGGTGACCACCAGCTCGGCCGGCACGGTGGCCGGCTCGACCGCGAGCGAGTGGTAGCGGGTCGCGGTCAGCGGCGAGGGCAGGCCCTCGAAGACCCCGCCGTCCTCGTGCTCGACCGGCGAGGTCTTGCCGTGCAGCAGCTCGGGCGCCCGGCCGACCACCGCGCCGTACGCGGCCGCGATCGACTGGAGGCCCAGGCAGACGCCGAACACCGGCAGCCCGATCCGCGCGCAGTGGTGCACCATCTCGATGCAGACCCCGGCCTCCTCGGGAGCGCCGGGCCCGGGAGAGAGCAGCACTCCGTCGAAGCCCTCCTCGCCGGAGCGGCGGACGGCGTGCTCGACGGTCACCTCGTCGTTGCGCACCACCTCGCAGGTGGCGCCGAGCTGGTACAGGTACTGGACCAGGTTGAAGACGAAGCTGTCGTAGTTGTCCACCACCAGGATGCGGGGCGGGGTCGTCCGGGTCGTCATGCGCGCGTGGTCTCCGTGGGGTGCGGTGCGGGAAGGGAGTGCCGGGCCCGCCGGCTCAGCCGGTCGCGGCGCCGTCGCCGCCGTCCACTGTGACGTCGCCGAAGGGGAGCAGCGGTTCCGCCCACGGGAAGACGTAGGTGAAGAGGAGGTAGACGATCCCCAGGACGAGGAGCAGCGAAATGACGGCCCGGACCAGGGTGTTCCCCGGGAGGTGACGCCAGATCCAGCCGTACATGGTGCTCCCTCGACGTAGCGGACTGGGTTAAAGAGTAGACCCGCCGTGCACGGCCGCGGGGCCGGTCCGCTACTGCTGCCCGCCCGCCGACCGCAGCTCGGTGGTGCCGGAGTAGCCGGGCAGGTTCAGCTCGCCGCTCTCCTGGACCTTCCAGCCCAGCCCGTACGCCTGGACGTACTGGAGGTACTTGCGGATCGTCGGGTCCGCGTCGACGGCCGAATGCAGGGCGTCGGTCCGGCCCACCGCCTTGACCACGTACGGCGGGGAGTAGACCCGGCCCTGGAGGAGCAGGGTGTTGCCGACGCAGCGGACGGCGCTGGTGGAGATCAGGCGCTGGTCCATCACCTGCACGCCCTCGGCGCCGCCCCGCCACAGCGCGTTGACCACGGCCTGGATGTCCTGCTGGTGGATGACCAGGTCGTTGACGCGGGGCTCGGGCACCCCCGGGATGCGCGCGGTGGCGTTCGGCGGGGCGTCGTTGAGGGTGACGGTCAGGCCGCCGCCCTGGAGCGGCTCCAGCGCGGCGCCGGAGCGCAGGCCGTCCAGCTGCGCGGTGTCGGCGGGGTCGTGGCCCTGCTGTTCGGTGAGCTGCTGGGCGCGGGCCTGGAGGTCGGCGAGCTGGGACTGCGCCTGCTGGTTCTGCGCGCTGCGCTGGCGGACCACGTCGCCGAGGCTCAGCAGCGAGTTGTCGGTCCGCAGGTCGGTGCCGCGGGCGGTCTGCGCGCTGATGTAGAAGAGCAGACCGGCGAGCGCGAAGACGGCGCAGGTCAGGGCACGTCCGACAATTCGGGTGCCGGAACGGCGGGTAGGGGCCGGCTCAGGGGGAATCGACAAATTAGTCACCGTACCCTTATCTCCTCAAGACCCGCCGAGCCACTACGCTAACGGACGCCGGTGGCATGTGGCGGAGCGGTCCCCAGGACGTTCTCCACGGCCGACCGCAGCCGATTCCACCCGCTGCACCCTGCGCGGTCTCACAGCGCATCGACAGGAGAGCTCCTCGTGCCGAAGTCTCGACTCCGCAAGAAGTCCGACTACACCCCGCCGACGACGGCCGCGGTGAAGATCAGTTCGGGCCGCAGTTGGGTCGCCCCACTGATGCTGGCGCTGTTCCTGATCGGCCTGGTGTGGATCGTCACCTACTACGTGACCAGCGGCACCTACCCGGTCGAGAGCTGGCGGAACTGGAACATCCTGGTCGGCTTCGGCTTCATCGCCGCAGGGTTCGGCGTCTCCACCCAGTGGAAGTGACGGCCCGGCCGTCCTGAGGCTCTGATTCGAGCCGTTTCCCGCCGCTCCGGATCGCTCGTCCCGGGGCGGCGGTGAGGCGTGCCCGGAACCGGTCGGGAATCCGGTCGTTTGTCCCCACCATCGGACTGGCGTGCTTATCCACATGGTTATCCACACTGGGGAAAAGTCTCCCCAGCCTGTGGATAACTTTCCCGGGCGGGGCCGTGCACAGCTGTGCACAACTCCCCGGAAACGAGAAAACCGCACAGCAGGACACGCGTAGAACAGCAGTCCGCAACCCGGTGGCCGCACAGCCTGTGCACAACCCCGCACCCGCTGTGGACAAACGTCCGGGCGGTCAGGCCCCGTAGAGGGCCATCCCGGTCAGCAGCATCCCCGCCTCGACCGCCACCGCGCCCGCCACCGCCAGCGCCTGGACCAGGCCGCGGCGCTCGCGCGGGGCGTACATCAGGCCGGCCGCGGTCAGCGCGCCGAGCACCAGCCCGCCGACGTGCGCCCGCCAGTCGATGCCCGGGCGGGAGAAGGTGACGACCAGGTTGAAGACCAGGAACGCCATCGCCGGGCCGAGCGGGCCCCTGTTCCGCAGCTGGAGCACGATCGTGGCGCCGATCAGCCCGAAGACCGCCCCGGAGGCGCCCACCGAGTTCATCCAGTCGCCGGCCACCCGGAAGGCGAAGGTGCTGCCGCCCAGACCGGAGACCAGGTACAGGGCCAGGAAGCGCAGCCGGCCGAGCGCCTCCTCCAGCGTCGGGCCGAGCCAGAACAGCACCAGCATGTTCATCCCGACGTGCCACCACTCCAGGTGCAGGAAGGTGGCGGTCAGCAGCCGGTACCACTGGTCGGGGCCGTCGGCGATGCCCGCCGGGCCGCCGAGGATGTCCCGCCCCGCGCTGAACAGCGACCAGGTCTGGCCCAGCCGCGGGGTGAGCACGTAGGCCGCCAGCACCCAGACCACGACGTTGAGGCCGATCAGCACCCGGGTGACCAGCCCGCCGTCGGCGGCCAGGGCGCCACCGAACCGGGTGGTCGCCCGACGCGTCCCGGCGTGGCCGTCGCCGACGCACTCCGGGCACTGGAAGCCCACCGAGGCGGTCACCATGCACTGCGGGCAGATCGGCCGCTCGCAGCGGGTGCAGGAGACCCCGGTGGGGGTCCGCGGGTGCCGGTAGCAGCCGGGCGGACCGGCCTCCGGGGACCGATCGGCCGACGGCCGCGGCTCGTCCGGGAGCATCAGCGGAGTCCCCTTCCCGTACACGACCTCCGAAACCGCCAGCCTACTGCCGCGCCCCCGCTCCCGGACCGGCTCCCCCACAACCGCCCGCCCGCCACCCCGCCGCCCCGCAGGGCCCCGCGAACGGCCCACCCCGACCTGCCGTCGGACAAATCAGGATGCATGATCAGCATTCAGGTGGATATGTGCATATAGGACGCCACCCAGGAGGAGAGACTCGTGAGCTTTTCGGATTCGGCCCGAGAGACGGCCACCAGGACCCGGGACACCGCCGCACACTTCGCGGACGGCGCCAAGCAGCGCCTCGGCCCCGCCTTGGACGCCTTGGGCCCGAAGGCCGCGCTGGCCGCCCACAACCTCCGCATCCAGTACGACAGGCATCTCGCCCCGCAGATCGGCCACGCCTTCGCCAGCCTGCCGCCGGAGGCCCAGCAGAACGCCCTGAAGGCCCTCCACCGGGCCCAGGAGGCCGCTCTGGCGGCCCGCCTGTCCGCCGCCCGGGCCGCGGACCAGGCCCGCACCACCGTGGCCCCCAGGGTCGCCCAGGCGGTCGAGGAGGCCCGCGCCACCGTCGGGCCGGTCGCCCACGAGGCCCAGGCCCGCGGCGCCGCCGCGCTGACCGCCCTCCAGGGCAACGTCAGCTCGGCCGAGATCAGCGAGCTGGCCGCCCGGAACGCCAGGAAGAAGGACTGCAACCGCCTGGCCTCCGGCCTGGCCGTGGCCGGTCTGCTGGCGATCGGCGGCGGCATCGTGGCCTGGCAGTGGTGGCGCCGGCACAGCAACCCGGAGTGGCTGGTCGAGCCCCCGGCACCGCAGGAGCCCCGGCCCACCGGCGCACACGCCGCGTCCGCGCCGGTGAACGGCTCCGGCCCGGACGCCACCGCCGAGGGCACGGACGGGGCCCCGGTCGGCGAGAACGACGGCCCCGCCCCCGAGGAGGACGGCCCCGGGCCGCGCTGACCGTGCGGAGACCGCCGGAAACGCAGATCGGCCGTCGACCAGGATCCTGGTCGACGGCCGATCGGCTACTGCCGTGGATTGTGGAGCATAGGAGACTCGAACTCCTGACATCTGCCTTGCAAAGGCAGCGCTCTACCAACTGAGCTAATGCCCCTCGACGGCACCGCGCGCGTGCCAACGGGCACTAGCGTACCGGTTTCCGGCGCGATTCCCAGCGCCGTCCCCCTGGAACGGTGCTGTTCCATGGGGTCGGCCGGTCCGGTTCGCCGACCGGGCCGGCCGGCCCGGGAGGCGCCGACGGGCGCCTCCGGAGTTCGTCGATCGTCAGATCGCCGGGGGCTCAGCGACCGGCCGGAACCGGGTCGGTGGCCTCGGTCCACAGGTCCTGCTCGGCGCGGTCCGCCTGGACCTGACGGTAGACAAAGAAGCCGCCGAGGGCGACCAGGGCGACCAGGAGAAGCTTCTTCACCGCGGGACCTCGTCCTTCTTGCGTTGACGGACTCAAGAGCCGGATCCGGCCTGACTGACCGGGCCGACGAGTCCAGTTGTGTTTCGAGCGCGAACGGGCTGCCGAGTGCCAGACTGCCCTTGCGGCCGATGATACACACCGGTGTCCCAATCGTGACCAGCCACCGGTACGGCCAACCCGGCGGTCCGGTCCCGGGATTGACGCCGCACCTCCTGGCGGGCGGTCCGGCCGCCCCCGGACCGTCCGCCGCGCCCACGGGTCAGGCCCCGCACCCCGGGCCCCGCACCGCCCCGGCCGCGGGGCCGTTCGCCGGGCGGTCCGGCACCACCACCACGGCCGTGCCGCCCGCGAGGTCCACCCTGGTCCGCGGCGGCGCCCCCTCGCCCTCCTCGTCCCGCAGCATCAGCGTGCTGCCGCGTTCGTCCAGCTCGTGCTGCTTGCCCGCGGCGAACTGCGCGTGCAACTGCTCGAACCCGGTTGCCGAGATCTGCCCCTCCCGACCGGTCCCCCGCCAGGGCACCCAGCGGGCGCGGCCCGCCCTCAGTGCCAGCTGGTCGAGCACCGCCAGCACCGCCAGGGCGCAGACCAGTCCGGGGATGCTCATCGCCCACAACACCGCCATGCCGTCACCAACCCTCCACCGTGTTTCCCCGGGGAACCGTCGGGACGGACGCACGGTTCCCGGTCCGGCGGCGGGAGGAGCGGCGGGAGGAGCGGCAGGAAACGCCGAAGGGCCCGGAGTGGATCACTCCGGGCCCTTCGGGGAGGTGGGCCTAACAGGACTTGAACCTGTGGCCTCTTCCTTATCAGGGAAGCGCTCTAACCGTCTGAGCTATAGGCCCTCACCGAACAGAGATCGTACCGGATCCCGGCCGCTCCACGGCCCCGCCCGATCTCGAAAGAGTCGAAGGGCCCGGAGTGGATCACTCCGGGCCCTTCGCGGTTGTGGGCCTAACAGGACTTGAACCTGTGGCCTCTTCCTTATCAGGGAAGCGCTCTAACCGTCTGAGCTATAGGCCCTTGCCGCACTGAAAGATTAGCGGACCGACGGCCGATCTCCCAAATCCGGCTCGGCCGGGGCCGCGACGGCACCCCCCGCGACCAGCCCCGGCGCACCGGCGGAGGACCGCAGCAGCCACTCCTCGCGGGTCGGCGGCAGGCCCGCCGAGCCCTCCTCGGTGCTGCGGACGGCGAGGACCTGGTTGATCCCGATCCGGTTCTGCTCGAAGGCGAGCGCGGAGGCCGCCATGTACAGCCGCCAGACCCGGGCCCGGCCGCGGCCGACCAGCCGGACCGCCTCCGTCCAGTGCGCCTCCAGGTTGGCCACCCACTCGCGCAGGGTCAGCCCGTAGTGCTCGCGCAGCGACTCGACGTCCCGGACCTCGAAGCCGGCCTCCTCCAGCCGCGCCACGGTGGAACCGACGGGGGAGAGCTCGCCGTCCGGGAAGACGAAGCGGTCGATGAAGGGGCTGGTGCGGTGCTGTTCACCGGGGAGGTCGGGGCGGCGGGCGATCTGGTGGTTGAGCAGCCGGCCGCCGGGCACCAGCAGCCGGTACAGGCCCTCGGCGTAGACCCGGTACTGCTCGGCGCCGACGTGCTCGGCCATCCCGACACTGGAGATCGCGTCGAAGGGCCCGTCGGTGATCTCCCGGTAGTCCTGCAGCCGGACCTCGACCCGGTCGGACAGGCCGGCCTCCTCGACCCGGGCACGGGCCAGCGCGACCTGCTCCCGGGAGATGGAGACGCCGACCGCGGTGACCCCGTAGTGCTTCGCCGCGTGCAGCAGCAGTGAGCCCCAGCCGCAGCCGACGTCCAGCAGGCGCATCCCGGGGCGCAGGCCGAGCTTGCGGCAGATCAGGTCGAGCTTGGCCTCCTGGGCGGCCTCCAGGCTCTTCGACTCCGGCGTCCAGTAGGCGCACGAGTAGACCATCGAGGAGCCCAGCACGATCCGGTAGAAGTCGTTCCCGACGTCGTAGTGGTGGCTGATGGCCGCGCGGTCCCGGCTGCGGCTGTGCAGGCGCCCCGAGGCCCTGCGGACCTCCTCGCGGGGCGGCTCGGGTTCCAGGCCGACCGCCCCGGCCCGCAGCACGGCGGCGAGCACCCGGCGGCCCCTGGCGCCGACCACGTCCCGCGGGCCGAAGGCCAGGGTGCGGATCTCCGGCCGCTCGGCGAAGCGGGCGACGGCGGAGAGCGTCTCGTACAGGTCGGTACCGGGGGCGATCTCGAGGTCCCCCGCGACGTAGGCCCGGGCCAGGCCCAGTTCGTCCGGCCGCCAGATCAGCCGGCGCAGCGCCCGACGGTTGCGCAGGACCACGGTGGGCGCGCCCGGCGACCCGGCGACGCTTCCGTCCCAGGCCTGGACCCGCAGCGGCACCGGGACCCCCAACAGCCCTTCCAGGGCCTCCACCAGTTGACCTGCGAGCTTCGCCACCGCGCGCCTCCGTCCAGTCGTCCTGCGGAACCTCAGCCGACCCGGTCGGGCGGATCGGGGGCGGCCTGCGGCACTCCCGGGATTCGGGACGGGTGGCACCCAGCTAATCCCACGGCGGCCGTCCGCTTTCCGGGCGGCGCGCCGCGGGCGGCCGGCTGTCACCCGAAATGCCGACGGGCCCCACCGGCTGCAACAGCCGGTGGGGCCCGTACATTCCGTCCCCGGACGGGAAACTGAGCGTGCGTCAGGATCCGGCCGGAATCAGTCCTCCTCGGCCAGGGTGAGCTCCACCCCGCCGGTGAAGCCGGCCGCCGCGTTGTAGATGAACGCGGAGAGCGTGGACAGGGCGGTCAGCAGGACGACGTCGACCACGGCGATCAGCGTGGTGAAAGTCATCACCTTGCCGAAGCCGACGTAGTCCATCAGGTTGAGGCCGCCGCTGCTGTCCGAGCCGGTGACGTCCTTGAGGGTCTTGGTCAGCGAGTCGAAGACGCCGAGCGAGTCCAGCGTCATCCACAGCACGGCCGCGGCCACGATGATGATGATGCCGACGGCCAGCGACAGCAGGAAGCTGACCTTCATCACGGACCACGGGTCGACCTTGGTCACCCGCAGCCGGGCCTTGCGCGTCCGGCCGAGCGCGGAGCCGCCGGCCGCGGGGGCCGGGGCGGGGGCCGCGCCGGGGCGGCGCGCCGCTCCGCCGGTGGGGGTGCCACCGGGCGGGGTGTGCCCCGGGACCCGGGTGCCCCTGGCCGGGGTCGGCTGCCCCTTGGCGTAGGTGGTCGGCTGCGAGAAGCCGCCCGATCCGGCGGCCTGGCCGCCGCTCGCCGACGCGGCCTGCTGTCCGCCGTAGGTCGCACCGCTCTGGCCCGCTCCACCGGCCGGCGGCATCAGCGAGGTGGACGCGGCCGAGTGCTCGGTCGGCGGCTGCGGAACGCCGTACGAACCCCCGCCCTGCGCGCCCGGACGGCCGCCGGAGGTTCCTCCCGCAGCACCCGTGGCTCCACTCACCTGGTCCTCCCGCACTTCCCACCAGGACGGCGGTGCCGCCCTGCTTCGTCAATCGTCATCCAGCGCCCGGCGGGATTGCCCGGAACTGGTCGGCGGCCGATGCCGCCGCGCCCGTTGATGGGACGCGGCGGCACCGGTCTGCGGTTCGGTTCAGGCCTCGACGTCTCCGTCGACCGCCGTCACCGCGCCCTCGGCCGTCTCGGTGGACTCGGTACCCGCCACCTCGTCCTCCGCCGTCTCCTCGTCCTCGGCCTCCGCGTTGCGGGCCATGCCCACGACCGCGTCGCGCTTTCCGAGGTTGATCAGTTGGACGCCCATGGTGTCACGTCCGGTTTCACGAACCTCGGAAACCCTCGTGCGGATCACCCCACCCGAGAGGGTGATCGCCATGATCTCGTCGGATTCGTCGACCACGAGCGCGCCGACCAGCGAGCCCCGGCCCTCGACGATCTTCGCCGCCTTGGTGCCGTAGCCGCCGCGCCCCTGGACACGGTACTCGTCCACACCGGTCCGCTTGGCGTACCCGCCGTCAGTGGCGGTGAAGACATAGGTACCCGGACGGACGACGTTCATCGACAGCAGTTCGTCGTCCTCCCGGAACGCCATGCCCTTGACGCCGGAGGTGGCGCGGCCGGTGGGGCGCAGGGCGTCGTCGGTCGCGGTGAAGCGGATCGACTGGGCCTTCTTGGAGACCAGCAGCAGGTCGTCCTCGGCGGAGACCAGCTCGGCGCCGATCAGCTCGTCGTCCTGGCCCTCCTCGTCCTGGCGCAGGTTGATCGCGATCAGGCCGCCGGAGCGCGGCGAGTCGTAGTCCTTGAGCGCGGACTTCTTCACCAGGCCGGCCCGGGTGGCGAGGACCAGGTACGGCTTGTCCTCGTAGGTGCGGACGGCCATCACCTGGGCGATGTGCTCGTCCGGCTGGAAGGCCAGCAGGTTGGCCACGTGCTGGCCGCGGGCGTCGCGCCCGGCGTCCGGCAGCTCGTAGCCCTTGGCCCGGTAGACCCGGCCCTTGTTGGTGAAGAACAGGATCCAGTTGTGGGTCGTCGTCACGAAGAAGTGGTCGACGATGTCGTCCTGCTTCAGCTGGGCACCGCGCACGCCCTTGCCGCCGCGCTTCTGCGAGCGGTAGAGGTCGGAGCGGGTCCGCTTGACGTAGCCGCCACGGGTGATGGTGACGACGATGTCCTCCTCGGCGATGAGGTCCTCGATGGAGAGGTCGCCGTCGGAGGGGATGAGGGTGGAGCGCCGCTCGTCGCCGTACTTCTCGACGATCGCGGTGAGCTCCTCGGAGATGATCTCCCGCTGACGGGTCGGCGAGGCCAGGATCGCGTTGTACTCGTCGATCTTGCGCTGGAGCTCGTCGTGCTCGTCCATGATCCGCTGGCGCTCCAGGGCGGCCAGCCGGCGCAGCTGCATCTCCAGGATGGCGTTGGCCTGGAGCTCGTCGATGTCGAGCAGGCCCATCAGGCCGGTGCGGGCGGCGTCGGCGCTGGCCGAGGCCCGGATCAGCGCGATGACCTCGTCGATCAGGTCCAGGGCCTTGAGCAGCGCGCGCAGGATGTGGGCGCGCTCCTCGGCCTTGCGCAGCCGGAAGGTGGTGCGCCGGACGATGACCTCGACCTGGTGGTTGACCCAGTGCCGGATGAAGGCGTCCAGCGACAGGGTGCGCGGCACGCCGTCGACCAGGGCCAGCATGTTGGCGCCGAAGTTGGTCTGCAGCTCGGTGTGCTTGTAGAGGTTGTTCAGCACCACCTTGGCGACGGCGTCGCGCTTGAGCACGACGACCAGGCGCTGGCCGGTGCGCGAGGAGGACTCGTCGCGGACGTCGGCGATGCCGGCGATCTTGCCGTCCTTCACCAGGTCGGCGATCTTCAGCGCGAGGTTGTCCGGGTTGACCTGGTACGGCAGCTCGGTGATCACCAGGCACTGGCGGCCCTGGATCTCCTCGACCTCGACCACGGCGCGCATGGTGACCGAGCCGCGGCCGGTGCGGTAGTAGTCGTCGATGCCGCGGCGGCCGACGATCAGCGCGCCAGTGGGGAAGTCCGGGCCCTTGATCCGCTCGACCAGGGCGTCCAGCAGCTCCTCGGCGGAGGCCTCCGGGTTCTCCAGGTACCAGAGCGCGCCGGAGGCGACCTCGCGGAGGTTGTGCGGCGGGATGTTGGTGGCCATGCCGACCGCGATGCCGGTGGCACCGTTGACCAGCAGGTTGGGGATGCGCGCGGGCAGGACGGTGGGCTCCTGTGAGCGGCCGTCGTAGTTGGCCGCGAAGTCGACGGTCTCCTCGTCGATGTCGCGCATCATCTCCATGGCGAGCGGCATCATCTTGCACTCGGTGTAGCGCATGGCCGCCGCCGGGTCGTTGCCCGGGGAGCCGAAGTTGCCGTTGCCGTCCACCAGCGGCATCCGCATCGACCACGGCTGGGCCAGGCGGACCACGGTGTCGTAGATCGAGGTGTCACCGTGCGGGTGGTAGTTGCCCATGACGTCGCCGACGACGCGGGCGCACTTGTAGTAGCCCTTCTCGGGGCGGTACCCGCCGTCGTACATCGCGTAGAGCACGCGGCGGTGCACCGGCTTGAGGCCGTCGCGGACCTCGGGCAGCGCACGGCTGACGATCACGCTCATCGCGTAGTCGAGGTACGAGCGCTGCATCTCGGTCTCGAGCTCGACCGGCTCGATCCGCATCGTCACCTGGGCGGTGGCCTCGGCGGCTTCGGGAGTCTCGGGCTGTTCGCCTTCGGGACGGTTGTCGTCGACCACTGGTGGTCAGTTTCCTTTCACGCGGACTGGAACGTGCGGGGCCTGGGGTGCAGGCGTCACACGTCCAGGAAGCGGACGTCCTTGGCGTTGCGCTGGATGAAGGAGCGGCGGGCCTCGACGTCCTCGCCCATCAGCACGGAGAACAGCTCGTCGGCGCGGGCGGCGTCCTCCAGGGTGACCTGGAGCAGCAGCCGGTGCTCGACGTCCATGGTGGTGACCCGGAGCTCCTCGGCGTTCATCTCGCCGAGACCCTTGAAGCGCTGGATCGCGTCGTCCTTGGGCAGCCGGCGCCCGGCCGCCACCCCGGAGGCGATCACGGCGTCGCGCTCGCGGTCGGAGTAGGCGTACTCGAAGTCGTCCTTGCCCCACTTGATCTTGTACAGCGGGGGCATCGCGAGGTAGACGTACCCGGACTCGACCAGCGGCCGCATGAAGCGGAACAGCAGGGTCAGCAGCAGGGTACGGATGTGCTGTCCGTCGACATCGGCGTCGGCCATCAGCACGATCTTGTGGTACCGCAGCTTGGACTCGTCGTAGTCCTCCTGGATGCCGCAGCCGAACGCCGAGATCAGCGCCTGGACCTCGGTGTTCTGGAGGACCTTGTCGATCCGGGCCTTCTCGACGTTCAGGATCTTGCCGCGGATCGGCAGGATGGCCTGGGTGCGCGGGTCGCGGCCCTGCTTGGCCGAGCCGCCGGCGGAGTCACCCTCGACGATGAAGATCTCGCACTCGGACGGGTCCTTCGACTGGCAGTCGGAGAGCTTGCCCGGCAGCGAGGCGGACTCCAGCAGGCCCTTGCGGCGCGTCAGGTCGCGGGCCTTGCGGGCGGCGACGCGCGCGGTGGCGGCCTGGATGGACTTGCGGATGATGTCCGCGGCCTCGTTGGGGTTGCGGTCCAGCCAGTCGTTGAGGTGCTCGTGGACGACCTTCTGGACGAAGGTCTTGGCCTCGGTGTTGCCGAGCTTGTCCTTGGTCTGGCCCTCGAACTGCGGCTCGCCGAGCTTGACCGAGATGATCGCGGTCAGGCCCTCGCGGATGTCCTCGCCGGAGAGGTTGTCGTCCTTCTCCCGGAGCAGCTTCTTGTCCCGCGCGTAGCGGTTGACCAGGCCGGTCAGCGCCGCGCGGAAACCCTCCTCGTGGGTGCCGCCGCCGTGGGTGTGGATGGTGTTGGCGAAGCTGTAGACCCCCTCGGTGTAGGAGGAGTTCCACTGCATCGCGATCTCCACCGAGATCGCCTTGTCCTTGTCCTCCGCCTCGAAGTCGATCACCGAGGGGTGGACGACCTCGCCCTTGCGGGAGTTGAGGTGGGCGACGAAGTCGGCGATGCCGCCGTCGTACTTGTACGTGACGGTGAGCGGCTTGCCGTCCTCGTCCGCGTGCTCGGGGCGCTCGTCGGTCAGTGAGATCGACAGGCCCTTGTTGAGGAAGGCCATCTCCTGGAAGCGCCGGGAGAGCGTCTCGAAGGAGTAGACGGTGGTCTCGAAGATGTCGGCGTCGGCCCAGAAGGTCACCGTGGTGCCGGTGCGGTCGGTCTCCGCGCCCTTGACGAGGGGGGCGGCCGGGGCACCCATCTTGTAGTCCTGGGTCCAGATGTGGCCGTCCTTGTGGATCTCCACCGAGAGCCGGGTGGACAGCGCGTTCACCACGGACACGCCGACACCGTGCAGACCGCCGGAGACGGCGTACCCGCCGCCGCCGAACTTGCCGCCGGCGTGCAGGACGGTGAGCACGACCTCGACGGCGGGCTTGTCCTGGCCGGGGACGATGTCCACCGGGATGCCGCGGCCGTTGTCGACGCAGCGGATGGCGCCGTCGGCCATGATCGTGACGTCGATGGTGTCGGCGTACCCGGCCATCGCCTCGTCGACGGAGTTGTCCACGACCTCCTGCACCAGGTGGTGCAGGCCGCGCTCGCCCGTCGAACCGATGTACATGCCGGGGCGCTTGCGGACGGCGTCGAGGCCTTCCAGCACCTGGATGTTGCTACCGGTGTAGGAAGCCTGCTCGGACTGGTCTGGGGTCTGGCTGGGGTTGCCGGAATCGGCCACGAAGCGCCCTCTCTGGCACAGCACGGGCCGCACGCCCACCCCGTGCGGGCGGGCGTGCGACCACAGCGTTTCGACTCGGTTGCCACTAGCAACAGTGTTTGGCTCTCAGTCTACCGGTACGACTGACATAGATGGGCGTTTGGCAGCCCTTGAGGGCAGATATGCCGCCCTGAATCCCCTCTGCACATGTCCCGATACTCGACCGGGGGGCCCAGGGCGCCTGGAAGGGCTGTCAGGGATTCCGGAAGATCGTCGTCCGATCCGTCCCCCCGGCGGCCGCCCGGTCCCCCGGTCAGCCCCAGGTGTCGCCCGGCCCCTTGCTCCCCGGCGCACGCAGCCGGCCGTAGCCGCGGGCGGGCGCCGCCGGGCCGAGCACCTTGATGGTCCGGACCGTCCCGTGCCCCAGCTCGTGGTTCAGACGGGCCACCAACTGCCGTGCCAGCCAGCGCAGTTGGGTGGCCCAGGCGGTGGAGTCGCACTGCACGGTGAGCACCGCGGCGGCCTCGTCGTAGGAGGAGGGATGGCAGTGCGCGGCGATGTCCGGGCCGACGATCTGCGGCCAGCGGCCCATCACCCCGCCGACGGCGGCCGAGGACTCCCAGCCGCGCTCGGTCAGCAGCCGGTTGAGTGCCGCGCCCAGCGGGACCGGGTCGCGGCCGTCCGAGCGGGCACCGCTGCGCAGGCCGTGCCGCTTCGCCTCGCGCTTCTCGCGGACCTGCTCACCGCGCTGGCGGGCCTGGGCACGGGCCGCCCGCAGCGCGGAGCGGGCGAGGTCGGCACCGGTCGGCGCGGGAGCGCCGGGCTCGGCGGCGTCGGACCGGGGTGCTCCGGGCTTGGGAGCTCCGGACCTGGGGGAGTGCTCCGCCGGCTCGCTCACGGCGATCTCCTTTCCCCAGCCTGTGGACAACGGTCGCGGTCGCGCCCGCCGAGCCGTCCAGCCTACGGGAGCGGCCGGACCCCTCGGACCGGAGCGGGGGTGGGCGGTGCACGGAAGTGGTCGCGGTGCGGTGACGGCGGTGTGGTGGTCCGGGTGCGGCGGCACCGGTGAAAGGGGACACCGGCGAGCGGGGGCACCGCCGGCTCCGGTGAAGGGGGTACCCGGGCGGAAGCCGCCGGTGGAAGAGCGCCCGGTCAGGCGTCGATCCGGCGCACCGCGCCGTCGGAGACCGCGAACCGGGCGCCGGCCAGCGCCTTCGGCACGTCCTCGGCGACCGCCGCGGTCACCAGCACCTGCTCCCCGTCGGCCACCAGCTCGGCCAGCCGGTCCCGGCGGGCGGCGTCCAGCTCGGCGAACACGTCGTCCAGGATCAGCACCGGCTCGCCGCCGTCGGCGCGCAGCAGCTCGTACGAGGCCAGCCGCAGCGCCAGCGCGAACGACCAGGACTCGCCATGGCTGGCGTAGCCCTTGGCGGGCAGCGGGCCGAGCCTGAGCAGCAGCTCGTCGCGGTGCGGGCCGACCAGGGTGACGCCGCGATCGACCTCCTGCTTGCGGGCCGCCTGCAGCGCGTTCAGCAGCTGCTCCTCGGCCTGCTCGCGACTGGTCGGCAGTTCGCCCTCGAAGGAGCTGCGGTACTCCAGGGCGGTGTCGCCGCCGCCCGGGGCGAGCTGCCCGTACGCGGCCGCCACCAGCGGCTGCAGGGCGGCCACCAGCTGGATCCGGAAGGCCGTCAACTCGGCGCCGGCGCGGGCGAGATGGCCGTCCCAGACCTCCAGGGTGGACAGGTCGGCGCCCTTGCCGCCGCCGGCCCGGCGGGCCATCGCGGCGGTTTTCAGCAGGGCGTTGCGCTGCTTGAGCACCCGCTCGTAGTCCTGCCGCACCCCGGCCAGCCGGGGTGCCCGGGCGGTCAGCAGCTCGTCCAGGAAGCGCCGCCGCTCGCCCGGATCCCCCTTGACCAGGCTGAGGTCCTCGGGGGCGAACAGCACGGTTCGCAGCAGGCCCAGCACGTCGCGCGGGCGGACGTTGTCGGAGCGGTTGATCCGGGCCCGGTTGGCCTTGCCCGGGGTGAGCTCCAGCTCGATCAGGGTGGAGCGGCCGCGGTCCACCACCGAGGTGCGGACCACCGCCCGCTCGGCGCCCAGCCGGATCAGCGGGGCGTCGGTGGCGACCCGGTGGCTGCCCAGGGTGGCGACGTAGCCGATCGCCTCGACCAGGTTGGTCTTGCCCTGGCCGTTCGGTCCGACGAAGGCGGTCACGCCCGGGTCGAGGGGAACCTCGGCCCGGGCGTACGACCGGAAGTCGGCGAGCGACAGATGCGCGACGTGCATGGCTGTGGACTGCGCCCGCCTTCTTGTGGAGGACCTGCTGGTTACTTGGACTCGACCGCGTGGCCGCCGAACTGGTTGCGCAGCGCGGCGATCATCTTCATCTGCGGCGAGTCCTCCTGACGGGAGGCGAAGCGGGCGAACAGCGAGGCGGTGATGGCCGGCAGCGGCACGGCGTGGTCGATCGCGGCCTCGACGGTCCAGCGGCCCTCGCCGGAGTCGGCGGCCCAGCCGCGCAGCTTGTCCAGGTGCTCGTCCTCGTCCAGGGCGCGGACGGACAGGTCCAGCAGCCAGGAGCGGATGACGGTGCCCTCCTGCCAGCTGCGGAAGACCTCGCGCACGTCGGTGACCTCGGGGGCGGCCTCCAGCAGCTCCCAGCCCTCGGCGAAGGCCTGCATCATCGCGTACTCGATGCCGTTGTGGACCATCTTGGCGAAGTGGCCGGCGCCCACGGCACCCGCGTGCACCGAGCCGAACTCGCCCTCGGGCTTGAGGGCGTCGAAGACCGGCTGGGCCTTGGCGACGTGCTCGGCGTCGCCGCCGTACATCAGCGCGTAGCCGTTCTCCAGGCCCCAGACGCCGCCGGAGACACCGCAGTCCACGAAGCCGATGCCCTTGGCGGCCAGCGCCTCGGCGTGCTTGATGTCGTCGGTCCAACGGGAGTTGCCGCCGTCGACCACCACGTCGCCGGGGGAGAGCAGCTCGGCGAGCTCGTCGACGGTGGCCTGGGTGGCGGCGCCGGCCGGGACCATGACCCAGACCACGCGCGGGCCCTGGAGCTTGGTGACGAGCTCCTGGAGGCTGTCGACGTCGGAGATGTCCGGGTTGCGGTCGTACCCGATGACGGTGTGGCCGGCGCGGCGGATCCGCTCGCGCATGTTGCCGCCCATCTTGCCGAGACCGATGAGGCCGAGCTCCATGACCAAGTCCTTACCTGTGGTGACGTGCCTGCCGGCGGCGCCGTTGCCGCACTCCTTGAGCCTACGCGCTGGAGCGGACCCGGCCGTCTGCGGTCGGGCCGGGTGGGGGAGACGTCCACAGGCTGTGCACAGCGGGTGTGCACAGCCTGTGGACGGTAGGACGCGGCGGGATCAGCCGGAGAGGCGGACCGGCATGATCAGGTACTGATAGGCCTTGTCCTCCTCGGCGTCCACCGAGACCTTGCCGCTGAGCAGCGCGGGCTTGGTCGGGGTGGTGAAGCTGAGCTGGGCGAAGGGGGAGTCGATGGCTTTGAGGCCCTCCTCCAGGTAGCCCGGGTTGAAGGCGATCGAGATGGCGTCGCCCTCCAGGGAGGCCTCGATCCGCTCGGTGGCCTGGGCGTCGTCGCCCGAACCGGCCTCCAGGGTCAGCACGCCCTCCTCGAAGTTGAGGCGGACCGGGGTGTTGCGCTCGGCGACCAGCGAGACGCGCTTGAGCGCCTCCAGGAAGGGCTGGGTCTGGATCGCGGCGATCGCGTTGAACTCGGTCGGGAACAGGCTGCGGAACTTGGGGAACTCGCCCTCCAGCAGCCGGGTGGTGGTCCGACGGCCGGCGCCCTCGAAACCGATCAGGCCCTCGCCCGCGCCGCCCGAGGAGAGCGCGATGGAGACGTTGTCGCCGCTGCCCAGGGACTTGGCGATGTCCTGGAGGGTCTTGGCCGGGACCAGCGCGACGGCGGAGATGTCCGACTGCTCGGGCTTCCACAGCAGCTCGCGGACGGCGAAGCGGTAGCGGTCGGTGGCGGCCAGGGTGATCCGGTCGCCCTCGATCTCGACCCGGACACCGGTGAGCACCGGGAGGGTGTCGTCCCGGCCGGCGGCGACCGCGGCCTGGCTGACGGCCGAGGCGAAGACGTCGCCGGAGACGGTGCCGGTGGCGGTCGGCATCTGGGGGAGCGCGGGGTACTCGTCCACCGGGAGGGTGGGGAGGGTGAAGCGGGAGCTGCCGCAGACCACGCTGACGCGCTGGCCGTCGGTGGAGATCTCCACCGGCCGGTTGGGGAGGTTGCGGGAGATGTCGTTCAGCAGCCGGCCGGAGACCAGGACGGTGCCGGCCTCCTCGACGTCCGCCTCCAGCTCGACCCGGGCCGAGACCTCGTAGTCGAAGCCGGACAGCGCCAGACTGCCCTCCTGCGCGGTCAGCAGCAGGCCGGCCAGCACCGGCACCGGCGGCCGTGCCGGGAGGCTGCGGGCAGCCCAGGCCACCGCCTCCGCGAGGACGTCACGCTCCACCCGGAACTTCACCGGTAACCGCCTCCTGGATCGAGCGCTCCCGCTCGCACTCTGGTTCGTCTGATCTTGATCGTCGGTTCGGCTGTCCGCCGAGCTCGGTCACTCCGCTTCCAGTCGCAAGGACAGTCTGACGTACTCCGCCGACAGGCGGGGCAGACGGGCGCAAGCAACCCGAACGGTTGTCGGAGACCGGTTGTCCACAGATTCGGGGCCCACCCACTTTGAAAGCAAGTCCGGGGTCTAAATGTGTAGTGGTAGTAGTAGGGCCTGTGGAAACCGTGGATAACCCCGTTTCCCCAGGTCAGAGCCCGAATTTTGTCCACAGCGGCTGTGGACGGCGGCTGTGGACGGGCAGGCCTCGCTGTGGACAGCCGAGCGTTACCCACAGGCCACGCTGGGTATCCACAGGTTATCCCCAGGGCTGTCCCCAGATCCGGGCCCGGTTATCCACGGGCGCCGGTCAACTTTTCGTGACGCCTTTCACACCAGGGTATGAACGGTAGCCCACGGTTGTCGAACTGTGGACGCCGCTGTGGACAACCTGGGGATAACCGCCCTTCCCCTGGGGACAACCGGTGGATAACCCGGACGGCCCAGTGGCGGCCCGTCAACTGTCCACAGCCTGTGGATAACCGTTGTGCACAAGTCCACAGGCACTTGACCTGCGCGGAAGAGCGTAGCGGTGACGGGCCTGTGGACGAATTCTGGATAACTCCGCACTCCCCACCCTGTGGACGGTGGAGAAGGGGCCGGTCCTGTGGACAACGGCCTTGCGCGCCCTCGGTTTTCGAATCACCGGTCAGTTGTTCGGCGCGGGCTGTGGACTGGCGGAACGTCCGTCGACGGCATCCCTGCCCAGCCGGCGCGCGCCGCACACCTGTGGACGTGCGAAAGGGCGTCAGGATTCGCTCCTGACGCCCTGGGGCCGTGCCTCGTCGTGCCGTACCGGGTGTCGCGCAGTGCCTCGCCGCGTGCTGTGCGGCGCCGCTTGGCACCCGGCACGACACGGCACGGTACGACCCGGCGTCGGCTAGCTCTTGATGCGGTTGGTGAGTTCGGTGACCTGGTTGTAGATCGAGCGGCGCTCGGCCATCAGCGAGCGGATCTTGCGGTCCGCGTGCATCACCGTGGTGTGGTCGCGGCCGCCGAACTGCGCACCGATCTTCGGCAGCGAGAGGTCGGTGAGCTCACGGCAGAGGTACATCGCGATCTGCCGGGCCGTCACCAGCACGCGGCTGCGCGAGGATCCGCAGAGGTCGTCCACCCCCAGGCCGAAGTACGCGGCGGTCTGCTGCATGATGACCTGCGCGGTGATCTCCGGGCCGGCGTCCTCGTCCCCGCCGGGGATCAGGTCCTTGAGGACGATCCCGGCCAACTCCAGGTCCACCGGGGCCCGGTTGAGGTTGGCGAAGGCGGTGACCCGGATCAGGGCGCCCTCCAACTCCCGGATGTTGCGGGTGATCCGGGAGGCGATGAACTCCAACACGTCGGCGGGAGCGTTGAGTTGTTCCTGGATCGCCTTCTTGCGCAGGATCGCGATCCGGGTCTCCAGCTCCGGCGGGGTGACGTCGGTGATCAGACCCCACTCGAAGCGGTTGCGCAGCCGGTCCTCCAGCGTGGTCAGCAGCTTGGGCGGCCGGTCCGAGGAGAGGACGATCTGCTTGTTCGCGTTGTGCAGGGTGTTGAAGGTGTGGAAGAACTCCTCCTGCGTGGACTCCTTGCTCGCGAGGAACTGGATGTCGTCCACGAGCAGGATGTCCATGTCCCGGTAGCGGCGGCGGAAGGTGTCCGCCTTGCCGTCCCGGATCGAGTTGATGAACTCGTTGGTGAACTCCTCCGAGGACACGTAGCGCACCCGGGTGCCCGGGAAGAGGCTGCGCGAGTAGTGCCCGATGGCGTGCAGCAGGTGGGTCTTGCCCAGCCCGGACTCGCCGTAGATGAAGAGCGGGTTGTACGCCTTGGCCGGGGCCTCGGCGACCGCCACCGCCGCCGCGTGCGCGAAGCGGTTGCTGGCGCCGATCACGAAGGTGTCGAACAGGTACTTGGGGTTCAGCCGGGCGGCCGGCTCGTCCTTGCGGGAGCCGCCGGCCGGGGGAGCGCCGGGCGGGGCGGGCACCCCGGGGACGCCGGGACGCTCGGCGGAGCGCTCCGGGGAGGCCTTCTCCGCGGGACGGCCGCCGGTGGGGCGGGAACCGCCGGTCCGGCGGCCGGCGCCGGCCCGCGGCTGCTCGTTCGGGCCGGGGCCGTAGGCGCCGCCGAAGAGGTCGCCCTGGGTGGTCGCGGGCGGGCCGGGGACGGGCCGCGGCGCCTGGCGGGGCGCGGGCTCCTCCGGGTCGCGGTAGGCGGGCGGCTGCTCCTGGTAGCCCTGCCAGCCCTGGCCGCCGCCGGGGCCGCCGTACGGGGCCTGGCGCGGGTCGTAGCCGCCGGTGTCGTAGCGGGGCCGCTCGTAGTCCTGCTCGTACGGCTGCCCCTGCCCCTGCTCGTAGGGGTGGCCCTGCTCGTACGGCTGGCCGTGTTCGTACGACTGCGGGTAGTCCTGGCCGCCGTAGTCGGGGGCGTCCTCCTCGGCCGGGCCCGGGTAGGGCTCGGCGGGGGACTGGGGGGCGGGTGCGGGCGTGGTCGGCACCGCGTTGGCGTCGACCATCACGGCGATCCGGACCGGGCGGCTGAGCTCACGGCTGAGGGCCTCGGTCAGCTGCGGCAGCAGCCGGCCCTCCAGCACCTGCTTGGCCCGCTCGTTCGGGGTCGCCAGCAGGGCGGTGTCGTGCATCATCCACATCGGCTGGGTGCGCTGCACCCACTGTTTGTCCATCTCCCCGACATCGGGGTCGTTGACCAGCCGCTCGACGACCCTGGCCCAGACCGGGACGAGGTCGCTGTTGACATCAGCCACTGGTGCACGCTTTCCAAGAACAAACCAGACAAGTTCTGCAACGGTAGTCAGCGAACAGGGCGGGATCAAGTCGTTGTCCACAGGCTGTGGGTAAGACGGGCGATCGCGGGCTGGTTTGACCCCCGTGCCCCGTCCCGCGTACCGTAACCAGGTCGAGTTGTCGATGGCCGCTGCCGCATGTCCGCGGGTCCACCCGCTCCATAAGGCGCGCAGCACGGGCGCCGTGGATTGCCTCAGACCCCAGCCGAACTGGGGCGATGGGCCGGATTTCCGAATCAGGGGAGATCACGCGGACGCACGGTGACGGCCAAGCGATTCCCCGTCATCCTACGATTCACCTCAGGAGCCCCCGAGTGAGCAAGCGCACCTTCCAGCCGAACAACCGTCGTCGCGCGAAGACCCACGGCTTCCGGCTGCGTATGCGTACCCGCGCCGGCCGTGCCATCCTGGCCGCCCGCCGTGGCAAGGGCCGCACCAGCCTGTCCGCCTGATCCGCGCCAGAGTCTGTTGTGCTGCCCTCCGAGAATCGGCTGCGGCGGCGCCAGGACTTCGCGACCGCGGTGAAACGCGGTCGTCGGGCCGGCCGGCCCCTTCTGGTCGTCCATCTCAGCAGAGACGGTGACCCGCAGGGGCAGACCGACCGGACCAGCGACTCCCGCCCGCACGTCGCCGAGGGGACTCCTTCGGCGCGTGCGGGTTTCGTCGTGAGCAAGGCCGTTGGCCCGGCGGTCGTCCGCAATCTGGTCAAGCGCCGGTTGCGTCACCTCGTTCGTGATCGTCTGTCCAGGCTGCCCGCCGGTAGCCTGATAGTGGTGCGTGCGCTGCCCCAGGCCGCGACCGCCTCGTACCAGGACCTCGAACGTGACCTGGACGCGGCACTCAAGCGGTTGCTGAGGACGGAGCCCGCCGCCACGGCGCCGACGGGAGCAGGTCGATGAAGTACCTGCTGATGGGTCTGATCAGGGTCTACCAGTGGACCATCAGCCCACTGCTCGGTCCGGTCTGCCGTTATTACCCCTCCTGCTCGCACTACGGCTACGAGGCCGTGAAGGTGCACGGGGCGGTGAAAGGCGGCGGGCTGACCGCGTGGCGCATCCTGCGCTGCAATCCGTGGACGCCCGGCGGGGTCGATCATGTCCCGCCGCGCAAGCATCCGGTGTGGCACCGGCGGTTGCGGGACTGGCTGAAGAGCCGGTCCGCCACCGGAGACCCGGTGACCGCCACCCCCGCCGGTCCGGACCCCGAGGGCCCGGCGACCATTGGTCCCGTGCGGCCAATCCACCTGTCCAAGGAGCCTGACCGGTGACCTTCTCCTTCCTGAATCCCCTGTACACAGCGGTGTCCTGGATCATCGTCCAGTTCCACTCGCTGTACAGCCACATCTTCGACCCGGACGGTGGCTGGGCCTGGGGTCTCGCCATCGCCTCGATGGTGGTCGTCATCCGGATCTGCCTGATCCCGCTCTTCGTGAAGCAGATCAAGGCGACCCGGGCCATGCAGGCGATCCAGCCGAAGATGAAGGCCATCCAGGAGCGCTACAAGAACGACCGGCAGCGCCAGTCCGAAGAGATGATGAAGCTGTACAAGGAGGCGGGTACCAACCCGTTCTCCAGCTGCCTTCCCATCATCGTGCAGGCGCCGTTCTTCACCGCCCTCTACGGCGTGCTCGCCAAGGTCGCCAAGGGTCAGGACATCGGTGTCATCCACGGTGACCTGCTGGTGAGCGCCGGCAAGGCGCACATCTTCGGCGCCCCGCTCTCCGCGACCTTCGTCGGCAGCCCCGAGACCAGCGTCAAGATCGTCACCGCCGTGATGATCATCCTGATGTCGCTGTCGCAGTTCGTCACCCAGCGCCAGCTGATGACCAAGAACGTCGACCTCACGGTGAAGACGCCGTTCATGCAGCAGCAGAAGATGCTGATGTACGTCTTCCCGATCATGTTCGCCGTGATGGGCATCAACTTCCCGGTCGGTGTCCTGGTCTACTGGCTGACCACCAACGTCTGGTCGATGGGCCAGCAGCTGATCGTCATCCACAACAACCCGACCCCGGGCAGCATGGCCTTCCAGGAGCGCCAGGAGCGTCTGAAGAAGGCCGGCCGACTGCGTCCGGACGGTACGGAGATCAAGGGCGCGCTCTGGGGCATGCTGCCCCCGTCCAAGGCGGCCGTGAGCGAGGCGGCCAGCGCCGCCGCGGTGGTCGAGGAGTCGGTGCAGGCGCGCCGCCAGCAGCCCCGTCGGCAGAGCAAGGCCCAGCGCCAGCAGGGCGGCGTCGGACAGCCGACCGTGGAGCCGGGCAAGGACGCCGCGGCCGAGGAGCCCGCCGACGCAGCTCCGGCCGACACCGCCCCGGCGGACTCCCCGGCCGATGCCGGTGGCAAGCCGGCGGCCGCCAAGCAGAGCACGGCCAAGCCGGCCGGTACCAAGCAGGGCACCCGGCAGCAGCCGAAGCGCGGTGGCGGCCAGCGGCCGAAGAAGAAGTCCTGACCGGCCCCAAGCCTGTTGTGACAGCCGCGAAGAGCTTCGTTCCCGGCCCGGCAGACGGGCCCATCTCCGAAGGAGTCCATCAGTGACGGAAGGCACCACCTCCGCCGTCGAGGCCGAGACCGCCGCCAGTTCCGACGAGAGCCTCATCTCCCGTCTGGAGCAGGAGGGCGACATCGCGGCGGACTACCTGGAGGGTCTGCTCGACATCGCCGACCTCGACGGTGACATCGACATGGACGTCGAGGGCGACCGCGCCCTGGTCTCCATCGTCAGTGACGGCAACGACCGCGCGCTGCAGCGCCTGGTCGGCCAGGACGGCGAGGTGCTGGAGGCCCTCCAGGAGCTGACCCGGTTGGCTGTCCACCGGGAGACCGGCGAGCGCAGCCGCCTCATGCTGGACATTGCCGGCTTCCGGGCCCGCAAGCGCGAGGAGCTGGCGGTGCTCGGGGCCGAGGCCGCGGAGCAGGCCAAGAGCAGTGGCGAGCAGGTCAAGCTGCGGCCGATGACTCCCTTCGAGCGCAAGGTCGTCCACGACGCGGTCGCCGCGGCCGGCCTGCGCAGCGAGTCCGAGGGCGAAGAGCCCCAGCGGTTCGTGGTCGTGCTGCCGGTCTGAGGCCGTCAGGTCGACGACCGGCCGCCGTGGCGGCCGGAGAGCTTCACCGGACGTGACCCCGTCCGCCTCGTGCGGGCGGGGTCGTCGTCCCTTCTGGGATGTTTCACGTGAAACAGTGCGTTGAGCGGGTCGGTGGATCCGGGGATCGGAGAGGTCGAGATGGACACGGAGAACGCGGCTGCCGGCCGGCCGGGGGCGGACGTGGACCCGGCCGCTGAGGGGCGGGCCACCGAGCTGGACCAGCTGTCCGAGGCGCCGGCCGTCGCCCGGGAGGTTTTCGGGGAACGCTACGACGCCGCGGTCCGCTACACGGAGCTGCTGGCCACCGCGGGCGTGCAGCGCGGACTGATCGGGCCCCGCGAGGTGCCCCGGCTCTGGGACCGCCACGTGCTGAACTGCGCGGTGCTGGCCGAACTGCTGCCCGCCGGCACCACCCTGTGCGACGTCGGCTCCGGGGCCGGCCTGCCGGGCATCCCGGTGGCGCTGGCCCGTCCGGACGTCTCGGTGACGCTGCTGGAGCCGCTGCTGCGCCGGACCACCTTCCTGGAGGAGGTCGTCCGGGAGCTGGGCCTGGACAACGTCACGGTGCTGCGCGGTCGCGCGGAGGAGATGGTCGGCAAGCTCGCGGTGGACGTGGTGACCGCCCGGGCGGTGGCGCCGCTGGACCGGCTGGCCGGCTGGGGCATGCCGCTGCTGCGTCCGCACGGACAGATGCTGGCGCTCAAGGGCGACAGCGCGGAGCAGGAGCTGGCCGAATCGCGGGCCGGCCTGGCCAGGCTGGGTGCGGTCGAGTGGAGCGTCATCGCGGTCGGCGAGGGCACCCTGGAGACCTCGACCCGGGTGATCCAGGTGAAGGCGGGGGAGAGCCCCGGCGGGGTGAAGGCGGCCACCCGGCGGGCCAAGGCGGCCCGGGCGGGTCGCACCGCGAGCGTCCGGAACGGCGAGCGCGGCCGGGGCGGGCGGCGCCGCAGCCGCTGATCCGGCGCGACGCCGAAGACGTACCGAACACGGGCGGACGGGCCTCCTGCGAGGGAGGACCGTCCGCCCGTCGTCGTCCAGGTGGCGGACGGGCCGATGGTCCCCCGGCGTTCGGCCGGGTGGTGCCCCCGGGACACCGGAGTGTCGCAACGTCAGATTTCCGGCATAGCGGGCATGGTGTTTCACGTGAAACGTCGCTCCTTGCTCTCGGGCATCCTCCGCCGTGACCGGGCGGCGACTGTTGCCGCTCCGGTTTCACGTGAAACACTGACCCCCATGCAGGACTCGGAGACCGTCGACCAGATCGATGACACGCCCATCGCACGGGCTGCCCAGGCTGCGGTTCAGGCGATCGGCCGAGCGGGCGAGGGACTGCCCCGGCCGGCCGCCACCCGGGTGATCGTGGTCGCCAACCAGAAGGGTGGGGTGGGCAAGACCACCACCACCGTGAACATGGCCGCCTCGCTCGCCATGCACGGCCTGCGCGTCCTGGTCGTCGACCTCGACCCGCAGGGCAACGCCTCCACGGCGCTCGGCATCGACCACCACGCCGAGGTGCCGTCCATCTACGACGTCCTGGTGGAGGGCAAGCCGCTGGCCGACGTGGTGCAGCCGGTGCACGACGTCGAGGGGCTGTTCTGCGTCCCCGCCACCATCGACCTGGCCGGCGCAGAGATCGAGCTGGTCTCCCTGGTGGCCCGGGAGAGCCGGCTCCAGCGGGCCATCGCCGCCTACGAGCAGCCGCTCGACTACATCCTGATCGACTGTCCGCCCTCGCTGGGTCTGCTGACGGTCAACGCCCTGGTCGCCGGCCAGGAGGTGATGATCCCGATCCAGTGCGAGTACTACGCCCTGGAGGGCCTCGGCCAGCTGCTGCGCAACGTCGAGCTGGTGCGCGCGCACCTCAATCCCGCACTGCACGTGTCGACCATCCTGCTCACCATGTACGACGCCCGGACCAGGCTGGCCGCCCAGGTCGCCGAAGAGGTCCGGACCCACTTCCACCAAGAGGTGCTGAGCACGGCGATCCCGCGCTCGGTGCGCATCTCGGAGGCGCCCAGTTACGGGCAGACGGTGCTCACCTACGACCCGGGCTCGACCGGGGCGCTCTCCTACCTGGAGGCCGCCCGCGAGCTCGCGCTGCGTGCGGTGGGCCAGGGCGGCTCGCTGGTGGGTCAGCAGCGGGACGGCCAGCAGGGGCACGGCGCCCCGGTGGCACAGCACGGCACGACGGAGGGTCATCAGTGAGTGCTCGCAGGGTTGGTCTGGGACGAGGGCTGGAGGCGTTGATCCGCCCCGCCGCGCCGGTGGACGGCGGGGCGGAGGCGAAGCCCGCGGCAGCCGCGCCCGCACCGGCCTCGGTGACGCCGCTGCCGAGCGGCCGCGGCACGGTGGCGGCCCGGGCGGCCGCGGAGAAGCGGGCCGAGCAGGCGCAGCCGGCCGGTGCGTACTTCGCCGAGCTGCCGCTGGACGCGATCACCCCGAACCCGCGCCAGCCGCGTGAGGTCTTCGACGAGGACAAGCTGGCCGAGCTGGTCACCTCCATCAAGGAGGTCGGGCTGCTCCAGCCGATCGTGGTCCGCCAGGTCGGTGCGGACAGCTTCGAGCTGATCATGGGCGAGCGCCGCTGGCGCGCCTCCCGGGAGGCCGGGCTGGAGCGGATCCCGGCGATCGTCCGGGCCACCGAGGACGACAAGCTGCTGCTGGACGCCCTCCTGGAGAACCTGCACCGCGCCGAGCTGAACCCGGTGGAGGAGGCGGCCGCCTACGACCAGCTGCTGCGGGACTTCGCCTGCACCCACGAGGAGCTGGCCGACCGGATCGGCCGCTCCCGTACGCACGTCTCCAACACCCTGCGGCTGATGAAGCTCCCGCCGTCCGTCCAGACCCGGCTGGTGGCCGGGACGCTGATGGCCGGACACGCCCGGGCGCTGCTCGGCCTGCCGGGGCCCGAGCAGCAGGAGCGGCTGGCCGCGCGGGTCATCGCCGAGGGCCTCACGGTGCGCAACGTCGAGGAGATCGTCGTGCTGATGCGCTCGGAGGAACCGGAGGAGCCCAAGCGTCAGGCGCCGAAGGCGGGCAAGCTGAACTCCCCGGCCTTCAACGACCTGGCGAGCCGGCTGTCCGACCGCTTCGACACCCGGGTCAAGGTCGAGGTGTCGCAGCGCGGCGGGAGGCTGGGCAAGGGCAAGGTGGTGCTGGAGTTCGGCTCGGTGGAGGACCTGAACCGGATCCTGGACAGCATGGCCCCGGGTGAGGACGGTCTGCGGCTGTCGCAGGGCTGAGCCGGACCGGCCGGCCGAGGGCAACGACCCGATGGGTGCGTGTTCCACGTGAGCGCTGTTTCACGTGAAACATGCACCCATCGGCGTTCGTGGGGGAATGCTCGACCGTGAGAGGGAGGAGGTGCGGCCATGGGACGGCGGATCGCTCCGCTGACGCTGGACAACCTCGGGGACCTGCCGAACGGCTGTCGCTCCTGCGTGTTCTGGGAGCTGGACCCGGTCAGCGCGAAGGAGGCGATGGAGGCGGGCAAGCCGGAGCTGGAGAAGGAGGGGTGGATCTCCACGGTGCTGCTGGAGTGGGGCTCCTGCGGGCGGATCGTCTACGTGGACGACCGGCCCGCCGGGTTCGTGCTCTACGCACCGCCCGCCTACGTCCCCCGCTCGCAGTCCTTCCCGACCAGCCCGGTGTCGGCGGACGCCGTTCAGCTGATGGTCAGCCGGGTGCTGCCGGGCTACCAGCGCCAGGGTCTCGGCCGGGTGCTGGTGCAGACGGTGGCCAAGGACCTGATCGGGCGGGGGGTGCGGGCGATCGAGGCCTTCGGCTCGTCCGGGCGGGTGCCGACCAGCTGCGTGCTGCCGGCCGACCACCTGCTCGCGGTCGGCTTCAAGACCGTCCGCCCGCACCAGCGCTACCCGCGGCTGCGTCTGGAGGCGCGGACGACGCTCTCCTGGCGGGGTGATGTGGAGGGGGCGCTGGAACGGCTGTTGGGCGGCGGGCGCAAGGAGCCCGCGCTGCGACCGTTCTAGCGGGCACCTCGGTAGGGCGCCTCGGTAGGGCGCCACCGGAGGGCGTTGCCGCGGGCTTCGCGGCGGGCGTCTCCAGGGGCGCCCGGAGGGCCCGGAAACGACGGCGGCGGGACTCCCCACCGAGGGGAGCCCCGCCGCCGTGCGGTCGACGACCGGAAGACCTAGATGAACTCGGCCAGCTCGCGCAGCAGCGCGGCCTTCGGGCGGGCACCGGTGATGGACTTCACCGGCTCGCCGTCCTTGTAGACGATCAGGGTCGGGATCGAGATGACGCCGTACTTGGCGGCGGTCGCCTGGTTGGCGTCCACGTCCAGCTTGGCGATGGTCAGCTTCTCGCCGTGCTCGGCCGCGATGTCGTCCAGGACCGGGGCGACCTGGCGGCACGGGCCGCACCAGGTGGCCCAGAAGTCGACCAGTACGGGCTTCTCGCTCTTCAGGACGTCCTGCTCGAACGTCGCGTCGGTGACGGTAGTGGTGGCGCCGGCCACGGGAACTCCTCGGGTTCGGACGGAGGGGGCTGCTGCCAGGAGAACAACGGGTGGGCCCGTTCTGTTTCTGCCCGGCCGGGGCGGGGGTGTTTCACGTGGAACACCCCCGTGGGGCGGAGGGTGGGGCTCAGACCGCGACGGCGGCCTTGGCCTCCAGGTCGTCCAGCGCGGCCAGGTAGCGCTCGGCGTCCAGGGCGGAGGAGCAGCCGGTGCCGGCGGCGGTGATGGCCTGGCGGTAGGTGTGGTCGACGACGTCGCCGGCGCCGAAGACGCCCGGGATGTTGGTCCGGGTCGAGGGGGCCTCGACCTTGAGGTAGCCCTCGGCGTCCAGGTCCAGCTGGCCCTTGAAGAGGTCCGTGCGCGGGTCGTGGCCGATGGCGATGAACAGGCCGGTGACGGCCAGCTCGCGGGTCTCGCCGGTGGTGGTGTCGCGCAGGGTGACGCCGCTCAGCTTCGGGTCGCCGTGGATGGCCTCGACCGCGCTGTCCCACTCGAAGCGGATCTTCGGGTCGGCGAAGGCGCGCTCCTGCATCGCCTTGGAGGCGCGCAGGGTGTCCCGGCGGTGGATGATCGTGACGCTGCGGGCGAAGCGGGAGAGGAAGGTCGCCTCCTCCAGGGCGGTGTCGCCGCCGCCGACCACCGCGATGTCCTGGTCGCGGAAGAAGAAGCCGTCGCAGGTGGCGCACCAGGAGACGCCACGGCCGGAGAGCTTGTCCTCGTTCGGCAGACCGAGCTTGCGGTGCTGGGAGCCGGTGGTGACGATCACGGCGCGCGCCTTGTGCACGTTGCCCTCGGAGTCGGTGACGGTCTTGATGTCACCGGTGAGGTCGACCGCGACGATGTCGTCGGGGATCAGCTCGGCGCCGAAGCGCTCGGCCTGGGCCCGCATGTTGTCCATCAGCTCGGGGCCCATGATGCCGTCCCGGAAGCCCGGGAAGTTCTCGACCTCGGTGGTGTTCATGAGCGCACCACCGGCGGTCACGGCCCCCTCGAAGACCAGCGGCTTGAGGGAGGCACGGGCCGTGTAGAGCGCGGCCGTGTAGCCGGCCGGGCCGGAACCGATGATGATCACGTTACGGACGTCGCTCACTGCTTCTCCTGGTTCGCATCGCGACCCGCGTTTGCTGCGGGGAGGGCGGTCCTGCTCCGCCGCCCGGGACAACGACTGACCAGTGTCTCGCATTCCCAGGCGGATCAGTACCAGGCGCCCGAAGTCCGGAAGCGGCGTGCCGCCGTCGGCGTGGATCGCATGGGAACCGCCGGTCAGCGGCTGGGAACGGCCTGGTGCAGGACGACCGGGCCGCAGTCGGGGGAGCGCAGGTAGACGTCGACGGAACCGGGGCGGCCGGGCAGGGAGTAGACCAGGACGTCGACCGGGGCGCCGTGGTAGCTGCCCCGGTCGGTGGCCAGCGGGGTGCCGGAGGCGGGTGCCGGGCAGCCCGGGCCGCTGGGGGTGGCGGGGGAGGGCGAGTCGGGCTCCGGGCGGCCGCCGTCGGCGGGCGGGGCCCCCTCGGACCGGGCGGGCCCGGTGGCCAGCAGTCCCGGGACGTTCTTCGAGCGCGCCAGCAACTGCTGCACCTGGGCGGCGAGTTCGTCGTCGCGGTAGTCGGTGCCGGCGCCCGCCGTGTGCGGGGCGCGGACATCGTGGCCGTCGGTGGTGGCGGCCGGGGCGCCGCCCGCGGTGGCCGCCACCGTGCCGGACCCGTCGTCGGGGTGGAGCAGCAGTGCCCCGCCGAGCCCGAGGGCGGCCAGGGCGGCGGCCGTGCCGAGCAGCAGGGCGAACCGCCGGCGGCGGGCGCGGCCGGGCCCGACGGCCGAGCCGGACCGGCCGGCGGGTCGGTCGCCGGACGGGGCAGCCGGCCGGGAGGCGGCGGAGGAGGGCGTGGCGGGCGCCGTGGCGGCACGCGCGGACCGGGCCGGGGCCTCGGCCCGGTGGTCGGCCGCGGGGGCCTCCTGAGCCGGTTCGACGGCCTCGCGGCCGCTCCCGGCGGCTGCGGCGGCGGCCTCGGCCAGCGCCGCGTCCAGTCGGGCGGCGACGTCGGCCGGCATCGGCGGGGTCTCGACGTCGCCGAGCAGCGACTGGACCTCGGCGAGGGCGTCGACGGTCTCCCGGCACTCGGCGCAGCCGTCCAGGTGCCGGCGCAGGGCCCCGACGCTGTCCGGGGACTCGATCAGTCCTTCGGCGAGGTCGGCCAGCCGCTCGATCGGGGGGTGGTCCTCGGCGGGGTCGGGGAAGGAGGGGTGGGCGTTCATCGGGTGCTCGCGTCTCCTTCCAGGACCGTCCGGCCGGTGCTCGGGCCCGCTCCTGTGACGGTGCCGGGCGGCTTCGGGTTCCCCCGGGTGTCGCGGCGCGGTGGGGCCGAGCCGCGGGCGGGCGCTGTTTCACGTGAAACATCGGGCTCGCGCAGGTGCCGGACCAGGGGGAGGAGCCGGGCCCGGCCGCGCGCGCAGCGGCTCTTCACGGTGCCCACCGGAACGCCCAGCAGTTCGGCCGCCTCGGCCACCGGGTACCCCTGCATGTCGACCAGCACCAGTGCGGCCCGCTGCTCGGCGGGCAGTTCGGCGAGCGCCGCGGTCAGTTCGCGGTGCAGCTCGGCCCGGACCACCGGGAAGTCGGCCGGCTCGGCGCTGCCGACCAGGGTGTCCAGCCGCTGGGGGTCCTCGTCGAGCGGGGTGGTGCGGCGGGTGGCGCCGCGCCGGGCGCGGTCCAGGCAGGCGTTGACCACGATCCGGTGCAGCCAGGTGGTGACCGCCGAGCGGCCCTGGAAGCCGGCGGCGGCGCGGAAGGCGGAGACCAGGGCGTCCTGGAGGGCGTCGGCGGCCTCCTCGCGGTCGCCCAGGGTGCGCAGGGCGACCGCCCAGAGCCGGTCGCGGTGGCGGTCCACCAGCAGACCGAAGGCCGCCGGGTCGCCGGCGACGTGCCGGGCGAGCAGCGTCGCGTCGTCCGTCGGGTGCGCGTCGTCCGCCACCGTCACCCCTCCCTCCCGGCCGCCGGTCCGTACCGCGTCCGCGGTCGTCGGATCAGCCGGAGACCTTCACCTCGGCGACGTGGCCGCGGAACCTGCCGTCGGTATCCTTCGTCAGACCGGTCAGCCAGATCAAGAGGTACCGCGTGGTGACCGGGGAGTCGAGGGTGTACTCGACGTTGCTCCCGGTCTTCTTCCCGACGACGGTGAAGGCGTCCGGCTTGGCCTGCAGCGGGTTGGCGCCGACGGCCGGGGTGGGCAGCCGCAGCTCCGCGGACTGCTCGCCGCCGGAGAACTGGACGTTCACCGAGGAGACCGGCTGCGCGGAGCCGAGGTCGATCAGCAGGCCGGTGCCCGACTTCAGCGCGGGCGGCTTGGCGCCGAACTGGTCGACGTACCAGCCGGTGGTCCACGAGGTGCTCAGGTCGCCGTCGATGGCCTTCCCGATGCTCTCGGTGCCCTCGGGGCCGTCGCCCAGGGGGTTGTAGGACTGCGCGTCCTTGATGGCGAGCGTCACCGGGTTGTGGGTGCTGGCCTGCGGGCTCGGCGCGGTGCTGCTGGTCGAGGGGGCGGTGGACGCGGTGGCCGACCCGGTGTGCCGCAGGCTGTCGACGAACTGCCAGGAGGCGACGCCGATCGCCCCCAGTGCGACCGTCCACGCGGTGGCCTTGACGACCCGGCGCAGCCGCCGCCTGGCGCGCCGGGAGGAGGCCGGGCGGGAGGAGGCCGGCAGCGGGGCGACGGTGGTGTCGGCGACCCGGGTCGGGTTGGGCGCGGTGGGCAGCGCGTGGGTGTTGTGCCGGGGCGGGGCCGGGAAGGCGGGAAGCTCCGGTTCGGGCTGGCGGATCCGGGGCATCTGCGCGATCGCCCGGACCAGCTCCTCCGGCGTGGTGATCGGCTGGGCGTGGTGCGGCGGCTGGTCGAACAGGGCCCGCGCGGCGAGCTCGGACAGGCCCTTGTGGACCCCGGCGCGGACCTGGTCCGGCGCGGCGTTCTGGAGGCCCTTGGGCAGGCCCTGGAGGTCGTAGCGGTCCTCCGGGTACGGCCAGCGGTGGGTGAGCGCGGCGAACAGCAGTGCGCCGATCGCGCGGGTGTCCGCCCGCTGGGCGTCCTCGGCGTCCTCGGCGGGCAGCCCGCGCAGGGCGGCGTCCACCGCGATGCCGTTGATCCGGTACTGGCCGCTGTCGGTGCGCAGCACGCAGCGCGGGGTGAGCCGCAGGTGGGCCTGGCCGCGCCGGTGGGCGGCCGCGACGGCGTCGGCGACCTGGCGGACCATCTGGTACGCCTCGTGCGGCTCCATCGGGCCGTTGGCGAGCAGCCTGGCCAGGTCGGAGGAGTGCGGCAGCCACTCCCGGACGACGTAGACCAGTTCGCCCTCGTGGACGGCGTCGAGGACCTGGACGAAGCGGGGGTCGCCGAGCAGCGCGGCGGACTTGGCGGCCGCCACCACCTTGCGGGCCCGCTGGTGGCCGGAGGCCATCAGGTGGACGCCGACGGCCCGGCGCAGCTTCTCGTCGACGGCGCGCCAGCTGCTGAAGGTCTCGGTCTGGGAGATGCACTCCTCCAGCCGGTACCGGTGGCCGATCATGTCGCCGCTGCGGCGCTGCGGGGCGGGGAGGGTGCGCGGGAGGGTGGCGGTGTCGCGCGGGTCGACCGTGGGCTGCGGGTCGGTGGGGCGGCGCGCCGGGCGGGCCGGTTCGTCGGCGGGCTTCTTCCGGGGGGAGCCGGCGGCCAGTTCGGCGCGGAGCTCCTGCACGGAGAGCGGTGCGGTGATCTCCGAGGTCTCCTCGCCGGCGGGGGTGCCCGGTCCTGCGGCCGGTGCGTCGTGCCCGCCCGCGTCCTCGTCCTCGTTCCCGTCCTTGTCCTTGTCCTTGTCCGCGTCGGTGCGCCCGGGGGCGGCGGCAGCGGTGGTGGTGCCCTCGCGGGCGTCCGCGGAGGTGCTCCCGCCGGCGTCCTGCGAGCCCGTGAGCTCGTCGATCGCCGCGGCCAGTGCGGCCTCGTCCGTCGCCGCGTCAGCTGCTGACGTGTCGACGACGGCCTTGGTGCCATCAGCCACCGTGGTCCTGCCTCCCCTTGTGTAGCCCCGGCCTGAGAGATTCGCTGGAGCCCGGGGGTCGGCGGCCCTGTGCTCCAGGACAATTGTGCCCACTCTTCTCCACCGGGTACGACCGCTGAGACGTCCGCTCGGTTGCACGCGGGTGGAGAGATGTGGTGCAGATTCGACACCGGGTCGCCATCCGGCGGTCGGGCGGACCCGAACCGACCGGTGCCCCAGCACTCGGCCGGACGAGCGGAGGAGCGTCTCGCTCCGGTTGACGCCCGGTCAGGGCGCCCGCTCGTCCGGCCGGTGGTCGGACGGTCAGCGGCCCAGCCGGCCGCGGACCATGCCCAGCATGGCGTTCAGTTCCTCGATCCGCAGGCGCTTCGCGATGAGCACGAAGACCGCCAGCTGGAGGCCGCCGGCCACGACCAGGGCCGCCACGCTGCCCGGCCAGCCGCCGAGCACCTGCTGGACCCCCAGGCTGGCGCCGAGGCCGACCAGGGCGGCCGGGACGCAGGCGGCGGCCAGCCGGCTGTACGTCCTGCCGATCCGCTTGGTGTCCAGCCCGCCGATCCGCTTCTTCAGCTTCGGCATCGCGACCGTCACCCCGACGGCGTAGGCGAGGCCGTAGCCGAAGGCGAGGCCGACCACCGTCCACTCGGCGGGCAGCACCAGCCAGCACAGCAGGGCGAAGCCGGCCTGGCAGGCCGCGACCCAGACGGTGTTGGAGAACGGCGTGCGGGTGTCCTCGTAGGCGTAGAAGCCGCGCAGCATCACGTACTGGGCGGAGTACGGGATCAGGCCCAGGGCGAACGCGGAGAGCATCAGACCGACGTTGGTGGCGTCGTTAAGGACGGTGTCGTTGCCGCCGACCGCGTAGATCGCCCGGCCGATCACCGGGCCCAGCGACAGGAACAGGAAGGCCGCCGGGACGACCGCCACCGCGGTGGTGCGCAGACCGTAGGAGATGTCGTCGCGCACGGCGCCGGCGTCCTCGTCGGCCGCCGCCCGGGAGAGCCGGGGGAGCACCGCGCTCATGATCGAGACGGTGATCACGGCCTGCGGGAGCTGCCAGATCAGCAGCGCGTTGGAGAACGCGGCCAGGCCGACGCCGCCGTGGCCGGCCGCCGCCGCGGCGTCGCCCGCCTTGGTGGACAGCTGGGTGATCACCAGGTAGCCGGCCTGGTTGGCGAGCACGAAGAAGAACGTCCACTTGGCCAGTCGGGCGGCCTTGCCCAGGCCGTGACCGCGCCAGTCGAAGCGGGGCCGGAAGCGGAACTCGGCGGCCCGCAGGTACGGGATCATCGCCAGCGACTGGACGACCAGACCGATCAGGGTGCCGAGGCCGAGCAGCCGCACGCCCTCGGGGGAGATGCCCTCCGGGGTGACGTGGGTGGTGCCGAAGCCGCCGTAGACCCAGATGTAGGCGGAGAAGGTGAAGATCACCACGATGTTGTTCAGGACCGGGGTCCACATCATCGCGCCGAAGCGGCCGCGGGCGTTGAGGATCTGGCCCATCACCACGTGGATGCCCATGAAGAAGATGCTCGGCAGGCAGAAGCGGGCCATCGCCACCGTGGTGTCGGCGCGCTCCGGGTTGGCCATCATCGGGTGGGCGATCAGCTGCACCAGCACGGGCGCCCCGAGCACCGCCAGGAAGACCACGCCGCCGAGCCCGACCATCACCAGGGTGAGCAGCCGGCTGGCGTACGCGGTGCCGCCGTCCTCGTCGTTCTTCATGCTGCGCACCAGCTGCGGCACGAAGACCGCGTTCAGCGCGCCGCCGCCGATCAGGATGTACAGCAGGGTCGGCAGGGTGTTCGCCGCGTTGTAGGAGTCACCCATCACGCCGACACCGATGGCCGCGGTGATCACCATGGTCCGGACGAAGCCGGTGCCGCGGGAGACCAGCGTGCCGGCCGCCATGATCGCGCTGGAGTTCAGCAGGCTGGCGACCTTGCCGCCACCGGCCGCCTGGGCGGGTTCGGCGGCGGGCGCCTGCTGGGCGGCCTGCTCCTCGGCGACGATGTCGGACAGCGGTTCGACGGCCGGGGGCACCGCGACGGCGGCCACCTGCCTGGTGGCCTCCTCCTCGGAGAGCGGCGGGTCGAACTCGATCGGCGGCACGAAGTGCTGCTGCCCGCCCGGAGCGCCGCCGTGCTGCGGCTGACCCGGGTAGCCGCCCGCCGGCGGGTACGGGGCGGGGCCGACCGGAGGGGCGGTCGGCTGGACCGGCTGCGGGGCCGGGGCGGGCTGCGGGACCGGCGGCTGGGCCGCGGCCTGCGCCGGGCGGCCGCCGAACAGGGCGTCCACCCCGACGTACTCGGTGGTCTCGGTGTCCCAGGCGGAGTGCGCCGGGCCCGGCTCCCACTGCGGCCGGGGCTGCTCGACGCCGCCCCAGTGGCCACCGGCGGCCTGCGCCGGGGCCGGCTGCTGCGGCCAGGCGCCCTGCACCGGGGTGTCCCAGCCGGGCTGCACCGGCGGCACCGGGGCCGCGAACTGCTGCTGGGCCTGGTACGGGGTCGGCGGCACCGGCGTCGGGTAGCCGCCGCCCTGCGGCGGCAGCTGCGGCGGCACGTCGTACGCGGCGACCGGCGGCTGGGGCGCGACGGGCCGACCGGCCTGCAGACCGTACGGGTCCTGGCCGTCCTGCGGGTGCCCGTACGCGTCCGCCGCGTACGGGTCCTGGGCGTAGGTGTCGGCCACGTACCAGTCGCCGGACGGCGACTCGGCGCCCGGCCGGCTCTCACCGCGGCCCGACGGCCGCTCCTCGCTGCGCCCGGTCATGTCACCTCTTCGCTGTCGTGGGGGGAGGCCGGCCCGGCGGTGCGGGGGGTCGGCGGTATCAAGGACCAACCTTCTCATCACCGGCGGCCCGATCCCGGCCATCCGGGCTGCTGCCGCGCGGTGTCTGCGCGGGACCGTCACCTCGGGTGTCGTCCGTTCCGCCGGCCCGGTCCGGTTCGGCGGCCCCGGCGCGATCCGCGGTGGAGTCCTGCGCCGTGGCCTCCGAGGCGCCCTCCGCCGTGCCCTCCGAGACGCCGTCCGCCGTGTCCTCCGCCGTGTCCCGCGCTCCGGTGCCGTCCGCCGCCGGGGCGTCCCCGACCGGCTGGTCGCCGTCCTCGTGCGGCTGCCCGCCGCGCCGCTTGCGCTGGCGCACGAAGCGCAGCGCGGCCAGCAGCAGCAGGACGCCGGCGCCCGCGAAGATGTACAGCACCCCGTTGGTCACCGAGGTGACCTCGACCTTGAACTGCTGGGGGTCGCCGTACGGCCGGGAGTCGGGGCCGGTGGTCCACAGCTGGGCGGTCATCGCGACCGTCCCGTTGTTGTGCGCCTCGGCGTTGAAGCGCAGGGTCACGCTCTGCGACGCCGGGAGGACCAGCTCCTCCTCCTTGCTCACCCGCAGCCTGTTCGGCTGGGCCGAGGTGAGCACCAGCTTCAGGTTGGTGACCGTCTGGGTCAGGTCGTTGCGGACGCTGACCTGGAGCAGACCGGTGTTGCCGGCCAGGGTGACGACGTTCTTCTTCGGCACCTGGACGGCGCTGGTCAGCTCCTTCAGGTACTTCGTGACGCCGGCGCGGTAGGTGCTCCCGGCCGGCGGCTGGCTGCGCCACTCGGTGGACAGCGAGCGGACCATCGCGGCGCTGAACGGGCCGCGCACCCGCTGCGGCAGGGTGAGCACCCGCATCAGGGTGTCCAGGTCGTGCTGGATGTCGTCGGTGCGGCTCAGGTCGGCCGCGGGCAGCTCCGAGGCGCGGGCCTGGGTCGGGTAGTCGGTGGGCGCCGGGACGGCGGTGTTCGCCTTCGGGTCGGCCGCGGACTGGGCCACCGCGTCCAGCTTGACCGAGGAGATCCACTTGCCGTCCGCCGTCTGCAGGGCGCTCGCCAGCGCCTTGGCGCCGGCGACGCTCAGTTCGCGCGGGGGCAGGACCAGCAGTCCGCGCTGGTTCTGCGGCTGCTCGTGGGTGATCGCGAAGGTCTCGGCGAGGAAGCGCTGGGTGGCGTCGGTCTGCGCCTGCGGGCTGCTCAGGTCCTTGTCGAAGAGCGCGGAGACGGTCTCGTCGGCCACCACGGCGCTCTGCCCGCCGCCGATCGGGCGGACGGCGGTCGGGGTGTAGTTGAGCGAGTCCGCCTCCGGCATGCTCGCGCCGTTGACCAGCACCAGCCCGCTGCCCGACTGCTGGGCGAGGGAGGCGATCTGCTGGTCGAGGTAGCCCTGGAACGGCCAGGCGACGTCCGACCGGGTGTCCACGGCGAGCCGGCCCTCGACGGTCAGCCGGCCGGCGGTGGCCGCCTTGCTCAGCGCGGTGGTCATCCCGGTCAGGTCGGAGCCGTTGTGGGCGATCGAGGCGAGGTCCGGGTCGGCGTACGGCAGCGAGACCACCTGGGTGCCCGGCTTGGCGACGGCGGCCCGCAGCTTGTCCAGCCAGGCGACGGCGGCGGCCGAGGGCTGCATCTGGACGGTGTTGTCGTCCTTGACGGACTTGCCCGACCCCTCGGTGCCCGGCTTCTGCACCCGGTAGGTCTTGGTCATCGCGAGCGCGGCGTCCAGCAGGTCCGGGTCGATCACCCAGGTCAGGCCGTTCAGCTTGGCGCCGGTGTCGACCAGCTCGTACAGCCGGCCGCCCGGGGCGAACTCGGTGGCCAGGCTGTCGTCGCGCAGCACCGAGACGGGCTGGTCGTTGCTGTCGGTGGTGGTCTGGGCGGCCACCACCGGCGCGTGCACCAGCGGCCAGACCGTGGCGACCTTCGTCGGCTGCGCCTCGGCGCCGCCCGGGTTGTACGGCAGGAAGGTCCGGGCGATGCCCAGGGGGCGGTCGCGCGGGTTGTCGGCGGTCCCACCCCAGGCGTCCACCGCGAGCTCGTACGCGCCGCTCGCGGACAGCCCGAGGTCGCTCACCGCGACGCTCAGCGTGTACGGCTGGCTCTGCCCCGGGTTCAGCTCCGGCAGGGCGTACTGGGGGGTGTCCAGCTCGGTGCCGTCCTTGCCGTCCGGCGTGGAGCGGTCGGCCACGTTGGCCAGGTCGCTGCGCCGGTCCAGCGGCTTGTTGGAGTACGGCTTGCGGACGGCCGCGTGGGCGCCCTTGACCGCCGACTTGCCGGCGTTGGTGACGTGTCCGGTGATCGTCACGATGCCGTTCGGGGTGGCCACCTGCGGGCTGAGCGTGTCGATGGTCATCACCACCGGGTACTCGGCCGTGACGGTGGAGTCCGCGGCCGGCCGGACGTTGCCGCCGGTGGGCAGCGCGCCGGCCGGGGTGGCCGTGAAGAGGGTCAGGGCGGCCGCGCAGGCGGCGGCCAGGCGCGCGCCCGCCCGGCGCGTCCGGCGGGCCGGATGACGCCCCTCGGCGGGGCGCTCGGCCCCTCCAGGCTGTCGGTGCGTCCCCAGGCCCGAGTGCCGTGCCGGCTCACTCACTCGCTTCGCCCTCGCCGTTCTCGATCGTTCGCTGCTGATGCTGTCGTCCGGCGCGGTCCGCCCGACGGTCTTCGCTTGACTTTCTTGGATCGCTCCGCCCGACGCCGTCGCCGCACCGCTGCCGCGGGGGTTCCCGCGGACGGCGGCGGCGCGCGGCACCGCATCCCCCGTCCGGTGCCCGAGACTCGTCCACCGGCATGGTAACGATGCAGCCCGCGGCGCAGTGTTGCGGGCTGTGGGGTGAGACGCCCAGAACGCGCGGGCGGTTGACCTGTCGGGGCACGTACCCTTGTGAGCCGTGTCCACTGCCAATGAGCCCACCGCGCACACCGACCCCTCCAGCACCGCCGTCCAGGTCGTACCAGGCCTGAGCGAGGCCCAGACCCTCGGCCTCCAAGAGCTGCTGCGGGTGTCGCCGGTCGCCGACGAGATCGCCCGCCGGTTCCAGGCGGCCGGTCACCGGCTGGCGCTGGTCGGCGGGTCCGTCCGGGACGCGCTGCTCGGCCGGCTCGGCAACGACCTGGACTTCACCACCGACGCCCGCCCGCAGCAGGTGCTCAAGCTGGTCAAGGGCTGGGCGGACGCGGTCTGGGACGTCGGCATCGCCTTCGGCACGGTCGGCGCCCGCAAGGACACCCCCGAGGGTTCCTTCCTGATCGAGATCACCACCTACCGCTCAGAGGCGTACGACCGCACCTCGCGCAAGCCCGAGGTCAGCTACGGCGACACCATCGGGGAGGACCTGGTCCGCCGGGACTTCACCGTCAACGCGATGGCCGTCGACCTGCCCGGCCGCGGCTTCGTCGACCCGCACCACGGTCTGGAGGACCTGGAGGCCCGGGTGCTGCGCACCCCCGCCACCCCCGAGGAGTCCTTCTCCGACGACCCGCTGCGGATGATGCGGGCCGCCCGCTTCGCCGCCCAGCTGGACTTCGACCCGGCGCCCGAGGTGGTCGCCGCGATGACCGCGATGGCCGAGCGGCTCACCATCGTCTCCGCCGAGCGGATCCAGGCCGAGCTGAACAAGCTGCTGCTGGCCAAGCACCCGGTGAAGGGCCTGCGGCTGCTGGTCGACACCGGCCTGGCCGGGTACGTGCTGCCCGAGCTCCCCGCGCTGCAGCTGGAGCGGGACGAGCACCACCGGCACAAGGACGTCTACGAGCACTCGCTGACCGTCCTGGAGCAGGCCGTCGACCTGGAGCAGGACGGCCCGGACCTCACCCTGCGGCTCGCCGCGCTGCTGCACGACATCGGCAAGCCGCGCACCCGCCGCTTCGAGTCGGACGGCCGGGTCTCCTTCCACCACCACGAGGTGGTCGGCGCCAAGATGACCCGCAAGCGGATGCGGGAGCTCAAGTACTCCAAGGAGCTCATCGAGGACGTCTCGCGCCTGGTCGAGCTGCACCTGCGCTTCCACGGCTACGGCGGCGGCGAGTGGACCGACTCGGCGGTGCGCCGCTACGTCACCGACGCGGGGCCGCTGCTGGAGCGCCTGCACAAGCTGACCCGCTCCGACTGCACCACCCGCAACAAGAAGAAGGCGGCCGCGCTCTCCCGCACCTACGACGGTCTGGAGACCCGGATCGACGAGCTGAGGGCGCGGGAGGAGCTGGACGCCGTCCGCCCGGCGCTGGACGGCAACCAGATCATGGAGCTGCTCGGCCTCAAGCCCGGCCCGCAGGTCGGCAAGGCGTACAAGCACATGCTCGAACTCCGGCTGGAGCACGGCCCGATGGAGCACGACGAGGCGGTCGGGGCACTGCGGGCCTGGTGGGCCGAGCAGCAGCAGGGCTGAGCCCGGATCCGGATCTCCGGACACGGCGCCGGACACGGCGGGAGGGGTGGCCCCGGCACTCGGCCGGGGCCACCCCTCCTCCGTACCGGGCTACTTGAGCTGCTTCAGGCAGAGCACGTAGTCCAGGGCCGGGAGGTTGGGGTGCTTGCTGGTGTACCAGCTGTCCGACTTCGGCTGCTTCTCGCAGACCTTCTCGTCGGAGGTGGCGAGGTACTTGAAGACGATCTTGTACTGCGCCTTGGTGTCGGTGCAGGGCACCACGGTGATCTTCGGGTGGGTGTCGGTGGTCTCGCTGGTGCCGTTCGCGTTGCGCAGGCAGTCGCCGGGGTTGGCCGCGTCCACCTTGCTGTCCGAGTCGGTCGGCGTGGTGACCGGCGGGAACGTCAGCGTCGGGACCGGCAGCGTGAAGGTCGGCGCGGGGATGACCGGTGACGTGTAGGTCGGCTTCGGCAGCGGCATGGGCGAGAAGGTCAGCACGGTGGGGGACGGCGTCGGGTCGGCGACCGGGTCGACCTTCTTCGGGCCGAGCACCCCGGTCGCGGCCAGGGCCACGGTGACCGCCAGCGAGACCGGCACCAGCAGCATCGCGATGTGCGGCCGGCCGGTCAGCGGAACGCCCGGGTTCAGCTGGGGGCCGTGGCTGCCCGGGACGGGCGGCGGCAACTGCTTGAACTTGTTGTGCGGGCCGAGGTTCAGCAGCAGCGTGATCGGGGTCAGCAGCCAGGACACCAGGCTCCACCAGCCCTGGACCAGCGTCCGGGCCGACATGTCGCGCACCGTCGCCGTTCCGCAGGTGCGGCAGAACGGGCCGGTCATCCGCAGCATCCGGTAGGCGATGATCAGGCCCTGGTGGCCGCGGACGGTGGCGTTCACCGCCGGGTAGCCGCCGCAGAACCGGCAGGTGGTCCCGTCCGTCGGCGGCGGCGGCGGGTACCCGTAGCCGTAGCCGTCCGGCGGGGGCTGGACGCCGTACGGCTGCTCGGGCGGCGGCGGGGCGCTCGGGTAGCCGTATCCGGGCGCCGGCGGCGGTGCGCCGTATTCGGGCGCCGGCGGCGGTGGGGGCGGTGCGCCGTATCCGGGCGCCGGCGGCGGTGGGGGCGGTGCGCCGTAGGAGCCGCCGGAGGCGTACGGGTTGCCGTCGCCCGGTGGCGGGCCGTACGGCATCTGCGGTGGAGGCGGAGGCGGAGCGGACAAGGGGGTCCCCCGGGAAGGAAAGGAGAGGTGGAAGAGGTCAGGACTTCTTCACCGGCGGGACGCCGGTGGTGGCGGGCGCCAGCGGGCCGAGGCAGAGCACGTACCGCTTCTTGTTCCAGCGGCGGCCGCTCTTGCCCGAGACCGAGCTCGTGGTCTGCGGCGTCTGCTTGCAGCGGGTCACGTCCGTGGTGCCCTCGAACTTCGACAGAACGCGGTAATTCGCTTTGCTGTCAGTGCACTTGACGATTTCGACGTCGCGGGAGCCGCTCGCCCGCACACAGTCCCCGGGCTTGGCGCTGCTGACGCTCGGCCCGGCCACGAAGTAGCCCACGGCCAGCGCCACGCAGCCGCCGACCAGCCCGACGATCCGCAGCTTGGACCGGATGCCGCGCTTGGCGGCCGGCGCGGGCGGCACCGCCGGGGCGGGCTGGGGCGGGCCGTACGGTCCGGCGGGCGGCTGCTGCCCATACGGTCCGGGGGCCGGCTGTCCGTACGGCTGCTGTCCGTAGGGCGGTTGGCCGGGCTGCTGCTGCCCGTAGGCGGGCGGCTGTCCGTACCCGGGCGGCGGGCCGTAGCCGGGCGGGGCCGGCGGCGCGGGCTGCCCGTAGGCCGGCGGCGGTCCGTACGGCGCGGCCGGCGGGGGAGGCGGTGCCCCGTACGGCGTGGCGACGGGCGGCCCCACCGGGGCCGGGCCGTACGGATTCGGCGGTGTGCTCATCAGTTCGTCCCCCGAGACGGAGTTCTGTCGATCCGACAGGTTCGAGTACCTTGGCGAGTCGGTCGGACGCCGTCGGCCGCGAGTCCCGAGGGTTCCCAGGAGGCCTGGTCACCGGGGGAGCGGGCTCCGGCGGGCGGCGCGCAGGTAGAGGACCGCCGTCAGGGCGTATACCCCGGCGACCCCCAGCACCACCGCGACCGAGCGGCCGGACAGCGGCAGCACCAGCGCCGTGACCAGGGCGGCGGCCACGAAGGCGACGTTGAACAGCACGTCGTAGATGGCGAAGACCCGGCCGCGGTACTCGTCCTCGACCGACTCCTGCACCGCCGTGTCGGCGCAGATCTTGGTGCCCTGGGTGACCACCCCGAGCAGCAGGGCGGCGATCAGGCAGGGCACCAGGGTGAAGCTCAGGCCCAGGGCGGGGACGAAGGCCACGGGGGCGACCAGGCAGGCCGTCATCCACCCGGCCAGGCCCAGCCGACGGGTGCACCAGGGGCTGACCAGCGCGGCGACGAAGAACCCGGCGGCGGACAGACCCACCGCCTGGCCGAGGGTGACCAGCCCGGCCGCGCTGTCGGTCGGGTCGTTGAAGGTGTACCGGGCGAGCATCACCACGACCACGATCAGCACGCCGTAGCAGAACCGGGCCGCGGTGACGGCGGCCAGCGCGTGCACGGCGGGCCGGCAGTCCCGCACGAGGTGGCGCACCGCGGCGCCGAGTTCGACGGCGGCCCGGACCAGTGCCTGGCCGAGCGCCGGGCGGCCCTCGTGCTGCTCCGGGCCGAGCAGGTCGCGGTCCATCCGCCGGGCGGCCAGCGCGGCCGACAGGTAGAGCAGCGCGGCCACCGTGACCAGGGCGGCGTCGGCCTGAGGCCCGGGAGCCATCAGCTGGTGCAGCGCGAAGCCGATGCCCCCGCCCGAGGCGGCGGCGACCGTCCCGAGGGTGGGGGAGAGGGCGTTGGCGGTGACCAGCTGGTCCTGCTCCACCACCCGGGGCAGGGCGGCGGACAGGCCGGCCAGGATGAACCGGTTGAGCGCGGTGACCAGCAGGGCCGAGGCGAAGAACAGCCAGGTCGGCGCCTGCGCCAGCAGCAGCGCGCCGGTGCCCAGGCCCAGCACGAAGCGGGCCAGGTTGCCGAAGTAGAGCACCTGGCGGCGGCGCCAGCGGTCCAGCAGCACACCGGCGAACGGGCCGATGACCGAGAACGGCAGCAGCATCACGGCCAGCACCGAGGCGATGTCGGCGGGGGAGGACTGCTTCTCGGGGGAGAACACCACGTACGCGGCGAGCGAGACCTGGAAGACGCCGTCCGAGAGCTGGGAGAGCACCCGGGCGGTCAGCAGCCGCCGGAAGTCGCGGCCCTTCAGCAGGTCCAGGAGCGTGGCGCGGTGCGCGGACTGGTGGGTGCTGCCGTTCTCGGTGATCGCCACCCGCCCAGAGTGCCATGGAACCGGCCACTGTTTCACGTGAAACATTGGCCGCGAGAACGTGAAGGGCCCACGGTCCGAAGACCGTGGGCCCCTCCTACGGCTGTGCGAGCCGTGAGCGGTCAGCCGCTCAGCGCTCGACCTCGCCGCGGATGAACTTCTCGACGTTCTCGCGGGCCTCGTCGTCGAAGTACTGGACCGGCGGGGACTTCATGAAGTACGAGGAGGCCGACAGGATCGGGCCACCGATGCCGCGGTCCTTGGCGATCTTCGCGGCGCGGACGGCGTCGATGATGACACCGGCGGAGTTCGGGGAGTCCCAGACCTCCAGCTTGTACTCCAGGTTCAGCGGGACGTCGCCGAACGCGCGACCCTCCAGGCGGACGTACGCCCACTTGCGGTCGTCCAGCCAGGCCACGTAGTCCGAGGGACCGATGTGGACGTTCTTGGCGCCCAGCTCGCGGTCGCGGATCTGCGAGGTGACGGCCTGGGTCTTGGAGATCTTCTTGGACTCCAGGCGCTCGCGCTCGAGCATGTTCTTGAAGTCCATGTTGCCGCCGACGTTCAGCTGCATGGTGCGCTCGAGGATGACACCGCGGTCCTCGAACAGCTTGGCCATCACGCGGTGCGTGATGGTGGCGCCGACCTGGGACTTGATGTCGTCACCGACGATCGGCACGCCGGCCTCGGTGAACTTGTCCGCCCACTCCTTGGTGCCCGCGATGAACACCGGCAGGGCGTTCACGAAGGCGACCTTGGCGTCGATGGCGCACTGGGCGTAGAACTTGGCCGCGGCCTCGGAACCGACGGGCAGGTAGCAGACCAGGACGTCGACCTGCTGGTCCTTGAGGACCTGGACGACGTCGACCGGAGCCTCGTCCGACTCCTCGATGGTCTCCAGGTAGTACTTGCCCAGGCCGTCGAGGGTGTGGCCGCGCTGGACGGTCACGCCGGTCGGCGGCACGTCGCAGATCTTGATGGTGTTGTTCTCGCTGTTGCCGATGGCGTCGGCCAGGTCGAAGCCGACCTTCTTGGCGTCGACGTCGAAGGCGGCGACGAACTCCACGTCACGGACGTGGTAGTCACCGAACTGGACGTGCATCAGCCCGGGGACCCTGCCGGCCGGGTCGGCGTCCTTGTAGTACTCGACACCCTGCACCAGCGACGCGGCGCAGTTGCCCACGCCCACGATGGCTACGCGAACCGAACCCATTCCGGTTGCTCCCTGTGATCTCATGAGGACCGCCGGGGTCGGCGGAACTCGTCCTGCTTCTTCGATGACTGCATGTACGGGCGCGAGGCGCCCGATCCTGCCGCGCGGCACAGGGCTGGCGCGGTGTCAGCGCTCCTGGGCGGAGCGCCCCGGGCGGTCGTACGGTGGCCCGGGCGGGTCCTGGGACCCGTCCTCCTGGCCACGGCCGTCCGAAGTCTTGTGGGGGCCGGCGGCGGGGCCGCCGGCGTCGGAGCCGGTCCGACCGGTGCGGTTGGACCGCTCGGTCTCGATCAGCTCGTTGAGCCAGCGGACCTCGCGCTCCACCGACTCCAGTCCGTGCCGCTGGAGTTCGACGGTGTAGTCGTCGAACCGCTCGCGGGCGCGGGCCAGCGAGTTGCGCATCCGCTCCAGCCGCTCCTCCAGCCGGCTGCGGCGCCCCTCCAGGACGCGCATCCGCACGGCCCGGTCGGTCTGGCCGAAGAAGGCGAAGTGCACGCCGAAGTGCTCGTCCTCCCAGGCGTCCGGGCCGGAGTCGGCGAGCAGTTCCTCGAAGCGCTGCTTCCCCTCGGCGGAGAGCCGGTAGACGATCTTGGACCGCTTGCCGTTGAGCGCGGTGGCCGGGACGTACTCGACGTCCGGGTTGTCCTCGACCAGGAAGCCCTGGGCGACCAGGCTCTTCAGGCAGGGGTAGAGCGTTCCGTAGGAGAGCGCCCGGAACGTGCCGAGCAGGATGTTCAGCCGCTTGCGCAGCTCGTAGCCGTGCATCGGGGCGTCGTGGAGCAGTCCGAGGACGGCGAACTCCAGCACTCCTGAGCGTCTGCCCATCGCCTTCGTCCTCCTCCCTCTCGGTGTCCGTCCGGCCGCCGCATCCGGCGGTATTCCGCTTCGATGTATCGGCTCGATATATCGAGAACAGTAAACCCGGCCCTCGGAACGAGCAAGGGGGGCACGCGTGAATGTGATCACAAGCCGACGCGCAGGTGAGGTTGGCAACGGGCTTGTAATGATCTGTTGCCGTTTTGCGGGCATTGGCAACTGATGTCCGATTAGTTGTATATCCGTGCTGCGTACGCTGTCGCGTGTGCACGAGGACCACCTCCGGGATCAGGGCGGTTGGCGGGCATCGGACGTGAACCCTGCCTTCAGGCTGGAAACGCCTGGCGAGGAGTGGCTGGAAGATGAGCGAGCGACGGCGAAGGACGCCCAACCCGGGCGGTGACGGGCAGCAGCCCCCGGGAGGCGGCGGCCGTCGGGGAGGTGGGTCGGAGCCCGACGAGCTGAGCTCGGACGGCGTCGGCCGACGCCGCCCCTCGGGGGTGAGGGAGACCGCACAACAGCCCCGGATGACCCGTGCGGAGATGCGCAAGGCTGCCCAGAAGAAGGGCAAGGGCGGCGGCCGGCGCGGTGACGCCGCGGCCTCCGCCGCCGTGGCCGCGAGCCCCGGCAAGAAGCGCTTCATCGACTACCCGCGGTTCGGCAAGAGCGGCATCCGGCGCTGGCTGCCGTCCTGGAAGCAGTGGCTGAGCGGCTTCCTGCTGGTCTTCGGCTGCTTCGTCGGCCTGGTGTTCTACCTGTACCAGAGCACCAAGGTCCCGGAGCTGAACGATCTGGTGCAGAACCAGAACACGATCTACTACTGGGCCGACAGCACGGAGATGACCCGCAAGGGCCAGACCAACCGTCAGATCGTCGAGCTCAAGGACATCAGCCCCAACCTCCAGAACGCCGTCATCGCCGCGGAGAACAAGAGCTTCCAGACCGACAGCGGCATCGACCCCAAGGGCATGCTCCGCGCCGTCTGGAACATGGCGAAGGGGGGTGAGACCCAGGGCGCCTCGACGATCACCCAGCAGTACGTGAAGAACGCCTACCTGAGCCAGGAGCAGACCCTCAGCCGCAAGGTGAAGGAGTTCTTCATCACGCTGAAGATCAATCAGGAGAAGAAGAAGCCCGAGATCCTCACCGGCTACCTCAACACCAGCTGGTTCGGCCGCGGCGCGAACGGCGCCCAGGCGGCCGCCCAGGCGTACTACGGGGTGGACGCCAAGGACCTCAACGTCTGCCAGAGCGCCATGCTGGCCGGTCTGCTCAAGGGTGCGGCGTACTACGACCCCACCAACCCGGACAACAAGGAACGGGCCCAGGGCCGGTGGAGCTGGATCCTGGACCAGATGGTGGACACCAAGGCCATCACCCCGGACGAGCGCGCCAAGTGCAACGTGTTCCCGGACCCGATCCCGCAGAAGCCCAGCTCCAACATGAACGGTGAGATCAGCTACCTGGTCGACACCGCCAACAAGTACGTGATGGCCACCGACAAGTCGATCACCCCGCAGATGATCGACCGGGGCGGCCTGAAGATCTACACCACCTTCGAGAAGGACAAGGTCGACGCGCTGAAGAGCGCCGTCGACGCCGTCAAGTCGGAGAACCTCAACCCGCAGAAGCGGCCGGACAACGACACCAACATCCAGTTCGGCTCCGCCAGCATCCGCCCCGGCGACGGCGCGATCGTCGCCCTCTACGGCGGCGACGGCGTGGAGAACGGCCACTTCGACAACAACGCCGACGCCACCGGCGTCCAGGTCGGCTCGACCTTCAAGCCCTTCGTGCTGGCCACCGCGATGCAGACCGGCGTGCAGACCGCGAAGGACGACAAGGGCAAGCCGAAGCGGATCAACGCCGACAGCCGCTACCTCGCCGACGACATGTCCGAGATCCGCAAGGCGGACGGCTCGCTGGTGATCGGAGACGACGGCAAGCCGTACCGGCAGAAGAACGAGGACTCCGGCAAGCGCGGCTACGTCTCGCTGCGGATGGCCATGCAGTACTCGTACAACGTGCCCTTCGTCCAGCTCAACCAGGACGTCGGCGGCCAGAACGTGGCCGACATCGCGGTGCAGATGGGCGTCAAGAAGGAGAGCCTCGCCGACCCGAAGACGGCGACCTTCCCGCTCGGCACCTCCACCATCAGCCCGATCCGGATGGCCACCGCCTACGGCACCCTGGCGGCCAGCGGCAAGGAGGCCGAGCCGTACTCGGTCACCAAGGTCGAGGTGAGCGGCGTGGAGCGCCCGGGCTTCGGCAAGAAGGAGCCCAAGGTCGCGCTGGAGCCGGCCGTCGCCGACAACGTCACCGACGTGCTGGTGAACGTGGCCGTGAACGGTACCGGTAAGAAGACGAAGGACCTGGGCCGCCCGGTGGCCGGCAAGACCGGTACCACCGACCAGAACAAGTCGGCCTGGTGGGTCGGCTACACCCCGCAGCTGGTGACCAGCGTCGCGATGTGGCGCGAGGACCCGACCAAGCACGAGCGGCAGTCGCTCAACGGGACCGGCGGCAAGGAGTCCATCCACGGTGGTGACATCCCGACCGATGTCTTCACCCGGTACATGAAGGCCGCGCTGGCCAACGAGAAGAAGATGGACTTCCCGACCCCGCAGCCGGTCGGCACCGAGGTCGACTCCTCCGGTGCGCCGTCCACGGCCTCCGCGGCGGCCACTCCGACCACGGCCGACACCCCGACGGCCCCGGCGCAGCCCCAGTCGCAGGCGCCGCAGCCGCCGGTGCAGCCGCAGCCCACCCAGACCTGCGTGCCCGGCGTGGACTGCCCCGGCGACCAGCCCAGCCCGTCGAGCACCAGGAACCCGCACCCGGGCAACAGCTGTCTGCCGTTTGTCGGCTGCCAGACGCAGCCCCCGGGACCGACGGACAGCTCGTCGCCGGGCGGCGGCGGAAAGCCGGGCGGTGGCGGAAAGCCGACGCCGAGCAGCACCGGCGGCGGCCAACAGGGCGCGGCAGCCGGGCAGTAGCCCGGTCCCGGCTCGACCCCGAACGGCGGTGGCGGTCCTCCTCGGAGGGCCGCCACCGCCGTTTTCGTCCGGATCACCGCCGTTCCGGCCCGGCCGTCGCGTCGCGACCGGCGGGCCGCCCGCCGGGCGGGGGCGCGGACCGTTGCGGGGGCCTCCTCGTCCCGACGGGATCGGTGCGGCAGGATGTCCGGCATGACGTCGAGCGATCGTGACGAAACCGCCGGCCCGGTCGGGTCCGGCGCCGCCGCAGGGCCCCTCCCGGCAGCCGTCGCCACGGCCGCGCCACCGGTCAACACCGTGGTCGTCCCGGCCGACGAGGACCCGGTGGCGGCGGCCGGCAGCGAGGTGTTCGGCGGGCCGCCGGGCCGCCGTGCGCTGCTCGGCGTCTCCTGGTGGATCCCGGCGCGCTTCCTGGCGCTCGCGGTGATCGTGGTGTCGGTGCTCGGCATGGTGCAGAAGCTGCCCTGCTACGAGCAGGCCTGGTTCCAGCCGGGCTCGCCGCAGTACATCCACGCCTGCTACAGCGACATCCCGCACCTGTTCTCCGGACGCGGCTTCGCGGCCGGGCTGCACCCGTACGTGGACCGCATCCCGGGCTCCTCGGGGGACCTCCAGTACCTGGAGTACCCGGTGCTGACCGGCCTGTTCATGCAGGTCGCGGCCTGGCTGACGCCCGGCGGCGGCGACCAGCAGAGCCAGGAGCAGTGGTTCTGGGCGATCAACGCCGGGCTGCTGATGGCCTGCGCCGTGGTCGCCGCGGTGGCGCTCTCGCGCACCCACCGGCGCCGCCCGTGGGACGCGCTGCTGTTCGCGCTCGCCCCGGTCCTGCTGCTCAACGGCACCGTCAACTGGGACCTGCTCGCGGTCGCCCTGGCCGCCGTGGCGATGGCCTGGTGGGCCGGTGCCCGGCCGGGCTGGGCCGGTGTCTTCATCGGTCTGGCCACCGCGGCCAAGCTCTATCCACTGCTGCTGATCGGCCCGCTGCTGGTGCTCTGCTGGCGGGCCGGCAAGTGGCGCGAGTTCCGGGTGATGCTGGGCGGCGCGGTCGGCGCCTGGCTGGTGGTCAACCTGCCGATCATGGTGGCCAACTGGCGGGGCTGGTCGACCTTCTACGTGTTCAGCAAGCACCGCGGCGAGGACTACGGCTCGTTCTGGCTGATCCTGATGCAGCGCCGCGGCGCCGGGCTGGCCGACCTCGACGTCTACATCGGCGTGCTGATGGTGCTGGGCTGCCTGGCCATAGCGTGGCTCGGCTTCTCGGCCGCGCGCCGGCCGCGCTTCGCCCAGCTGGCCTTCCTGGTGGTCGCGCTCTTCGTGCTGGCCAACAAGGTGTACTCGCCGCAGTACGCGCTCTGGCTGCTGCCGCTCGCGGTGCTGGCCCGGCCGCGCTGGCGGGACTTCCTGATCTGGCAGGCCTGCGAGGTGCTCTACACCCTGGGCATCTGGTCCCACCTGGGCCTGGTCACCGGCTCCAAGCAGCACGGGATCAGCGAGGGCTGGTACCACTTCGCGATCGGACTGCACCTGCTGGGCACGCTCTACCTGGTCGCCCTGGTGGTCCGCGACGTCCTCCACCCGGACCGCGACCCGGTCCGCTGGGACGGCAGCGACGACCCCTCCGGCGGGGTGCTGGACCACGCCCCGGACGTGTCCGTACTGGGCACCGCCCGTCGGCTGCGCGAGGAGGAGAGCTACGCCGCGTACGCGCCGGCCGGCCCCGGGCAGTGGCTCGACGAGCCCGAACTGCCGGAGCCGGCCGAGAAGCCGTAGCTCAGCGGTCCACCACGCGGTCGAAGTGCGTGGTGGTGTGCCGGACCTGGAGACCGAGCTCCTCGCCGATCGCGGGGGGCGTGGTCTCCCCGTCCAGGAACAGCAGCGAGACCTGCATGTGCGGCGGCTCGGCGAACCACAGCTGCTTGCCGGCCCAGTGGAACGGCGACTTGGTCTTGTTGACCGTCGCCAGGCCGGCCCGGGCGATGCCCTTGGCCCGCGCCCCCATGCTCTGGACGTACTTGGGCGCCTCCAGGCCGATGCCGTGCGCGGTGCCGCCGGCGACCACCAGGATGTGGCCGTCGGAGGGCGCCGGGTGCTGGCGGTAGCCGTAGCGGTCGCCCTTCCGCAGCTGGGTGACGTCCAGGACGGTGGCCCGGACCTCCAGCGCGGCGTGGTCGCCCAGCCAGAGCCGGGTGCCGATCCGGGCCCGGAAGACCGTCTGCGGGTAGCGCTGGGCCAGCTGGTCCAGGCCGGCCGCGCCGAGGTGGCTGACGAACACCGTGTGCACCGGGATGCCGGCCGCCCGGGCGGTGTCCACCCAGTACGCGACCTCCTCGACGGGGCTGGAGCCGTCCGGCCGGTCCATCGGCAGGTGCAGCGCCAGGCCCTCGAAGCTCACGCCCTCCAGCTCGGCGGCGACGGTGCGCAGGTCGTCCGCGCTCACGCCGTGCCGGCGCATGGTGGTCATGCACTCCAGCACCACCCGGGCGCCGTGCAGCGCGCGCAGCGCGTCCACGCTGGCCACCGTCCGGATCACCCGGGCGTGCGGCAGCGGCAGCGCCTCCTCGCCGACCCGGTACGGGGTGAGCACCAGCAGCTCGCCGCCGTACCACTCGGCGGCGTCGGCCGCCTCGTACGCGGTACCGACGGCGAGCACCCCGGTGCCCAGCAGCGTCGCCTCCTCGGCCAGCCGGTGGTTGCCCAGGCCGTAGCCGTTCCCCTTGGCGACCGGCACCAGGCCGGGGAACTCGGCGAGGACGGAGCGCTGGTGGGTGCGCCAGCGTTCGGTGTCGAGGTAGAGCGACAGCGTCATCGGGGCAGCCTCCTCAGCGGCGGGACATGTAGAGGTCGAGGGCCTTGTGCAGCAGCTTGTTGAGCGGGAAGTCCCACTCGCCGAGGTACTCGGCCGCCTGGCCGCCGGTGCCGACCTTGAACTGGATCAGACCGAACAGGTGGTCGTCCTCGTCCAGGGTGTCACTGATGCCGCGCAGGTCGTACACCCCGCCGCCGAGGGCGTAGGAGTCGCGCATCATCCGCCACTGGATGGCGTTGGACGGCTTGACCTCGCGCTTGTGGTTGGCCGAGGCGCCGTAGGAGTACCAGACGTGCTCGCCGACCACGAGCATCGTGGTGGCGGCCAGCGGCTCGCCCTGGTGGTAGGCGATGTAGAGCCGCATGCGGTTCGGGTCCTCGGCCACGAGGGCCTTCCACATCCGCTGGAAGTAGGCCAGCGGGCGCGGGGTGAACTTGTCGCGCTCGGCGGTGACCAGGTAGAGCTGGTGGAAGATCGGCAGGTCGTCGTAGCCGCCCTGGACGACCTCGACGCCGCTCTTCTCGGCCTTCTTGATGTTGCGGCGCCAGAGCTGGTTGAAGTTCTTGTGGATGTCGTCCAGCGAGCGGTTGGCCAGCGGCACCTGGAAGACGTAGCGGGGCTGGACGTCGCCGAAGCCCGCGCCGCCGTCCTCGCCCTGGAGCCAGCCGGCCTTGCGCAGCCGGTCGGCCACCTCGAAGGCGCGGGCCTCGTACCAGTCGGCCTCGACGTCGCGCAGCCGCTTGGCCTGCTTGGCGGCGATGGCCTCCTTGATGGTGGGGGCGTTCCAGCGGCGGATGACGATCGGCGGGCCCATCTTCACCGAGAACGCGCCCTGCGACTTGAGGTGCGCCAGCATCGGGGAGAGCCAGCGGTCGAGGTCGCGGTCGAACCAGTCGATGACCGGGCCCTCGGGCAGGTAGGCGAGGTAGCGCTTGAGCTTGGGCAGCTGGCGGTACAGGACCAGGCCGGCGCCGACGAGCTGGTTGGCCTCGTCGAACCAGCCGATCGACTCGGACCGCCACTCGGCCTTCACGTCACCCCACGACGGCACCTGCATGTGGCTGGCCGAGGCGCGGCTCCTGATGAAGGCGAGGTGCTCCTCGCGGGTGATCGTCCTCAGGCGCAGGCTCATTGCTCGGTGCTCCTCGTCGGTCGGGCTGCGGTGGCCCCAGTTCTCGGGCTTGACCCTATCGTCCGGGGCTCGCGCACCCGTCGTGGTGGGCACGACGGCGCCCCCGCCGGGTACCTGTCTCCTCTGCAGATACGCGACGGGGGCGGCGAGGGTTCCGGGCGGGCCCTGTGGGCTCGGTCCCAGTGGCGGCGGCGCGGGGCGGGCGCGGGGGAGGGGTCAGCCCCAGAGACCGCCCCGGGCGATGCCGAGGTAGAAGCCGAGCGCGGCGGCGCCGAGCGAGACCATCAGGACGAAGCGCTCGGCGGTGGTGACCGAGACGAACATGCCCCACAGGCCCGTGACGATGCCGAACAGGCCGGTCCACGAGGTCAGCAGGTGCAGGTTGTGGAAGAACGAGGTGGTGAACGCGATCACGCCCAGCAGGGCGGTGACGCCCACCAGGGTGTTCTCGCGGGGGTGCGGGTGGCCGTCGGTGTTCAGCGTGAGGGCGGGCATGCGGTGGACGGACTGGGCCATGGGTCCCACCTCCTGGCGTGGAGACGAACGGGCAGGAATCCCGTTCCGTCCAGATTGCGGTGCTTGGGTCGCTCTCACAACCCCTATGCGTTTTGTTCGGCCGTCCGGGTGCAGGTAGGCTGTGCCGTCTGCACTGGTGTAGTTGTGCCCCCTTTGCGTCCGCTTCCGGGCGACGACCACTTTCGGGTGGAGCAGGGGGCCGATTGTCCGACCCGGCCGCTACGGTGGGCCGGAGTCGTCACTGCTCCGGTGCCGACGCTACGCACAACCCTCCTGCCACGGAGAGACCGTGGCCGCTGAGTCCAAAGGAGGTGGGTTACTCATGCGTCACTACGAGCTGATGGTCATCCTCGACCCCTCGGTCGAGGAGCGCGCTGTCTCCCCCCTGATCGAGAGCTTCCTCGCTGTCGTCCGCAACGCGGGTGGCAAGGTGGAGAAGGTCGACACCTGGGGTCGCCGCCGTCTGGCTTACGAGATCAACAAGCAGTCCGAGGGCATCTACTCGGTCATCGACCTCAAGGCCACGCCTGAGGTCGTCAAGGAGCTCGACCGCCAGCTGGGCCTGAGCGAGTCGGTTCTGCGGACCAAGGTCCTGCGCCCGGACACCCACTGAGCCACCTCTGAGGCCTTCGGGTCTCGGGTAGCTCGCGTCCGCTGTTTCACGTGAAACAGCGACGAACGGACATCTTCCCGAGAGGTCATCACCACCATGGCAGGCGAGACCGTCATCACCCTCGTCGGCAATCTCGTCGACGACCCCGAGCTGCGCTTCACCCCGTCGGGTGCGGCGGTCGCGAAGTTCCGCATCGCGTCCACCCCCCGCACCTTCGACCGTCAGACGAACGAGTGGAAGGACGGCGAGAGCCTCTTCCTCACGTGCAACGTCTGGCGGCAGCCGGCGGAGAACGTGGCCGAGTCGCTGCAGCGCGGCATGCGCGTCATCGTGCAGGGCCGACTGCGCCAGCGGTCTTACGAGACCAAGGAAGGCGAGAAGCGGACGGTCTTCGAGGTCGAGGTCGACGAGGTCGGCCCGAGCCTGCGCTCGGCGACCGCCAAGGTCACCCGGGCCAACCGGTCCGGCGGCCCCGGTGGCGGCTTCGGCGGCCAGCAGGGTGGCGGCCAGCAGGGCGGCGGTAACTGGGGCGGCGGCGGTGGCGGCCAGCAGGGCGGCGGCAACTGGGGTGGAAACTCCGGTGGCGGCCAGTCCGGTCCCTCCGACGACCCCTGGGCCTCCAGCGCCCCGTCCGGTGGAAACCAGGGCGGCGGCTGGGGTGCCCCGTCCGGTGGCAGCGGTTTCTCGGAAGAGCCCCCGTTCTAAGAGCTGACAGATTTCGTGCGGCCCGGCGGCCGGCGTCCCCGGACGCCCGCCGGGCCGTGAACCCCAAATGGAGCACACAATGGCGAAGCCGCCTGCTCGCAAGCCGAAGAAGAAGGTTTGCGTCTTCTGCAAGGACAAGGTCAACTACGTTGACTACAAGGACACGAACCTGCTGCGGAAGTACATCTCCGACCGCGGAAAGATCCGTGCCCGTCGGGTGACCGGCAACTGCACCCAGCACCAGCGTGACGTCGCCACGGCCGTGAAGAACAGCCGTGAGATGGCGCTGCTGCCCTACACCAGCACCGCGCGCTAAGAGAGGGTGACCAAGTAATGAAGATCATCCTCACGCACGAGGTGCCGGGTCTCGGCTCCGCCGGCGAGGTCGTCGAGGTCAAGGACGGCTACGCCCGCAACTACCTGGTCCCGCGTGGCTTCGCCATCCGCTGGACCAAGGGTGGTCAGAAGGACGTCGACGCCATCCGTCGCGCCCGGAAGATCCACGCCATCCAGACCCTCGAGGCCGCCAACGAGGTCAAGGGTCAGCTCGAGGGCGTCCAGGTCAAGCTGGCCGTCCGCTCGGGCGAGGCCGGCCGCCTGTTCGGCTCGGTGACCCAGTCCGACGTCGTCGAGGCCATCAAGGCCGCCGGCGGCCCGGCCGTGGACAAGCGCGCCGTCGCGATCGCCTCGCCGATCAAGACCGTGGGCTCCCACAAGGTCTCGGTCAAGCTGCACTCGGACGTCGTGGCCAACCTCGACGTCGCCGTCGTGGCTGCCTGAGCTCCGTAGCCAAGGCCCGAGGGCCGGACTCCTCCGGGAGTCCGGCCCTCGGTCATTTCCGGACGGGACCCCCGCGGGAGTCCCGTCCGGAGCCGTTTCAGCCGCGCACCGCCCCGGTGACCAGCCACTTGCCGCCGCGGGCGCGCCAGGCCAGGAAGCCGGCCCGCAGCAGCATGAACAGGTTCATCGCCCACCAGAGCCCGGCCAGTCCGGTGCCGGTGGCCGGGACCGCCAGGGCCACCGGGACGAACACCGCCAGGGTCGCGAGCCCCGCCCACGCCAGGTACGGCCCGTCCCCGGCGCCCATCAGCACGCCGTCCAGCACGAAGACCAGGCCGGCCACCGGCTGGGTGAGCGCGAGCAGCAGCAGGGCGGTGTCCAGCTGGGCCCGGACGGCCGGATCGGGCGTGAACAGCGGGACGTACAGCGGGCGGGCGAGGACCACCAGCAGGCCGAGCACCAGCCCGGAGACGATGCCCCACTCGACCATCCGCCGGGTGGCGGCCCGGGCGCCGGGGGCGTCCGAGGCGCCGAGGTAGCGGCCGATGATGGCCTGGCCGGCGATCGCGATGGCGTCCAGCGCGAAGGCCAGGAAGTTGAACAGCGCCATGGTGATCTGGTGGGCGGCCACCTGGTCGTCGCCGAGCCTGGCGGCCACCGCGGTGGCGGTCATCAGCACCGCGCGCAGGCTGATCGTCCGGACCAGCAGCGGGCCGCCGGCTCTGGCACTGGCCCGGATGCCCGCCGTGTCCGGCCGCAGCGAGGCCCCCTCCCGGCGGGCGCCGCGGACCACCACGACCAGGTAGGCGGCGGCCATCCCGGTCTGGGCGAGCACGGTGCCCCAGGCCGACCCGGCCACCCCGAGCCCGGCGCCGTACACCAGGCCGACGTTCAGGCCGATGTTGGCGGCGAAGCCGGCGACGGCCACCACCAGCGGTGTGCGGGTGTCCTGGAGGCCGCGCAGCACACCGGTGGCGGCCAGCACCATGAGCATCGCCGGGATGCCCAGGGAGCTGATCCGCAGGTACGTCACCGCGTGCGGCGCGGCGGTCGCCGAGGCGCCCAGCGCGTCGGCCGCCCAGGGGGCCAGCAGCAGGGTGAGGAGCACCACCGGGACGGCCAGGCCCAGGGCGAGCCAGATGCCGTCGATGCCCTGCTGCACGGCGCCCCGGCGGTCTCCGGCGCCGATCCGGCGGGCGACCGCCGCGGTGGTGGCGTAGGCGAGGAAGACGAACACGCCGGTCGCGGTGGAGAGCGCGGCGGAGGCGACGCCCACCCCGGCCAGCTGGGGGGTGCCGAGGTGGCCGACGATCGCCGAGTCGGCCATCAGGAAGAGCGGTTCGGCGACGAGCGCGCCGAAGGCCGGGACGGCCAGGGCGAGGATCTCCCGGTCGTGCCGGCGTCGCGAGGGGGCCGGGGCCGGGGTCGTGGGCGAGGCGGTCATGGGCTCCAGGCTACTCATCCACAGGTAATGGATGTAAGTGCTATGTGACCATTACTCGAAATCTTGAGCGGTGCGGTTCGCCCGCTCTGTGCCCACAGCCGTTCGGAGGTGTGTGAAGAATTTCTCATGCACAGGCCCGGAACGAGGTAATCCCAGGTCAACAGGTTGACGGTGGATCGATGGTCCGGTTATCCACAGGAACGTCCACAGGGGTGTCCACAGCTTTGCGGCAGTTCTCCACAGGAGAGGGCCGGTCATCCACACCCCCTGTGGATAACCGCCTTGGCGCAACGGCGTCCGGCGCCTTAGCGTGGGCCCTCCGCCCGACACTCCCGCCGCACCGGCGTCCGATTTGTCGGAGCCGTGGCGTACAAAGAGGAGCGGATCCGCTCCACCCAGCCACCGGCAAGCCCGCTCCAACTTCGCACCACTCGCTGATCGGGGAACACGCGTGACCGGCCCCCAGTACGACGACCACGACGCCCCGCCGCCGGAGGAGGAGTGGCAGACCGCCGAGGACCCCTTCCCGGCCGGCGCCTTCGACGACGCGCCCTTCCCGGACGGCCCGGGGGACCGGCTGCCGGTCTCGCGCGGCCGCGGCGAGGGACGTCAGGGCGGTGGCCGCGACGGCTTCCAGAAGGGCGGCTTCCAGAAGGGTGGCAAGGGCGGCCGGTCGGAAGGCGGCCGGCAGCGCCGGGACGAGGGCGACGGCGACGGCGGGGCGGACGGCTTCGAGCGCGTCCCGCCGCAGGACCTGGCCGCCGAGCAGTCCGTCCTGGGCGGCATGCTGCTCTCCAAGGACGCCATCGCCGACGTGGTCGAGGTGCTCAAGCCGGCCGACTACTACCGGCCCGCGCACGAGATGGTGCACGGCGCGATCCTCGACCTCTACGCCCGCGGCGAGCCGGCCGACCCGATCACCGTGGCCGGCGAGCTGACCAAGCGCGGCGAGCTCCAGCGGGTCGGCGGCGCCTCGTACCTGCACACCCTGGTCAACTCCGTCCCGACCGCGGCCAACGCCGAGTACTACGCCCAGATCGTCCACGAGCGCGCGGTGCTGCGCCGGCTGGTCGAGGCGGGCACCCGGATCGCCGGCATGGGCTACGCGGCCGAGGGCGACGTGGACGAGATCGTCAACGCCGCCCAGGCGGAGATCTACGCCGTCACCGAGCAGCGCACCAACGAGGACTACGCGCCGCTCGCCGACATCATGGAGGGCGCCCTCGACGAGATCGAGGCGATCGGCTCCCGGCAAGGCCAGATGTCCGGCGTGCCGACCGGCTTCGCCGACTTCGACGCGCTGACCAACGGCCTCCACCCCGGCCAGATGATCGTCATCGCGGCCCGCCCCGCCATGGGCAAGTCCACCCTCGCGCTGGACTTCGCGCGGGCCTGCTCGATCCAGCACAAGCTGCCGAGCGTCATCTTCTCGCTCGAAATGGGCCGCAACGAGATCGCCATGCGCCTGCTCTCCGCCGAGGCGCGGGTGGCGCTGCACCACATGCGCTCCGGGAACATGACGGACGACGACTGGACGCGGGTGGCCCGCCGGATGCCCGACGTCAGCGAGGCGCCGCTGTTCATCGACGACTCGCCGAACCTGTCGATGATGGAGATCCGGGCCAAGTGCCGTCGGCTGAAGCAGCGCAACGACATCAAGCTGGTCGTCATCGACTACCTCCAGCTGATGCAGTCCGGCGGCTCCCGGCGGGCCGAGAACCGTCAGCAGGAGGTCTCGGACATGTCCCGTAACCTCAAGCTGCTGGCCAAGGAGCTGGAAGTCCCGGTCATCGCGCTGTCCCAGCTGAACCGTGGTCCCGAGCAGCGCACCGACAAGCGGCCGATGGTCTCCGACCTCCGCGAGTCCGGCTCGATCGAGCAGGACGCCGACATGGTCATCCTGCTGCACCGCGAGGACGCCTACGAGAAGGAGTCCCCCCGCGCGGGCGAGGCCGACCTGATCGTCGCCAAGCACCGAAACGGTCCGACCGCGACCATCACGGTGGCCTTCCAGGGCCACTACTCGCGCTTCGTCGACATGACCCGGGACTGAGCCCGGAGCGCGCGGGGGGCCGGTCAGACGGTGACGGTGGCGCGGAACAGCGTGCTGCCGGTGCCGCTCAGGCGGGTCGGGGCGCCGGTGGCGGGGAGGAAGGCGCACTGGCCGCGGGCCAGGTCCAGGACGGTGCCGTCGGCGGCGGTCAGGCGGGTGGCGCCCTCGGTGCAGAGCAGGATCTGCGGGGTGCGGCCGTCGATCCGGCGCTCCGTACCGTCCAGGACGAAGCGGGAGAGCCGGAACTCGTCGATCGGCACGGGATAGAGCTCCTCGCCCGGGGTGCCCGGGACCGGGGCCGGTTCCAGCACCTCGGGGGCGCCGGCCTCGAAGACCACGACCTCCAGCAGCTCCGGCACGTCGATGTGCTTCGGGGTGAGGCCGGCCCGCAGCACGTTGTCGGAGTTGGCCTGGAGCTCCACGCAGACGCCGGACAGGTAGGCGTGCGGCACCCCGGCGCCCAGGTAGAGCGCCTGGCCGGCCCGCAGCCGGACGTGGTTGAGCAGCATGCCGGCGATCACGCCTCGGTCGTCCGGGAAGTCCTCGGCGATCCGGGCGTACGGGGCGTACTCCCCGTCGGGGTCGGTCAGCGCCAGCACCTCGACGGTCCGCCGGACGGTCTCCCCGTCCAGCGAGAGGGCGGCGGTCAGGGCGCCGCGCAGCGCCTCGGACTCTCCCCCGGCCTTCGGCCGGGAGGTGCCCCCACCGGCGGCCAGCCGCTCGATCACCGGGGCGAGCCCGGGCACCGCGAGTCCGGTCAGCAGCCGGGCTGCCCCGGCGGGCCGGCGGAAGCCGCACAGGCCCTCGAAATCGCCCAGCGCGCAGACCATCTCGGGCTTGTGGTTGGCGTCCCGGTAGTTGCGCTCGGGGGCGTCCAGGGGGATCCCGAGGGCGTTCTCGGCGGCGAAGCCGGCCCGGGCCTGGTCGAGGGTGGGGTGGGCCTGGATGGACAGCGGGATGCCCGCGGCCAGGACCTTGAAGAGGAACGGCAGGGCCGGGCCGAACCTGGCGACGCTCGCGGCGCCCAGTTCGCCCTCGGGGTCGGCGGCGATCAGCTCGTCCAGCCGGCGCGGGCCCTCGCCGCGGTCGGCGCGCGACGGTGCCCCGGGGTGGGCGCCCATCCACAGCTCGGCCTGCGGTTCACCGGTCGGCCGCTGCCCGAGCAGCTCGGGCAGGGCAGTGAGCGACCCCCAGGCGTACGGGCGGACGGTGTTGACGAGCCTGTCCATGCGCGCGGTCCTACTCCTTCGCTGTCTGGGCGGCCCCGGGTGTCCCGAGTCCGGATCGCCGGGACGCTCCCGGCGGTGCGGGCGGTCCGGGCACGGGCAAGGGAAACGACCCTAGCCGACCGGTGTCACCCAACGGGAAACGGCGGGCATCGGGTGGGAGTGCCGCGGTCGGGCGGGTGGTTCCCAGCGCGGTAGTAGGATGCCAGGACGCAGTAGCCTCCGCCCTGCGCGCAGTTCGCCACCGGGTCCCCCCGGCGGGTTGCCGGCGGAGCCGCGTTCCAGAGTGCGGGCGCCGGTGTTCCGAGACCCCCGCCATCGGCCGAGAGGTTTGTACGTGACCGTGAACCAGCAGAGTTTTGCTGATCTCGGCAAGGTCCTGGTGATCATCCCGACCTACAACGAGGCGGAGAACGTCGAGCGGATCGTCGGCCGGGTCCGTGCCGCCGTGCCCGAGGCGCACGTGCTGGTCGCCGACGACAACAGCCCCGACGGCACCGGCGAACTGGCCGACAAGCTGGCCGTCGAGGACGAGCACGTCCACGTCATGCACCGCAAGGGCAAGGAGGGCCTGGGCGCCGCCTACCTCGCGGGCTTCCGCTGGGGCATCGACAACGGCTACGACGTCCTGGTCGAGATGGACGCGGACGGCTCGCACCAGCCCGAGGAGCTCGACCGGCTGCTGGGCGCGCTGCGCGGCGCCGACCTGGTGCTGGGCTCCCGCTGGGTGCCGGGCGGCCGGGTGGTGAACTGGCCGAAGTCGCGGCTGCTGCTCTCGCGCGGCGGCTCGACCTACTCGCGGCTGATGCTGGGCGTGCCGATCCGGGACGTCACCGGCGGCTACCGGGCGTTCCGCAAGGAGACCCTGCTGGGCCTGGGCATGGACGAGGTCGCCTCGGCCGGGTACTGCTTCCAGGTCGACCTGGCCTGGCGCACGGTGAAGGCCGGGTTCAAGGTCGCCGAGGTGCCGATCACCTTCGTCGAGCGCGAGCTCGGCGCGTCCAAGATGAGCCGCAGCATCGTGGTCGAGGCACTGTGGCGGGTGACCACCTGGGGCGTCACCGACCGGCTGGCCCGGCTGCGCGGCGCCCGGCGCTGACCGACCGGACAGCCCTCCCGTGCCCGAAGGGCCCGTCCGCCGGAACCGGTGGCCGGGCCCTTGCGCATGTGCCGCCCGGAGCGCGGTGTGACGTGGAGCGGAGGCGCGCCCCGCCGGGCGCGCCTTCCGCGCATTCGGCCGCCGGTGCTCCCATGCTGTAGGGCGCAGGACATCCGACCGCCGACCAGAGGGAGCAGCCCGTGACGACGTCCCCGTCCGAGGAGAGCGCCGGCGCGGAGCGTGCCCAGGTCGGGCCGCCGGAGGCCGGACAGCCGGCCCGGCCGCTGGAGGTCGCCGTCTTCACCGGCCCCGAGTCGGCCTTCTTCGCCACCTCCACCCTGATCCTCGGCGAGCGGACCGCGATCCTGGTGGACGCCCAGCTGACCCGCAGCGCCGGGCGCGAGCTGGCCGAGTGGGTCGCCGGCAAGGGCAGACGGCTGCTCGCCGTGGTGGTCACCCACCAGCACCCGGACCACTACTTCGGCGCCGAGGAGGTGCTGCGGCTCTTCCCCGACGCGCAGCTGCTGGCCGCCCCGGCCGTGGTCGAGGGCATCCGGCGCACCGTCGCCGCGAAGGTCGCGCAGTGGAAGCCGGTGTACGGCGACGACATCCCGGACCACCCGCTGATCCCCGCCCCGCTGCTGCCGCAGCCGCTGATGCTGGACCGGCAGGTGATCCCGGTGCTGCTGCTCGGCCAGGCCGACTGCGGGGACTCCACGGTCGTCCACGTGCCGAGCGTCCGCACCGTGATCGCCGGGGACTTCGTCCACAACGGCACCCACGTCTGGACCGCCGACACCACCCCGGCCCAGCGCACCACCTGGGGGCACAACCTCGGCCGGATCGCCGACCTCGGCGCGGACCGGGTGATCGCCGGCCACCGCGCCCCGGGCCAGGGCGACGACGCCGCCCGGGTGCTGGCCTTCACCGGCGAGTACCTCCAGGACTTCGACCGGCTGCTGGCCGAGCACCCGGACGACCCGGAGGCGCTGGTCACGGCGATGAACGAGCGGTACGGGGAGCTGACCCTGCCGTCCATCCTGGAGCTGGGCGCGGCGGCCAACACCGCCCGCGCGGCCGGGGCCGCGCCCGGCGCGGAGGCTCAGGACGCGCAGGAAGCGCAGGAAGCGCAGGAAGCGCAGGAGGCGCCGGAGCGGCCGGAGGACGACGGGACCGCGGCGCGGTAGGGCGGATACTGGCCGCATGACGCCGTACGACGTGATCGTTCCGGCGGGCGGGGCCGCCCGGCGCCTCGGCGGCGCCGACAAACCCGGGCTGACGGTCGGCGAGACCACCCTGCTGGACCGGGTCCTCGCCGCCTGCGCGGGCGCCCGGACCGCCGTCGTGGTCGGCCCGGCCCGGCCGACCGTGCTCGGCGGCGTCCACTGGACCAGGGAGCGGCCGCCCGGCGGCGGACCGGTGGCCGCCGTCGCGGCCGGGCTCGGCCTGGTCACCGCGGACACCGTGCTGCTGCTCGCCGCGGACCTGCCCTTCCTGGACCGGCGGACGGTGGAACGGCTGGTCGCCGCCCTCGACGGGGCCGGCGCGGCCGCGGACGCCGCCGTGCTGGTCGACGCGGGCGGCCGCGACCAGCCGCTCGCCGCCGCCTACCGCACCGGCCCGCTGCGCGCCGCGCTGGCCGCGCTCGGCGATCCGGCCGACCAGCCGCTGCGCCGCCTGGTCGGCGGGCTGGCCCGGCTGCGGGTGGCCGACACCGACAACGTCGCCTACGACTGCGACACCTGGGAGGACCTGGAGCAGGCCCGCGAGCGCGACCGGACGTGATCCTCACCGGCGCCGTCACCGGCGTGTGAGCGAAACGACGCGCGCCGCACACGGGGCGAACACCTCGGCGAACCGGCCATCGGGCAGCATGGGCGCATGGAGCGCACGCTGGATGACTGGATCGCCGAGGTCAAGGCCGACCTGGGCATCGACCTGGACGTCGACGTCCGTGGTCTGCTCGACACGGCCCGGGTGGTCGCGCACGGAGTGGCCCGGCCGGCCGCACCGCTGACCGCCTTCCTGATCGGCTACGCGGCCGCCCGGCAGGGCGGCGGGGAGCAGGCCGTCGCCGAGGCGGCCCGGCGGACGGAGGCGCTCGCCGAGCGCTGGGGCGCCGCCGAGCGGCCGGACGAGTCGTGAGCGCGGTCGGACAGTCCACCGTGGCCGCACCGTCCACCGGTCCCGGCGTGCTGAGCTGGCCCCGGGCCCGGGAGACCGCGCGCCGGGCCGGGCTGCGCCCGCTGCCCGGGGTACGGGCCCCGCTGGCCGAGGCGCTCGGCCGCACCCTCGCCGAGCCGCTCTCCGCGCTGACCGACCTGCCCGCCTTCGACACCTCCGCGATGGACGGCTGGGCGGTCGCCGGCCCCGGTCCGTGGCGGGTCGCGGGCCGGGTGCTGGCCGGCCGGGCCGAACCGGCCGCGCTGGCCGACGGCACCGCCGTGGAGATCGCCACCGGTGCCCAACTCCCGCCCGGAGCCACCGCCGTACTGCGCCGTGAGCACGGGCGGGCGGACGGCGTGCTGCTGCACGACCGCGGTCCGCAGCCGCTGACCACCGGCCAGGACGTCCGCCCGCGCGGCCAGGAGTGCCGCCGGGGCGAGGAGTTGCTGCCGTCCGGCGTTCCGGTCGGGCCGGCCGTGCTCGGCCTGGCCGCCGCCTGCGGCCACGACCGGCTGTCGGTCCACCGCCGCCCGGAGGTCCAACTGCTCGTCCTGGGCGATGAGTTGCTCACTGCCGGGGTACCCGGTCCGGGGCTGGTCCGGGACGCGCTCGGGCCGCTGCTGCCGCCCTGGCTGCGGGCGGCCGGCGCCGACCCGGCCGAAGTGGGGTACGTCCGGGACGACTTCGGGCTGCTCCGGGACGCGCTGCGGCACTCCACCGCGGACCTCGTGGTCACCACCGGCGGAACCGCCGCCGGGCCGGTCGACTTCCTGCACCGGGCGCTCGCCGACGTCGGCGCCCGGCTGCTGGTGGACGGCGTCGCCGTCCGGCCGGGCCACCCCATGTTGCTGGCCGAACTCCCCGGCGGACGCCACCTGGTGGGCCTGCCCGGCAACCCGCTGGCCGCCGTCGCCGGAACGGTCACCCTCGCCCTGCCGCTGCTGCACGCCCGCAGCGGGCGGACCGTCGGCGCCCCCGTCCTCGCCCCGGCCGCGGCGGCCCTGCCCGGGCACCGGACGGACACCCGGCTCCACCCGGTCCGGCGGACCGCCGAGGGCGTCCTGCCGCTGGCCTTCGACGGACCGGCGATGCTGCGCGGGCTCGCCCGGGCCGACGCGCTGGCCGTGGTGCCGCCCGGCGGGGCGGCGGCGGGGGAGCCGGTCGAACTCCTGGAGGTGCCGTGAACCGATTCCGACGCAACCTGGCCCCGGGGACGGAGCCGTGGGCGGACGCCGGGATCGTGCTGCCCGCCCGGCGGGCCGATCCCGCCGTCCGGCAGGTCGGCTTCCGGCTGCTGCTGGCGCTCGCCGTCCTGGTCGCCACCTCGTTCATCGTCTATGTGGACCGGGCCGGCTACAACGACAACGCCGGGGGCGAGCTCAGCTTCCTGGACGCGGCGTACTACGCCACGGTGACGCTCTCCACCACCGGGTACGGCGACATCACCCCGTTCAGCGACAGCGCCCGGCTCACCAACATCTTCGTGATCACCCCGCTGCGCGTGGTGTTCCTGATCATCCTGGTCGGCACCACCCTGGAGGTGCTCACCGAACGGACCCGCCTGCAATGGCGGTTGAACCGCTGGAGGTCCACCGTGCGCGAGCACACCGTCGTCATCGGCTACGGGACGAAGGGCCGCAGCGCCGTCGACACCCTGCTCGGACAGGGGGTGAAGAAGGAGGAGATCGTCGTCGTCGACCCGCAGCGCAAGGTGATCGACCACGCCGCCCAGCACGGCCTGGTCGGGGTGGTCGGCGACGCCACCCGCACCGACACCCTGGTGCGCGCCGCGCTGCCCACCGCGGCCCGGGTGGTGGTCGCGCCGGAGCGGGACGACACCGCCGTGCTGATCACGCTGACGGCCCGGCAGCTGAACAAGGCCGCCACCGTGGTCGCCGCCGTCCGGGAGGACGAGAACGCGCCGCTGCTGCGGCAGAGCGGGGCCGACGTCGTGGTCACCAGCTCCAGCTCGGCCGGACGGCTGCTCGGGATGTCGATGCTCAGCCCGCACGCCGGGGCGGTGATGGAGGACCTGCTGACGTACGGCAACGGGCTGGACGTGGTGGAGCGCCCGGTCACCCGGGCGGAGGCCGGGCACAGCCCGCGCGAGTGCGCGGACCTGGTGGTCGCGGTGGTCCGGGGCCGACGGGTGCTCAACTACACCGAGCCGGAGGCCGCCGTGCTCCAGCTCACCGACCGGGTGATCGTCATCAAGTCCAGTACGGTCCTGCCGACCGGCTGAGCCGTACCGCGCAACCGCCCCGGCCCCGCAGTAGGTTCGGGGCATGCATGCGATGACGATTCCCGTACCCGGAGGTCCCGAGGCACTGGTGTGGGCCGAGGTGCCCGACCCGGTGCCCGCCGAGGGCGAGGTCCTGGTCGAAGTGGCGGCCACCGCCGTCAACCGTGCCGACCTGCTCCAGCGGCAGGGCTTCTACAACCCGCCGCCCGGCGCCTCGCCCTACCCGGGGCTGGAGTGCGCCGGGCGGATCGTCGCGCTCGGGCCCGGGGTGTCCGGCTGGGCGGTCGGCGACGAGGTGTGCGCCCTGCTGGCCGGCGGCGGCTACGCGCAGCGGGTCGCGGTGCCCACCGGGCAGTTGCTGCCGCTGCCCGCGGGGCTGTCCGTCGAGCAGGCCGCGGCGCTGCCCGAGGTCGCCTGCACGGTGTGGTCCAACGTCTTCCTCACCGCGCACCTGCGGCCCGGCGAGACGGTGCTGCTGCACGGCGGCGCGAGCGGGATCGGCACGATGGCGATCCAGCTGGCCAAGGCGGTCGGCGCGCGGGTCGCGGTCACGGCGGGCAGCCGGGAGAAGCTGGCGCGCTGCGCCGAGCTGGGCGCGGACATCCTGATCGACTACCGCGAGCAGGACTTCGTCGAGGCGCTCCGGGACGCCACCGGCGGGGCCGGGGCGGACGTGATCCTGGACATCATGGGCGCCAAGTACCTCCAGCGGAACGTGGACGCGCTGGCGGTCAACGGGCGGCTGGTGATCATCGGACTCCAGGGCGGGGTGAAGGGCGAGCTCGACCTCAACGCGCTGCTGCGCAAGCGCGGCGCGGTGATCGCCACCAACCTGCGCGGGCGGCCGCTGGCGGAGAAGGCGGCGATCGTGGCGGCGGTGCGGGAGCACGTGTGGCCGCTGGTCGAGTCCGGGGTGGTGCAGCCGGTGGTGGACCGGGTGCTGCCGCTGGCCGACGTGGCCGAGGCGCACCGGGTGCTGGAGCGCGGGGAGCAGGTCGGGAAGGTCGTGCTGCGGGCCTGAGAAGGGGGCGGCCCGGCGGCGGGGCGACACCAGGCAGGGCGTGAATTCGCCCGAAATGCCGTAGCGCCGGGGGCGTGCGAATCTGGTCCGGAGCAGTCCCGCCGCCGATCCCGCCCCCGGGCGCCGTCGGCCGTCGGAAGGACTCCGACCGTGGCCGCATCACCGCACGCATCCCTCGGGCCGCTGCCCGTCGCGCCGCACCACCGTCGTACTTCCCACCGCTCCCCGGGCCGTGTCCAGCGGCTGGTCGCGGCGGCCGTGCTGGGGCTCACGCTCCCACTGGCCGCCGCCTCGGCGGCGATGGCACTGCCCTCGTCCGCGGTGCTGTCCCCGCCGGAGGCCGCTCGCTCGCCGGAGGCGGGGGCGAGCGCCGGGCAGGGCGGGGAACCGGACACCTCCGGGCCGGTGGCCGCGCCGCGGCGACGGCCGGTGCCGCATCCGCATCCGAAGCCGGACGGCGACCTCCCGCAGGCCCACCGGCACCACCCGGCCTCGCTGCCCGAGCGCTCCGACGCCGCCGTGGAGCAGGCCCCCGAGCAGGCCGTCGAGCAGGCTCCCGAGCAGGCGCCGGACCGGACCGCCGAGCAGGCGGTCGAGCAGGCTCCGGAGCAGGGCCCGGAACAGAATCCGGAGCAGGCCCCCGACCGGGCCGCCGAGCAGGCCCCGGAGCAGGGCGTCGAGGCCGAGCCGCCGGAGACCGACGGGGAGGCGGCGGAGAACGGGGCCCCCGGCAATGCCGCCGCCCCGGACCCGGCCGCCGTGGACACCGCGGACGCCGCCACTGCCGCCGGACAGCCGGTCGCGGCCGTCGCCGCCGTGCCCGCGATCTTCCCCGTCCACTGGCAGGACGCTTCCACCACCCAGCTGCCGCTGGGCGTCGGCCTGGGGCTGATCGGCTGCGGCCTGGGACTGGTCGGCGTGCGGCTGCGCAAGGGCTGAGGCGCCGGGCCGGGCCGGGATTCCGGCAGGTGCGGGCAGGTCCGGGCCGGTCCGGGCCGGGGCGCCGTCGGCGGGCGGGCGGCGGCCGGGGAGCCGGAACTGAGTATCCGTACGGATTCCCGTGCGGCGGCCGGGGGCGTACCTTCGTCACGGGTGGCGCAGGACGGCGGGACGACCGGGGGCTTCCGCCCGACCAACCCCAGTGAGAGAGAATGTTGTTCATGACGAATCCGATGAACGAGCGCCCGTCGCAGGAGCCCTTCCGGGCCGCCGGCGGGCAGTCGCAGGACGGCCAGAAGGTGCTGATCGTCGGACCGGATGGGCTGCCCGTGGGCCAGGGGTTCGCCGGCACGGTCGGGGACGGGGACGACGAGGGCGACGTGCCGCGTGAGCTCCCGGTGACCGAGATGGTCGAGCAGCCCGCCAAGGTCATGCGCATCGGCAGCATGATCAAGCAGCTGCTGGAGGAGGTCCGGGCGGCGCCCCTCGACGAGGCGAGCCGGGTCCGGTTGAAGGACATCCACGCGAGCTCGATCAAGGAGCTCGAACTGGGACTGGCTCCGGAGCTGGTCGCCGAGCTGGAACGGCTGTCGCTGCCGTTCACCGACGACACCATCCCGACCGAGGCCGAGCTGCGGATCGCCCAGGCCCAGCTGGTCGGCTGGCTGGAGGGTCTGTTCCACGGCATCCAGACGGCCCTGTTCGCGCAGCAGATGGCGGCGCGGGCCCAGCTGGAGCAGATGCGGCGGGCACTGCCGCCCGGTCTGCACAGCGGAGAGTCGGACGAGGACGAGCCGGGCCCGGGCCGCGGCATCCGCTCCGGTCCCTACCTGTGACCGCACCCGGCGGGTACGCGCCGGTACCCGCCGGCCGGTCCGCCCGGACCGCCGCCGGACCGGACGTACCGCGACGGTCCGCCCCGGCCCCGGCCACCGGGACCGGGGGCCGGCGGCCCGGGACCGCTGCCCGGCCCTGGGCCGATCACCGTCGGCGCGAGCCGATACCCTGACCCCTGTCGCCGGCCGGTGGAACCGCCGCGGCAGGGGCCCGCCGGGCCAGCGGGCCGGGCCCACCACGCACGGACGAGACCGAACGTCAGGCTGCGGCGAGCACGCCCGCGCCGAGGGGGAGCAGAGGACCATGAGCGAGCACGGCAACGCGGCGGTCGAGGGCTTCTCGCTGGGCAACGGCCGCTATGTGCTGCAGCGACTGCTGGGCGAGGGCGGCATGGCCTCCGTGCACCTCGCCCACGACCGCGTGCTGGACCGGCAGGTCGCGCTGAAGAGCATGCACAGCGAGCTGGGCCGGGACGACTCGTTCAAGGAGCGGTTCCGCCGCGAGGCCCAGGCCGTGGCCCGGCTGGAGCACCCCAACATCGTCACGGTGTACGACAGCGGCGAGGACGTCGCCGCGGACGGCTCCAGCACGCCGTACATCGTCATGCAGCTGATCGACGGCAAGGGTCTGCGCGAGGCGATCAACGAGGCGATCGGCCAGTACGGCGCGATGCCGGCCGAGGAGGCCCTGAAGGTCACCATCGGCGTGCTGAACGCGCTGGAGGCCTCGCACGACATGGGCCTGGTGCACCGCGACATCAAGCCCGGCAACGTCATGTTCGACCGCAAGGGCAACGTCAAGGTCATGGACTTCGGCATCGCCCGTGCGCTGGAATCCGGCGTCACGTCGATGACCCAGACCGGCATGGTGGTCGGCACCCCGCAGTACCTCTCGCCCGAGCAGGCGCTCGGCAAGCCGGTGGACGCCCGCTCCGACCTGTACTCGGTCGGCGTGATGCTCTTCGAGATGATCACCGGGCAGCTGGTCTTCGACGGCGACTCGGCGTTCTCGATCGCCTACAAGCACGTCCAGGAGGAGCCGCCGGCCCCCTCCACCCTCAACCGCTCGGTCACCCCCGAGGTGGACGCCTTCGTCGCCCAGGCGCTGCGCAAGGACCCGGCGCACCGCTTCCAGAGCGCGGCGGCGATGCGGGACGAGGCGGAGCGGCTGATCGAGGCCGCCAAGGGCGGCGGCAACGGGCAGTGGCTGCAGGCCAGCACCCCGCTGGTGATCAACGAGGGTCCGCGCTCGGTGCACGCCGCCCCGCAGGCCCCGCAGGCGCCGCACAACCCGCAGACGCCGCAGCCGCAGTACCTCCAGCAGGGCGGGCCGCAGCAGTACCGGACCCCGCCGCCGGCGTACCCGACGCCGCAGCCGCAGCCGCAGACCCCGCACCCCTTCCCGCAGCAGTACCAGACCCCGCCGCCCGCCTTCCAGCCCCCGCGGCCGCAGGCCCCGCACACCCCGCACCCGCAGTTCCTGCAGCAGGGGGCGCCGCAGGCGCACACCCCGCCGCCGCAGCCGATGCCGCCGTACCAGCAGCCCAAGGCGCCCACCGGCGGCGGCTGCTCGACGGCCGTGGTCGTGATCGGGATCATCGTCGGCGTGCTGGTGCTCGCGGGCATCATCATCGCCATCGTGGTCAACAAGGCGGACGTGAAGACCGGCGGCAAGTACAGCCACGGGGAGCGTCCCGCCAACGTGCTGGTCGCCGACCTCCCCGCCGACCGGAATGGCCTGCTCTGACGGATTCCGGCCGGTTCGGGGGTGCCGCGTCCGTCCGCCGGAAGCGGTAGCGTTCGGGGATACGTAAGCGACAGGGCAGCGCGATCCGAGCGAACGCCCGGGGCGAGGAGCGATGGCACAGACGCAGCAGCCGGACGACGACGCGGGTGTCCGAGCGGTCGGCCGGACCGGCGGGACCCCGAGGATTCCCGAGCCCGGCAGCGAGGCCCAGACCTCGGCGCTGCCGCCGTTCGGCGGTCCGCAGACCCCGGGCCGCGGCACCGCCGTGCCGCTGAGCACCGTCGGTGACGGCCGCTACCGGCTGACCTACCGGCTCGGCCGTGGCGGCATGGCCGAGGTGTTCGCCGCCGAGGACGTGCGGCTCGGCCGCACCGTCGCGGTCAAGCTGCTGCGCGGCGAGCTGGCCCAGGACGACGTCGCCCGGCTGCGCTTCACCCGCGAGGCACACGCCGTCGCCGCGCTCAACCACCACTCGATCGTCGCGGTCTACGACACCGGCGAGGAGTACGTCGGGGACGAGTCCACGCCGTACATCGTGATGGAGCTGGTCGAGGGCCGCACCGTCCGCGAGCTGCTGGCGGACGAGGAGGCGCCGCCGGTCGACCAGGCGCTGATCATCATCGCCGGGGTGCTGGAGGCGCTCGCCTACAGCCACCGCAACGGCATCGTCCACCGTGACATCAAGCCCGCCAACGTGAGCATCACCAACGCCGGCGCGGTCAAGGTGATGGACTTCGGCATCGCCCGGGCGCTCACCGGCGGGGCGACCACGATGACCCAGACCGGCATGGTCATGGGCACCCCGCAGTACCTCTCGCCCGAGCAGGCGCTCGGCAAGCCGGTCGACCACCGCTCGGACCTGTACGCGGCCGGCTGCATGCTCTACGAACTGCTCACGCTGCGCCCGCCGTTCACCGGTGACACCCCGCTGTCCGTGGTCTACCAGCACGTCCAGGACCCGCCGCTGCCGCCCTCGCAGGCCAACGGCCGGGTGCCGACCGGGCTCGACCCGCTGGTGCTGCGCTCGCTCGCCAAGAACCCGGACGACCGCTTCCAGGACGCCGACGAGTTCCGCGCCCACGTGCAGCACGCGCTGCGCGAGATGCACGGCGCGGGCGGGGCGGTCTGGGCGGGCGCGACGGCGGGCGACACCGGCGCGACCCAGGTGCTCCGGCCGGACCAGGCCGCGGCCACCGCGGCCTTCGGCGCGGTGGGCCCCGGCGACCAGACCTCCGTGCTGCCGTACCCGACGGGCGGCCCGCACACTCCCTCGTCGCCCTATCCGGCGGCCGGCGGCCCGTACGGCGACGGCGCGGGCGAGGAGGACGGCGGCGGCCGGCGGCGTGGGCCGTGGGCCTGGGTGGCCGGTGCGATCGCCGTGCTGGTCGCGGCCAGTGCGGGCATCGCCTTCGCGCTCAGCGGCAACGACAAGGTCGACCCCATGGTGTCCCCGACGCAGCCCCCGGCGGTCACCAGCAGCGACACGCCTGTGCCGGTCCAGAGCGGCCTGACGCCTCCGCCCACCTCGGGCTCCGGCAGCAAGAAGCCGCAGCAGCCGACCGACCCCAACACCACCGGGAACAACACCGGGAACAGCGGAAACAACATGTCGCCGTCGCCGGGCTGGGGCAAGCACACCCCGACCCCGACGCCGACCGGGACCGCGAGCCGCACGCAGACGCCCGCCTCGACGGCGCCCACGACCGGTGGTGCGACGCCCGGCGGCGGGGGCGGCAACACGCTGCCGCCGAACCCGCTGCCGAGCAAGACGAACCCGCCGGTGACGCCGCCGCCCTCGGCGCCCGCGCAGTCCGGGAACGGCTGACCGGCCGACGGGCCGACCGGCCTCGACCGGTCCTGCCGACCTCGCGGGTCGGCCGGACCGGCCGGTAGGCGGTCAGTTGGCGAAGGCGTCCAGGACCTGTTCGTACTCCTGGCACCACCACGCCAGCTGCCCCGCGGAGGCGGGGTAGAGCGGGTCGGCCCGGTGGTCGGCCCGCTGGTAGCGCCACTGCAGCATCCAGAAGTCGTTCAGCCGCTCCCACCAGACCCGGTGGACGGCGGCGGCCAGGTGCTCGGCGGTGGCGGCGCCGGAGGCCCGGTAGGCCTGTGAGTAGCGGCGGACCCGGACCAGGTCGAGGACGCCGGACGAGCGGTCGTTGAAGAGCAGCGTGGCGGCCCGGACCGCCTCCTCGGCGCGGGGCTGCGGGCCGAGCTTGTCCCAGTCCAGGACGGCCGTCACCAGGCCGCTCCGCGGGCCGTCGCCGTACAGCAGGTTGAGTCCGTGGAAGTCGCCGTGGGTCCAGCCGGTGGGTGGCGCGGCCGCCGGGGCGGGGCGGCGGTGGGCGTGCTCGGCGAGCAGTTCCAGCCGTTCCGTGAGCCGTTCCACCACCAGGGCGTCCAGCTCCCCGGCGGGGTGCTGCTCGCGGGCGCGGCGCCGCAGGTCGCGGGCGAGGGCGGCGCTGTCGACGGCGTCGGCGCTCCGGTATCCGGCGGGTTGTTCGAGGGGGGCGCAGACGTCGTCGAGTGCGCCGTGCAGCCGGCCGAGCAGCGTGCCGAGCGCGTCGCACTGCGACGGTTCGAGCTCGCCGCCGTGCCGGTGCCGGCCCTCGACCCAGGGGAACAGCGCGAACAGCCGGCCGCCCCACGAGGCCACCGTGCCGGACCGTTCGGCGCAGGCCAGCGGGGGTGCGACAGGCAGTCCGAGGGCGTTCAGCGCGGCCATCGCGCGGTGGTGGGCGACGATCTTCGGGCGGCTGGCGGTGGCGGAGTCGACGTAGCACTTCAGGAAGTACGGACCGGCCTCGGTGGTGACCAGGTACCCCCGGTTCAGCAGGCCCTCGGCGACCGGTTCGGCGGTCAGCAGCCGTCCTGTCCGGTAGCGGGCCAGTACCTCGGCGAGCGCGCCCAGCGGGACGGGTGGGCTGAGGGTCCCCATCGGCGGTGCGGAGAGGTCGGGGCGGGCCGGGGCGCAGGCGAGGGTCTGGCTGAAAGTCACGTGCAGAGGTTATGGCCCCCTTGCGGGGGCCCTTGACAAGCCATCAGTTCTGTGCAGTCGTGCGGTCAGTACTGGTGGTCGACCTGGTGCCGTGCCACGAAGGCGGCCGCCTGGGTGCGCCGCTCCATGCCCATCTTGGCGAGCAGACTCGAGACGTAGTTCTTCACCGTCTTCTCGGCCAGGTGCAACTCGTTGCCGATCTGACGATTTGTCATACCTTCACCGATCAAATCCAGGATTCGCCGCTCCTGCTTGGTGAGCTGGGAGAGCCGCTCGTCCTCCTTCTCCCCGCCGTCGCGCAGCCGGGCGAGCACCCTGCTGGTGGCGATCGGGTCGAGCAGCGAGCGGCCGGCCGCGACGTCCCGGACGGCGGTGATCAGGTCGGTGCCGCGGATCGCCTTCAGCACGTAGCCGGAGGCGCCGGCCATGATCGAGTCGAACAGCGCCTCGTCGTCCGAGAACGAGGTCAGCATCAGGCACTTGATCTCCGGCAGCCTGGACCGGATCTCGCGGCAGACCTCGACCCCGTTGCCGTCCGGCAGCCGGACGTCGAGCACCGCCACGTCCGGGTGGACCGCCGGGATCCGGGTGAGCGCCTCGGCGGCCGTGCCGGCCTCGCCGACCACCTCGATGTCGTCCTCGACCGAGAGCAGATCGTGCACGCCCCGCCGGACGACCTCGTGATCGTCGAGCAGGAATACCCTGATTTGTCCGTTATCAGTCACGTCCAAAGCCTCCCATACCACCGTACGAAAGACCTATCACCCGTACCCCGGTCACGACGTGATCCGGCCAGGGCCGTCCGAAACCGATACCGAGAACCCCCTTACGCACGGGCTTCCGCCCGGATAACGTGCGCTGGTGTCCTGAAGGCGCTCGAATTGAGAGCTGCGTCACGCCGACCGTCACCCCCACCCTTCCGACGGCGAGCCGATCGCGGCACCCTCGGGGTTGTAGGCCCTGAACAAGTAGGACGTCCTAGCGCAAGCGCGTCGAGGGCGGACGCTGGGTAACGTTCTCGTGAGGGACGCCGTCGGAACAGGATCACCACCTGCCCCGCAGTGGGAGCGCACACCCACGCGCGCCCCGCGAGGCGGTGACCGGACCGGTCACCGGCGACCCCGGGCGGCCGGACAGACCGAGGAGTGAACGTGACCGTCAAAAGCACGGCGAGGGCTCGCAAGAAGGCGGCCCCCGGCGTCCCTGACACCCTCCGCGCCAAGGGCAAGGACGCCCAGCCGGAGCTCGTCCAGCTGCTCACGCCGGAAGGCGAGCGGGTCGAGCACCCTGACTACCCCCTCACCACCACTCCCGAGGAGCTGCTCGCCCTCTACCGCGACCTGGTGCTGGTGCGCCGGTTCGACGGCGAGGCCACCGCGCTCCAGCGCCAGGGCGAGCTGGGCCTGTGGGCCTCGCTGCTCGGCCAGGAGGCCGCCCAGGTCGGCTCCGGCCGCGCCATGCGCCCCGGCGACTACGCCTTCCCCACGTACCGCGAGCACGGCGTCGCGTGGTGCCGCGACGTCGACCCGCTGAACCTGCTCGGCATGTTCCGCGGCGTGAACCACGGCGGCTGGGACCCGAACGAGAAGAACTTCCACCTGTACACCATCGTGATCGGCGCGCAGGCCCTGCACGCCACCGGCTACGCGATGGGCATCACCAAGGACGGCGCCGACGACGCGGTGATCGCGTACTTCGGCGACGGCGCCTCCAGCCAGGGTGACGTCAACGAGGCCTTCACCTTCGCCTCGGTCTACAACGCGCCCGTGGTCTTCTTCTGCCAGAACAACCAGTGGGCGATCTCCGAGCCCACCACCACCCAGACCAAGATCCCGCTGTACCGCCGCGCCTCCGGCTTCGGCTTCCCCGGCGTCCGGGTCGACGGCAACGACGTGCTGGCCTGCCTGGCGGTCACCCGCTGGGCGCTCGACCACGCCCGCAGCGGCAACGGCCCGGTGCTGATCGAGGCGTTCACCTACCGGATGGGTGCCCACACCACGTCCGACGACCCCACCCGCTACCGGCACGCCGAGGAGACCGAGGCCTGGAAGGCCAAGGACCCGATCAGCCGACTCCGCGCCCTCCTGGAGAAGGAGGGCCTGGCCGACGAGGCGTTCTTCGCCGCCGTCGACGCCGAGAGCGAGCAGCTGGGGCTGCGGGTGCGCGAGGGCGTGCGCGGCATGCCGGACCCGGACCCGACCCTGATCTTCGACCACGTGTACAGCGAGCCGCACACGCTGGTCGATGAGGAACGGGCCGAGTACGCCGAGTACGCGGCCTCCTTCGAGGCGGGGGAGAACCACTGATGGCCGGTCAGCTGAGCATCGCCAAGGCGCTGAACGGAGCGCTGCGCAAGTCGCTGGAGAACGACCCGAAGACCGTCCTGATGGGCGAGGACATCGGCAAGCTCGGCGGCGTCTTCCGGATCACCGACGGCCTCCAGAAGGACTTCGGCGAGGACCGGGTGATCGACACCCCGCTCGCCGAGTCCGGCATCATGGGCACCGCGATCGGTCTGGCGCTGCGCGGCTACCGTCCCGTCGTGGAGATCCAGTTCGACGGCTTCGTGTACCCGGCCTTCGACCAGATCGTCTCCCAGCTGGCCAAGATGCACGCCCGTGCGCTGGGCCACGTCAAGCTGCCGGTCACCGTGCGCATCCCCTACGCGGGTGGCATCGGCGCGGTCGAGCACCACAGCGAGTCGCACGAGGCCTACTTCGCGCACACCGCCGGTCTGCGCGTGGTCACCCCGGCCAGCGCGCACGACGCGCACTGGATGCTGCGGCAGTCGATCGAGTCCGACGACCCGGTCATCTTCCTGGAGCCCAAGCGCCGTTACTGGGACAAGGGCGAGGTCGGCGACGCCGCGGACCTGGGCCTGCACGACGCCCGGATCGTCCGGCCCGGCACCGACGCGACGCTGATCGCGTACGGCCCGATGGTCAAGGTCTGCCTGGAGGCCGCCGCGGCCGCCGAGGAGGACGGCCGCCGCCTGGAGGTCGTCGACCTGCGCTCGCTCTCCCCGGTGGACTTCGCCGCCCTGGAGGAGTCGGTCAAGCGCACCGGTCGGGCCGTCGTGGTGCACGAGGCACCGGTCTTCCTGGGCATGGGCGCCGAGCTGGCCGCCCGGCTGACCGAGAAGTGCTTCTACCACCTGGAGGCACCGGTCCTGCGGGTCGGCGGCTACCACGCGCCGTACCCGCCGTCCCGGGTCGAGGAGGCCTTCCTGCCCGACCTGGACCGCGTGCTCGACGCCGTCGACCGCGCGTTCGCGTACTGAACCGGGGAGCGAAGATGACCACCGAAGTTCGCTCGCTCCGCGAGTTCAAGATGCCCGATGTGGGCGAGGGCCTCACCGAGGCCGAGATCCTCAGCTGGTACGTCAAGCCCGGTGACACCGTCACCGACGGGCAGGTCGTCTGCGAGGTGGAGACCGCCAAGGCGGCCGTGGAGCTGCCCATCCCGTTCAACGGGGTGGTCGAGAAGCTGCACTTCCCCGAGGGCTCGACGGTCGACGTCGGCACCGTGATCATCTCGATCGCGGTCGCTGGGGAAGCGGGGGCCGCGGCTCCGGCCGCCCCCGCCGCGGCTCCGGCGCAGGCTCCGGCTCCGGCTCCGGCCGAAGAGGTCGAGCCCGAGCGGCGCGAGGTGCTGGTCGGGTACGGCCCGCGCACCGGCACCGCCCAGCGCCGGGCGCGGCGGACGACCACCACCAGGGTCGCCGCGACCACGCCGGCTCCGGCGGCCGCTCCGGCCCCGGTCGCCGCCCCGGCTCCCGCGGCGCCCGCGCCGGTCGCCGAAGTGCCCGGCGGGGAGCGGCCGCTGGCCAAGCCGCCGGTGCGCAAGCTGGCCAAGGACCTCGGCGTCGACCTGCGCGCGGTCACCCCGACCGGCCGGGACGGCGTGATCACCCGCGAGGACGTGCACGCCCACGCCGCCGCTCAGGCCGCTCCGGCGGCTCCGGCCGCCGCGGTGGCGGAGGTGGCCGGAACGGCCGTGGCCGAGCCGGCCGCGCCGCAGGTGCCGGTGCCCGCCGCGGGCGACGTCCGGGTGCCGATCAAGGGCGTCCGCAAGGCGACTGCGCAGGCGATGGTGGCCTCGGCCTTCACCGCCCCGCACGTCACCGAGTTCGTGCAGGTCGACGTGACCCGCACGATGAAGTTCGTCCGCCGGCTCAAGGAGAGCGGGGAACTGGGCCGGGACGTCCGGGTCAGCCCGCTGCTGATCGTCGCGAAGGCGCTGCTCACCGCGATCAAGCGGCACCCCGGGATCAACGCGCAGTGGGACGAGGCGGCCCAGGAGATCGTCCTCAAGGGCCAGGTGAACCTCGGCATCGCCGCGGCCACCCCGCGCGGCCTGATCGTCCCGAACATCAAGGACGCCGGGTCCAGGACCCTCGCCGGGCTGGCCGTTTCGCTCGGTGAACTGGTCGAGACCGCCCGTCAGGGCAAGACCTCGCCGGCCGACATGCAGGGCGGGACGGTCACCATCACCAACGTCGGCGTCTTCGGCGTCGACACCGGCACCCCGATCCTCAACCCGGGCGAGGCCGCCATCCTGGCCTTCGGGGCGGTCCGGGAACTGCCGTGGGTGCACAAGGGCAAGGTGGTCCCGCGTCAGGTGACCACGCTGGCGCTCTCCTTCGACCACCGCCTGGTGGACGGGGAGCTGGGCTCCAAGGTGCTGGCCGACGTGGCCGCGCTGCTGGAGCGCCCGAAGCGCCTGATCACCTGGGGCTGACGGGACCGAAGGAACCGGCAGGACCGAAGAAACCGAAGAAGGGGCCCTCCTCCGCACCGCCGTGCGGAGGAGGGCCCCTTCGGTGTACCGCCCGTCGACTAGCGCTGGGGACGGAGTCGACGGACGGCGATCAGGACGCCCGCTCCGAGGGCGAGGAGTGCGGCGGAGCCGAGGGCGAGGAAGGCGTTGCTGGAGGAGGAGCCGGTCCGGGCCAGCTCGGGGGTGCCGGCGGGGGCGGTGGTGGCCGGGGCAGTGGCCGGGGTCGACGCCTTCGGGGCCTCGGCGGCCGGGGAGGCGTCCTTGGTCGTGTCGGCGGCCGGCGCGGAGCCCTTGGCGTCGGCGTCCTTGGCGTCCTTGGTGGGTGTCGGCTTCGGCTTGGCCGGGGTGGTCGGCTTCGCGGACGGCTTCGGGTGCACCACCTCGACCTCGGTGATCGCCCCCCGGCCCTGGCTCGGCGTGGCGATGATCTGGAGCCCGTTGATGCCCTTGGCCACGTCGGCGGAGAGGCCCACCCGGTAGCGGAAGGTGACGGTGCGACCGTTGGCGATCGGCACGCCCGCGGACCGGGACTCGCCGCCGATCGCCGGGTCGCAGCCGTTGCGCAGCGTGATGCGCTGCCACTGGCCGTTCGACATGACCTCGGCGGTGACCTGCGAGGGCTTCGGGGTGGTCCCGTCGGGGTTGAAGAACGAGATGCCCGGGGCGATCCGGTGGTAGTCGGCGCCGGTGTTGTTGGTGACCTTGATGCTGATCTCCACCTTGGGGCCGCCGACGGTGATCGCGGTGGGGACCTTGAGGAACGTGGTGGTGGCGCCCTGGCCGTGCAGCTCGAAGGAGTTGTCCTGCTCGTCCGCGGCGGACGGCTTCGCCGGGGCGGTGACCGGGGCGTCGTCCGGGGCCCCGCAGGCCCAGGCGGTGTCGGTGGCGAGGAACTGGACGCCGCCGGCGAGGACGACGGTGGCGGCGACGGTGGCGATGCGGCGGCGGCCGGAGAGCGCGCGGTCGTTCTTCGCGAATCGGTTGATAACGGGCGTGCGCATGATGTGAGTCCCCCAGGGTCGGCGTGCTGATGGTGTGAGTGGGTGAAGACGACCGGTTCCGCTCCTCGTGAGCGGGAGCGTTCCCCGGCTCCGCCGGTCCCGCTCTCCGTGCCTTCATCCGTGGGACGCGCAGCCCCGGCGGGGGTCGCAGGTCGGTTTCCGAGAGTTTCCCGCCGGGGCCGAGCGGCGCCCGGACCCGGCGGGCGCCGGTCAGCGCTGGTGGCGCAGGCGGCGGACGGCGACCAGGACGCCGGCGCCGAGGGCGAGGAGTGCGGCGGAGCCGAGGGCGAGGAAGGTGTTGCTGGAGGAGGAGCCGGTCTGGGCCAGCTCGGGGGTGCCGGCGGGGGCGGTGGTGGCCGGGGCCGACGCCTTCGGGGCCTGGGTGGCGGGGGCGGCCGGGGCGGTGTCCGCGGTCCGGTCGGCGGCGGGCTCGGCGGCCTTGGTGGGCGCGGGCTTGGGCTTGGCCGGGGTGGTCGGCTTGGCGGTGGTGGTCGGCTTGGCGGTGGCGGTGCCCTGGGGGTGGGTCACCTTGACCGTCTTGAAGGCCGAGCTGCCGGCGCCCTGGGAACCGGCCATCTCCGCCGAGGCGAACAGGTTGATCGTGGTCACGCCGGCGGGGGTGGCGGCGGCCAGCGAGTAGCGGAACTTGAAGGTGTCGGAGCTGTTGGCGGCCATGCGCTGGCGCTGGGAGCCGGTGACCTCGACGGAGCGCATGCAGCCGTCCTGCAGCTGGAGGTTCTTCCAGGCGCCGGTGTAGTCCAGGTACTGGATCCTGACGTCCTTGAGGCGGGTCGCGGCGCCCGAGCCCGGGGTGACGAGGCCGAGGAAGGGCTCCATGCCGTGGGCGTCCTCGTCGCCCTTGTTGGTGACCTTGAGGGAGACCTCGTTCCAGCTGCCGTCCGCGACCACCGAGGACTTGGCCGAGGTGATGGCGGTGTCGGGGGAGAGCCCAGGCACGTTGGTCGGGGCCTCGTACGCGCCGCCGAGCCGGTGGTCGCCGCAGGCCCAGGCGGTGTCGGTGGCGAGGAACTGGACGCCGCCGGCGAGGACGACGGTGGCGGCGACGGTGGCGATGCGGCGGCGGCCGGAGAGCGCGCGGTCGTTCTTCGCAAAACGGGTGATAACGGGCATGCGCATGACGTGAGTCCCCAGGGTCGACGTGCTGATGGTGTGAGTGGGTGAAGACGACCGGCTCCGCTCCTCGTGAGCGGAAGCGCCCCCCGGCTCCGCCGGTCTCGCTCTCCGTGCCTTCATCCGTATAGACGCGCATCCCCGCGGGGGGTTGCAGACGGGTTCCGAAATTTTTTCGGGCTTCTCCGGCGGGTCCCGAAGACGGCCCGAGGAATGGTTGGTATGACCTGGATGATCCGAAATGTGAGGATCGTTCGGCCAGGTCGGTGACTTTTTCGCGGCCGGATAGGGGAGTCCCGGCCGCCCGGGTACGTCTCCGCTCCATCACCCGGGCGACACCGGGCGACCGGCTCCCGGAGGACGCACCCGTATGCCGCCTGGCAACCCTGGCCGTCTCGTCCGGAGTCTGGCCGCACTCGTGCTGGTGTCCGCCGCCGCTCTCCCGGCCGCCCTGGAACTGACCGGCCCCCCGCCGTTCGGGGTGATCGGTCCGGGGGCCCCGGCCGACCGCGCGGTGCCGCCGCACACGGCCCTCCAGGCCGACCAGCGGATATCCGCGGCCGCCCCGACGGTCGACATACGCCGCACCGGGGACCCGGCCAACCGGATCACCCTGGTGCTGCTCGGCGACGGCTACACGACAGACGAGCAGGAGCTCTTCCGGCAGCAGGCCGACAAGGCCTGGCACGCGCTGATGGACATCGAGCCCTTCCGCACCTACCAGGGCTTCTTCAACATCAGGAGGGTCGAGGTGGTCTCCCCGGTCTCCGGGATCGCCGAGTCCGAGAGCCGCGGCCGCAGGACCGCCACCCCGCTCGGCATGCACTTCTGGTGCGAGGGCACCGCCCGGCTGCTCTGCGCCGACGAGTCCGCCACCGCCCGCTACGCGGGCAACGGCTCCGGGCCGCAGTACCTGATCGCGCTGGCCAACTCCACCGAGTACGGCGGCGCCGGCGGCACCGGGGTGACCACCCTGGCGGGCGGCAGCCCGGACGCCGGGCGGATCATCCAGCACGAGATCGGGCACACCGTGGGGGACCTCGGAGACGAGTACGACAGCGCCCCGGACGACGCCGACTACCCGAACCTCGCCACCCTCAACGCCGACGACATGCGCAGGAAGCAGACCAAGTGGTGGCGCTGGCTGGGCGCCGAGTCCCCGGACGGGGCCGGCGTGATCGGGGCGTACCGCAGCGCCAACGGCCTCTACCGGCCCACCCCGGACTCGGTGATGCGCACCCTGGGCAGCGCGTACAACCTCCCCTCGCGCGAGGCGATCATCGAGGAGCTGTACCGCAGGGTCCGGCCGACCGACGCCCCGGTGCCGGCTCCCGGCGAGGTGTCCGGGCGGCCCCGGCTCGACGTCCGGCCGCTGCCGCTGACCGGCCCGCGGCAGCTGAAGGTGGAATGGAAGGTGGACGGCGTCCCGGTGGCCCCGCAGTCCGCCGACGGCTCCTGGCTGGACACCGCCCGGCTGGAGCTGGCCCCGGGCCGGACGGCCACCGTGACGGCGACCGTCCGGGACACCACCGACTGGGTGCGGGACGAGGCCTTCCGGGAGCGCTCCATGACCCGCTCGGTTTCCTGGACGCTGACCGGCTGAGGCCCGGTCGCGTGCCCCCGGGTCCGAGCATCCCATCATGGGATGACTAGTCTGGTCGGACTATGACCGTGGAGCCCGCTCGCCCAGCCCCGTCCCCGTCCGTCCCCGCTCCCCGGCTCATCGCCGACCCCCCGGCCGCGCCCGTACCCACGCCCGGTGCCGCGCCCGCGTCCGTGCTCGCGGCCGCGCCGCCCGGCGGCAGGGCGGCCTGGCTCGCCTGGTCCATCGGGGTCAGTGTCTACATCCTGGCCGTCATCCACCGCACCAGCCTCGGGGTGGCCGGACTGGACGCCGCCGACCGCTTCGGCATCGGCGCCTCGGCGCTCTCCACCTTCTCGATCCTCCAGGTGCTGGTCTACGCGGCCATGCAGATCCCGGTCGGCCTGCTGGTCGACCGGTACGGGCCGCGCCGGGTGCTGCTGTCCGGCGTCGTGCTGCTGAGCGCCGGCCAGCTGGCCTTCGCGTTCAGCTCCGACTTCGGCCCCGCGCTGGCCTCCCGCGCGGTGCTCGGCTGCGGCGACGCGATGACCTTCATCAGCGTGCTGCGGATCGCCGCCCGGTGGTTCCCGGCGGCCCGGAACCCGTTCGTGGCCCAGCTGACCGGCCTGGCCGGGATGGGCGGCAACCTGGTCACCACCGTGGTGCTCGCCAGGGCGCTGCACAGCGAGGGCTGGACGCCCACCTTCACCGCGATCGCGCTGCTGGGCGCGGTGGTGTTCGCGCCGGTCGCGTTCCTCCTGCGGGACGCGCCCCACCAGGAGGCCGTCGTCCGGCCCGGGGCGGCCGCGGCGCGGCCGAAGGTCGGCCGGCAGGTCCTCGCCTGCTGGCGGGAGCCGGGCACCCGGCTCGGGCTCTGGATCCACTTCACCACCCAGTTCCCCGGCAACGCCTTCGGCCTGCTCTGGGGCCTGCCCTACCTGGTGCAGGCCCAGGGGATGTCCCGGGCCGGGGCCGGCGGGCTGCTGACCCTGCTGGTGCTCAGCAACATGACCTTCGGCTTCGTCTTCGGCCGGCTGCTCTCCGTCTCGGCGCGGGCCCGGATGCCGATCGTGCTGACCGTCGTCGCGACCACCGCGCTCGGCTGGGCGCTGGTGCTGGCCTGGCCCGGCGGCCACCCGCCGGCCTGGCTGCTGGTCGGGATCATCCTGGTGATGGGCAGCAACGGCCCGGCCTCGCTGGTCGGCCTGGACTACGCGCGCTCCCGCAACCCCGCGGAGCGGCTCGGCACCGCCTCGGGGATCGTCAACATGGGCGGCTTCATCGGCACGATGATCACCCTGTTCGGCATCGGCGTGCTGCTGGACGTGCTCTCCCCGGACGGCGCCGGGTCGTACTCGGCGACCGCCTTCCGCTGGGCGTTCTGCTGGCAGTACGTCCCGCTGGCGGTGGGCACGGCGATGATCCTGCGGCTGCGCCGGAAGGTCGCGGCGCAGGCGGGCTGAGCCCGGGGCCGGACGGGCCCCGGGCGACGGCTCGTAGGGCCCCGGGCCTCAGATGGTGACCGAGAAGTTGGCCAGCACCCGTTCGGCCAGCTCCCGGTCGCCCTCGACGGAGACCGGGCCGGGCCGGCCACGGCCGCAGGCGAGCCGCAGGTAGGTCTCCCAGTCCATGGTGAGCTGGACGTCGGGGGCCAGGCTGATCGACTCGTCCACGGTGCAGTGGCCGGTGGCGTCCACCCGGACGGTGCGCAGGAACTCCACCGGGCCGGTGACGTCCAGCACCAGGGCCGTCCCGGCCGGGGCCCCGGCCTTGTTGGCGACGGCCTTGGGCAGCAGTTCCAGCAGCAGGTCCCGGGTGATCAGCGCGGCCGGGGCGTCCAGGTTGCCCGGGGTCTCCAGGGCCCGGCGCAGGTCCTGCTCGTGCACCCAGACGTCGAAGGCCCGCATCCGCAGCAGCTCGTGGTACGGGACGTCCCTGGCCAGCGGCCCGGCCGGCCAGCGCACCGGTTCCTCGGGCGTCTGCTTGGCGTTCCGCAGCGCCCGGGAGCGGCGGATGATCGTGTACTCCAGCTCGCCGGTCATCTCCAGCGCGGTGTGGCAACGGCGCTTGTCGACCGGCAGCTCGACGTAGCGGGCGAACTCGGTGGTGACGTGACGGAGGTCACGCGGCAGCGAGTGGATCGGGCGCGGGTCGCCGAGCAGGTCGGACTCGACCGCGATCACGTGCGAGACGATGTCGCGGACGGACCAGCCGGGGCACTCGGTGGCCCGGTTCCAGGAGCCCTCGGGAAGGGGGGCGACCAGCTCCGATATGGACTCGATGGTCTGGGTCCACGCCTCGGTGTAAGCCTGCACGGTCTGGTTGTCCGTCACGGGAATCTCCGGCCCTCCGTCAGCTTCCTTGCCGCCTGCGCCCCGCCGTCACGGCCGACCGGGATGGTCCGGCTTTCCGGGCGCGCACGCTAACCGCACGTTACGCTGCCGGGAGACAGCTGGGCAGCGCTTTCGGGTGACGATCGTAGGTCTCTTGCCGTGGACGGTGGTACTGTGCGCGCTTCATTGATCCAACTCGCGGTCTCCGACGAGGAGCTGCCCGCCGAGCGGAGGGCTCGGGCGGCGGCCCTGGTACGGGCACAGCAGGGCGCCGACCTGGTGGTGCTCCCGGAGCTGTGGCCGCTCGGCGGCTTCGCCTACGACCTCTGGTCGGACGGCGCGGAGACGCTGGACGGGCCCACCTCGGACGTGATGTCGGCCGCCGCGCGGGCCGCCGGGGTCTGGCTGCACGCCGGTTCGGTCGTCGAACGCGATCCGGACGGGCCGATCTACAACACCTCGCTGCTGTTCTCCCCGGACGGCGAGCTGGTGCACACGTACCGCAAGATCCACCGCTTCGGCTTCGACAGCGGCGAGGCGGTGGTGATGGGCGCCGGGCAGGAGATCGTCACCGCGCCCACCGACTTCGCCACGCTGGGTCTGGCCACCTGCTACGACCTGCGCTTCCCGGAGCTGTTCCGGGCGCTGCTGGACGCCGGGGCGCAGCTGCTGGTGGTGCCGGCGGCGTGGCCCGCCCGGCGGCGCGAGCACTGGACGCTGCTGGCCCGGGCCCGGGCGGTGGAGGAGCAGGCCTTCGTGCTGGCCTGCAACACCGCCGGGACGCACGCCGGGGTCGAGCAGGCCGGACACAGCATCGTGGTGGACCCGTGGGGCCGGGTGCTGGCCGAGGCGGGGGCGGGCGAGGAGATCCTGACGGTCGAGTTCGATCCGGCCGAGGTGGCGAAGGCGCGCGCGGAGTTCCCGGTGCTGCGGGACCGTCTGCTGGGGATTCCGGCGCCGGTCCAGCGCTGAGCGGGGGTGGGCGGGGCGCCGGGGAGGGCGTTCCGGAGGGTTGGTTCGTACCTGGGTCGGTCGGGTTTGAGAAGATGAGCACTCGTCGTGTTCCCCGCCGGCCCGGACGAGGGCCGGCACGGTAGGCCGCCCGAGGAGGTCGCCCCATGCCTGACAACGGCGCAGGCGACACCCCCCGCCCCGTCATCCACCGCAACAGCCTGCGCGAGCAGATCGCCGGCGCGCTGCGCGAGGAGATGATGGCCGGCCGGCTCGCGGCCGGCCGCAACTTCACCGTCAAGGAGATCGCCGAGCTGTACGGCGTCTCCGCGACCCCGGCCCGCGAGGCCCTGGTCGACCTCGGCGCGCAGGGCCTGCTGCGGGCCGAGCACCACCGCGGCTTCACCGTGCCCGAGCTGGGGTGGGACGACTTCCTGGAGATCTTCGAGTCCCGGGTGCTGATCACCGACAGCTTCCACCGCCAGTACGCCACCCGCCGGGCACTGCCCGACCTCGGCCGGCTGCCCTCGCTGCACCGGCGGGCCGACGCGGCGGTGCGGGCGGCCCGGGCCGGGAACCTGGACGTCATGGTCGGCTGCGACCGCCGGTTCTGGCAGGAGGTCGGCGCGCTGCTCGGCAACCGCCGGATCGCCGACTACCTGGACTGGCTGCGGGTGCAGTCCTGGATGTTCGCCGCGCCCTACCTGCGGGAGCTGCCCGCGCTGGGCGGGATCTGCTGGGAGCGCCACCCGGACCTGGTCGCGGCGATCGAGGCCCGCGATGCGCTCGGCGCGCACCGGATCATCTGCGAGTACAACCTGTACACCGTCCGGCTGCTGGCCGGGCTGGCCGGGCAGCCGCTGGAGTCGGTGACCGTGCTGGACCTGCTCACCGAGTTCGTCGGGGAGGAGCCGGCGCCGGTGCCGGCCGAACCGCCGCCCGCGCCGGCGGCCCCGCCGGAGCCGGGCGACGAGCCCGAGGCCGGTGCCGGGCCCGGTGCGGCCCGCACCGGGCGGACCCGCAGCGCCGACGTCGGCCGGGAACTCGGCCGTGAGCTGGGACTGGGCCTCGGGCTGGTGCCGCAGCCGCGTACGGTGCCGTACGGCCGGTTCGGCCGACGGCTGTCCGAACCGTCCCCGGAGGCCCCTCGGGGACGGCCCGACCCGCACGCCGCGCCGGGCCGGTAGGGTGGGCGGTCATCGGACCGGGCGCCTCCTGAAGGGCCGTCCGGGTACCGACCCGACCCCCGTCGTCGCCCCGCCCGCGCGGGCGATCCCCGCCTCCGGAGAGGAACTGCCGGCCATGGCCTGCGACCTCTGGCTCGTCCCGCTGGTGGACGCGCTGAGCCACAGCCCCGACAACCCCTTCCGGGACGACCTCGCGCTCTACAACTCGGTGCTGGCCTCGCGCGGGCTGCCCGAGGTGCCGGTCTACCGGTTCGTCCCGGGCATCAGCGGCGCGGTCGAGCCGATAGCCGCCTTCGACTACGACTCGCTGCACTTCCTGCGCCGCGCCTACCTGTTGGGCCTCACCGGCCTGGACATCACCCCGGTCGACGCGCTCGGCGGCGACTACGAGCAGTTGCTGGAGATGTTCGAGAGCAGCGCCGAACAGTCGCACCTGGTCTGGCACTTCGACCACGCCGGCGCGTACGTGCCGGTCGAGTTCGCGGTGCCGCTGGTGGACGACACGCTGCTCGCCGCCGGCGGCCCGCTCGGCTCCAGCCACGGGCTGCTGCGCGAACTCCAGGCCGTCGCACCGGCGCTGGGCATCGACCCGCTCAACCCGCCGGACCCGACCCGGCCGCTCGGCCCGACCGGCCTGGAGCAGCCGTTCGGGCCGCCGATCGACGACGTCCACCCCTTCGCCCGGGAGCGGCACGCCTGGTCGGGCCTGTACGCGGCGGCGACCAGGAGCGTCACCCAGGGCTCGATGATCGTCTTCGCCTGACCCCGGGCGGACAGGTTCCAGGGCACCCGGCGGGAATTGTCGGACACGCCTCAGCGCAGCGGCCCCTCCGGCGGCCGCTGGCGCGGCATGGTGGGCCGGGTGCCCGGCGGCGGCAGCACCCGCACCTGGGCGCCCACCCCGGGCTCGCTGCGCCCGCCCCAGGCCCCGCCGGACTGGGTGGGCAGCTGGGTCATCGAGGCGCGGAACTCCAGCATCCACTCCGAGGTCTCGGAGCGGACCATGTCCGAGACGTCCTCGCAGAACCGGCGCAGCACGCCCAGGCAGCGCTCGGCGGCCTCGCCCGCGGTGCCCTCGGTCGGGCCGAGCACCTCGCGAACGCACTCCGACGCCCAGTCGAACTGGAAGGCCTCCAGGCGGCGTTGCAGGGCCTGGCCGGTGGAGACGTCCCGCATCCAGCCGGAGGTGAGGCCGAAGACCCGGTCGGTGGCCAGGCAGGCGGCGGAGAGCGCGAAGCCGACGTAGCCCCAGCCGGTGCCGTGCGCGAAGGCGCCGGCCAGGTCGACCAGCGGGGCGGTCACCCCGCCCACCGCGAAGCCGGCCGCGCCGAACCGCAGCACGCGGGCCCAGCGGCGCTTCCAGACGCGGTCCCGGCGGTACCACTCGATCGCCTCGACCGCCCGCTCCTCGGACCAGCGGTAGAGCTCCTCCAGCCGTTCGGCGGGCTCGCCCCAGTCCCCCAGCGGGAACTGGCGGGTGCTCAGATCGGCCCGCTGGCGGGTGGAGGCCCGTCGGACGACGGCGGCGGCGGGCGGGTCCTCCTCACCGATCTCCTTGCCCCAGGCACTCTCCTCGGGCTGCATTTCCGGCTGGCTCACCTGTGGGGCTCCCTGTGGCGGGCGGACTGCTGGCTCTGTCGGCGCAACGGCTGACGTGGTGTCCGCCGGTGGTTCTCCAACAGCACTTCTTACCGCCAAATGGCTGACCGTGGGGGCGCTTCTCCGCTGATCGTTACCGGTTTCGGCCAACGGAACCCGAGGTGGGCGGGTTGCGGGAGGCGGCGAGATTTCACCCGTCCGAGCGAGGGGCCGGTGACCCGACGTCGTGACCCGACCACCCACCGCCGAACCGGCCCCGCCGGGCTTGGAGGATCCTCCGACATCCTCGGCGTACGGAGCTCCTCCGCTGGAGGATCCGACGGGACCGGAGAGCGGCCGGAACAGGCCACCGACTACGCTGCCAGGCGTGAAGGTCCTCGTCATCGGCGGCGGCGCCCGCGAACACGCCCTGTGCCGCTCCCTGTCCCAAGATCCCGCAGTGACCGAACTGCACTGTGCCCCGGGCAACGCCGGGATCGCGCAGGTCGCGACGGTCCACCCGGTCGACCAGCTGGACGGCGCGCAGGTCGCCGCGCTGGCCGGCCGGCTCGGTGCCGCCCTGGTGGTGGTCGGCCCGGAGGCCCCGCTGGTGGCCGGCGTCGCGGACGCCGTGCGCGCGGCCGGCATCCCGGTGTTCGGGCCGTCCGCCGCGGCCGCCGAACTGGAGGGCTCCAAGGCCTTCGCCAAGGATGTGATGGCCGCGGCCGGCGTCCCCACCGCCCGGTCCTACGTCTGCACCACCGCGGCCGAGGCCGCCGAGGCGCTGGACGCCTTCGGCGCCCCGTACGTGGTCAAGGACGACGGCCTGGCCGCCGGCAAGGGCGTCGTGGTCACCTCCGACCGCGAGGCCGCGCTGGCGCACGCCGCCGGCTGCGAGCGCGTGGTCATCGAGGAGTACCTGGACGGCCCCGAGGTCTCGCTGTTCGCGATCACCGACGGCACCACCGTCGTCCCGCTCCAGCCCGCCCAGGACTTCAAGCGCGCGCTGGACGGCGACGAGGGCCCGAACACCGGCGGCATGGGCGCCTACTCCCCGCTGCCGTGGGCGCCCGCCGGGCTGGTCGAGGAGGTCCTGGAGACCGTCCTCCAGCCGACCGTGGACGAGCTGCGCCGCCGCGGCACCGAGTTCTCCGGCCTGCTGTACGCGGGCCTGGCGCTCACCTCGCGCGGCACCCGGGTGATCGAGTTCAACGCCCGCTTCGGCGACCCGGAGACCCAGGTCGTGCTGGCCCGGCTGCGCACCCCGCTGGCGGGCGTGCTGCTCGCCTCCGCCACCGGAAGCCTGGACCAGCTGGAGCCGCTGCGCTGGGACGAGGGCGCGGCCGTCACCGTGGTCGTCGCCTCCGAGGGCTACCCGGACGCCCCGCGCACCGGCGACCCGATCGAGGGCCTGGCCGAGGCGGAGGCGGACGGCACCGCGTTCGTGCTGCACGCCGGGACGAAGGCGGACGAGGACGGCCGGGTGCTGAGCGCCGGCGGCCGCGTCCTGTCGGTCACCGCGACCGGCACCGACCTGGCCGAGGCGCGCGAGCGCGCGTACGCCGCGGTGGACCGGATCTCCCTCAAGGGCGGCCAGCACCGCACCGACATCGCGCTGAAGGCGGCCACCGCCTGAGCCCCCGCCCGCTCCGACCGCGGCCCCCGTGCGAACCGCTCGCACGGGGGCCGCGGTGCGTGCCACCGCGGTACGGGCGGCGGCCCGCGGCCGCCCGTACCAGCAGGGGCGAGCGGGATTCGAACATCTGCGCCCACCGGTCAACCCCATGGGCGCAGCGTTCCCGGCGTTTCGGGGCTGGAGCGGCCGCGGGGGCCGACGCACCGTTCGGCCGACGGATTCCAGCCCATCGGGTGACAGCACCCGCATCCGGCTGACGCAACCGGCCGCGCGGCCTTATGGTGCGCTGGATCGCGGTGCGCGGGGCCCGTGCGCCGGGGTCGCCGCCGGGTAGCGGTGCTCCCACGGGGGGATGCTGGACGGCGTCCGGCCGGTCGGTCGTCGGGGTGCTTCGCACCGGACCGGTCGCCGGCGTCCGGGCGGTGTCACCGGAACAACCGGGCGGCGTCACCGGAACAACCGGACGGTGTCACCGGGACGAGTGGAAACCGGGGTGATCCGGAACGCCCACCCGGACCGGGGCGTCGAAAATGTCAGTAGCGCCACGCAGCATGCACTACCGGGATCGGACGCCTCCGCTTCCCGGTCGGAACTGATCGTTTCGAGTCGGCTCAGGGCCCGAAGCCGGGCGCCCGAGGGCTCCGAAGGGGGTGCCGCACCGTATGGCCGCAATCGACATCGCGCGCGCTCACGCCCAGGTGGTGCTGCGGATCCGAGGCCTCGCCCGGGCCGCCGCCGCCCTGCCCGCCGCCGTGGCGGTGGTCCTGCTCGCCGGCCGGTTCACCGGCCGGATCGGCGCGCCCGGGGCCGCCGACGCCGCGGGCTGGGACGCCGCCCGCTGGGCGGTCTGCGCGGTCGCCGCGCTGACCCTGGCGGTGGCCGGGCTGACCGCCCGGGCCCTGCACCGGACCGTCCCGCCGCGCACCCCGGCCGTCCCGCTGGAGCGCGCCGAGGCCCCCGAGCTGTACCGGCTGATCGGCGAGCTGGCGGACCGGCTGGAGGTGCCCGCGCCCTCCGCCGTCGCCCTCACCCCGGACTGCGACAGCTGGCTGGAGGACGTCCCGCCGAGCCGGCGCACGGCTCCGGCCCGGCCCGGGCCCGGGGCGCCCGCCCCCGTCCTGGTGATCGGCTCGCCCTTCCTGTGGTGGATGCGGGCCGGCGAACTGCGCGCCCTGCTCGCCCCCGTGGTGGCCGGTACCGCCGCCTCCGCCGACCCGGAGATCGCCGCCGCCCGGCGCTTCCTGCGCAGCCTGGACGCCTGTCTGGACTCCGGCGCCGGCGCGGCCCCCGGTCTCGGCGGCGCCACCCTGGCCGCCCCGCCCCGGCCGCCCCGGCGCGGTCCGGCCGCGCTCGCCGACCGGATCGTCCGCAGGGTCGTGCGCCGCCTGCTCGGCGCCTGCCGGGGCCACTCCGCCGAGCTGGAGCGCTCGGTCGCGAGCTGGGCCTCCGAGCAGGCCAGGACGGTCGACTACGGACTGCGGATCGCCGCCCAGGAGCAGGTCGGCCTGGCCTACGCGGGCTGGGACCGGCTGCTCACCCGGGTCGCGCTGCCCGCCTGGCGGCTCGGCCGCCACCCGGCCCACCTCAACGCCGGCGTGGTCGCCGCGCTCACCGAGCTGTCCCGGCGCGACCGGCTGGCCGACGGCTACGGCAGCCGGCTCGGCGACCGCCCCGCCTGCGACTTGCTGGAGGAGCCCGGCACCGTCGACCGGGCGGTCTCCCGGCTCGCCGCCGACCTGTTCTTCGGCCGCCCGGCGGCCGGCGCCTGGCGCGAGCTGGAGTGGGCCGACTACCCGGCCGAGGTGGTGGACGCCGGCTGGCGGGCGGGCGCCGCCACCCTGCAGACGGCCCTGGACCGGCTCGCCCCGCAGTCCCGCCCCGGCGCCCCGACCCTCACCCGGCTGCTGGGCCGGCTCGCCGAGGGCGACGGAGAGCTGCTGGCCGCCGCGCTCGCCGCCCAGCTGGCCCGCACCACCGCCCCGGCCCCGCTGCTCGAACCCGACCGCAGCGGCCGTGACCTGCTGGTCGACCACGTCACCGCGATGGTCTGCTGCGCCGCCGTGGACACCGCCGGCGGCGCCCCCGGCCTGGACTGGCTGGACGGGCCGGTGCTGCTGCTCGGCGGGGTGCGCCGCACCGACCTGGCCGGTCCGGTCGCCCAGGCCGTCGAGCAGGGCCAGGACGGTCCGCTGCGCGCCTGGCTGGACGCCGCCGACGTCCGTCTTGAGAAACCCGTGCGCCTCTGACGTCCCGGGAGTCACAGGAGGGCGCTCGGCACCACCGCACGCGCCCCCAAAAGGGCCGGCCGCCGGGCGTCTTCGCAGGCCGGAGGCCCCTCCCGGGAGGCGCGCGAGATTCCCCGCACCAATCGCTACCGGAGGGTGACGCTGCGCCAGCAGTCTGTGGTGTATTAGACCGCACGCACATCCGGGGGGCACGTGCCAACCGGGCGGAAGTGCACCTGGGAGGGGCGCGTGGGGACCGAACTCAACCGCCGCTGGGAGTCGGGGACGCACGCCTACAGCGTCTCCGACCCCTTCGGCCAGGGCCCGCTGCCCTGGCTGCGCAGCCCGGACCAGTACCTGGCCGGGGCGGAGGGCGCCGTGCCCTGGTACGTCTCGGTGGGCGCGCCGGGCCAGCAGTCACTGACGGCCGGAGTCCGCAGGAAGCCGTCCGTCGGAACCCCGCAGGGCGCCAACGACGTGGACCAGCAGATCAAGGGCTTCGCCTCGGCCGGGGTGGTCCGCCCCGGCGGCTCGGTGGACTTCCGGGTCACCGTCAACCCGCCCCGCGAGTTCACCGTGAACATCTTCCGGATCGGCCACTACGGCGGCGACGGCGCCCGCCACATGACCTCCAGCCCGTCGATCGCCGGCCTCGCCCAGCCCGCCCCGCTGGTGGTCGACCGGACGGTCTCCTGCCACCACTGGTGGCACTCCTGGCGGCAGCAGATCCCGGCGCACTGGAAGCCCGGCGCCTACGTCGCCGTGCTGACCACCGCGGACATGCTGCACCGCAGCCACATCCCCTTCACCGTCCGGGACTTCGAGGACCGGACGCGCACCGCCGAACTGCTCCTGGTGCTCCCGGACGTGACCTGGCAGGCGTACAACCTCTTCCCCGAGGACGGCCGGACCGGCGCCAGCCTCTACCACGCCTGGGACGGCCGGGGCGGCCTGGTCGGCGAGCCGGAGGCGGCCGTCACCGTCTCCTTCGACCGCCCGCACGCCACCGCCGGACTGCCGCTGCACGTCGGCCACGCGTACGACTTCATCCGCTGGGCCGAGCGCTTCGGCTACGACCTCTCCTACGCCACCGCCACCGACCTGCACGCCGGCCTGGTGGACCCGTCCCGGCACCGGGCGCTGGTCTTCCCCGGCCACGACGAGTACTGGTCCGAGCCGATGCGCCGGGCCGCCGAGCGGGCCAGGGACGGCGGCACCTCGCTGGTGTTCCTCTCCGCCAACACCATGTACTGGCGGGTCGAGCTGACCGCTGCCGCCTCCGGCGAGCCCAACCGGCTGCTCAACTGCCGCAAGCGGCAGAAGGTCGGCGCCGGCAGCCCGGCCGCCGGGGCGCCCGGCGCGGCCAGCGCGCTGTGGCGGGACGCCGGGGAGCCCGAGCAGCACCTGCTCGGGGTGCAGTACTCGGGGCGGGTCGCCGCGCCCGTCCCGCTGGTCGCCCGGCACACCGCGCACTGGCTCTGGGACGGCACCGGCCTCCAGGAGGGCGACGAGCTGCCCGGGCTGGTCGCCGGCGAGGCCGACCGCTACTACCCCAAGGTGGCGCTGCCCGAGCACGTCGAGCGGGTGCTGCTGGCGCACTCGCCGTACCAGGACCCGGCCGGCCGCACCCGCTACCAGGAGACCTCGCTGTACCGCGCGCCCAGCGGCGCGTACGTCTTCGCGGCCGGCACCTTCGCCTGGTCGCCCGCGCTGGGGCGCCCGGGCCTGACCGACGAGCGCATCCAGCGGGCCACCGCCAACCTGCTGGACCGGCTCTGCAAGAACCAGCTGCACTGACCACGGTGGCCGAGAACCGGCGCGCGGCAGCCGAGAACCGGCGCGCGGTGGCCGGAGAACCGGCGTTCCGGCGGGCGTGAAAGACTGCGGGGGCAGTGACCTCCCCTTTCGCGGTGCCCCCGCCCGTGAACGACCCCTGAGGACTGAACACCTTGAGCGGATTTGTCACCAAGCCCGAGCCGGTCCAGGTACCCGGCCTGGTCCACCTGCACACCGGCAAGGTGCGCGACCTCTACCGCACCGGTTCGGGCGAGCTGGTCATGGTGGCCAGCGACCGGACGTCCGCCCACGACTGGGTGCTGCCGAACGAGATCCCGGACAAGGGCCGCATCCTCACCCAGCTGTCGCTGTGGTGGTTCGACCGGATCGCCGACATCGTTCCCAACCACGTGATCTCCACCGAGGTCCCGGCCGGCGCCCCGGCCGACTGGAAGGGCCGCACGCTGGTCTGCCGCAGCCTGGAGATGATCCCGGTCGAGGCGGTCGCCCGCGGCTACCTGGCCGGCTCCGGTCTGGCCGAGTACCAGGAGAGCCGCACGGTCTGCGGCATCGCGCTGCCCGAGGGCCTGGAGAACAGCTCCGAGCTGCCCGCCCCGATCTACACCCCCGCGCTCAAGGCCGAGGTCGGCGAGCACGACGAGAACGTCTCCTACGAGGAGACCGCCCGCCGGATCGGCGCCGAACTCGCCTCGCAGTTGCGCCGCACCACCCTGGACGTCTACGCCCGGGCCCGGGACATCGCCCGCGAGCGCGGCATCATCCTGGCCGACACCAAGTTCGAGTTCGGCCTGCTGGACGGCGAGTTGGTGATCGGCGACGAGGTGCTCACCCCGGACTCCTCCCGCTACTGGCCGGCCGACGAGTACGAGGCGGGCCGCTCGCAGTCGTCCTTCGACAAGCAGCTGATCCGCGACTGGCTGGTCTCCCCGGACTCCGGCTGGGACCGCTACAGCGAGCAGCCGCCGCCGGCGCTGCCGGCCGAGATCGTCGAGCTGACCCGCGCCAAGTACATCGACGTGTACGAGCGGCTGACCGGGACCACCTGGGCCTGACCCGCTCGACCGCCCGCGGGCACGGCCTCAGATCCAGCCGTGCTCGCGGGCGATCCGCACCGCCGCGTGGCGGTTCTCCGCGCCCAGCTTGGTGGCCGCCGAGGACAGGTAGTTGCGCACGGTGCCCTGGGAGAGCGAGGCCCGTTCGGCGATCTCGGCGATCGGGGTGCCGTCGGCGGCCAGCTCCAGGACGTCCGTCTCGCGCGGGGTCAGCGGGGTCTCGCCGGCGCTGATCGCGTCCGCCGCCAGCTCGGGGTCCACGTACCGGCCGCCGGAGCGCACGGTGCGGATGATGCCGGCCAGGTCCGCCGCCGAGACGGTCTTCGGCAGGAAGCCGCGCACCCCGACCTCCAGCGCCCGCTTCAGGTAGCCGGGGCGGCCGTGGCCGGTGACGATCATGCAGCGGCAGTCCGGCAGCGCCAGCCGCAGCTGGGTGGCCACCTCGATGCCGTCCTTGCCCGGCATCTGGAGGTCCAGCACCGCGACGTCCGGGCGGTGGGCCAGCGCCATGGCCACTGCCTCGGTGCCGGAGCCGGCCTGGGCGACCACCTCGATGTCCTCCTCCAGCGAGAGCAGCGCGGCCAGCGCGCCCCGGATCAGGTGCTCGTCGTCGGCGAGCAGGACGCGGACGGGCGCGGCGTTCTCGGTCATCGGGCGGTCTTTCTTCCTCAGCGGGGGAGCGGGACGGTGGCGAGCATCCGGAAGACGCCCGCCTCGGCGGTCGACACGGTCAGTTCGCCGTCGTGGGCGGCGAGCCGCTCGCGCAGTCCGCGCAGCCCGGTGCCGCTGCCCTGGGAGGGGAACGGGATGTCGGGCACCCCGTCATTCTCCAGCTCCAGTACGGCCCGTCCGTCCTCGGCCCGCAGCCGGATCAGGCAGCGGCCGGCCTCGCTGTGCCGCAGTACGTTGGTGGTGGCCTCGCGGATCACCCAGCCGAACACCGACTGGACCGGGCCCGGCAGCCGGTCGGCGTGCTCGCCGAGGTCGATCTCGCAGGAGACGTCGGCCGAGCGCAGCACCGCCCGGGCGCCGATCGCCTCGGCGTGCAGGTCGGCGGTGCGGTAGCCGCGGATGACGTCCCGGACCTCGCGCTGCGACTCCTGGGCGATCTTCTGCACCTCGGCCATCTGGTCGGCGGCCTCCTCGCGCCCCCGGCGGGCGAGCTGGACGGCGAGCTCGCTCTTCAGCGCGATGGTGGTGAGGTTGCGGCCCATCACGTCGTGGAGGTCGCGGGAGAAGCGCAGCCGCTCCTCGGCGACGGCCAGCCGGGACTGGGCCTCGCGGGCGGCGTCCAGCTCCCAGACGATCGAGGTCAGCCAGGCGAAGCTGCGGCAGCTGGGGCCGAGGAAGGCCATCGCGACGGTCAGTCCGGTCAGGTAGCCGGCGGTGCCGCCGGGGTCGATCCCGGCGAGTACCGCGGCCGGGTAGACGGCCAGCAGCATGCCCAGCCCGACGGCGGCGGCCCGGCGGGGAGCCAGCGCCACGCACACCGGGCCGTGGGCGAACAGCAGCAGGCTGCTGGTGACGAACAGGGTGAAGGGGAGGCCTCCCGGGCTTTCCGGTCCGCCGTCGGCGGGGCCGAACAGCAGGACGGTCCAGGAGCCCGTCACCGCGAGGCCGACCGAGAGGGCGAGCCAGAGCCGGGGGTCGGTGGGGCGGCCGAGGTAGTGGTCCATCGCGACGCGGTAGGTCCGCAGCAGGACCAGGGTGGTGGCGAGCCCGATCAGCACGGAGATCCGGATCACCGGGATGTTCCCGGCCTGACCGGCGGCGCTCCCGGCGCCGAGCAGGACGCCGGGGAGGACGAACAGCGCCATCAGGTAGAGCGACCAGCGCAGGTACAGCTCGGTGCGCTGGGGTTTGCTCAGGCTGCTCCAGTGCCGATGCGGCGACCGCATTCTCAATTCTTCCGCCCCCAGTTCGACCACGATCCTGCTTCCTGCCTTCATATCAGAGGCCGTACTGGGGGCGTTCCTTCGGATTACCGCTCGATGCTCAGCGGCGCGGCTCCCAGCGGAAGTAGCGCACCGCGCCCCAGACCGCCAGGCCCAGCCAGATCGCCCCGGTGACCAGGTGCGAGCCGGCGGCGCCCCAGGAGCCGGCGAAGCCGGTCGCGGCGGCCGAGCCGTCGGTGCCGAACCAGCCGACGCGGATCAGCTGGAAGGCCGGGGTGGTCGGCAGCAGGCGGCAGATGTCGGCCAGCTGCTTGGGCATGACCTCCAGCGGGATGAACAGCCCGGAGCCGAGCTGCATCACCAGCATGATCGGCAGGGTGGTGATGCCCGCGCTCTCCACGGTCCTGGTGAAGGCGCTGGACAGCGCGGCCAGGGCGATCATGGTGGCCAGCGCCAGGAGCAGGCCGACCAGCATCAGCACCGGGTTGACCGGTACGGCCAGGTGGAGGCCGAGGCTGCCGCCGATCCCGATCAGGGCGGCCATCATCAGGCCGAGCGCGACCGAGGGGACGGCCGTACCGAGCAGGATCTCGATGTCCCGGGCCTCGCCGGTGCGCAGCCGCTTGAGGACCAGCTCGCCGCGCCGTCCGACGTACGCGGCGGTCAGGTTGTAGTACACGACGAAGGCCAGGATCATCCCGACCGAGCCGTAGACCAGCAGCGAGTCGACGTCCAGTCCGGGGTTGGACTCGGCCTGCTGGGAGAGCACGCCCTTCAGGGTGAAGACCAGGAACAGCGGCAGCGCCAGGGCGGTGAACAGGGCCGTGCGGTTGCGCAGCAGCAGGGTGGCCTCGGCCCGGCCGAGGGCGAGCAGCCGGCGGGCGGCGGTGCTCTGCGGACCGGAGGCGGCGGTGGCGGCGGTGGTGGTCATCGGGCGGATCCGATCAGGCGGCGGCGGGCGGGGCGGTCGGCGGCGGGCGCCTGCGGGGGGTTCTGGTGGGCGGCCTCGGAGGCGATCGCGAGGAAGGCCTCCTCCAGCGAGGCGCTGCGGGCGTCCAGGGCGCCGAGCACGATCCCGTGGTGCCGGGCCCAGCCGAGCAGGTCGGTGAGGGTGTCCTGGAGCGCGAGGGTCTGCACGGTGACCTTGCGGCCGTCGAGCGCGAGTTCGGCCCCGGCCAGGACGGGCAGTGCGGCGCCGGTGAACTCGGGAAGCTCGAAGCCGATCCGGGCGGGCCGGTCGGCGATCACCTCGGCGACGGTGCCCGAGGTGACGACCCGGCCGCCGTGCATGATGGCCAGCCGGTCGGCGAGCTCCTCGGCCTCCTCCAGGTAGTGGGTGGTGAGCAGCACCGTGGTGCCCTGGGCGCGCAGCTCGCGGACCAGCTGCCAGACGGCGGCGCGCGCCTCGGGGTCGAGGCCGGTGCTGGGCTCGTCCAGGAAGAGCACCTCGGGGCGGCCGAGCAGGGCCATCGCGAGGTCCAGCCGGCGCTTCTCGCCGCCGGACAGCTGCTTGACCCGGACGTTCGCGCGGTGGCCGAGGCCGACCAGCTCCAGCGCCTCCGCCACCGGGCGGGCGCCGCTGGTCATCCCGGCCCAGACGCGGCCGGTCTCGGCGGCGGTGAGCTCGCCGGGGAAGCCGCCCTCCTGGAGCATGATGCCGATCCGCGGGCGGACGGCGGCGCGCTCCTTGTGGGGGTCCAGGCCGAGCACCCGGACGGTGCCGCCGGAGGGCGCGGCCAGGCCCTCGATGACCTCCATGGTGGAGGTCTTGCCGGCCCCGTTGGTGCCGAGCAGGGCGAACAGCTCGCCGCGGCGGACGGTCAGGTCGACGCCGCGCACGGCGTGGTACCCGGTGGTACCGCCGCCGTAGTGGCGGTGCAGGTCGGTGACCTCGATCACGTCTTCGCTGGGGCGGGGGGCCCGGCTCGTCTCCATGCCCCAAGCCTTCCGCCGACCGGGCCGCGCGGGCAGTGCGGGCCGTCATGACATCGCGGTGGGGATCCACGGGTCGGCGATGACAAATGTCATGGCCGATATCGCCGGCGCCCGGGGCACCGCCGTGCCGGGGGTGCGGGGAGGAATGCCGAAGGGCCCCCTCAAACGAGGGGGCCCTTCGTATCTGAGCGGACGACGAGATTCGAACTCGCGACCCTCACCTTGGCAAGGTGATGCTCTACCAACTGAGCCACGTCCGCAGGTCAAACTATTGAGTTGTGCTGTGCTCGCGCACTGCGAGCGGACGACGAGATTCGAACTCGCGACCCTCACCTTGGCAAGGTGATGCTCTACCAACTGAGCCACGTCCGCATGGTGCCTGGTGGGGCACCCGCCGCCTCTTCGGATCTCTCCGTTGCGGCGACGAGGAATACTCTACAGCATCGTTCGGGGTGGTCGCCCCACCCTTTCGGCCAGGGCGGGCGGGGCGACCGGGGAGCGGACTCCCGCGAGGCTCAGTTCGCCTCGGCGAACGCCTCGTACACGTGCTTGGGGATGCGGCCGCGGGCCGGCAGTTCCATCCCGCGGGACAGGGCCCAGGCGCGGACGGCGGCCGGGTCCGGGGTGAGGGCGGTGCGGCGGAAGGACTTTCCGGTGCGGCTCTGGCGGCGGCCGGCGGCGACGAACGGAGCGAGGGCCTCCCGCAGCTTTTCCGCGTTGTCCACGGACAGGTCGATCTCGTACGACTTCCCGTCGACGCCGAAGTGGACGGTTTCCGCGGCGGAGCCGCCGTCCAGGTCGTCGGAGAGCGTGACAACTACACGCTGTGCCATGGGTGTCAATCCTCTCGGGCAATTCGGCCGCCGGTCCGAGGGGGTACCGGGGCCTGATGTGCACCAACTCGCGCAAGCGCGTACGGGCGGGCCGGACGGCTCGCCTGATACGCAGCACTTGCCGCGACAGGTGGCCCTATTCTGCACCCGAAGGGGGCAGAAATCGAAGAGTCCGGCATTCTTTTCCGGATATTCACGTCTCTTCGCGGGACTCCTGGATACCGATGTGCGGGACGGGCGGTTCTGTCCCCAAGTGCCGTATTCGGGTGTTCTCCGGGCGGGGCCGTTCCGAGTGCCGATTCCACGGAAACCGGTCGGCCCGGGCGGCGGGTGAGGGGTCCGGATCCCTTGTGGCGTAAGGGTCTCGGGTCTACGCGCGTCGCTATCCCCGGCCAGCAATCCTGCCCGAAACCACCGGTAGTCTGGAGTTCCCCCGCCTCACCGAAGACACCACCGGGAGTGCCAGTGGCACGCGTCGTAGTCGACGTCATGCTCAAGCCGGAGATCCTCGACCCCCAGGGACAGGCGGTGCAGCGTGCACTGCCCCGCCTCGGATTCACCGGGATCGCCGACGTCCGCCAGGGCAAGCGTTTCGAGCTGGATGTGGAGGGCCCGGTCGACGACGCGGCGCTCGCCCGTATCCGCGAAGCCGCCGAGACCTTTCTCGCCAACACCGTGATCGAGGACTTCACCGTCCGGGTCGAGGAGGAGGGCAAGTGACCACCCGCGTCGGCGTCGTCACTTTCCCCGGCTCCCTCGACGACCGCGACGCCCAGCGGGCGGTCCGCCTCGCCGGCGCCGAGCCGGTCGCCCTGTGGCACCGTGACAAGGATCTCCACCAGGTCGACGCCGTCGTCCTGCCCGGCGGATTCAGTTACGGCGACTATCTGCGCTGCGGTGCGATCTCCCGCTTCTCGCCGGTGATGGAGACCGTCATCGAGCAGGCGAAGCTCGGAATGCCGGTGCTCGGTATCTGCAACGGCTTCCAGGTGCTCTGCGAATCGCACCTGCTGCCCGGGGCGCTCACCCGGAACGACTCGCTGCACTTCATCTGCCGCGACCAGAAGCTGAGCATCGAGAACGCCGGCACCGCCTGGACCCGGGATTACTCGGTCGGCCAGGAAATCGTCGTCCCGCTGAAGAACGGCGAGGGCCGCTTCGTCGCCGAGGAGCGGGTGCTGGACGAACTGGAGGCGGAGGGCCGGGTCGTCGCCCGTTACCTGGACGTCAACCCGAACGGTTCGTACCGCGACATCGCCGGCATCACCAACGCCGCCGGCAATGTCGTCGGCCTGATGCCGCACCCGGAGCACGCCGTGGAGCCGCTCACCGGCCCGACCACCGAGGGCCTGGGCTTCTTCACTTCCGTCCTGAAGCAGCTGGTGAACGCCTGATGAGCCTCGACACCGTCAAGAACGCCGAGCAGACCCCGGACGCAGCCCAGCCCTGGGCCGAGCTCGGCCTCAAGGAGGACGAGTACGCGCGCATCCGGGAGATCCTTGGCCGCCGCCCGACCGGCGCCGAACTCGCCATGTACTCGGTCATGTGGTCGGAGCACTGTTCGTACAAGAGCAGCAAGGTCCACCTGAAGCAGTTCGGCGAGAAGAAGCCGGATTCGGACGCGATGCTCGTCGGCATCGGCGAGAACGCCGGCGTCGTCGACGTCGGCCAGGGGTACGCGGTCACCTTCAAGGTCGAGTCGCACAACCACCCGTCGTACATCGAGCCCTACCAGGGCGCGGCCACCGGCATCGGCGGCATCGTGCGCGACATCCTGGCGATGGGCGCCCGCCCGGTCGCCGTGATGGACCCGCTGCGCTTCGGTGCGGCCGACCACCCGGACACCCGGCGCGTGCTGCCCGGGATCGTCGCGGGCATCGGCGGCTACGGCAACTGCCTGGGCCTGCCGAACATCGGCGGCGAGGTCGTCTTCGACTCCTGCTACCAGGGCAATCCGCTGGTCAACGCGCTGTGCGTGGGCGTCATGAAGCACGAGGACATCCACCTCGCGCAGGCCTCCGGCGCCGGCAACAAGGTCATCCTGTACGGCGCCCGCACCGGCGGCGACGGCATCGGCGGCGTCTCGGTGCTCGCCTCCGAGACCTTCGACGACAGCAAGCCGGCCAAGCGCCCGGCCGTCCAGGTCGGCGACCCGTTCCAGGAGAAGCTCCTGATCGAGTGCACCCTGGAGATCTTCCGGGAGAAGCTCGTCAAGGGCATCCAGGACCTCGGCGGCGCCGGCCTGTCCTGCGCCACCAGCGAGCTGGCCTCGGCCGGCTCCGGCGGCATGCGGATCGAGCTCGACACCGTGCACCTGCGCGACCACACGCTCTCGCCGGAGGAGATCCTCATGAGCGAGTCGCAGGAGCGCATGTGCGCGATCGTGGAGCCCGACAAGGTCGACCGCTTCCTGGAGATCTGCGAGAAGTGGGACGTCATCGCCAACGTCATCGGTGAGGTGACCGACGGCGAGCGCCTGGAGATCTTCTGGCACGGCGAGCTCGTGGTGGACGTCCCGCCGCGCACCGTCGCCCACGAGGGCCCGACCTACGAGCGCCCGTACGCCCGCCCGAGCTGGCAGGACGCGCTGCAGGCCGACGCCCCGACCGCCGAGCGGCTGGCCCGCCCGACCACCGGCGAAGGCCTCAAGGCCGACCTGCTGAAGGTCGCGAGCCACCCGAACCAGGCCTCCAAGTCCTGGATCACCGACCAGTACGACCGCTACGTGCTCGGCAACACCGTGCTCTCGCACGGCGAGGACTCGGGCATGATCCGGATCGACGACGAGACCAACCTCGGCGTCTCGGTCGCCACCGACGGCAACGGCCGCTTCGCCAAGCTGGACCCGTACACCGGCGCCCAGCTGGCCCTGGCCGAGGCGTACCGCAACGTCGCGGCCGGCGGTGCCAAGCCGCTCGCCGTCTCCGACTGCCTCAACTTCGGCTCCCCCGAGGACCCGGACGTGATGTGGCAGTTCGCCGAGGCCACCCGCGGCCTGGCCGACGCCTGCCTGGTGCTCGGCACCCCGGTCACCGGCGGAAACGTCTCGCTGTACAACCAGACCGGCGAGGTCGCCATCCACCCGACCCCGGTGGTCGCGGTGCTCGGCGTCATCGACGACGTCACCCGGCGCACCCCGCTGGCCTTCGCCGAGGAGGGGCAGCTGCTCTACCTGCTCGGCGACACGGCGGACGAGCTCGGCGGCTCGGCCTGGTCGCAGGCCGTCCACGACCACCTCGGCGGCCTGCCGCCCGCGGTGGACCTGGAGCGCGAGCGGCTGCTCGGCGAGATCCTGATCGCCGCCTCGCGCGACGGCATGATCGACGCCGCGCACGACCTGTCCGACGGCGGTCTCGGTCAGGCGCTGGTGGAGAGCTGCCTCAAGGGCGGCCACGGCGCGCGGATCGTTCTGCCCGAGGGCCAGGACCCGTTCGTCCTGCTGTTCTCGGAGTCGGCCGGCCGCGCCGTCGTGGCGGTGCCGCGCAGCGAGGAGCTCCGGTTCAACGACATGTGCACCGCGCGCGGCCTGCCGGCCACCCGGATCGGTGTCGTGGACGGCGAAAGCCTGGACGTCCAGGGCCAGTTCAGCGTCTCGCTGGCCGAGCTGAAGGACGCCCGCACCGGTGTCATCGAGGCCCTGCTGGCCTGACGCACGGTCGACGAGGGGCGGTTGGTTCTCTGGTGAACCACCCGCCCCTCGGCGTATGTTGACGCCCATGCCTGCCAAGTCCCGTACGTATCAGCCACAGAAGGTGAGCGCCGCGTTGACGGCGCAGAGCGAGGCGGTGCGCGTGGTCGTGCACCGGCTGACGGAGTCCGATCTGGAACGGCCGACCCGGCTCGGCGCCTGGAGGGTGCGGGAGCTGGTGACCCACCTGAGCCTGGCGCTGAGCCAGCTGTCCGTCGTGCTGGACCTGCCGGAGGTGGACGGGCCGGTGCTCCCGCTGGCCGACTACGCGGCGCTGGCCGGGACGATGGCCGGCTTCGTCGACGCCGCGACCACGGAGCACACGGCGGCCGGGTTCGCCGGCCCGCCCAAGGAGGTGGCCGCCGAGTTCGACCGGTCGCTCGACGCCGTGCTGGCCGTGCTCGACCGCCGGGCCGCGGCGGAACCGGAGCGGCGGGTGACCTTCCTGAGCGGTCATCCGATGCTCCTGAGCGACTACCTGGTGACCCGGCTGATCGAGGCCGTGGTGCACGCCGACGACCTGGCCGACGCGCTCGGCCTGGACGACTTCCCGCACGACCGCGAGGCCCTCGCCACCGTCTCCCGGATGCTGGCCGACGCCCTCGCCGGGCAGGTGCCCGGCGGCGCCGTCGAGCTGCGCGTCCCGCCGTTCGCGGTCGTCCAGGCGGTGCCGGGGCCGAAGCACACCCGGGGCACCCCGCCCAACGTGGTGGAGACCGATCCGCTGACCTGGATCCGGCTGGCCACCGGCCGGGCCGACTGGGCGGCGGCGGTGGAGGCGGCCGAGGTGTCCGCCTCGGGGGAGCGCAGCGACCTGCGGGAGTACCTGCCGGTGCTCTGTTAGGGCGTGGCTGACAGGACCCGCCCCCGCCGCCGCGGTTCTACGGGACGGACGGCCCGCCCACGTACGTGCCCTGCGCCGAGTACGGCCAGGCGTTGGGCGTGCAGCCCTTGAGGCCGTAGATCTGCTGCATCATCGCGGGGGCGGGCTTGCCCTCGCCCGGGCAGCCCTCGTGCCCGTGGCCGATCCGGTGGCCCACCTCGTGGTTGACGATCAGCGCCCGGTACTCCTCCAGCGGTCCGCTGAACTGCGGTGAACCGGTGTTCCAGCGCTTGGAGTTGACGAGCACCTGGTTGCCGACGTTGCAGTTGACCTCGCCGTGGGTGTCCAGCCCGGAGGCGCCGCAGATCCGGTCCACGGTGGCCGGCGAGGCGATCTTCACGGCGAAGTCGTACGGGCCGTCGGCGACCAGCTGGAAGCCGTTCTTGCGGTCGTTGGTCCAGCCTCGTTTGTCGCCGAGGATGGCGTGGATCTGCGTGGCGGCGGTCGGGGCGTCGATGCCGATGCCGTCCTCGACCTCGACCCGGTAGCGGCGCACGTTGCCGCGTCCGACCGGCTTGGCGGTGGCCGGGGCGACGGCGAAGGTGCCCGCGCCCTTGGTGGGGCCGGGGTCCGGCGCGGCGGGGGTGGGGGCGGGCGGCGGGGTGTCGGCCGGGGTGGGAGCCGGGGGCGGCGCCTGCTCCGCCGTCGGTGCCGCCGTGGTGGCCTGCTCGCCCGGTGGGGCGACCCTCGCCTGGGCGGTCGGGGCGGCAACCGGGGTGCCCGCTGGGCGGTACAGCATGATCGCCGCGGCCCCCAGGACCACTGCGGAGACCACGAATGCCGTGAGCATGCCAGGACCGGGTCCGCGTCGCGGCTTGCGGCGTCGGCGACCGCCCTTCCGGGGCGGTGCGGTGCGCCGGCCGACGGATCGGGCTGCGGACATGATCTTCACAGTGGCAGGCGAACGGGTGAATGTCCACACGCCTCGTCTGTGACTTCGGCGTCGCGGGACGGGCGCCCGCCGGGGACGGCGGTTGACCCCTGCGTCTCGGGTGGCAGACTTCAGGGCATGGCGATTCACAGGAACCTTCTCGACGGTCCCGAACCCACTCTCCTCCCGGAGGAGGAGCGGCCCTACCGGATGCTGGCGGAGGAGTCGGCCTCCCCCACCCAGGTGGCAGCCGAGTTCCCGGTCTTCTGCCTGGCCTGGGCCATGCTCGCCGACGACGCCTACGCGGCCGGCCGGTACGTCGAGTCGTACGCCTACGCCCGTACCGGCTACCACCGCGGCCTGGACGCGCTGCGGCGCAACGGATGGAAGGGCCACGGCCCGGTGCCGTGGGAGCACCGCGGCAACCGCGGCTTCCTGCGCTGCCTGGCGGCGCTCGCCCGGGCGGCCGGCGCGATCAAGGAGACCGAGGAGGAGACCCGCTGCTGGCAGTTCCTGAAGGACAGCAGCGCGGAGGCGTACGCGGAGCTCAAGCAGTAGACACCCCCGGACAGACGGGTGCCCCCGGCGGTCTCCGCCGGGGGCACCCGTCTGTCACGTCACGCCCGGGGCGCGGGGCTCACGCGGCCGTGGGCCCCGCCTCGGGCGCGGGACTCACTTCAGGCGCTTGCCCGCCGAACGCAGCTGCTCGGCGGCCTCGACCACGCGGGCGGCCATGCCGGCCTCGGCCAGCTTGCCCCAGGTGCGCGGGTCGTAGGTGTTCTTCTTGCCGACCTCGCCGTCGACCTTCAGCACGCCGTCGTAGTTGGCGAACATGTGGCCGGCCACCGGGCGGGTGAAGGCGTACTGGGTGTCGGTGTCCAGGTTCATCTTCACGACGCCGTTCTCCAGCGCGGTGGCGATCTCCTCGGCGCTCGAGCCCGAGCCGCCGTGGAAGACGAAGTCGAACGGGTCGGTCTTGCCGTACTGCTTGCCGATCGCGTCCTGGAGCTCGCGCAGCAGCTCCGGCTTCAGCACGACGTTGCCCGGCTTGTACACGCCGTGCACGTTGCCGAAGGAGGCGGCCAGCAGGTAGCGGCCCTTCTCGCCCAGGCCCAGCGCCTCGGCGGTGCGCACGGCGTCGTTGACGGTGGTGTACAGCTCGTCGTTGATCTCGTGGGTGACGCCGTCCTCCTCGCCGCCGGTCGGGGTGATCTCGACCTCAAGGATGATCTTGGCGGCGGCGGCCTGGGCCAGCAGCTCCTGGGCGATGCCCAGGTTGTCGGAGAGGGTCTCGGCCGAGCCGTCCCACATGTGCGACTGGAACAGCGGGTTCTCGCCCCGGGCCACGCGCTCGGCGGAGACCGCCAGCAGCGGGCGGACGTAGCCGTCCAGCTTGTCCTTCGGGCAGTGGTCGGTGTGCAGCGCGACGGTGACGTCGTACTTGGCGGCGACGATGTGCGCGAACTCGGCGAGCGCGACGGCGCCGGTCACCATGTCCTTGTTGTGCTGGCCGCCCAGGAACTCCGCGCCACCGGTCGAGATCTGGATGATGCCGTCGCTCTCGGCCTCGGCGAAACCACGCAGTGCGGCGTGCAGCGTCTGCGACGACGTGACGTTGATGGCCGGGTAGGCGAACTTGCCCGCCTTGGCCCGGTCCAGCATCTCGTTGTAGACCTCGGGAGTTGCGATGGGCATGCGATCCGCTCCTGTCGGGTTGCGGCGTACGGACGGTGCTGTCCGACGCTGTGTACGCCTTCGTGACGACTCCGTGCCGGCCCGCCGACGCGCGGCGTTGCGGTGTGGCTCTCCGGCACGTTCGCGGCGACCTGCGCGGTACGGCCATGAGGGTGGTGTGCCACCGCGGACCGGACGCCTGTGCCATCTTCCCAGACTCGTGCCCGCGGGTCAGCAGGAGCCCGCCATGCGGAACGTCGCACGACACGGGCGCACGGCGGCCGCGGGCGGCTCCGGCGGGCGGCCGGGGGGCGTCCCCCGCCGGGCGCCGTCGGCACGGTGCGCCCGCGTCGTGGGCACGGTGCGCCCGCGTGGTCGGCACGGTGCGCCCGCTATCCTGCGCCCGTGGACTACAACCAGCTGGCCGTCAACCTGCTTGACGCCAAATCCCTGATCTCGTCCCTCGGCGCCATCGGGCTGATCGCGATCATCTTCGCGGAGACCGGCCTGCTGGTCGGCTTCTTCTTCCCGGGCGACTCGCTGCTGATCCTCGCGGGTGTCGCCGCCTCGAACGCGGCCTCCTCGGTGCTCGGCGACGGTGCCAAGCTGCCGATCGCCGTGCTGCTGATCGGCTGCCCGATCGCGGCGATCGCCGGCGCCCAGCTCGGGCACCTGATCGGCGCCAAGGTCGGGCCGAAGATGTTCGACAAGCCCGATTCGAAGATCTTCCGACGCGACTACGTGGTGAAGGCGGAGGAGTACTTCAACAAGTTCGGCTCCGGCAAGGCCGTGGTGCTGGCCCGCTTCATGCCGATCATCCGCACCTTCCTGAACCCGGTCGCCGGCACCCTGGAGATGCCCGCCCGGACCTTCTTCCTCTGGAACGTGATCGGCGGCGTGCTGTGGACCGAGTCCATGCTGCTGATCGGCTACTTCTTCGGCGACGCGCTCGCCCCGGTGATCGACAAGTACCTGATCCCGGCGGTGCTGCTGATCGTCCTGCTGTCGATCTCGCCGATCCTGGTCGAGATCATGCGCGAGCGGAAGAAGAAGCGGGCCGGTGTCGTGGCCGAGGTCGACGACGAGAGCCAGGTCCAGGCCGGCGGCGGCCGGCACCGGCGGGGCTGAGCGCCCGGAACTCCGGACACGGCGAGGGCCGGTGCTGTTTCACGTGAAACAGCACCGGCCCTCAGTCGTTCGTCGTACCGGACGGGATCAGAGACCCAGGTCGTCCAGGGTGTAGGCGGTCACGTACTCCAGGCCCTGGGCCTCCACGGCGGCCGCGCCGCCGCGCTCCACGATCACCGCGACGCCGACCACCTCGGCGCCCGCCTCGCGCAGCGCCTCCACGGCGGTCAGCACCGAGCCGCCGGTGGTGGAGGTGTCCTCGACGGCCAGCACCCGGCGGCCCTTGACCTCCGGGCCCTCGATCCGGCGCTGGAGGCCGTGCGCCTTGCCCGTCTTGCGGACCACGAAGGCGTCCAGCTGCTGCCCGCGCGCGGCGGCGGCGTGCAGCATCGAGGCGGCCACCGGGTCGGCACCCAGGGTCAGGCCGCCGACGGCGTCGTAGTCCAGGTGCGAGGTCGCGTCCAGCATCACCCGGCCGACCAGCGGGGCGGCCACGCCGTCCAGCGTGATCCGGCGCAGGTCGACGTAGTAGTCGGCCTCCTTGCCGGAGGAGAGGGTGACCTTGCCGTGCACGACGGCCTTGTCCTTGATCTGTGCCAGCAGGGCGTCGCGGTCGTTGCTCATGAGCGTTCAGTCTAGGCCCTGACGGTTCCCGCGGCGCTCCGGGCTCAGCGCCGGCGCAGCGCCCTGACCAGCACCACGGCGCCACCCAGCAGGGCCACCGAGCCGCCGATCACCCACGGCACCGCGCTGCGGCCGCCGGTGCCCGGTACCACGATCCCGCCGGCCTCGCCGCCCCAGCGGGACGCCGCCCGGGCCCGCGCGCTGCGGGCGGGCAGCGCCGGGGCGTACGGGCCGCGCGGCGGGGCGTGGTCCACCTCCTCGGCGGACCGGCCGACGATGCTGCGGCGCACCGGGCCGCTGAGCACCGGCTCCTCCTCGTACGCGAAGAGCGGCTCGGCGGGGATCTCCTCGGCGACGCCGTCCTGCTCGGCGGAGCCGTCCGCGGCCCCGTCCTCGACGTCGTCCTCCTCGTCCTCGTCCTCGTCGTCGGCGGAGCCGGTGGGCAGGCCGAAGCGCTCGGCGTCGGCGTCGGAGAAGGCGATCAGGTCGGAGAGGTCGTCGTCCAGGTCGTCGCCGGGCTGGTCCTGGCGGTCCTCGATGAAGACCACACCGGCGTCGGCCCCGGCGTTCCCGGACCTGTCCTGCTCGGCGTCCTCCTCCTGGTCCTGGTCCTGCGGCTGCTCGCCCTCCGGGGCGACCAGCGCGGCGGCGAACCGGTCCAGCAGGCGGCGGCCGGTCGCGTCGAGGGTCTCCTCGTCGAACTCGGTCAGCCGGCCGGTGGCGCTCAGGTCGCCGGTGAAGCGGATCACCGCGGTGCCGTCCTCGGCGCCGTCCGCGACGCTGACCCGGACGGTGGCGGTCACCTCACCGGTGCCCCGGGCCTCCTCGCCCTCGGCGAGCACGGTCAGCACGCCCTCCCGGCCCCCGATCAGCGACAGCACGCCCTTGTACGTGATCGTGGAGCCGCCGATCCGCAGCTTCAGCCGGCCGCCGATCTCCTCGGCCGCACCGGCGCCGACCGCGGCCGGCTCGGTGCTCAGCCCCGGCACACTCCGCGCCAGCAGCGCCGGATCCTGCAAGGCCTGCCGGACCGGCTCGGCGGACAACGGGACGAGAACCTCATGCTCCATGTCACGGAGCCTACCGACTGGGCCGCGCCCGGTCCCTACCCACCACCACCGGATTTTCCCCGCCCCACCTGTTCCCTTGGCCGTCGCACCATCGCCGCGGCCGCCCGCACGGTCGCCCGCACGGCCGCCCGCACGGGCACCCGCCCCGGCCCGCCACGGGCGCGGGCCGGGGCTTCCGAGAAGAGGGTTCCCCAGGGTGGCCTCGGCGGGGGCCGGGCGGCCTCAGCGGGGACCGAGGAGGGTGAGGGCCGCCGGGGGGTGGGCCGGGCGGAGGGCGGTGAGGCGGGCGGTGGTGGCGTGGAGGACGTCGGGGGTGAGGGCGCGGGGCGACGGGGCGTCGGGGGCGAGGGTGAGCGGGGGCCGGGTGGCGGCGGCGAGGAGGAAGTTCTGGGGGTCGTCCGGCGGGCCGGGGCGGCAGGCGGCGGTGGCGCTGCCCGGGACGGCGTACGGGGCGGTCTGCAGGCCCGTCGTCCGCAGACCGGACTCGATCTGCCAGAGGCCGTCCAGGTCGTTCCCGGCGCGGACGGCGATCCGGCCGCCGGGGGAGAGCAGCCGTGCGGCGAGGCCGTAGAACTCCTGGGAGTGGAACTTGACCGGCCCGCCGTCGGCCGGTGCCGGGAGGTCGGCGAGCACCACGTCGTACGGTCCGTCCCCGCCGGGGGCGCCGGCGCCGCGCAGCCAGGCCAGCGGGTCGGCCGCGGTGGTGCGGACCCGGGGGTCGTCCAGCGAGCGGCCGCCGAGGGCGGCGAGCCCGGGGTCGGTGCGGGCGAGCCGGGGGAGGGCGGGGTCGGCGTCGACCAGCCGGACGGTGCGCACGCCCCGGTGCCGCAGCACCTCCCGCAGGGCGAGCCCGTCGCCGCCGCCGAGCAGCAGGACGCGGGCGTCCGGGCCGGCCGCCATGGCGGGGTGGACCAGGCCCTCGCTGCTCCGGTACTCGTCCGGTCCGCAGACCGCGAGCCGGCCGTCCAGGTAGAGCCGCAGGGGGCCCTCGGCGGGGCCGGTGAGCACGATCTCCTGGGACCGGCTGCGGGTGGCGTAGCGGACCTGGTCGCCGTACAGGGCGTGCCGGGCGGCGCGCTCGACGGCGTCGGAGCCGGCCGCGGCCGTCGCGAGCAGGGCGAGGACCAGCAGGCAGCCGCCCCAGAGCAGCCGTCGGATCCGGGGGGCGGGTTCCTCGCGGAACAGCCAGAGCACCACGGCCGCCCCGGCGACGGCGTTGACGGCGCCGGTGAGCAGGGCGCCGTCGCCCGGTCCGAGGGCGGGCAGGATCAGGAACGGGAAGGCGAGGCCGCCGATCAGCGCGCCCACGTAGTCGGCGGCGAACAGGTCCGCGACGGCGCGTCCGGCGTCCTCGCGCCGGATCCGTTGGATGAGGGTCATCAGCAGGGGGATCTCGGCGCCGATCAGGATGCCGATCAGGCAGGTGAGGCCGACCATGGCGGCCTGGTAGCGGCCGATCCAGGCCCAGCAGGAGTAGAGCGCGAGGACGGAGAGTCCGCCGGTGAGCGCGAGCGCGCACTCGACGAGGGCGAAGGCGGTGGCGGGCCGGCTGGTGAACCGTTTGGCGAGCAGTGAGCCGAGGCCCATCGCGAACACCATGACGGAGAGCACGACGGAGGTTTGGGTGACCGTGTCCCCGAGCAGGTAGTCGCCGAGCGCCACGAGTTCGAGCTCGTAGACGAGTCCGCAGGCCGCGCAGACGAACGCGGCCAGCAGGACGGTCAGGCGGGCGAGCCGGGGGCTGGAGCGCAGCCGGGACCGACGGCGGGCGGGCGGGAGTGGGGCGAGGCCTCGCCCGGGCCGGGGTGGGGCGCCGTCGTCGAGGTCCACTCGCGGGCGTGCGGGCGGACCGGTCGGATGGTTGATCACGAACAAACGCTAGGGGACGTGCGGGACGGATGGATGCGCCCATCCGACGGACAGTGGGCGACGTCGGATTGACGAACCGTTCCTGCGTACGATTCGTAGGCCTGGGTCGGGCGGCCTACGGCCGGATCGGTGTTCCGGTCCGGACTTCCGGCGGTCATGCCCCGGCCACCCCGGTCACCACCAGCGAGGAGCGGGTGCACACCAGCTGCCCCTCCTGCGGGTAGGCGTGCCAGGTGCGCCAGAGCAGCCGGTCCGCGCCGCCCTGGGTGACCAGCGCGGTGAAGGCGCTCGGGTCGCCCGGGAAGACCCCGGCGAGGCCCCGCGGGTGCCCCTCGACGAGGGCCAGCAGCTCCTGGGCGCGGGCCGCGAAGTCGTGCGGCGGCAGCGCCTCGATCCGGGCCGCGAACTCGTACTCCCAGCCGCCGACCTGCTTGGCCACCCGGGCCGGCAGCGGGGTGCGGCGGCCGGGCAGGCAGGCGACGGTCTCCAGGCACTGGCCGGGGCCCGCGTCGATCACCACCTGGTGGGAGGCGCCCAGCAGGCGCAGCTGGAGGGTGCCGGGCGTGCCCGGGTGGCCGCCCCCGTCGAGTCTCAGGTCGCGGACGGCGAGAGCGGGCAGCGGGTCGCCGCCGAGGCACCAGGCGAGGTCACCCGCCCGGGTGTCCGTGTAGGAGGTCTGCAGTGTGGTGAGCATGCTCGGCTCCGCGTTTCAGCTCCGTGCGCGCCCGCCGAGCAGCATCGAGTAGGCCTAGGCGATGGCGAGGCTGTTCGTGGCTGTGCGGCCCTGGGCGCGGCCGACCGTGGAAGGAAGGATTCCGGCTGGAGATTCAGCAGCAGAGAAGCACGAATACGCCGGGTCCGCCGGTGATTTACCCAACTTTGTCAAGCATTCACCGTTTCGAGCACACCTGCTTCCCGGCTCTGATCGAGCCCGTGTACGAGTCTGCACAGCGCGCGCCCCTATCACCGGATCGTGCGCCGTGCGCGCCGGGTGTGCGCTGTCCGGGTGCATCACACACCGCCGCCCTCCAGGCGCGGGGCGTGGAGGGCGGCGGGGAGTGCCCGGATGCTCGGAAGGATTGCCGCAATGATGGCAAACAAGCAAGCCGATCAAGGAAGTTGATGATCCATCAGTACTGGTGTCGGATCACGGGCATCCCTGTTCGAAGGGCGCGAAAGGGGGCGTGCGGCCCCTCACAGGCGCCGCAGGCGGGTGACGGCCTCCTGGAGGACCTCGTCCTTTTTGCAGAAAGTGAAGCGGACCAGGCTACGGCCGGCCTCCACGTCGTCGTAGAACACCGCGTTCGGGATGGCGACGACACCGCAACGTCCGGGCAGCGCACGGCAGAAGTCGATGCCGTCCTTCTCGCCGAGCGGCGTGATGTCGGTGGTGACGAAGTACGTGCCCTCGGGGGTGAAGGCCCGGAAGCCGGCCGCGGTGAGACCGCCGAGCAGCAGGTCGCGCTTGCGCAGCAGATCGGCGCGGAGGGTGTCGAAGTACGTGTCGGGCAGCCGCAGGGCCTCGGCGACGGCGTACTGGAAGGGGCCGGCGCTGACGTAGGTGAGGTACTGCTTCGCGGTGCGCACGGCCGCGACCAGGTCCGGGCTCGCGGTGACCCAGCCGACCTTCCAGCCGGTGAAGGAGAAGGTCTTGCCGGCGGAGGAGATGGTGACGGTGCGTTCGCGCATGCCGGGCAGGGCCGCGAGGGGGTGGTGGACGGCGCCGAAGACCAGGTGCTCGTAGACCTCGTCAGTGACGACCAGCAGGTCGTGCTCGACGGCGAGCGCGGCGACGGCGGCGAGCTCCTCGGCGGTGAGGACGGTGCCGGTGGGGTTGTGCGGGGTGTTGATCAGCAGCAGCCGGGTGCGCGGGGTGATCAGGGCGCGCAGCTCGTCCAGGTCGGGGCGGAAGGCCGGGGCCCGCAGGGTGAGCGGAACCCGGGTGGCGCCGGCCATCGCGATGCAGGCGGCGTAGGAGTCGTAGAAGGGTTCGAGGGCGATCACCTCGTCGCCGGGCTCCAGCAGGGCCAGCAGGGTGGCGGCGATGGCCTCGGTGGCGCCGGCGGTGACCAGCACCTCGGTGTCCGGGTCGTACGCGAGGCCGCGGAAGCGCTGCTGGTGCTCGGCGATCGCGGTGCGCAGCTCGGGGATGCCGGGGCCGGGCGGGTACTGGTTGCCCCGGCCGTCGCGCAGGGCCCGTACGGCCGCCTCGCGGACCTCCTCGGGCCCGTCGGTGTCGGGGAATCCCTGGCCGAGGTTGATCGATCCGGTGGCCGTGGCCAGGGCCGACATCTCGGCGAAGATCGTCGTGCCCATCCCGGTCAGTCGGCGGTTCAGCAGCGGCCTGGTACCCATCGGTGGCTCCTCACGGCTCGTCGTCAGGGCCATCCTGGGTCAGCCGGGGGCCGGGGACAAGAACGGCCCACCACCGGCACGGAGGGCGGTGGCGGGCCGGACCGGAGTACCGGGACGGGATTAGGGCGTGTCTGACAATTCCCGCCGGGTGCGCGACGCCGGGGCACGCACCTCGCCGCGTTGTCGTCGGTCGCCAATGCTCCGCAGTGGCTCCCTCCTCCGCCTTGCGATGCACGCACCCCAACGCCGCGCCCTGATCCGACTCGAATGGTCAGACACGTCCTAGGCCTCGTCGGTGCCCTCGGTGTCCTCGCCGTCCTCGCCCTCGATCTCGTTCTGGAGGCCGAGGCGCTCGACGATCCACTGCTCGAAGCCGACCGCGGCCTGGGTCCAGTTGGCGGTGGTGGTGACGAAGTAGTCCAGGTTGACGCCGGTGCCGACGATCATCTGGGCCTCGCCGATCAGGCGGACCACGCCGTCCTCGTGGGTGTGGGTGTAGACCTTGGGCCAGAGGGTCTCGCGGTTCCACTCGTCGATCAGGTCGAGGATCTCGCCCTTCTTCTCCAGCGGGTAGGCGCGGTCGTAGAAGGCGCGCACCGCGAAGAGCTCCTTCTGCTCGCCGCGGAACATGTAGTAGACGCGGAAGCCCTCCCAGGGGGCGGTGAGGTCGCCCTCCTCGTCCACGACGTGCTTGAGCTGCATCTGGTCCAGCAGCTGGGTGACCAGGGCCTGGTCCGGGACGACGATCGGCGGCGGGCCGGCCGGCCGCCCGCCCTGGCCGCCGGGCTGGCCGCCCTGGGGAACGCCGAAGGACGGGATGGACGACGGGTCGATGCTCATGGGGGTCCTCTTCCTCAGTGCACGTGGTGGCCGGCAATGAGAGGCCGCCCTTTCCACCTCCCATCCTGCCTCATCCGGGGCTCCGCTCACAGGGGCGGCCGAGGGGCGCGTCGATCTTCGTCGGGCGTTCTTCCCGCCGTCGTCCGGCGGCTCCGGCGGCGGTGGGAAGGGTGTCGGTCACCGAGGGTGTGCGGGGCTCGGGCCGGGGGTGGGAACCCCGGTGGGGTGTGGGCCCGCGGAGGGGCGCGCGTGAGCCACGTCACGCGCCCGGCGCGCTGGTTCGGCTGCCGTCCCGCCCGGTTGCGGTTAGCGTGCGACGGAACTCGCTTCGATCAAATCCCGGCCCGGCCGGGGGAGTTGAGCTGTCCTGAGGTGGGCTGTCCGGAATTGAGGGGGGAACAGGAGTGGGTGGAGCGGCGACGGGGGACGGCGCGACGCTCGGGGCGCTGCTGCGGAGCATCCGGCTGGACCGGGGCATGACGCAGGAGCAGCTGGGCGAGGCGACCGGGCTGAGCGTGCGGTCGATCCGGGACCTGGAGCGGGGGGTGTCCTGTCCGCGGGTGTCCACGCTCAGGCTGCTGACCCAGGCCTGGAGCCTGCCGGACGTCCAGGTGGCCGAGCTGCACCGGCTGGCGCGCAGCCGGCGGGACCGGACGCGGCGGCTGCTGCGACAGGCGGCGGCGGAGTGACGGCGGCGCGGTGACGGCGGCCGCCCCGGCGGCCGGGACGGCCCCGGTGCGGCCCGCGGGCGCGGAACGGGCCGCCCCCGCCGCCGGAGCGGAGGGGCGGCCCGGGAGCCGGACGCCGGCGGTGCTACTTCTCCAGCGGCCCCCGGCCGCGGACGGTCAGGCGGTCGCCCGCCTCGTCCTGCTCGACCAGGACGGTGTCCCCGTCGTGCACCGCGCCGGACAGGATCGCCCGGGCCAGCTGGTCGCCGATCGCGGACTGCACCAGCCGGCGCAGCGGGCGGGCGCCGTACGCCGGGTCGTAGCCGGTGAGCGCCAGCCAGTCGCGGGCGGCCGCGGAGACCTCCAGGGTGAGCCGCCGCTCCCGCAGCCGCTCGCCCAGGCGGGCCACCTGGAGGTCGACGATCCGGCTCAGCTCGCCGGTGCCCAGCGGCTCGAAGACCACGATGTCGTCCAGCCGGTTGAGGAACTCCGGCTTGAACGCGGACCGGACGGCGCCCAGCACCAGTTCCCGCTTGCGTTCCTCCGGGGTGGCCGGGTCCACCAGGTACTGGCTGCCCAGGTTGGAGGTGAGGATCAGGATGGCGTTGCGGAAGTCCACCGTGCGGCCCTGCCCGTCGGTGAGCCGCCCGTCGTCCAGCACCTGGAGCAGGACGTCGAAGACCTCCGGGTGCGCCTTCTCCACCTCGTCCAGCAGCACCACGCTGTACGGGCGGCGGCGGACGGCCTCGGTGAGCTGGCCGCCCTCCTCGTAGCCGACGTACCCGGGCGGGGCGCCGACCAGACGGGAGACCGAGTGCTTCTCGCCGTACTCGCTCATGTCGATCCGGACCATCGCCCGCTCGTCGTCGAACAGGAAGTCGGCCAGGGCCTTGGCGAGTTCGGTCTTGCCGACACCGGTCGGGCCGAGGAACAGGAAGGAGCCGGTCGGGCGGTCCGGGTCGGCGACGCCGGAGCGGGTGCGCCGCACCGCGTCCGAGACGGCCTGCACCGCCTCCTGCTGGCCGATCAGGCGTCGGCCCAACTCCTCCTCCATGCGCAGGAGTTTGGCGCTCTCGCCCTCCAGCAGCCGGCCGGCCGGGATGCCCGTCCAGGAGGCGACCACGTCGGCCACGTCGTCCGGGCCGACCTCCTCCTTGACCATCGAGGTCGAGGTGTCCTGGTCCGCGGCGCGCTCCTGGGCCTCGGTGAGCTCCGCCTCGGCGGCCGGGATCCCGGCGTACATCAGCTTGGACGCGCGCTCGAAGTCCCCGTCGCGCTGGGCGCGTTCGAGCGCGCCGTGCAGGTCGTCCAGCCGCTCCTTGAGCTCGCCGACCCGGTTGAGGCTCTTCTTCTCCTGCTCCCAGCGCGCCGTCAGCACGCTCAACTGCTCGTTCCGGTCGGCGAGGTCGCGCCGCAGCCGGGCCAGCCGGTCCACCGAGGCCGGGTCGGACTCCTTCTCCAGGGCCAGTTCCTCCATCCGCAACCGGTCCACGGAGCGCTGGAGTTCGTCGATCTCGACCGGGGAGGAGTCGATCTCCATCCGCAGCCGGGAGGCCGCCTCGTCGACCAGGTCGATCGCCTTGTCGGGCAGGAAGCGGGAGGTGATGTAGCGGTTGGACAGGGTGGCCGCGGCGACCAGGGCGGCGTCCGAGATCTGCACCTTGTGGTGCGCCTCGTACCGGCCCTTGAGGCCGCGCAGGATGGCGATCGAGTCCTCCACGCTGGGCTCGCCGACCAGCACCTGCTGGAAGCGGCGCTCCAGGGCCGGGTCCTTCTCGATCCGCTCGCGGTACTCGTCCAGCGTGGTGGCGCCGACCATCCGCAGCTCGCCGCGGGCCAGCATCGGCTTGAGCATGTTGCCCGCGTCCATCGCGGAGTCGCCGCCGGCGCCCGCGCCGACCATGGTGTGCAGCTCGTCGATGAAGGTGACGACCTGGCCGTCGGAGGCCTTGATGTCGTTCAGGACGGCCTTCAGCCGCTCCTCGAACTCGCCGCGGAACTTGGCGCCCGCGACCATCGCGCTGAGGTCCAGTGCGACCAGCCGCTTGCCGCGCAGCGACTCCGGCACGTCGCCGGCCACGATGCGCTGGGCCAGGCCCTCGACCACGGCGGTCTTGCCGACGCCCGGCTCGCCGATCAGCACCGGGTTGTTCTTCGTCCGGCGGGAGAGCACCTGGACCACCCGGCGGATCTCGTGGTCGCGGCCGATCACCGGGTCGAGCTTGCCGTCCCGGGCGGCCTGGGTGAGGTCGGTGCCGTACTTCTCCAGCGCCTTGTAGGTGCCCTCCGGGTCCGGTGAGGTGACCCGGCCGCTGCCCCGGACCTCCTTGAACGCGGCGAGCAGCGCCTTCGGCGCGGCGCCCTGGTGCGCCAGCAGCTCGGCCACCTGGCCGCCCTCGGCGGCCAGGCCGACCATCAGGTGCTCGGTGGAGACGTACTGGTCGTCCAGGTCGTTCGCGCGCCTGCCGGCCTCGGTGAGCACCGCGACGGTGTCCCGGGCGAGCTGGGGCGCGGCGACCGTCGAGCCCATCGCGCTGGGCAGCGCGGCCGCCTGGCGGCGGGCCTCGGCGTCGACCCGGGCGACGTCGGCCCCGACCGCCTCCAGCAGGGGCCGGGCGATGCCCTCGGGCTGCTCCAGCAGGGCGATCAGGATGTGCACCGGCCTGACGTCCGGGTTGCCGGCCGTGCCCGCCTGCCGGATGGCGGCGGACAGGGCGTCCTGGGTCTTGGTGGTGAACTTGCTGGCGTCCACTGCTGGGGGGTCCTCCCTCGTCGTCCTTCACTACTGCTGCGTACAGCATGCACTAAGTTGAGTCTATTCCGCTCAACTTTCTCCTCTTCGGTCCTCGTCCCAACTTCTCGGTGAACGTTTGACCGACCGCCGGGTCAGCCCCAGCAGCTCCCGGGCCGGACCGCCCGGCCGCTGCCCGGCCGGCCAGACCGCGCGCAGCGGCCGCCGCAGGTCCAGCTCCGCCACCAGCGGCACCTCGACCAGCCGCCGGGTGGCCAGCTCCTCCGTCACCGCCAGCTCGCTCAGGCAGACCGGCCCCGCCCCGGTCATCGCCGCCGCCTTCAGCGCGGTGGACGAGGCCAGCTCCATCCGGGGCCGCGCCACGCCCCCGTACGGCCGCAAGGCCATCTCCAGCACCTCCCGGGTGCCCGAGCCGGGCTCGCGCAGCGCCAGCGGGGTGGCCGCCAGCTCGGCCCCGGTCAGCGGGGCGCGGCGGCGCGCCCACGGGTGCCCGGGCGCCACCACGACCACCAGCCGGTCGGCGGCCACCACCACGCCGGCCAGCCCGGGCGGGGTGGTGGGGCCCTCGACGAAGCCGAGGTCGGCGTCCCCGTCCAGGACGTGCCCGGCGACCTCCGCCGAGTTCGCCGTCCGCAGCGTCACCGCCGTCCCCGGGCTGGCCTCGGCCAGGCCCAGCAGCCAGCCGGGCATCAGGTACTCGGCGACCGTCAGACTGGCCACCACCCGCAGCTTGGCGTCCCGCCGCTCGCGCAGCGCGTCGATCCCGGCGTCCAGCGCCTGCGCCGCCTCCACCACCTGCCGGGCCCACTCGACCACCAGCCGGCCCGCCTCGGTCGGCCGGCTGCCCCGGGGCGAGCGGTCCAGCAGCGGGACGCCGACCTGCCGCTCCATGCCCTTGATCCGGGCACTGGCGGTGGGCTGGGTGACACCCAGCTCTGCCGCCGCCCGTCCGACACTGCCCAGCCGGGCCACCGCGAGCAGCAGTTCCAGGGCGCCGAGTTCGGGGACGTGCGGTGAGAGGGCCATAGGTTCAGGCTATGCCCCCATAGAAGCCCCGGCGCTACCGGCCGCCCGGCCTTCGGGCGACGGTGGGGACATGTCCACTTTGGCCGGTATCCGCCCCCTCGCCCACCCCGCCGTCCGCCGCCGGCCCGACCTCGCCCAACTCGGCCCCAACTGGTACGCCGCCGTGATGGGCACCGCGATCCTGGCGAACGGCGCCGCCGTGCTGCCGGTGCGGCCGCCCGGGCTGACCGCCTTCGGCGAGGTGATGTGGGCGCTCGCGCTGGCCGCCCTGCTGGTGCTGGCCGGGGCCCGGCTGGTCCACCTGACCCGGCACCGCGAGGCGGCCCGCGCCCAGCTGCTGGACAACCCGGCCACCGCGGTCTTCTACGGCTGCCCGCCGATGGCGCTGCTGGCGGTCGGGCTGGGCACCCTGCTGCTGGGCTCCCGGGTCATCGGCACCGGCCCGGCGGTCGCCCTGGACGCGGTGCTGTGGACCCTCGGCACCCTGTACGCGCTGGCCGTGGCCGGCGGCATCCCGTACCTGATGATCACCCGGCACCGGCTCTCCGCCCTGGAGGCCAACCCGACCTGGCTGCTGCCCGTGGTCGCCCCGCTGGTCGCCTCCGCCTGCGGCCCCGCGCTCGTCCCCCACCTGCCGGCCGGGACGGCCCAGCAGGCCATGCTGTACGGCTGCTGGGCGCTGTTCGGGATCGGCCTGCTGGCCACCCTGGTGCTGCTGCCGGTGGTGTTCACCGGGCTGCTCCACAGCAAACTGCCCGCCCTGGCGCTCACCCCCTCGCTGTTCCTGGTGCTCGGCCCGCTCGGCCAGTCCGTCACCGCGGTCCACCAGCTCGCCGACGCCGCCCGCCCGGTGCTGCCCGCGCTGGCGCCCGCCATGGTCGACCTCGCCGAGCTGTACGGCGTGGCGGTGATCGGCGTCGCCATGCTCTGGCTGGCCGTCGCGCTCACCGCCAACCTGCGGGCCCGGCGGGCCGGGATGCCGTTCGCGATGACCTGGTGGGCGTACACCTTCCCGGTCGGCACCTGCGTCACCGGAGCCTCCGCGCTCGCCCGGCACACCGGCTTCGGGGGCTTCAGCGGCCTGGCCGTCGGCCTGTACCTGCTGCTGGCGCTCGCCTGGGTGCTCGCCGCGGGCGGCACCGCCGCCGGGCTGGCACGGGGCCGGCTGCTGGCCCGCTGAGGCGGCGCCGGACCCCCGGGCCTGCGTGAACACGCAGCTCAGGAGCGCGCGGCCGGTGCAGGAACGCGCACGGCCGGGCAACGGCGCTGCCGGGTGGTGCCGACGCCCCCGGCCCGCCCCGGTTCCACCGGAATCCACCCAGCCGTCCGGACCGTCGCGCCCGCGGCCGGATGCAGGTAGCTGCAATTGCGCGAACATGCACTCGGGCGGCACTTGTTCACCGGCCGTCACGCTGTGAGGGTGGAGACGCGCCAAGTCGTCCGGGCAACCGCAGCCCGATGGTGGCGACACGCTCTTCGATGCTGACCGCAGGTGCGACATCCCGCGCCGGTGGAACGGGGGGGAAGAGCGCCGGGCCGGGGTCCATGTGTGGTGATGGCCCCCGGACCGGATCCCGTCGAGGCGTTGCTGCTCCGCCTCGACGGGAGCGCCTTGACTGGCGTACCGATGGCGGCCCCCGGACGACCCGGCGTGCGACGGCACCCGGACCCGGGGTCCGCCGTCCCACCCGGTACCGTGACCGCCTGATCCATGATCACGCCGTACCGGCCCACCGGTACCGTGAGCCCGCCGGGCCCACCGGTGCCACGGCTCGTGCGGCGGGGAGCACGGGCAGACCAGGGGAGAGGCGTTCGGCAGGGAGAGTGCGACGTGACGGCGGAACCGGCGGTCACACCGCACCACGGGCCCGTGGGCGAGGAGCCCGACGAGGCCGCCCGGCAGCTCTACCTGGCCATCATCGCCGAGGGCGGCCGCGTCCCCACCGGCGAGGTCGCCGACGTCGACCGGGGAGCGCTCCAACAACTCATCGACATCGGCCTGTTGATGGTCAACCGGATGGACCGCTGCTACACCGCGGTCAGCCCGCGCTCGGTCAGCGACCGCCTCGGCGCCGAACTGCGCAGCGAGGCCACCCGGCTGCTGGTCCGCGCGGAGAACCTCCCGGGCGCCCTGGACGGCCTCACCCGGGCCTACGACGCGATGCCCCGCCCGACCGACCGGGCCGGCGGCGCCGTCCACGTCGAGGGGCACGTCCACATCCGCCAGCGGATCTCCCAGCTGGTCTCCGACTGCCGCTCCGAGGTCCTCACCGCCCAGCCCGGCCACCGGCCCGCCGACACCCTCCAGGTCGCCCTCCTCCAGGACGTCCAACTGCTCCAGCGCGGCTGCTCGCTGCGCACCATCTACCAACCGGTCGCGCTCGCCGACCCGCCCGCCCTCGCCTACGCCGAGGAGGTCATCCGGCACGGCTCGCTCATCCGGGTGCTCGACGAGCCCTTCCAGCGGCTGATCGTCTTCGACCGCTCCGTCGCCGTGATCTCCGCCAACGACGACAACAGCACCGCCGCCTTCATCACCGACCCGGCCACCATCACCTACCTGGTCGGCACCTTCGAACGCGACTGGGCGCGCGCCGACACCGCCGAGGCCGCCGCCCTCGGCCAGGCACCCGCCCGCACCATCCCCGACCGGGTCGGAAGGCTGCTCGCCCGCGGCCTCACCCAGCGCGCCGTCGCCACCCGGCTGGGCCTGAGCGAACGCACCGTCGCCGCCCACATCTCCCGGCTGCGCGACCGCTACGGCGCGCAGACCCTCTTCCAGCTCGGCTGGCTGATGCGGGGCGCCCGCGATGACCGATGAGCCGGGCCCGGCCGAGCGGTCCCTCTACCTCGCCGCCGTCCGGGCCGGCGGCCGGCTGCGCCCCGAGGACCTCGCCCCCGCCGACCGGCCCACCCTGGCCGCCCTCGTCGCCCGCGGCCTGCTCACCCCCACCGCCACCGGCTGGACCGCCGCCAGCCCGCGCGCCCTCGGCGACCGGATCGGCCTGGAACTGCGCACCCGCGCCGTCCGCCTGCTGCGGCACGCCGAGCGGCTCCCGGGCACCCTCGGGCCGCTGTCCCGCGCCTACGACGAGGCGCGCGGCCCGGTCGGGGGGTCGCCGGCGGCCGGGTCCCCTGCTGTCGGGTCCCGGGCCGTTGGTTCCGTCGGCTCCCCGGCCACAGGCTCCCCGGCCGTCGCCCTCGGCGGCACCGTCGTCGGCGCCGCCGAGGTCCGCGGGCGGGTCAGTGAACTCGTCTCGGAATGCCGGGAGGAGGTCCTGGCCGCTCAGCCCGGACCGCGCCCGCTCGAAGGCCTCCGGATGGCCCTCGCCCAGGACCTCTCGCTGCTCCGCCGCGGCTGCTCGCTGCGCACCCTCTACCAGCCGGTCACCCTCGCCGACACCGCCGTGCGGAGCCAGGTCGTCCTGCGCACCGGGCAGGGCGCCCAGGTGAGGGTCCTCGCCGAGCCCTACGAGCGGGTGCTGGTCTTCGACCGCGCGGTGGCCGTCATCCCCGCCGCCGAGGACCTCAGCCGGGCCGCCTTCCTCACCGACCCCACCACGGTCGCCTACCTCGCCGCCCAGTTCGAACGCGACTGGGCCCGCGCCACCCCTGCCGGCCGCCACCTCGACCCGCCGTCCGTCACCACCGTGCGGATCGGCCGGCTGCTCGCCCGCGGCCTCACCCAACGGGCCGTCGCCACCCGGCTGGGCGTGAGCGAACGCACCGTCGCCGCCCACATCTCCCGGCTGCGCGACCGCTACGGCGCCCACACCCTCTTCCACCTCGGCTGGCGGCTGCGGGGCGAGCACCATGACTGACACGCCCGCCACCCCGCTCGCCGCAGCTCGCGCTCTCCACCTCGCCGTCCTGCACGAGGGCGGCCGGGTGCGGGCGGCCGAAGTCGGCGCGGAGGACGGGCCGGCGCTCCGACGGCCGGTGGAACTCGGTCTGCCGGTACCGCAGTTGGTGGACGGTTCGGACAGCGCGATGGATCCCCGGGCGGTCGGCGAGCGGATCGGAGGCGACCTCCGGAAGGCCGGTACCCGCCTGTTGGCCGAGGCCGACCGGATCCCCGAGCAGCTGCGCGAACCCACCCGGGCCCATGACGCGGTGCCGCGGCGGAGCGAGCCGGGTGGAGGCGTCCGCCGGCTGAGGGGCATGGCCGGGATCCGGTACCCGGTCTCGCAGTTGGTCAAGGACCACCCGCACGAGGCGCTCGGTGCCCAACCCGTCGCCCGCGGCCTCACGCAGCGGGCGATCGCCGGCCGGATGGGGCTGGGCGAGCGCACGGTGGCCGGTCACATCGCCCGGCTGCGTGAGCTGTTCGACGCGGAGACGCTGTTCCAGTGGGGCCGGCGGAGGCGGGGATCCCGGACGGGGGAGTCCGGTGGGTAGCCGCCGCTCAGCCGGTGGCGGCGCCGGTCGGCCAGTAGCCGGGGACGGCGGGCTGCTGCCGGGGGACGTTGAACTGCTCGCCGGGGGCGGTCCAGAAGCCCTCGCGCAGGGAGAGCGCCATGCCCGCCCAGTCGAGCGCGGTCTCGACCGTGTGGTTGAGGGCCTCCTGCGACCAGGTGTCGTCGAAGACCAGCGGCAGGACGGGGGCGACCTGCTCGATGGTGGCGATCAGCGGGTTGTGGGTGATGGCCTCGTCGACCAGGAGGACGATCGGCTTGCGCAGCGCCGACGCCCAGCCGAGCTCCAGGCTCACGCCGGCCGAGAGGGGGGCGCCGACGTAGGCGAACACGAGGTCGGCGGACTGGAGGGCGCGGAAGTCGGAGGGGACGCGGGGCTCCGGCGCGCGGCCGGAGATGGTCCAGGCGTCGCTGTGGTGCGCGCTGTACACGGCGGCACCGCTGCGCAGGAGGGTGGTGCGGAGCGTCGTCAGCCGCGTCCGGCTGGCGAGGGTCACCACGCTGTCGGCCGGCCCGGTCAGTCGCATCAGCGGGGCGGCCAGGAACACACGTGCACGCCGACCCTCAGGGGCCTGGCTGTCGTGGTGACGCAGGTAGGGCTCGGTCATGTCGACTCCGGGGAAAGGCCGACCGGGGGAGTGAGTGTCGGCGATGCGTTGGATGTGGTCTGCTCGGTGGACTGATGCCGCTGCTGAACGGTTTAGTATTTGACGGTACATTGGCAAGGTGTGGCACCCTGCCGAGACCATTGAGGGCGAACTGATCGTCCATCGCATCTCCGTGCCGCGTCCAGGGTTGGCCTGTGTCATCTGGATGACTGGCAGAGAGATGACGCACACCCCCGCATGCGGAAGCAGGTGACAGCCTCCCCCTGGCGTGGCACCATGTGGACCGTTATCCTGCTTGACGCTTCTAGTGGCGATTCTCCAGAAAAGTGAGGGCGTGACTGATATGCACCAATTTGTCCGCGTGGTTGTGCTTTCATTGGTTGCCGTCGCCGCCGTGCTCGGTGCCGGCTCTCTCGTGAGTGCTGCCGACTCGCACGACGCGATTGCCGTCAATGCCTCCGTGAGCATCGCAGACGACATCTCCTGGCAGTGAGCGCGGCCGGGTAACTGCACGGCCGCGTGCCAGATTATTGACGGACCCGCCTGAAGCCGGCCGGGCGAGTCAGTCGGAAGTCCCCTGCGCCTTTCGGCCGAGGACATATCCGAGTTGGAATAGCGAGTCGACCTTGTAGTCGTCTCGCATTTCGGCTATATGTCTGGCCAATGTCCGCTCGCTAATTCCCAGGCGTCGCGCGATAACTCGGTGATTGGTCCCTTCGAGCATCTGGTCAATGATCGTCTGACGCAGGCGTGACACGACCTGCTGCGGCACCGTGCGGTCGCCCTCGAATTCCAGGGCCCGGCTCCAGTACTGCTCGAAGACCTCATTGGCAAGATAGTCGACGACGGCAGGGTCGTAGATGAAGGCCGCGAGGCTCATGTCATCGTCGATCGGGATCACTGCCACGCGCCGATCCATCACTATGAGCCGCGTATAGGGCTCGTCAAGAGTGCGGTACTGGCCGCCGACTTGGGCGAGTGTGGCGACGTAATCCCTGGTCGGCTGGTGGTACCGGGTACTGGCGTGGTAGATCGTCCGCATCTTCGTCCCACTGCGGAGCGTCTCCAGATCGTATGCGATCATTCCGGCGAGAAGATCCGGCTGCCGGGGGCCGCCGGGTTGAAGCGCCAGGGCCTCCTCGAACCCGGAACCCCTGAACTGCTCCAGTCGCTGCCGAATGAGCGCCTTCCCCCGCACATGCTCTATGGATCCTCCGGACCGCTTCGGGGTGTGGAATTCCCGGGCGAGATCCTGCAGTTCGGAGGGGAGCGATACGGCGCGTGACAGGAGTTCCAGTGCCTGACGCTGCCACGAATGGCTGAGGCTTGTCGAGAGCTGCGCGGGGTCGGCGGCCACGAAAACATTCGGATCATCGCTGTCGGGTATGAGAAGGCCGATCCGCACCAGCTCGTCCCGCGCGGGATCACCCTGGTCGCCATCGGAGTCCAACGGCAGTTTGCCGTCTCCTCGGATGACGGCGAGATATAGCTCCCGTGCTTCTGGCGAGACGATGGTCAAGCCGGCGGCAAGGGGTTGCTCTCGTCCACTCATTCGCGACTCCTTGCCGTTACCGTGCTACCTGCGTCCCATCAGCGCTGGTGCTGAACGAGTTTTAGCATGCCAGATCTGGTGAGTCCCCCGGAGAGGGAATACGACCGCACTCTCTCACCGCACGGCAGCCGCCGGCACCCCCCGAGAGGAGGGGCCGGCGGCCGGTGGGTGCTTCGGTCAGCGCTTGGGGCGCCAGACGACGAGGGCGCTGGACTGCGGGGTGGGGGGCTGGTACGGGACGAGGTCGCGCCGGTAGGAGGCGTGGACGGCGGCCTCGCGCTGCTGGAGGGCGGTGGCGGCGCCCTCCAGGGAGTCGACCAGTTCCGCGACCCGGGACCGCAGGGCGGTGACCTGGTTCTCCAGCTCGATGATCCGCTTGATGCCCGCCAGGTTGATGCCCTCGTCCTGGGAGAGCCGCTGGACCTCGCGCAGCTGCTGGATGTCGCGCGCGGAGTAGCGGCGGCCGCGGCCGGCGGTGCGGTCGGGGCAGACCAGGCCGAGGCGGTCGTACTGACGCAGGGTCTGCGGGTGCAGACCGGACAGTTCGGCGGCCACGGAGATGACGTACACCGGAGTGTCCTCGGTGAGGACGTACGTCGGCGGGGCCGCGGCGCGGCGGGTGCGGCGGGGGCCGGCGCCGGGCAGGCCCTCGCCGAGGCCGGGGCCGATCGGGGTGTCGGGGTCGATCGGGTTCATCGGGGACATCGGGGACATCTGGTCGTCACGCTCCCTTCGCCGCCCGGAACAGGGCGGCGCGCGGATCGTCGGAGGCGGTGGCCTCGCGGTACTGCTCAAGGGCGTTCAGCGCGTCGCCGGTGACGTGCTGGGGCACCACGACCTCGACGGTGACGAGGAGGTCGCCGCGGGTGCCGTCCTTGCGGGTGGCGCCCTTGCCGCGGGCGCGCATGGTGAGGCCGTTGGCGCTGCCCGGGGGCAGCTTGAGCTTCACGGTCGGGCCGTTCAGCGTGGGCACCTCGATGGTGGCGCCGAGCGCGGCTTCGGGGAAGGCCACCGGGACGGTGACGGTGAGGTTGTCACCCTTGCGGCCGAAGACCGGGTGGGGGTCGACGTGCACGGTCACGTAGAGGTCGCCGGGCTGCCCGCCGCGCTCGCCCTGGGCGCCCTTGCCCTTGAGCCGGATGCGCTGGTCGGCCTGGACGCCGGCCGGGATCCGGACCTGCATGGTGCGGGCCGAGCTGGCCCGGCCGCTGCCGTGGCAGTCGGGGCACGGGTCGTCGACGATCATGCCCCGGCCGCGGCAGTCCTTGCACGGCTCGGAGAGGGCGAAGGCGCCCTGGCCGCGGCTGACGGTGCCCGCGCCGACGCAGGTCGGACAGACCCGCGGGGTGGTGCCGGACTTGGCGCCGGTGCCGTTGCAGCCCCGGCAGGGGGCCTGGCTGGTCATCCGCAGCGGGACCGTCGCGCCGTCCACCGCCTCCTCGAAGGAGAGCGTCACCTCGGTCTCGACGTCGGCGCCGCGCCGGGGCTGGGCCTGCCGGGTGCCGCCGCGGTTGAAGAGGCCGCCGAACACGTCGCCGAGGCCGCCGCCGGCCTGGCCGGCGCCGCCCTGGCTGCCGCTGAAGAGGTCGCCGAAGTCGAAGCTGTAGCTGCCGTTGCCGCCGGGGGCGCCGCCGGCCCGGAAGCCGCCGTTGGCGAAGAGGCTGCGGGCCTCGTCGTACTCCTTGCGGCGCTTCTCGTCGGAGAGGACGTCGTACGCCTCGGAGATGTCCTTGAACCGCTCCTCGGCCTTGGAGTCACCCTTGTTGGCGTCGGGGTGGAACTCGCGCGCGAGCTTGCGGTAGGTCTTCTTGATCTCGGTGGCGGTGGCGTCCTTGGGCACGCCGAGGACCTTGTAGTAGTCCTTCTCGACAAAGTCCTTGCCACTCATGGCTTCCGCCACCTCCCGATGTCCATCGTCACTGTGCTGTCAACAGCCGGTGAGCAAACGGCTGCTGACAGAGCGCTGCGGAGCCGGCCGCCGTACTGGCCGGCGTACGACTCCGCAGCGCACTGGTTGTCAGCTGTCACAGGTTGTCAGCTGTCCGAGTCACCGTCGGACTTGTCCGCGTCGGCGGACTTCGGCTCGGCGTCCGGGGCGGACGCCTGGCTGCCGGGCTGGGGCTCCGCGACGGCCACCATCGCCGGGCGGATGATCCGCTCGCCGATGCGGTAGCCGGGCTGGAGGATCTGCACGCAGGTGTCCTCGGTGACGTCCGAGGAGTAGCTGTGCATCAGCGCCTCGTGCATGGTCGGGTCGAAGGGCTCGCCCTCCTTGCCGAACTGCTGCAGGCCCAGCTTGGCGACGACCGTCTCCAGCGACTCGGCGACGGACTTGAAGCCGCCCGTGACCTCGCCGTGCTCGCGGGCGCGGCCGATGTCGTCCAGGACCGGGATCAGCGACTCCAGGATGTTGGAGACGGCGATCTCGCGGACGGTCAGCCGGTCGCGCTCGACGCGCTTGCGGTAGTTCTGGTACTCGGCCTGGAGGCGCTGGAGGTCACCGGTGCGCTCGGCGAGCTCGCGCTTGGCGGTGGCGAGGTCGTCCGAACCGGATTCCCCGGAGCCGGCCGCGGCGGCCTCCTCGGCAGCCTTGATCACGGCCTCTTCGGCGGCGGAGTCGTCGCCGGGCTTACCGCCCTGCGGCTTGTCCGTCATGCCGCACCGCCCTTGGGCTTCTCGTCGTCCACGATCTCGGCGTCGACGACGTCGTCGTCCTTGGCCTGGGCGGAGTCACCGGAGGGGGCGGCACCGGCAGCGGCGTCGGCGTTGGCGTACAGCGCCTGGCCGAGCTTCTGCGCGGTGGTGGAGACCTTCTCCGAGGCCTCGCGGATCTTCGCGATGTCCTCGCCCTTCAGGGCCTCCTTGAGCTCGCCGATGGCGGTCTCGACCTCGGTCTTGACGTCGCCCGGCAGCTTGTCGGCGTTGTCGGCGATGAACTTCTCGGTCGAGTAGACGAGCTGCTCGGCGGAGTTGCGGGTCTCCACGGCCTCGCGGCGCTTGTGGTCGTCCTCGGCGTACTGCTCGGCCTCGCGGCGCATGCGGTCGACCTCGTCCTTCGGCAGCGAGGAGCCGCCGGTGACGGTCATCTTCTGCTCCTTGCCGGTGCCGAGGTCCTTGGCACCGACGTGCATGATGCCGTTGGCGTCGATGTCGAAGGTGACCTCGATCTGCGGCAGGCCGCGCGGCGCCGGCGGCAGGCCGGTCAGCTCGAACATGCCGAGCTTCTTGTTGTACGCGGCGATCTCGCGCTCGCCCTGGTAGACCTGGATCTGCACGGACGGCTGGTTGTCCTCGGCCGTGGTGAAGATCTCGGAGCGCTTGGTCGGGATCGTGGTGTTGCGCTCGATCAGCTTGGTCATGATGCCGCCCTTGGTCTCGATGCCGAGGGACAGCGGGGTGACGTCGAGCAGCAGGACGTCCTTGACCTCGCCCTTGAGGACACCGGCCTGGAGCGCGGCGCCGATGGCGACGACCTCGTCCGGGTTGACGCCCTTGTTGGCGTCCTGGCCGCCGGTCAGCTCCTTGACGAGCTCGGCGACGGCCGGCATGCGGGTCGAACCGCCGACGAGGACGACGTGGTCGATCTCGGAGAGCGAGATGCCGGCGTCCTTGATGACGTTGTGGAACGGGACCTTGCAGCGCTCCAGCAGGTCCGCGGTCAGCTGCTGGAACTGGGCGCGGGTGAGCTTCTCGTCCAGGTGCAGCGGGCCCTCGGCGGAGGCCGTGATGTACGGCAGGTTGATCGAGGTCTCGGAGGACGAGGACAGCTCGATCTTCGCCTTCTCGGAGGCCTCGCGCAGACGCTGCAGGGCCATCTTGTCCTTGGACAGGTCGACGCCGTGGCCGGCCTGGAAGACCTTGACCAGGTGGTCGACGACGCGCTGGTCCCAGTCGTCACCACCGAGGTGGTTGTCACCGTTGGTGGCCTTCACCTCGACGACCCCGTCGCCGATCTCCAGCAGGGAGACGTCGAAGGTGCCGCCGCCGAGGTCGAAGACCAGGATGGTCTGGTCGTCCTTGTCCAGGCCGTACGCGAGGGCGGCCGCGGTCGGCTCGTTGACGATGCGCAGGACGTTGAGGCCCGCGATCTCACCGGCCTCCTTGGTGGCCTGGCGCTCGGAGTCGTTGAAGTACGCCGGGACGGTGATGACGGCGTCGGTGACGGTCTCGCCCAGGTACGCCTCGGCGTCCCGCTTCAGCTTCTGCAGCACGAAGGCCGAGATCTGCTGGGGGTTGAAGTCCTTGCCATCGATGTTGATCTTCCACCCGGTGCCCATGTGGCGCTTGACCGAGCGGATGGTGCGGTCGACGTTGGTGACCGCCTGGCGCTTGGCCACCTCGCCGACCAGAACCTCGCCGTTCTTGGCGAAGGCCACGACGGACGGCGTGGTCCGCGCACCCTCGGCGTTCGTGATGACGGTGGGCTCGCCACCCTCCAGAACGCTGACGACCGAGTTCGTCGTACCGAGGTCGATGCCGACCGCGCGTGCCATCGTAGATACCTCCACGGAAGAGTTGAGCTTTACGGGCTCAAGGATGCATGACTCGGTGGGCGGCGTCAACAGGTATGAGTGCGGCTCGCTCAACTTTGCTGAGCGGATCGGTGGGCGCCCGCCGCCGGAGTGCCCCGCCGCGCCGTGGCGGGGGTGCGCCCACGTGACTGCCGCCATAGCTTGGGAATCTTCTGGAGAACCGTTGTGCACCGGTAATGTCCGGGCCGTCGGCCCGGCAAGTTACCGACCAGTACACTCGGTTCCCGAAGAACGTGGAACCGCAGAGCCTGCTCAACCGCAAAGCCGCAGGAGACGGAGAGCCGATGCAGCTAGCAGCGATCGTCATCTCGCTGGTCACATTCGTGATCGGCACCGCGCTCGCCGCCCGTGCGGCGTTGTACATCTACAAGGTGGTCCGCACCGGTGCGCCGGACTCCACCCGCTTCGGGCAGCCCGCCCAGCGGGTGAAGACCGTCGCGACCGAGTTCGTCGGCCACACCAGGATGAACCGCTGGGGGATCGTCGGGATCGCCCACTGGTTCGTCGCGGTGGGCTTCTTCAGCCTGGTGCTGACCATCGTCAACGCCTTCGGCCAGCTCTTCGACGCCGACTTCGCGCTGCCGATCATCGGCCACTGGACGATCTGGCAGCTCTTCGTCGAGCTGGTCGGCACCCTGACCACCCTGGGCATCCTGGTCCTGATCGTGATCCGGCTGATGAGCCTGCCGTCCCGGTCGGGCCGCAAGTCCCGGTTCGCCGGCTCGATCGCCTGGCAGGCCTTCTACGTCGAGTACACGATCCTCGGCATCGGCCTGTGCATCCTGATGCTGCGCGGCCTGGAGGGCGCCCTCAACGGCGTCGACTCGTACGGGCCGGAGCACCTGGTCTCGTACCCGCTGGTCTCCGCGCTGAGCGGCCTGTCGCACGGCACGCTGGAGAACCTGATCTACCTGTTCGCGATGCTGAAGATCTGCATCTCGTTCGCGTGGGCGACCACCATCGGCCTCAACCCCTCGATGGGCGTGGCCTGGCACCGCTTCCTCGGCTTCTTCAACATCTACTTCAAGCGCGAGGAGGACGGCGGCACCGCGCTCGGCGCCCTCCGTCCGATGACCAGCGACGGTCAGCCGATCGACTTCGAGGACCCGGCCGAGGACGCCGTCTTCGGCGTCTCCCAGGTCGAGCACTTCTCCTGGAAGGGCATCCTCGACTTCTCCACCTGCACCGAGTGCGGCCGCTGCCAGTCGCAGTGCCCGGCCTGGAACACCGGCAAGCCGCTCTCGCCGAAGCTGCTGATCATGAGCCTGCGCGAGCACGCCTACGGCAAGGCGCCGTACCTGCTGGCCGGCGGCGGCAAGGACATGGAGGGCGAGGAGAAGGCCACCTCCGAGCAGCTCAAGGACGTCCCGGCGGCCGCCCTGGCCGAGGCCGCGCGCCCGCTGATCGGCACCGCCGAGGAGAACGGCGTCATCGACCCGGACGTGCTGTGGTCCTGCACCACCTGCGGCGCCTGCGTCGAGCAGTGCCCGGTGGACATCGAGCACATCGACCACATCGTCGACATGCGCCGCTACCAGGTGATGATCGAGTCCTCGTTCCCGACCGAGGCCGGGACGATGCTCAAGAACCTGGAGAACAAGGGCAACCCGTGGGGCATGGCCACCAAGGCCCGCCTGGACTGGGTCAAGGAGCTCAAGAAGGAGACCGGCATCGAGGTGCCGGTGATCGGCGAGGACATCGACCCCGCCGAGGTCGAGTACCTCTACTGGGTCGGCTGCGCCGGCGCCCTGGAGGACCGCGCCAAGAAGACCACCAAGGCCTTCGCGGAGCTGCTGCACACCGCGGGCGTGAAGTTCGCGATCCTCGGCAAGGAGGAGTCCTGCACCGGTGACTCCGCCCGCCGCCTGGGCAACGAGTTCCTGTTCCAGATGCTCGGCGCGCAGAACGTGGAGACGCTGAACGCGGCCCTGGAGGACGCCCCGGTCAAGCGGATCGTCGCCACCTGCCCGCACTGCTTCAACACCATCGCCAACGAGTACCCGCAGCTGGGCGGCCACTTCGAGGTCATCCACCACACCCAGCTGCTCCAGCACCTCATCGACGAGGGCAAGCTGATCCCGGTCAACCCGGTCGAGGGCCTGATCACCTACCACGACCCCTGCTACCTGGGCCGCCACAACAAGGTCTACAGCCCGCCGCGCGAGATCATGGACAAGGTCCCCGGTCTGCGCCAGCAGGAGATGCACCGGCACAAGGAGCGCGGCTTCTGCTGCGGCGCCGGCGGTGCCCGGATGTGGATGGAGGAGCGCATCGGCAAGCGGATCAACACCGAGCGCGTGGACGAGGCGCTGTCGCTCAACCCCGACATCGTCTCCACCGCCTGCCCGTTCTGCCTGGTGATGCTCTCCGACTCGGTCAACGGCAAGAAGAACGAGGGCGCGGCCAAGGAGCACCTGAAGGTGGTCGACGTGGCCCAGCTGCTGCTCGACTCGGTGAAGGCCCTCCCGCCGGCCGGGAGCGAGGAGCAGCCCGCGACGGTGGACGCGTAACGCCCGCCGCAGAGCCCGCTGTTCGACAGTTCTGCTACAACCGCCCGGCCCGGTGGACGCCCCGAACGCGCCCGCCGGGCCGGGCTTTTGGGCGGCCCGACGGCGCGCGCCGGTACGGCGGGCGTACGGGGAGTGACGGCAATCGCACAGGCGCCGGACGGGCATTCGGTCGGAAGCAAATACAGTAGGCCCGGACCGGCTTCGTGCCGGTCGACCCGTTCCGGACGGAAGCCCCGGACGGGTGGCGACCCGCGCCGGCCGGACGGCCGGGTCCAGACCGACGACGAGGTGTCGGCCCGCCGGGCCGGGCCGCAGAGACACAAGGGGAACAGCGCAGACCATGACCGAGGCGATCATGCTGGTCGGTGGTAAGGGCACGCGACTGCGTCCGCTGACCACCCACACCCCCAAGCCGATGCTGCCGGTGGCAGGCGTCCCGTTCATCGCGCACCAGTTGGCCCGCGCGGCCGCCGCCGGCGTCACACGCGTCGTGCTGGCCACGTCGTACCTGGCCGAGGTGTTCGAGGACCACTTCCAGGACGGCACCCCGTACGGCATCGAGCTGGTCTACCTGACCGAGCGCGAGCCGCTGGGCACCGGCGGGGCCATCCGCAACGCCGCGTCCGGGCTGACCTGCGGCCCGGACGAACCGGTCCTGGTCTTCAACGGCGACATCCTGTCCGGTGTCGACATCGCCGCCCTGCGCGACGGCCACGTGGCCGCCGGGGCCGACGTCACCCTGCACCTGACCCGGGTCGAGGACCCGCGCGCCTTCGGCCTCGTCCCGACCGACGAGGACGGGCGGGTGCTGGAGTTCCTGGAGAAGCCGGAGACCCCCGAGCAGATCGTCACCGACCAGATCAACGCCGGCTGCTACGTCTTCACCCGGTCCGTGATCGACCGCATCCCGGCCGGCCGCGAGGTGTCCGTCGAGCGCGAGACCTTCCCCGAGCTGCTGGCCACCGGCGCACTGCTGCGCGGCGTCGTCGACACCTCGTACTGGCTGGACCTGGGCACCCCGGCGGCCTTCGTCCGCGGCTCGGCCGACCTGGTGCTCGGCAAGGTCGACTCCCCGGCCGTCCCCGGCCCGACCGGCGACGCCCTGCTGCTGCCCGGCGCCACCGTCCACCCGGGCGCGGTGCTCAGCGGCGGCACCGTGGTCTCCGAGGACGCGGTGGTCGAGGCCGGCGCGATCGTCGAGGGCAGCGTGATCCTGCCGGGCGCGGTGATCGGCCCGGACACCCTGGTCAAGGACTCGATCGTGGGCGCCTTCGCCACCGTCGGCGACCGCTCGGCGCTGGACGGCGCGGTGATCGGCGACGGCGCGATCGTGGAGTCGGACAACGAGCTGCCGAACGGCATCCGGATCGCCTGCGGCACCCTGCTGCCGGTCGGCGCCGTCCGCACCACGGCCGGGCCGGGCGGCTGCCCGGCCGGCACCAGCGCGGCCGCGGCGGTGCACGGGCCGTCGGTCGGCGCGCAGCGGTAGCGCCTCCGGGGGCTCCCGGGGTGCCGGGCTGCCGGGCTCCCGGGGGTCGTTCCGGCGGGTTTTCGGCCCCGTTCGTCTCAGCCTCGCTGCAAACCGGCCCCGGCTCCGTCCGGGGCCGACGCGGGCCGGGCCGGGCGGGTACCTTCGGACCGTGGCTGGTAATCGATACGACAGCGGTCAGGGCGCCGACCGTCCGCACGGCGGGTGGTCGGCCCCTCCGCCGCCGTCGGTGCCCGGGGGGCACGGGGGGACGGACGGGCCGGAGTACTTCACGGCCCCACACGCGGCGACGCCCGGCGGTCCCGGCAGGCCCGCCGGCCCGCCCGGCGGTCCGGGGCACCCGGCGGGGGACGGGTACGACCCGTACGCGGCGGACCGGCCCGGCAGCACCCGGGCCTTCCCGACCGGCGACCCGTACGCGGACGGCGGCCCGTACGCGCAGCAGCCGCCGTACGGGCCCGCGCAGGGCTACGGCCCGGACCAGGGCTACGGGCCCGACCACGGGTACGGTCCGGACCACGGGTACGGGCCCGACCAGGGGCACCACCCCGATCAGGGGTACGACCAGCAGCCGTACGGCCAGGACAACGTCGCCGTCTACCGGGCCGGCGGCCAGTCCGCCCCGCACGTCGCCGGGCCCCGGCCGCACTGGCGCGAGCTGTTCACCGGCCTGTTCCGCGCCCCGACCGCCATCTTCGACCGCACCCGCGACCACCAGGTCTGGCTGCCCGCCCTCACCGTCTCGCTGCTGTACGGCGCGCTCGCGGTGCTCGGCATCGGGCTGACCCACGACGACATCGTCAACTCGACCTTCACCGTGGCGCTCACCGGCATCCTCGCCGCCGCCATCGGCTTCACCGTGACCGGGGCGCTCTTCGGCGGAGTCACCTACGCGCTGGCCCGCCAGCTCGGCGGCGACGGCCCGTGGAAGGCGACCATCGGCCTGGCCGCGCTGATCGGCTGGCTCACCGACGCGCCCCGGCTGCTGCTCGACCTGGTGCTGCCCTCCGGCAGCGCCGTCGTCCAGGTCGTCGGCTGGGCCACCTGGATGCTCTGCGCGTACCTGCTGACCAGCATGGTCCGGCGGCTGCACGACCTGCCCTGGGGCAAGGCCGCGGCCGCCTCGGCGGTACAGCTGGTCGCGCTGCTGGTGCTGATCAAGCTGCCGACGCTGGGCTGAGCGCCCCGGCGGGCCGAGCCCTTCGGCGGGCGGACGGCTCCGGCGGGCTCCGGCGGGCGGAACCCTTCGGCGGGCGGAAGGCAGAATGGGGGCGGGCCGCGGCCGAGCGCCGGGCCCGCCCACCCTCGTCGTCCCACCTTCACCGGAGCCAGGAATGACCCTCCCCACCACCCACGTCAGCTTCCCGGCCGGGGCGGTGACCGGCGAGTCCCCGGTGCTCGCGGTGCACCCGCTGGCCGACGGCCGGTACGCCGTCGTCACCGAGGCGACCCCGTTCCACCCGCTCGACCACACCTGGCCGGACCAGCCGGCCGACCTCGGCACCCTGACCGTGGACGGCACCGGGCTGGCCGTCGTCGACTGCCTGACCGGCGCCGTCGGCCCGGACGGCGGGGAGCTGCTGGTCGGCGCCGACATCCCGGTCCGGCGCGGTGACGAGGAGTGGTCCTGGCTGGTCCTGCACGTCCTCGACGGCGACCCCGGCGACATCGTCGGCCGCACCGCCGCGCTCGCCGTCGACGCCGACCGCCGGGGCGCCCTCAGCGCCTCGCACAGCGGCTGCCACCTGCTCGCCCTCGCCCTGAACGCCGCGCTCGCCCCGCGCTGGCGCAAGGACCCGGGCCGCTCGGACGCCTTCGGCCACCCCGACTTCGACAGCCTCGCCATGGCGAGCTCGGTGATGGACACCGCGGCCAGCACCGACACCTACCGGCTCGGCAAGTCGCTGAAGAAGAAGGGCTTCACGGTGGACGCCACCGAGGAGTTCCCGGCCCTCGCCGACGCCCTGCCGGCCCTCACCGAGGCCGTCAACGCCCGGCTGGCCGCCTGGGTCGCCGCGGACGCCCCGGTCCGCATCGAGGTGCCCGGCCCCGAGCTGACCGCCCGCCGCCAGTGGCACTGCGAGCTGCCCGAGGGCGGCGCGCAGATCGCCTGCGGCGGCACCCACCTGCACCACCTCGGCGAGCTGGCCGAGCTGCGCACCGAGCTGCGGCTGTCCGAGGACGGCACCGAGCTGGTCGCCGTCACCAGCCCGAAGCGGGCCTGAGGAACGCCGCGGGCGGCCACCCTCCTTCCGACCTCGGAAGGGGGTGGCCGCCCGTCGTGCGTGCGCTCTGCGGAGCCCTTCGGCTCAGACCTTGGTGTGGTGGAAGTTCAGGTACGAGCGCGACGGCGTCGGGCCGCGCTGGCCCTGGTAGCGCGAGCCGTAGCGCTCCGAGCCGTACGGGTGCTCCGAGGGCGAGGAGAGCCGGAACAGGCACAGCTGCCCGATCTTCATGCCCGGGTACAGCTTGATCGGCAGCGTCGCGACGTTCGACAGCTCCAGCGTCACGTGGCCGCTGAAGCCGGGGTCGATGAAGCCGGCCGTGGAGTGGGTGAGCAGGCCCAGCCGGCCCAGGCTCGACTTGCCCTCCAGCCGGGACGCGACGTCGTCGGGCAGCGTGATGACCTCGTACGTCGAGGCCAGCACGAACTCGCCGGGGTGCAGGATGAACGCCTCGTCGCCCTCCGGCTCGACCAGCCGGGTCAGGTCCGGCTGCTCCTCCGAGGGGTCGATGTGCGGGTACTTGTGGTTCTCGAACACGCGGAAGAAGCGGTCGAGGCGCACGTCGATACTCGACGGCTGGATCATCGACGGGTCGAACGGGTCGACGACGACCCGGCCCCGGTCGATTTCGGTCCGGATGTCCTTGTCAGAGAGCAGCACGCTTCGAGGTTACGTGCAAGAAAGGGCCCCGGACGAATCCGCCCGGAGCCCGTCCGCCCTTCCGCCGGCCCTCAGGCCAGGAACTCCGCGGCCTCCAGCCGCATCGCCCGCGCCAGTTGCGGCTCCGACAGCTCCCGCACGTCGGCCAGCACCGAACTCCGCAGCCGTCCGCACTGCGGACATCGGATCAACCGCCCGGGGCCGATCCGGCCCGGACCGAGGTTCTGCATCGGGAACGTGGTGGTGCTGAACAGGTGCCCCTCGGCACAACGAACGACGGCGCGCTGCTCCATCGATCCCCTTCCCATCCCTAACCCAGTACTCACCCGTACTCACGTGCCCCGGCGGCCGAGCCCCGGGACAGCGTCACACGAAGGGATGTTCCGGACATTCCTCACCATGGCTCGCCGCCCCGGCCCCCACCCACCGGGGCACTCGCACGCGGCCCAAACAGTACGCCCCCGCACCCGCCCCACCGTGCTCCGCCACGTCCACCGACCCCCTGTGCAACCACCGTCGCAGATGGGGTACAGTGACACTGGATCGAGCGGTCTCTGACGGCTCATCAGGCGGGCGTAGTTTAATGGTAGAACATGAGCTTCCCAAGCTTAGAGCGCGAGTTCGATTCTCGTCGCCCGCTCCAGCAGTAAAGCCCCAGGCCAGTGGCCTGGGGCTTTCGCGTTGTCCGGGCCGATTCGAGCGCTGGTCGAAGCGGCGCAGCGGCGGAGCCGGCCGCGCCACACGAACCGGTGAATCGCGCGCGAAACCCAGGGCTCGTCGGGAGGTCGGGGGCTAGCGTTCGTGTGCCGGCGGCGGCGGCGGGCTTCCTGCCGAACCGGCGCTGTGGGTATCCGCCGGCGAAGCCCCCTCAGGGACGGGTGCCCACGAAACGCGTGCAGCCGTGTCGCGGGCGGCGTGTCCACCCATCGAATCGAGGAGTTGTCCGAGCATGTCCACAGTCACGACGTCGGGAACCTGGACTGCTGTCACCCCGACCCCGCCCAACGTTTCGGGCCTCAACACCAGCGACATCACCTGGGGTGTCCCCGTCGGGGGCGGAAAGAGCGGTTATTCGTTCTCCGGTGGCACGGTCGAAGTGAAGGCCGACGGTTCAGAGGCGACACTTGGCACCTTCACCCACCAGAACTTCCCCATCATGGGCGGCGGCATCAACCAGTTCGATGTCGATCTGGTGGTCCGCATCCGGTTCGAAGAGGACGACAAGGACCGCGACTTCAGTTTCAGCTTCCACCACTTCGAGACGCCCAACGACGGCCCCACGCCCGATGACGAGGTCGATCTGCCCACGCGGGTGTCCCCGGAGAGCGTGACCATCGACGGCGAGGAATACGCCGCCGTGATCACCGGCTTCAAGCGGAACGGAGAGATCGTCAACAGGTTCCTCAGCCCGGAGAACGGCGCCAACAGCGCCGACATCGTCGCCGTGCTCTCCCGTGTGGGCGCCCCGGACGTGGTCATCACCCACGTCCACCACAAGGGCGAGGTCAAGTACACCCAGGCCGACGAGTACGTGGAGATCGTCAACCAGGGCACGGCGCACGCGGACATCTCCGGCTGGATCCTCTACGCCGACGACCCCGGCCAGAACTTCACCTTCCCGTCCGGCACCACGCTCAAGGCCGGTCAGCGGATCCGCATCCACACCAACGAAGTCCATGCCGAGTGGGGCGGCTACTCCTACGGCAGCGGACGCGCCATCTGGAACGACAAGGGCGACACCGCACACCTCTCCGACGCCGAGGGCGAACTGATCTCCGACTACAGCTACGGCACCGAGGCTCTCTGAAGTGCCGTCCCGGCCGGTTCGGGCCGCGTTGCCCGGGCCGGTTCGGGGTGGTCAGTGGGGGAGGGCCCAGGCGGGGGTCCAGGTGTCCGGGGCGGCGGGGTCCGCGGGGGCGGCCGCGAGGTGGGCGCGGAGCGTGGGCAGCGCCGGGTGGGGGTTGTCGCGGTGCCAGAGGAGGGAGTGGGGGTAGACGGGCGTCGGGTCGGTCACCGGGATGCGGCGCAGGCCGTGGCCGGCGGGCCAGACGAGGCGGGTCCGCTCGCTCATGAAGGTGGCCAGGGCCGGGGTGTCGGCGATGGTGTCGAGGAGCACGTCGGAGCCGAAGTTGGGGCCGGTGGCCTCGATGGTGAGGCCGAACTCGGCGACCAGGTCGGCGTAGTAGGCGCCCCACTCGGTGCCGGGGGCGATGCCGGGCATCCAGATCCGGTGGCCGACCAGTTCGGCGACGGTCACGGACCCGGCGTCCGCGAGGGCGTGGTCGGGGCCGGTGAGGAGTTGGAGCGGTTCGTCGAGCACCCGGACGGACTCGATGTCCTCGGGCAGGGGCCTGCCGGGCGCGGCGACGGCGCGGAAGGACGCGTCGATCGTGCCGGAGCGGATGGCGGCGACGGCGGTGTCGATGTCGAACAGCATCAGCACGTCGAGGTCGACGTCGGGGTGGCTGCGGTGGAAGCCGCGCATCAGGCCCGAGACCGCGCCGCGTGAGTTGATCACGTCGACCCGCAGCGGGCGGCGGCCGGCGCGCACGGACGCGACCGCGCGCTCGGCGACCCGCAGCAGCTCGCGGGCGTGGGGCAGGAACGCCTGCCCGTCGATGGTGAGTTCGGCGCCGCGCGGGGTGCGGGTGAACAGCCGCACGCCGAGGTCGCGCTCCAGTGCGGCGACGCGCTTGGAGACGGCCTGCTGGGTGACGGACAGGTCGACGGCGGCCTTCTGGAACTGGCCGGCCTCCGCGATGGCGGCGAAGGTGCGCACTGCTTCGAGGTCCACGCGACCCACCTTAGGGAACAACCAGGGGTTGTGCGGAGTGGGTGAATCGGTTGTTTGACCTGCCGCAGCGGCGCCCGATTGGCTCTCACCGGTCAACCCCGGTTTGTTCGGCCGGGGTCGGGACGTCGAGGGGAGCGCACCGCGCATGACGGGCGGGAAACGGCTGGGCCGGCGGTTCGGATGGCTGTGGGCGGCGTACGCGGCGAGTGCGTACGGGTCCGGACTGGGGTTCGGGGCACTGCCGCTGATCGCCGTCCTGGTGCTGCACGCCGGGCCCGCCGAGGTGTCCGCGCTGTCCGCGGTGGGGCCCGCGGTGGGTGCGCTGGTCGCGGTGCCGCTCGCGCCGTGGGTGGAGTTCCGGCGCAAGCGGCCGGTCATGATCGCGACGGACCTGATCCGGTTCGCGGCCATGGCGACGATCCCGGTGGCCTACGCCTTCGGGTGGCTCGGCTTCGTCCAGCTGCTCGCGGTCTCGATCGTGATCGCCGCGGCCAAGATCGCGTTCGGCGCGGCCAGTGGGGCCTACCTCAAGGCGCTCGTCCGGCCGGAGGACCTGCTCGTGGCCAACGCGCGCTTCGAGTCTACGAATTGGAGCTCCATCGCGATCGGGCCGCCGCTCGGCGGGGCGGCGATCGGCTGGTTCGGGCCGGTCACCACCGTGGTGGCCGACGCGCTCGGCTACCTGCTCTCCGCGCTGGGCGTCACCGCGATCCGCGACCGGGAGGAGCCGCCCGTCCGGGCCGGCGGGAACCCGCTCCGGGCCGGCGCGGTGCTCGACGGCTGGCGACACATCCTGGGCGACCCCGGTTTGCGGGCGCTCTACCTCAACAACATGCTCGTCGCCGGTCTGATCATGGCCACCGAGCCGGTGCTCGCCGTCCTCCTCCTGCGCCAACTCCACTTCGCCCCTTGGGAGTACGGCCTCGCCTTCGCCGCCCCCTGCCTCGGCGGGCTGATCGGCTCCCGGCTGGCCCGGCGGGTCGTGGAGCGCCACGGGCGGGACCGGGTCTTCCGGGTCGTCGGCACCCTGCGGGCCGTCTGGCTGATCGGCCTGGTCTTCGTCCGCCCCGGCGTGGTCGGGCTCGTCACCGTGATGGCCGTCGAGCTGGCGATCATCATCAACATGAGCCTGTTCAACCCGGTGCTCGCCACCTACCGGCTCGAACGCACGCCCAAGCACCTCGTCGCCCGCACCCTGTCGGCCTGGTCGATCGGCCAGCAGGCGTCCATCGCCGTCTGCACCGCGCTCGGCGGGGTGCTCGCCGACGCCACCGGCCCGCGCACCGCCCTCACGGTCGCGGGACTGCTCATCCTCGCCACCCCCTTCCTGCTTCCCCGACCCGACCGGACGCGGCCGGACGCCGTACCGGGCACCCCGCCGGCCGCACCATCCGTACGGAGGACACCCGCATGAGCACCGACCGGGCACTCGATCCCGCGCACACCGCCCTCCTCGTCCTGGACTGCCAGCCCGCGATCCTGGCCGCGCTGCCCGGGGACGGGGACCGCGAGGCCCTGCTCGGCCGCGTGGCCGGGGCGATCGCCGACGTCCGCGCCGAGGGCGGCACCGTCGCCCACGTACGCGTCGGCTTCACCGAGGCCGACTGGGACGCCGTCCCGGCCGCCAACACCACCTTCGCCCCGCTGGCCCGGCACCGCGCCATGCACCACGAGGACCCGGCCGCCGCCGTCCACGAGGACCTGGCGCCCGGGGACGGCGACATCCTCGTGCGCAAGACCCGCTACGGGGCCCTGTCCACCACCGACCTCGACCGGCGGCTGCGCGAGCGCGGCATCACCACGCTGGTCGTCTGCGGCCTCGCCACCGGCGGCGCCGTCCTGTCCACCGTCCTCGACGCGGCCGACCGCGACTACCGGCTCCTCGTCCTGTCCGACGGCGTCGCCGACCCGGACCCGGAGGTCCACGAGGTCCTGCTCCGCCGGGTCCTCCCCTCCCGGGCCGACGTCGTCGACACCGCCGGGCTGCGCGCCCTGCTCCGGGGCGACTGACGGGCCCGAACCCGTCCCGCCCCCGCACGCCGTGCCCACCCGGTGCGGGTGTGCGGCGAGCCCCGGCGCGACCCGGCCCCGCCGACGGGCGCCCGCAGACGGCCGACCGACAGACGCCCGCAGACGGCCGACAGCCGCAGGCCGACCGGCCCGCGGCTGTCGTGCGGCCTCCGGGTGGGCCGGAGCCGGCAGTGGATCAGCGGCGGGCGGCGAGGCCCTCCAGGGCGGGGACCAGGGTGGCCGGGGTGGGCAGGGCGGCGTTGTCGGCCTGCAGGCGGTGGGCGGCGTCGCGCAGCGCGGCGTCGGTGAGGACGCGGGTGAGCAGCGGGGTGTCGACGGCGTCGGAGGTGGAGCTCAGGGCGGCGCCGGTGGCGGTGATGGCGTCGGCGTTGAGGAAGTGGTCCGCGCCCTGGGGGAGCAGCAGCTGGGGCAGGCCCGCCTGGAGGGCGGTCAGCATGGTGCCCGAGCCGCCGTGGTGGATCAGCGCGTCGGCGCGGCCGAGCAGTTCGTTGAGCGGGACCCAGGGCAGGCCGCGGACGTTGGCGGGCAGGGTGCCGAGCGGGGCGAGGTCGGCGCTGCCGACCGCGAGCAGGAAGTCGGCGTCGACCTCGGCCGCCGCCTCGACCAGGCGGACCACCGCGCGGACGCCGTCGAGCTCGGCGAGCACGGTGCCCAGGGTGACGACCGCCCGCGGGCGGTCGGCCTTGCGGAGGAACTCGGCCGGGACGATGCCGCCGCCGTTGTACGGGACGTAGCGCATCGGCAGGCCGTCCGGGTCGCCGCCGAGCGGGCCGACGTTGAGTACCGCGGTGATGTCCGGGCCGGTCAGGCCGCGCTCCTCGTACAGGTCGGACACGTGCGAGGCCACCAGCTCGGCCATGGGACGGCCGGGGCTGGCACCGAAGTTCTGCACCACCGACGGGATCTTGAGCTGGGCGGCGACCAGCGGGGCGGCGGCGGCGAAGGAGTCGTGGACGATCAGGTCGGCGCCCCAGTCGGTGGCGGCCGCCAGCAGGCCGTCCACGTCGGGACGGGAGGCGCGCGCGAACATCGCGGCCGCCATGTCGAGGATCTCGTCCTGGGTCCTGTTCTGGTTGACGTACTCGACCTTGCCGCCGAGAGCCTCCTCGATGATCTCCCGCAGGCTCCGGCCGTCGCCGATCTGGACGACGGGGAAGCCCGCGGACCGGATCAGCTCGATCGGCTGTCCGACGGCGAACAGGACCTCGTGCCCGACGGCGCGCAGCGCCTGGGCGGTGGGCACCATCGGGTAGAGGTGACCGGCCGCGGTGGGGCCGGTGAAGAGTATGCGCATGGCGGTCTCCTTGCGAATGTCGCTGACAAGGCAGTCTCACCTTTGAAGTTGACGTTCAGTCAATTTGATAAGGATCGCCATGCGCGGTAATCGGCCTTTCTGGAGCAGGGCTTGCCTCTCGGGCAACGGTGTGCTCCGCGCGCCGGTCGCCCGGGCCGTGCGCGCCCGCCGACCGGACCCCCGTGCGCCGCCGCCCGCTCCCTCCCGGCGGTCGGTTGCGCGGCGGCCGGTCGTACGGCGGTCGGTCGTGCGGCGGCCGGTCGTGAGGCGGCCGGTCACGCGGCCGTGAGGAAGTCCCGGACGGTGCCGGTGAACGCCTCGGTCTCCTCGGCGAGCACGATGTGGCCGGTGTCGAACTCGGCGTAGGCGCTGCCGGGCAGGGCGGTGTGCAGCCGGCGGGCGTTCTCCACCGGGACGGTGGCGTCCTGGGTGCAGCCGATCACCAGGGCGGGCGCCTGGACGCGCGGGAGCAGCGGGCCGAGGTCCAGTCCGAGGTTGAGGGCGATGTGCCGCAGGGTGCCCGGAGTCGGCTGCATGTAGGCGGTGTTGGCCTGGACGGCGGCGCGCCCGATCCGGTCGAGGAAGCCGCGGCTGAAGGCGGTGAGGGTGGCGTAGCCGCCGAACGCGGCGGGGTGGTCGGCGAGCGAGAGCCAGGTGGCCATGGAGAGCCGCAGGTACTCGTCCTGTTCCGCGCTGATCCAGCCGGCGGCGGCGATCAGCCGGCGGACCCGCTCGGGGTGCAGGGCGGCGGTCGCGGTGGCGACGACGGCGCCGAGCGAGAAGCCGAGGACATCGGCGGGGCCGCGGCCGGCGTCCTCGATCACGGCGGCGACCTGGGCGGCCAGCGCCTCCAGGGTGAGCGGCGCGCCGTCGTCGTCGGCGGCCTCGCTGCCGGAGAGGTCGGGCAGCAGCACGGTGCAGCGGTCGGTGAAGGCGTCCAGCAGGCCGTCCCACATGGCCGAGCCGGGGCCGGTGCCGTGCACCAGGACGAGGGTGTCGGGGCCGTCGCCGACGACGCGGTAGGGGATGCGGGCGGTGCCGACGGTGATGACGGGCATGGCGGGTCCTCTCGACAGGGGGCGGACGGTGGGTCAGGAGACGTGCGGCAAGCGGCTGGACGGCGGTTTCGGACCGGCGGCCCGGCGGCTCGACACGAGAAGTAAACTACACGGTGCAGATCAGTGATTCAACTGCACCGTGCAGTGCACTTTGAGGGTGTGGGAACGGTGAGGGATGGAGCCGGGAGGGGAACTGCCCGTACCCGCCCGCCGTCCAAGCAGTGACGGAATGCCTGCCCGGGTTGAACACCGGGAGGAGTACGGAGGGCCCTGTGCAGTCAGGTGGTGCCGAGCTGAACGTCGGATGTCCGGGCGGCGGCCCCGGGGGCGCGCGGGTCGCGCCGGTCCGTCGGTCCGGGTCCGGGCCGGGGTCGGAGTCGGGGGTGACGGTCGATCAACTCGACGCCGCCGAGCGCTGCGAGACACTGCTCCAGGACACCCTGGACGCCGTCCGTCCGGCGCCGGTCTGGCAGGGGGCGCCCGCGCGGGCGGGCGCGCGGCTGCCGCTGCCGGGGCGCGAGTCGGAGCTGCTCTGGTACGTCACCCGGGGCCGGGACCTCCTCACCGTCGTCTCGCTGCCCCGGCGGGCGGTGCTCGCGGACGTGGTGGAGCAGCACTGGCGGCGGCGCGGCTGGACGATCACCTCGCTGAACGCCGGCCAGGAGCGCCCGGGCGTCGCCGCGACCACCCCGGACGGCTACCGGCTGGCACTGCGCTTCGGCGAGTCGGGCGAGGCCGGGCTGACCGCGAGTTCGCCCGGAGTGGCCCGCTCGGAGCGGGGCCCGGTGCTGTCCGGGAGCGTCGACCACTGCGCGCCGCCGCTGCCGTACGTCCGCTGTCCGTACTGGAGCGCCCTGGCGTAGGTGTCGGAACGCGCCGGAACGCGCCGGGGAGGCCGGAGGAGCCGGCGGAACGGGACCGGGGGAGGCGTGGAGCGAGTCCCCCCGGACCCGCTCCACGCCGCCTCGTCGCGCGGCTTCGGCGCTGCCGCTCCCCCCGACACCCCGGGCAAACCCGCCGTTCCCCCCTGGCCACACCCTCCGGCGAGAGCGGTCCGCACAGGCCCCGGCGAGCCCCCACCCCCCGGGGACGTCGTTGATCTCAAACTAACAAACCGCGTGGTTGGTTTGTCAATAGCGAAATCCACGAAACATCCACATTGTGGCGAGGGCCTCGGCGGAACCCGAAAAGGCCTCGGACCAGGGAGTTGTGGCCGATCCGGGACGGCCGGCGCCCGAGCCGCCCGCACCGGGCCGGTGGAGCTCACGGGCGGGCACCGGCTCGGAATCCGACATTCCGAGCATCATGGCAGCACGCAGTGACACCGGGCGAGCGCCCAGCGCAGCCGGGAGAACGGGGAGCGGGGGAGCGGAAAGCGGGGGCGGACGGCCTCAGCGCAGCAGCCGGCGCTCCTTCGCCACCGCCACCGCGCCCGCCCGGGTGTCCACGCCCAACTTGTCGTAGATCCGGCCGAGGTGCGTCTTCACCGTGGCCTCGCTGATGAACAGCGCCCGGGCGATCTCCCGGTTGCCCAGCCCCTGCGCCAGCTGTTCGAGGATGTCCTGCTCGCGTTCGGTGAGCTGCGGTGAGGGGGCCCGCATCTGCGCCATCACCCTGGAGGCGACCGGCGGCGAGAGCACCGTGCGGCCCCGCGCGGCCGCGTGCACGGCGGCGAACAGCTCCTCCGGCCGTTCGGCCTTCAGCAGGTAGCCGGTGGCGCCGGCGGCGATGGCCCGGGTGATGTCGGCGTCCGTGTCGTAGGTGGTGAGCACCAGGACGTGCGGTCCGCCCGGGGCGGCGGTGATCCGCCGGGTGGCCTCCACCCCGTCGATGCCGTCGCCGAGTTGGAGGTCCATCAGCACGACCTGCGGCGCCAGCCGGGCGGCCAGCGCGACGGCCTCCTCCCCGGTGCTCGCCTCGCCGACCACCTCGATGTCGCCGGCGCTCGCCAGCAACGCCAGCAGCCCGGCCCGCACCACGGCGTGGTCGTCGCAGACCAGCAGGCGGACCGGGGTCGTCCGGACGGGAGTCGTGCTCATCTCTGCTCCAAGGTCATGGCTGCTCCGGGCCGGTCGCCGCCGCGCCGGGTGCACGGGTGCTCCGCACTCATCGCTGCGTCAGGGGGATCGCGGCGGAGACGACGGTGCCCTCACCGGGCGTGCTCTCCACGGTCAGCCTGCCACCCAGCTGCCGCAGCCGGGCCCGCATCGCCGGCAGGCCGTACCCGCGCCCGCCCCCGGGGCCGGCCGCGTCCGGGTCGAAGCCCTGTCCGTCGTCGGCGATGTCCAGCACGGCCTGGTCGCCGAGGAAGGACAGCGTGATCGCGGCGGCCGAAGCCCCGGCATGCTCACGGACGTTGGCCAGTGCGCCCTGGGCGATCCGCAGCAGCGCGGACTGCGCGGCCGCGGGCAGCGGCACCGGCGTGCCGTCCAGGTGGAAGCGGACCGGCAGCCCGCTCTCGGTGGACTCCCGCTCGGCCAGCGACCGCAGCGCCCGGTCGAGGGTGCGGCCGTCGGACAGCTCCACCGGCGCGAGGTCGTGGACGAAGCGGCGGGCCTCGGCCAGGTTCCGGGCTGCCACCTCGGCGGCGGTGCGGACGTGGGTGCGGGCGGTCGCCGGGTGGGTGTCCCAGGTGCGCTCGGCGGCCTGGAGCAGCATCTGCTGACTGGACAGGCCCTGCGCCAGGGTGTCGTGGATCTCCATCGCCAGCCGCTCGCGCTCGGCCAGGGTGCCCTCCCGCCGCTCGGTGGCGGCGAGTTCGCGCCGGGTGCGGACCAGATCGGCGATCAGCGCGCGCTGCCGGGCGGCCTGCCGGGCCATGACGAGGAAGACGCCGGTGGCGAGCCCGGCCACCGCGGGCGGCAGCAGGACCAGCGTGGCGTCGGTGCCGCCGGGCAGCCGGATCTCGGCGATCACCACCAGCAGGGTCAGCGCCCCGACCAGCGGGATGGCCGCCCTCGCCGGCAGCACCCGCAGCACGCTGTAGATCAGCGGGACGGCGCACCAGGCGAAGCTCGGCGCGAGCAGCACCAGCACCACCCAGAGGGCCACCACCAGGGCCAGCGGCCACCGGCGGGGCCGGCCCGGGGCGGGCGGACGGCGGTGGTCGAGCCAGGACCCGGCCGGCCGGGCGACCGCGAGGGCGGCGCTCAGCCCGATCACCCAGGGCGCCTGCGCGGTGCCGGAGTGGTGGCTGAGGTAGCGGTTGAGCGAGGCGGCGAGCAGCAGCAGGAAGGCGGAGTCCAGCAGCAGTGCCAACCGGCCCGCGTCCGGGTCGCCGGTGTCACGGGTGTCGCCGGTGCCGGTGCGGGTGCCGAGGGCGTCCCGGCGGCCGGTGCCGGTGCGTTCCGCAGTGCCGCGGCCGGCGGTCGGGCGGGGCTGCTGCACGGGTGGCTCCTGGCTGAACGGGTGGTGCGGGCGCGGTCGGCACCGGCCCGGACAGCCTGCATCGGCCCGTACCGTCGCGGCCCGGCCCCGCACCGACCTGCGTCGATCCCTCGATGGTGACCCGTCCGGCCCGGGGCCGCATCAGCCGATCGGTTGACCCCGGCGTCCACCATCATGCCCGGACGTCCGCGCCGGACCGTCGATGTGGCGGCGCCTTCCCCGGGCGGAGGATCGAAGCACGCCGCCGGGCGATCCCCCCAACGGCCCGGCGGCCCCCGAACCCCCGCCCCACCCCACCTCGCCACACCCCCCCTCGCCACACCCACCCCGCAGATCCGCTGAGGAGCTGGACCATGAAGAAGACCTCCGTGCGCACCCGGGTGCTGACCGGCACCGTCGCCGCCGCCGCGCTCGCCGCCGCCACCGTGGGCGCCGTCTCGGCGAGCGCCGAGTCCACCGACACCCCGGCCGTCCCGGTGGCGGCGAAGGCCGACACCCAGAACAAGAACCTGGCCGCGAGCAGCGGCCTGACCATCGACGCCGCCACCCGCGCCGCCCAGGCCGCCCTGGACGCGGCCACCAAGGCCGGCCAGCACGTGTCGGTCGCGGTCGTCGACCGCGACGGTGTCACCCGGGTGCTGCTGAAGGGCGACGGCGCCGGCCCGCAGGCCCCGGTCTCGGCCGAGCGCAAGGCCTTCACCGCGGTGTCCTGGAACGCCCCGACCTCGGAGCTGGCCAAGCGGCTGGCCCAGGCCCCGAACCTGAAGGACATCCCGGGCACCCTGTTCCTGGCCGGCGGTGCCCCGATCCAGTCGAAGGGCGCTCCGATCGCGGCCGTCGGCGTCGCGGGTGCGCCCAGCGGCGACCTGGACGAGCAGTTCGCGCAGGCCGGCGTCGCCGAGCTGGCGAAGTGACGTGAGCCCGGCCGCCGGACCGCCCCGCGCGAGGGGAGGGCCGGCGGCCGGGTCATGGTCTCGTTCGGGTGAACACCGGGAGGGTCGCCGCAGAACACGGGATGACCCTTCGAAAAGCCGGTGCCACTGTCAGTGGCGCGTGGCAGGCTTCCCGGTATGACGGCGTGGACCCTCAACGACATCGAACGTGCGATCCGCTCCTCCTGGGGTGTCGACACCTGTGCGCCCGAGGATCTGGCCCACTGGCGTCCCGACAATCCCGCCCGCGGCCAGTGCGGGGTGACGGCGATGGTGGTGCACGACCTGCTCGGCGGCGAGCTCATGATGGGCGAGGTGTACGTCGACGGGGTGCGGACGGACCTCCACTGGTGGAACCGTTTCGCCACCGGCTTCGAGATCGACCTCACCCGTGAGCAGTTCGGGCCGGACGAACTGGTCGGTCCCGGCCGCCCGGTGGCCCGACCGGCCCGCCCCGGCCGGCTCCAGGCCCAGTACGAGCTCCTGCGCGGCCGGGTGGTCGCCGAACTGGAGCGCGGGGCGGCCGACGACCGCACCCCGATGCCGGCCCGCGCCTGCGCGTGAGCCGCTGCCCGGCCGCGGGTGCGCCGCCCGGGTCACCGGCCGGCCCGCGGGCGTTCTGACGTACAGTCGGTCGTGCACGAGCAGGTGCGGCGACGGGAGTGCGGGGATGACCGGGCGGACGATCGGCTTCGTGGGGCTGGGTGCGATGGGGCGCGGCATGGCCGGCAGCCTGCTGCGGGCCGGCCACACCGTACGGGTCTGGAACCGCTCGCCCGGGCCGGTGGCCGCCATGGTGGCCGAGGGCGCGGAGGCGGCCGACTCGCTCGCCGAGGTGTTCGCCGCCGACACGGTGGTCTCCATGCTCGCCAACGACACGGCGGTCGAGCAGCTGCTCGACCCCGCGCTGCTGGCCGGCGCCGCGGCGACCCTGCACGTCAACATGGCCACCGTCTCGCTCGCCCTCGCCGAGCGGGCCGAGGAGCGGTACGCCGAGCACGGCATCGGCTACGTCGCCGCGCCCGTCCTCGGCCGTCCGCCGGTCGCGGCGGAGGGGCGGCTGAACATCCTGGTCGCGGGCGCGCCCGAACTGCTGGAACGGGCCGAGCCGCTGTTCGCCGCGATGGGCGAGCGCACCTGGCACTTCGGTGAGAGCCCCCGGCAGGCCAACACGGCCAAGATCAGCGCCAACTTCCTGATCGCCTGCGCGATCGAGTCGATGGCCGAGGCGTGCAGTCTGGCCGAGGCGCACGGCGTCCGGCCGACCGACCTGGTGGAGATGCTCAGTGGGACGCTCTTCCCCGGGCCGATCCACAGCGGCTACGGCTCGATGGTGGCCGAGCGCCGCTACGAGCCGGCGGGGTTCCGGCTGCCGCTCGGACTCAAGGACGTCGGCCTCGCGCTGGAGGCGGGGGCCGCGCGCAACGTTCCGCTGCCGTTCGGCAGCATCCTGCGGGACGCCTTCCTGGACGCGCTGGCCCACGGCGACGGGGACAAGGACTGGGCGGCCGTCGCGGCCGTCGCCCGCCGCCGGGCCGGACTGCCCGACTGACCGTCGGCCGGGCCGGCCCCCGGCCCGCGCCGGGTGCTCCGCGCCCCCGGCCCGCGCCCGGTGCTCCGCGCCCCCGGCCCGCGCCGGGTGCTCCGCGCCCGCGGTTTGGCATGGGCGCGGAATAAACCGGCGTTCGAGGGCTGCTCACTCCTGCGTCCGCACCGTACCCACGACGGAGGAGTCCTGATGGCCGATCAGCCGTCCGGCGCCGAGGCGCCGCGCCGTTTCCTGTTCCTCGACGCCAGCGCGCGCGCCGACGGCAACTCGGCCCGGCTCGCCCGGCTGGCCGCAGGGTCGAGCCTGCCGGCCGGTGCCGAGCAGCGTTGGCTGCGCCTCGACGAGCACCCGCTGCCGCCCTTCCGGGACCTGCGGCACACCGGCGACGGCAGCTACCCCGAGCCGGCCGGCCACGAGCGGACGCTGCTGGACGCCACCCTGGCGGCCACCGACCTGGTCTTCGTCGCGCCGCTGTACTGGTACTCGCTGCCGACCAGCGCCAAGCTCTACCTCGACCACTGGTCGGCCTGGATGCGGGTGCCCGGGGTGAACCTCAAGGCCCGGCTGGGCGGCGGCACGCTCTGGGGCGTCACCGCCCTCGCCACCGAGGACGACAAGGCCGAGCCGCTGATCGGCACCCTCCGGCTGACCGCCGAGTACATGGGCATGCGCTGGGGCGGGGTGCTGCTCGGCAACGGCAGCCGCCCGGGCGAGGTGCTGGACGACGAGCGGGCGGTGATCGCGGCCAAGTCGTTCTTCGCGGGCTGAACCCCGGGCCGGGGGCCGCGCGTTATCGCCCTTCGGGCGTGTACCCGTCACGCGGCACCCCGGAGGTCGACCCGGGGCAAGGCGCAAAAGCCTTACGAGTGGCCAGAGTTGGATGATTCGGGCACTCCGCCGCCGGGTTCGATTCGTAGCGTGCCACCCGGCTTCCGGACCGGTCGGGTCGTTCGGTACTCTCCGTCGGACTTTCAGCTTCGCGGGGGGTACGTGGCGTCTGCGGCCGCCCCCTCGCGCCCCGGGCCTCGCCCGGACACTTCCGTGAGGTCTCCTTGTCCATACGTCGCAGTTTTGCCCTTGCCGGAGCCGTCGCGCTCGCATCCTCGCTCGTCCTGGCCGGCGCCCAGGGCGCCATGGCCGTCGGTGCCACCGGTACCCCGTCCGCCGTCGCGCAGCAGGCCGACAAGGCGTCGCACGCGAGCCTCGACCTCTCGCTGAACGGCGTGCCCGGCACCTTCATCGCCGGCGGTGACGCCCGCGAGTTCACCTTCAAGGTCGACAACAGGACGAAGCACGACTTCGTCTTCATCCCGCTGCTCAAGTTCAAGAACAAGGCGGGCTCGCTCCAGGCGAAGGACCTCAAGGTCCAGTACCGGCTCCCCGGGGGCGAGTGGCAGAACGCCGTGGTCGCCCCCGACCAGAGCGGGGAGAAGAACGACTCCGTCCTGATGATGCTCGGCACCCTCGACGGGGCCGGCAACCCGGTCGGCGACGACCTGCTCGGAGTGAACCGCGGCAAGAACGTCCCGATCAAGGTCCGCGCGTCCTTCACCGACGGTGCCCCGCTCGGCCGGGCCGGCGTCATCCCGGTCGTCTTCGCCGCCGAGCTCGACGACTCCAGCCACCAGCCGGTCGACAACGGCCACCTGAGCTGCGACGGCGGCGTGGGCTTCGTCATCAAGGCGCACGGCGGCGGCAAGCCGACCCCGACGCCCACCGCGTCGCAGACCGGCAAGCCCAGCCCGACCCCGACCCAGACGGGCAAGCCCAGCCCGACCCCGAGCAGCTCCTCGTCGGCCACCACCACGCCGACGGAGAAGCCGACCGAGACGCCCACCGGCAAGCCGACCGAGAAGCCGACCGAGAAGCCCACCGAGAAGCCCACCGAGAAGCCGACCACCCCGGCCACCGGCGAGCCCTCCGGTTCGGCCACCGCCCCGGCTCCGGCCGAGAGCAGCGGCGACACCGCGGGCCCGATCGACTTCCCGGTCGTGCCCCCGGTCATCACCCCGCCGCCGCTGACCCCGGCCGCCGTCGACAAGGCCAAGGCCGCCGCCGACGGCAGCGACAAGGCCCTGGCCCAGACCGGTGGCGGTGACGACACCACCGCCATCGCGGTCGCCGGCGGCGCCGTCCTGGCGGCCGGTGTCGGCACCCTCGTGGTGCTGCGCCGCCGCAAGTCCGCCCAGCAGGGCTGACCCGGAGCGCACCGATGCCCGGGAGGGCCGGGCTGCGGCTGATGCCGGCCCGGCCCTCCCGGCGTTCCCGGGCGGTGTCCCCTCCCGGCCCGCCCTCCCGGTGTTTCCGGGCACGCCCGCTCCCGCCGTTCCGGCCGCGCCCCCGGAGCCCCCCGTGCCGCCCGCACCGTCCCGTCGGACGGATCCGCGGGCGGCGCGGACGGTTCTCCTCCGTCACATAGGATGTCCGGCCGGAGGGGGGCGGAACGGCGGGGAGAGGACAGGTGCGGACAGCACGCACGGCACGGGCCACCACCGACTACGAGGCGGCGACCGGGCGGATCGCCGGGTTGCCGCTGCGCAGGCACCACGTCCTGCTGGCCGCCTGGACGGTGCTCTGGTTCCTCCTGGTCGAGCCCAGCGGCGGCTTCTCCTGGCACTACCTGCGCCAGGGCGAGCAACTGCTCTTCAGCGATCAGCCCGACGGCGGCCTGTCGCTCTACGCCCGCCACCCGGAGCTCCAGATCGGCCCGGTGAGCCTGGCCGCGGCCAGGCTCACCGCCCCGTTCGCACCGCACACCGGCGAGCTGATCGCCGAGGCGGTGAGCGCCGGGCTGGGCCTGGTGATGCTGGTCGTGGTCGGCCGCACCGCCGCCCTGTACTACCTCGGCACCGGGATCAACCACCGGCGGCTCCAGCAGCGGCTGCTGATCGCCGGGCTGGCGTTCATCCCGATGTGGGTCGAGGTCTCGGTCCGCTTCGCGCACCTGGACGACGTCCTCGCGCTGTTCTTCACCACCCTCGCCGCGCACGCCCTGGCCCGCGGCAAGCCCGTCCAGGTCGCGGTGCTCCTGGCGCTGGCGGTGGACTCCAAGCCCTGGGCGATCGCCTTCGCCCCGCTGATCCTGGCGCTGCCCCGGCCCGCCTGGCTGCGCACCGCGCTCTGGTTCTGCGCCCTGGTGGCGATCGCCTGGCTGCCGTTCTACCTGGGCAACCTGGACACCATGGCGGCCGCCAAGTTCACCATCCCGAACCAGCCCGCTTCCGCGCTGCGCTGGTTCGGGGTCACCGACCCGGCCACCCCCTGGTGGGACCGGCCGACCCAGTTCGCGCTCGGCATCGGGCTCGGCTGCGTCGCCGTCTGGCGCGGCCGCTGGCCGGCCGTGGTGCTGCTGGGCGCGGACGCCCGCGTCCTGCTCGACCCGAGCGTCTACACCTACTACACGGCCTCGATCCTGCTCGGCACCCTGCTCTGGGACGCGGTGGGGCAGAAGCGGCTCGTCCCGTGGTGGAGCTGGATCGCGCTGGCCGCGCTGTACGGCGGCACGCTGTTCCTCCCGTCGGACGCGGCCCGCGGTTTCGTCCGGCTCGCCTTCGTGGTGGTCTCCGCCGCGTACGTGCTGTTCTGGCCCGCGCAGCGGTCCCGCCGGCCGCGGTCCGGTGCGCCGGGCGACGGCGACGGCGAGGGCGGTGCCGTCGGCCGGCGGGGCGGGCGGCGGCGCGTGCGGGTGCCGGCCGGCGCCGGGGTCTGACGCGGGAGGGCCCGCCCCCGTTCACCGCTTGACCCTCACGCGACGTGAGAGCCGAGGGTGGTGGTCAGCACCAGGGAGGAACTCCGATGACCAGTGAGGGCTACTCGGTCGGCGCCGTGGCGAAGATCGCCAAGGTGACCGTCCGCACCCTGCACCACTACGACGGGATCGGTCTGCTGTCCCCGGCCGGCCGTACCCGGTCGGGCTACCGCCGGTACACGGACGCCGACCTCGACCGGCTGCAGCAGATCCTCTTCTACCGAGAACTCGGGTTCCCCCTGGAGGAGATCGCGGCGATCCTGGACGACGACTCGGTCAGCCCGACCGAACACCTCCGGCGGCAGCACCGGCTGCTCACCGACCGGATCAGTCACCTCCAGGAACTCGCCTCAGCCGTCGAACACGCCATGGAGGCACGGAGAATGGGCATTCAGCTGACCCCGGAGGAGAAGTTCGAGATCTTCGGCGAGGACTACCAGGAGGACTGGGAGCAGGAGGCCGAGCAGCGCTGGGGCGACACCGCGGCCTGGGCCGAGTCGCAGCGCCGCACCGGCGGCTACTCCAAGGCCGACTGGCAGCGGATCCAGGCCGAAATGACCGGGCTCAACGACCGTCTGGCCGAGGCGATCACCGCCGGCGAGCCCGCGGACGGCCCGGTGGCCACGGACCTCGCCGAGGAGCACCGGCAGCACATCTGCCGGAACTTCTACGACTGCACGTACACCATCCACCGCGGCCTGGCCGGGCTGTACGTCTCCGACCCGCGCTGGACCGAGGCCTACGAGAAGATCGCGCCGGGCCTGGCCCAGTGGCTGCACGACGCCGTCCTCGCCAACGCCGACCGGCGCGAGGAGAAGCGCGCGGGGCAGTAGGCCGCGCGCCCGGGCCGTCCCGCGCCCGTCCCGCGCCCACGCCGCCCCGCGCCCGAAGGAGTGCCGGGCTCAGGCCGCCCCGCGCCCGAAGGAGCGCCGGTAGGCGGTCGGGGAGGTGCGCATCACCCGGCCGAAGTGGTGGCGGAAGGTCGCGGCGCTCTCGAAGCCGACCGCCGCGGCGATCTCCTCCACCGACCCCTCCGGCGACTCCAGCAGCGCCAGACTGGCCGCGATGCGCTGGGTGACGACCCAGCGCATCGGGCTGGTCCCGTTGCGGGCGGTGAAGTGCCGCAGGTACGAGCGGTCCGACATCCGGGCGGCGCCGGCCAGTTGCGAGATGGTCAGCGGGGAGGCCAGGTGGTCCAGCGCCCACTGCATGCTGCGGGCGATCCCGTCGTCCTCCTCCTCGACCGGGCGGACCGCCGCCTCGATGAACTGGGACTGCCCGCCGTCCCGGTGCGGCGCCACCACGAAGCGCCGGGCCACCGTGTTGGCCACCTTGGCGCCGTGGTCCTGGCGGACCAGGTGCAGGCAGAGGTCGATGCCGGCCGCGCTGCCCGCGCTGGTCAGCACGTCGCCGTTGTCCACGTAGAGCACGTCCGGATCGACCCGCACCGCCGGGTAGCGCTGCTGGAGCAGCTCGGCGTACCGCCAGTGGGTGGTCGCCACCCGGCCGTCCAGCAGCCCGGCGGCGGCCAGGGCGAAGGCGCCCGAGCAGATCGACACGATCCGGGCGCCGCGCGCGTGCGCGGTGCGCAGCGCCTCGACCAGGGCGGGGGAGACGCCACCGCCCTGGCGGCCGGGAGGTGCCCCCGCGCCGCCGAACGCGTTCGGCACCCCGGGGACCACCACGGTGTCGGCCGCGGCCAGCTCGTCCAGCCCGTGCCGGGCGGTCAGCGTGAAGCCGCCCACCGCCTCCAGCGCCGTACCGGGCCGGTCGGCGCACACCTTCAGCCCGTACCAGGGTGCCGCCAGCAGGCCGGTCAGCTCGGGTCGCGCCAGCCCGAACACCTCGACCACCACGCCGAGTTCGAACGGTGCCATGCCCGGGAAGGCGTACACCGCGACGTCGTGCACGGGCTCCGGGCGCCGGCCGATGGTGACGGCCACCGGCCGTGGCCCGACGGCGGCTTCGGCGACCGGGGCGCCGGCCGGGCCGGAGACGTTCTGCTCGGCCATGCGAACCCCCTGCTCACGGGTGGCGGAACGCCGGTGAGTGTAGCCGTCCCGGCCCCTTCGGAATTTTCTTCGAACCCGACTGCAACCTTCACCTCCGTCACACGTCCTTTGGTACGGGGGCGGAGGGAGCCCGGCAGAGGGCGGCTGGGATGATCCCCCCGATCACGATCTTGATCAGGTGGACCTGACGGAACGGCGGCCGCCGTCACCGTCCCGGGGGAAAGCGGAATCGCGAATGTCCATGGCCATCGGGCCGACCGCCGTGCAGGCAGGGGGGCGCGGCTTCTCCGTTCGCGGAGTGGTCGCCGCACTGTTCGGCGCACAGGAGGCCGGCGAGCCGCTCGCCGCCGTCGCCACCGAGCAGGAGGCGAAGCAGCGCCGCTCCGGGTTCCGGCTGCTGCGCGGCGGCCGGAAGCCCGCCGAGGACCGGCCCACCCTGACCGACCTCTACCACGCCCACCGGCTCGGTCTGGTCCGGATGGCGGTCCTGCTGGTCGACCACCAGGACCTGGCCGAGGACGTCGTGCAGGACGCCTTCACCCAGCTCTACCAGCGCTACGGCGAGGAGCTGGACGACCTCGACAACGCCCTCGGCTACCTGCGCACCTCGGTGGTCAACGGCGCCCGCTCGATGCTTCGCCGCCGCAAGACCGCCCGCGAGTACGTGCCGCCGCACGTGGCCGACGCCCCGTCCGCCGAGGACCACGCGGTGCTCAACGACGAGCACCGCCGGGTGCTGGTGGCCCTGCAGGAGTTGACTCCCCGCCAGCGTGAGGTGCTGGTGCTGCGCTACTGGTCCGACATGTCGGAGGCGCAGATTGCCGAGACCCTGGGACTGTCCCGGGGCGCCGTGAAGTCCACTGCCAGCCGCGCTCTGGACGCCTTGGAAAAGCACCTGGAGAAGGTTCGATGACCGACAAGCTCCCCCGCCGCATCGGCGGCGACGGCGACGGGCCGGCCGAGACACCGACGGAACGGCTGCTCCGCGAGGCGATGACGGCCCGGGCCTCCATGGTCACGGCGGCCGACCTGCGACCGGCCGCTCCCCCGAAGAACCGCATCCGCCGGCTGCGCCCGGTGTACGCCGTCACCGTGCCGCTCGGCCTGGCCGCCGCCATGGCGCTCGGCGTGCTCACCTTCCACGGCGAGCCGGTCGCCCAGGACCAGGTCCCGCCGCCGGCCGCCACCCTGACCGCCGTGCCGAGCCCGACGCCCGATCCGACCGGCGAGCCCAGCCCGACGGCCACCCCCACCGACCAGGGCACCCCCACGAATGAGGCCGAGCCGGAGGTCCCGGCCGCCGGCGGCTTCTCCTCCTCCGCCCCTCCGGCCTCCAACACGCCGACGGGTACGGCGAGTTCGTACACCTTCCGGGGTGTCAGGTTCAAGGTTCCGGCCGGTTGGAAGACCGTGCCGGTCTCGACCAGTCAGGTCTGCGTCCTGAGCCCGGGCGCTCCGACCGACCCGCAGCAGGGCTGGGACTCGGCGAAGTGCGAGCCGTACGGCGTCCTGGTCGTGGTCTACAACAGCCCGGACGAGATCGGCGGCGGCGCCTGGCCGACGACGGACGACCTGGTCGCCGACAGCGGCTGGGGCCACCAGCCGAACTGCCCGATCTGGGGCCGGCCCTACTTCCCCGAGAACGGCTACTCCTCGGTCGGCGCACCCGTGCGGACCAAGCCCACCGTGGCCGGCAAGACGATCGACAAGACCCAGTGGAACGTCACCTGCAAGCCCGGGGACACCTTCACCGCCCAGCTGTGGGGGATGGGTCTGGACCAGGTCTTCGTGGTGGCGAACGGACTCAAGAGCGACTACCAGTCGGGCCTGACGGCGATCGTCAACAGCCTGGACGTGAGCGGTCACAAGTCGCCGTCCCTGACCCCGTCCGACAAGGGCGCGAAGGACATTGCGATCACGGTCGACGGCGGCATCGGCGCCGGACAGAAGATGTCCACCAACGGCACCCCGGTGACCTTCACGGTGACGTACCGGAACACCGGCCTGAAGACCTACGACAAGCTCCAACCGCTGGTCTACACGAAGGAGTACGCCGGGACGCCGCCGAGCGAGATAGTCATGATCAACAGGGGCAAGCTGGAGCGCCAGGACGCCGGCGTCTGGAAGGAGATCCCGCTCGGGATAGGCGGCGGCATGGACTACGCCATGGTGGGCCAGCAGGCCCAGTTCTCGCTCGCGCCGGGGGAGTCCAGGACGGTGACGTACCGGATGAGCCTCGACAAGCTGGACGGGCCCGGCACGATGCCGGTGTCCGTCCAGGCGATGCTGCCGTACGACGGCTCCGCGCCGCTGGCCTCCCTGAAAGAGGTGATCGTCCCGGTGACGGTCGTGAAGTAGCCGTTCCGAGCGGGCCGTCGAGGCGCCGTGACCGGGGATCTCCCCTGGTCACGGCGCCTTTCGGCGTTCCGGGCGAAGTCCGCGGAAAATTTCTTCGAACCGACCTGCAACCCCCCGGGGGGATGGACGTCTATCAGGGTGAGAGGCGGGGAGAGCGAGCCGGCGGAGCCGGGGGGCTCGGGCCGGCTCCCCGGGGCGCGACATCAGGCGCCCGTTCATCCGATCACCATCACCTTCATCACCACGTGTCCTTGGGGGGACTGTCACATGAACGCGTCCGTTATCGCCCGTATTGCGAAGATTGTCCCGCTGGCCGTCGTCGCCGCCGTCGGTGTCGCCGCCTGCGGACCGACGAACGGCGGAGCGTCCGTCGCCGCCTCCGCTCCCGCCTCCACCCCGGCCGTCACCTCCTCGGCCACCCCCGGCGCGGGCGCCGTCCCGACCACCCCCGCCCCGGCCGCGCCGACCACCGAGGCGGCTCCGCCCGCCGCCGTACCCGCCGCCGACGCCCCCGCGGCACAGGCCCCCGCCACCGGGACCAAGCCGGCCGCGAAGGCCCCGGCCAAGCCGGTCGCCGCCAAGCCGGCGCCCGCCAAGCCGGCCAAGCCCGCCGCCCCGAAGGGCGCCCAGCCCGGCGGAAGCGGCGTCGGCATCACCTTCGGCGGCCTGAAGGAGAACCAGCAGATCGAGCTGAACGACCTGGTGTCCTTCTCCGTGACCTGGAAGAACAACGACGCCACCGGCACCCGCAACGTGGCCCCGGTGGTGTCGACCCAGCTGTACGAGGGCGCGCCCTGCTCGATGATCGCGATGGCGGAGGGCACCCTGGAGCGCAAGGACGCCTCGGGCTGGAAGAAGCTGGACAACCTCAGCGCGGGCACCGGGATGGACTACGTGATCAACCGGAAGGACGGGGCCTTCACGCTCGCCGCCGGTGAGAGCCGGACCATCGAGTACCGGATGCAGCTGTCCTCGGCCAACCGTCCGGGCCGGATCACGATCGAGGCGGACGCCCCCGTGCCGAACTCCGCGGACTACCGCGACATGGCGAAGGCCGAGCTGAACGCCGTGGTCGTCGACCGCCACGCCCCGGAGGTGACCGGTGTGTCGGCGTCGAGCCTCAAGGTCGGTACGACCCCCGCCGAGTTCGGCTTCGTGGTCGCCGCGCCCGACGGCACCGCGAACCTGCACCCCGTGGTGGGCCTGTCGAGCGCCAACTGGCTGACCCCGGACGACGTCACGCTGGAGGTGATGGCCGGCGGCGCCTGGAAGCCGGTCGAGGTGCGCGAGGACTGCAACGGTCTGACCGCGGTCACCCCGACCGGGCTGGAGGCCAACCGCTGGGGCGACTCGGTCGAGTACTCCTTCCGGATCACCATGAAGCAGGCCCCGCAGTTCGACGTGGACGTCCAGGTGGGTGCCGAGGCGAACGGCCACCAGGCCGCCCGCCGGCACGCTTTCGACCCCCAGGGCCGCCGGTAACAGCCGCCCGCACCGAAGCCGAAGGGCCCGGCCTCCCACTGCTCGGGAGGCCGGGCCCTTCACCGTGACCTCGTCACGGCCGTCGTGCGGCGGCTCAGGCGAGCGAGGCCATCCAGGCCTCGACGTCCTCGGCGCTGCGGGGCAGGCCGGCCGAGAGGTTCTCGTTGCCGTCGGCGGTGACCAGGATGTCGTCCTCGATCCGGACGCCGATGCCGCGGTACTCCTCCGGCACGGTCAGGTCGTCCTGCTGGAAGTACAGCCCGGGCTCGACGGTCAGCACCATGCCGGGGACCAGCAGCGCGTCGACGTGCTCCTCGCGGCGCGAGTGGGCGCAGTCGTGGACGTCCAGGCCGAGCATGTGGCCGGTGCCGTGCAGGGTCCAGCGGCGCTGGAGGCCGAGCTCCAGGACCTTCTCGACGTCGTACACCGAGGCGTCCAGCAGGCCCCAGGCGAGCAGCCGCTCGGCCAGGACGCGCTGCGAGGCCTCGTGGAAGTCGCGGAACCGGGCGCCGGGCCGCACCGCGGCGATGCCGGCCTCCTGGGCGTCGAACACGGCGTCGTAGATCCGGCGCTGGAGCCCGGTGAAGCGGCCGTTGATCGGCAGGCTGCGGGTGACGTCGGCGGTGTAGAGGGTGCTGGTCTCCACGCCCGCGTCCAGCAGCAGCAGCTCGCCGGGGCGCACGTCGCCGTCGTTGCGCACCCAGTGCAGGGTGGTGGCGTGCGGGCCGGCCGCGGCGATGGTGCCGTAGCCGACGTCGTTGCCCTCGACCCGGGCGCGGCGCCAGAAGGTGCCCTCGATCCAGCGCTCCGAGGTGGCGACGGCCTGGCCCAGCTCGCGGACCACGTCGGTGAAGCCCTTGACGGTGGCGTCGCAGGCGGCGCGCAGCTCGCCGATCTCCCACGCGTCCTTGACCAGCCGCAGGCCGCTCAGGAACTCCTTGAAGCCGGCGTCCTTGTCCTCGTCCAGGGCGTCGGCGAGCGCGGCCTCCAGGCCGGCGTCGTAGCCGCGGACGATCCGGGTCGGCACGGCGGGGTCCGCGGCCTTCGCGGCCAGCTCCTCGGCGGCCTGGCGCACGTCGCGGGCGGGCAGGCCGAGCAGCTGCTCCTGCTCGCTCAGGCTGTGCCGGCGGCCGACCCACAGCTCGCCGTTGCCGTCCAGCCAGAACTCGCCGTTCTCGCGGTTCGAGCGGGGCAGCAGGTAGAGCACGAACGCGTGGCCGGCCTCGCCGGTCGGCTCGCCGACCAGCACCGCGTCCTCGGTCTGGTCACCGGTGAGGTGGACGTACTCGCTGGAGGCGCGGAACGCGTAGTCGGTGTCGTTGGAGCGGACCCGCAGGTTGCCGGCCGGGACGACCAGGCGCTCGCCGGGGAAGGCGGCGGAGAGCGCGGCGCGGCGCTCGGCCGCGTACGGGGCCTGGGCGACCGGGGAGAGGCCGTGCAGCTCGGTGTCGGCCCAGCCGGACTTCATCGAGGCGGCCAGCTCGTCGGAGATCTCGCCGTAGAGACCGTTCTTGCGGCCCTTGTGCTGCTCGGGCTCCTCGCCGCCCTCGGCCTCGGGGTTCTCGGCCACCGCGGGGGTACGGTCCTCGGTCACGTGCAACGCCTCCTTGGGGGGTGGTACCGCCGCCCCTCGGGGGAGGTGTCGGATCGCGACACGCGCGGGCGGCCGTGCGTCCATGGTACGGACGCCGGGCCGCCCGCCCCTTTCGGGTCCGAACCTTCACTCGAAGCGGGCCGCCAGCAGCATCAGGTCGTCGGTGGCGGTGCCCGCGGCCGGCGGGGCCGGGCAGACGGCCAGCAGGTGGGCGCAGAGCCGGTCCGGGTCGATCCGCACGTCGCGCGGGGCGTCGGCGGCGGCGCGGCGCAGGTTGGCCTGCCCGGCGTGCAGGGTCGGGCCGAAGCGGCGGGCCAGGCCCTCGGTGTAGAGCAGCAGGGTGTCTCCGCGCTCGGCGGTGAACTCGACCCCGGGGGCCTCCCAGCAGGCCAGCATGCCGAGCGGGGCGGAGAGCGAGGTCTCGACGAACTCGGCGCCGTGCCGGCCGACCAGGACCGGCGGGCAGTGCCCGGCGCCGGCCAGGGTGACCCGGCGCTCCTCGGGCTCGACCCAGGCGTAGACGGCGGTGGCGGAGCGGCTCGGCTCGGTGGTCTTGAGCAGCAGTTCCAGGTCCCCCAGGACGGAGACCGGGTCCTCGCCCTCCAGCACCGCGTACGCCCGCAGCGCGGCCCGGACCCGGCCCATCGCGGCGGCCGCGCCGGGGGCGGAGCCGGGGCCCGCGCCGGGGCCGTCGCCGGAGACGGAACCGACGGTGAGGCCGATGGTGCCGTCCGGCAGCGGGATCGCGTCGTACCAGTCGCTGCCGGCGGAGCGCTCCAGCCCGGCGGGGACGAGCCGGGCGGCCAGCCGCAGCCCGGCGGCCTGGGGGAGGCGGTCCGGCAGCAGGCCGCGGCGCAGCGCCTCGGTGGTGCGCGCGATCCGGTCCGCCTCCAACTGCTTGGCGAGCAGCGGGGCGGCGATCTCGCAGTAGTGGCGGGCCAGTTCGCGCTGGCATTCGGTCGGTTCGGCGGGCTCGTCGTAGAACCAGAGGGCGGCGGCGAGCGGGCCGTCCTCGGCGGTGGCGAGCGGCAGGCCGTAGGCGCCGCCGAGGCCGAGGTGGACGGCGAGTTCGCGCAGCCGGGCGCCGATGGCCGGGTCCTCGGCGAGGTCGCGGGAGTGCAGCCGGGCGGGCCGGTCCCGTTCGCGCAGCAGCCGGGCCAGCAGGCTCTGCTCGGTCGGGACGGTCTCCAGGGCGCCGAGGCTGGCGCGGTCGAGGCCGAAGCCGACCGGCTGTCCGGGACCGCCGCCGGGCCGCCTGGTGACCAGCACGCCGCGCCGGGCGCCGAGCAGGGCGGCGCCGGAGGCGAGGACGGTGTCCAGGGTGGCGGCCAGGCCGCGGGTGCGGGCGAGCCGCTCGGTGTGCTCGTGCAGGCTGGTGATTTCGGACAGGCGTCCGGCCAAACGGTCCTGCACGGCGGCGGACGGCGCCGTGCGGGCGTCCGTGGTGCCGTCCAGGGCGTCGACGGGGCCGGGCAGGTCCGGCAGGTCGAGGACGGTGAGCCCGCCTGCGCAGCCGGGTTCGCCCGGCTCGGCGGTCGTCGTCGACGGGAGGGCCGTCGACGGGTGGGACTCGTTCATGCCGTCACTCCTGACGCGGTGCTACGTGCCATGCGAAACCCCCAGATACGGCCAATGTGGAGCGAGCACGGCCTTAGGGCGCGTTTCGCCTCGATTCGCTACTACTCGTCATTGATCGACAGCAATGCCACCACTTCTACACAGGCCATTCGGGGCATGTCCAGATCCAGGACGACGCGGTGGCCTGTTCCACATCCATCGCGACCCGGTCGGGGGGCGCGCGGGGTTGGTACGCGCGCCGGTCGGGCCGGGAGGCATGGAGCGGGCCGCGAACGGGCAGAACCGGGAGGACGGCCCGGGCGGCCGTCCGGATCGTATGTCCGTGCCGCCCGTGAGCCGGGCTGGCCGGAACTCTCTCACTCGTACGGTGGAACCAAGCGTGCCCGGGCGGCGTCCATCCGTCGCGTACGGGATTCTCGTTCCAAGGGCTGTGCTGGTGCGCGGCCCTTTCATGTCGTGCTCCACACCCGCTCCACGTCGAAGCCGCGCCGCCCGCCCTGCCGCCCGCCCCGCGCCGCGCCGCCCGGGAACCGTGCCGCGGCGGGCCCGCACGGAGGATCCCGACGGACGCCGGCGGGGCGGAGCGAACCGAGCGGTCAGGGAAAGGAACGAGCGCCATGCGTGAGAATCCGAAGGACCGGTCGGAGGAGCGTTCCGCCCGGCTCGCCGCGGCCCTGGCGGCCGCCGTCGACCACCGCTGGCCCGTGGTGCCGGGCGCCGTGCTGCGCGACGGCCGGTGCTCCTGCGGCGACCTGGACTGCACCGTCCCCGGCGCGCACCCCCACGACCCCTCGCTGCTGGCCGCCACCACGGACGCCCGGATGGTGCGCTGGTGGTGGGAGCGGCAGAGCCCGGACGCGCCGGTGCTGGCCGCCACCGGCTCCACGGTCTCGGCGGTCAGCCTGCCCGCGGCGGCCGGCGCCCGGGCGCTGGTCTACCTGGGAGCGCTGCGGCTGCCGCTCGGACCGGTGCTGGCGATGCCGGGCCGCTACGCGCTGTTGGTGGCCCCGTACTCGCTGGACGTGCTCGGTGAGATGCTCGCCCAACTCCCTTGGGTTCCGGGCTCGTTGCGCTATCACGGGCCGGGTGGCTTCCTGGCGCTGCCGCCCGGCGGCGCGGCCGGGGGCCGGGGGAGGGTGCGCTGGGTGCTGGCACCGCGGCCGGGCGCCGGCGGCGGGGTCTGGCTGCCGCAGGTCGGGCCGCTGCTGGGGGAGTTGGTGGAGGCGGCGGTCCGGTTGGACAGCGGACGCTCGGCCTACTGAGGACCGCGGGTGCCGGGCGGGGCGCCGGGGCCGTCCGCGGGACGGGTCCGGGGCCTGTGCGTGGGGCGGGTCCGGGGCCTGTGCGAGGGCTCGCGCCGGGACCTCCGCCGGGGCCTTCACCGGGGCGTTCCGGAAAAACAAAAGATCCGGCCGCTGGCGACGGGGGATGCACCAGCGGCCGGACTCTTTAGACAGTAACAAGGATCTGCGCCCGCGCCAATTTCCAAGACGCCCTCCACGCCCGGAAATTGCGCGTTCACCGCGACAATGTGACGCGTATCACGCGGATCCTGCGCGCTTTAGTTCAGGGTGACCTGACGGTTCACCAGGTTCGCGCGGGCGCGCCGCTCCTCGGCGGTCAGCGGGGTCCCGTCGGCGAGCACGGCGGCGAGCCGCTCGGCGAACTCGGCGGCCGGCTTCTCGCAGTCGTCGGCGGTCATCGCGAGCGGGAGGTCCCACACCGGGACGGTCAGGCCGTGCGCGCGGAACGAGCCCACCAGGCGGGTGTCCGCGCCGAGCGAGGCCTCGCCGGCCGCGTTCAGCCGGGCCAGCGCGTCCAGCAGCTGCTCCTCCGGCACGGTCATCACCCAGCGCAGGTGGTTCTTGTCCGGAGTACCGCACCAGTAGGCGGAGTCCACGCCGGCGAGCTTCTCGGTCGGGATGGCCGAGGCGTTGGCGCGCTCCAGGGAGGCGGCGACCTCGCCGGTGGCGGCCTCGGCGTCCTCCAGCCAGAACTCGAAGCCGGTGTGCACGGTGGGCGTGAACGCGGCCCCGGCGTCCAGCAGGTCCTGCAGGCGGCGCCCGCCCGGGACGGTCCGGCGGGCCGGCACCGGGCTGCCCGGCTCGGTGGCCAGGGCCAGCTCCAGGGCGTCCGCGAGGTCGCGGCTGAGGTCGCCGGAGGCGGACTGGGTCTGCAGGCCGAGCAGGATCGAGCCGTCCTGGCGGCGCAGGGCCGGCCAGGCCAGCGGCAGCACGGTGGCCAGGGTCACCGACGGGACGTCACCGGTGGCGCCGTCCGCCACCCCGGCGGCCAGCGTCAGCGGCACCGTGGCGGCGGGCACCAGCTCGCGCAGCGCCACCCAGTCGGCCTCGCCCGACAGGCCCTCGAACGGGCGGTGCACCAGCTCCTGCACCGCGTGCGAGGCCTCCCGGCCGTGACACGCCTTGTACCGGCGGCCGGAGCCGCAGGGGCAGTCCTCGCGGGCCCCGACCACGGGGATCTCGCCCGTGACGGCGGTGGTGGACTGGCGCTGCGGCGCCTTCTTGGCGGCCTTCTTGCCCATGCTGCGGCTCTCCCGGAAACGGTGGTCCTGTGTTCCGGGAAGCCTAACGACACATTCCCCGCGCCCGGCTCACGCGCTACGGGCATCGCCCCCGGTGCGCCGGGCGTGCCGGGCCCGGGCGGGCAGCGCCGCCCAGACCGTGACCTCGCCGGGGGCGTCGCGCACGCCCCAGTCGCTGGCCAGCTGGTCGACGATGCTCAGGCCGCGGCCGCCGCGCGAGGTCAGCGAGGGACTCGCGGGCAGCGGCCGGGTGGCCGCCCCGCCGTCCGTGACCTCCAGGGTGAGCACCCCGTCGGCGTGCATCTGCCAGCGGACCAGCACGCCGCCGTCCGGCTCGTCCGAGCCCTCGGCGGACTCCCGGCCGCCCGGTGCGGCGCGCGTCCCGGACGGGACGCCGACCAGCACCTGCCCGAGCACCTCGGCCCGGCCGCTGCGGCCCAGGGCCGGCAGCGGGCCGAGCGGACGGGCGTATCGACAGGCGTTGCTCAACAGCTCGGAAAGGATCAGAACAGCATCATCGATGACCGGTTCCGGTATCTGCCGGTCACCCAGATCTCGACGCAGTCGGCGCCGTGCGACCCCGACACTCGCTGGGCCGTGCGGCACTGCCATGGTCGATGAAGTCGGCACTTCACGCGCCACCATCAACGCCACCCCCGGACCTCCTTCAGCGTATGCCGAGGGAGAGATGCCCCTTGGTAATGCGTCGGAAACGAGCACCGGACGATCCCGCGAGCCCATTTCGAGTGCGGCGACCGACGGTCGACATCAGGTCATTCCGTGCTCACCCTCTGTCGCCCGGGTGCAAGAATTCCGGCAATTTCGCGCAAGGAAGGTTTGACTGCCGACCAGAGTGATCGGACCGGAGTGATCGGATCGGGAGGATCCGACCGGGCCGACCGGACGCAAGTGACCGGACGGAGCGACCGGTTCGGGGCGACCGGTTCGGGGCGACCGGTTCGGGCGGGTGCGGCCCCGGACGCGCCGGCGGATCACCGGCCGAGCTGCGCCAGCACCTCCGCGGGCCGGTTGGTGATGATCGCGGACACCCCGAGCTCCAGGCAGAGCTCGACGTCGGCCGGCTCGTCCACCGTCCACACGTGCACCTCGTGCCCCAGCTCGCGCAGCCTGGTCACCAGCTGCGGGCGGGCCCGCACCAGCTCGATGCCCGGGCCGGCGATCCGCGCCCCGCCCGGCAGCGGCGAACCCTCGCGCAGCCGGCCGAGCAGCGGCAGGGTCCGCTCGAACAGGAACACCCGCCGGTACTGCGGCGCGGCGGCGGCCACCCGGTTCAGCGCGATCGAGGAGAAGCTCATGATCCGGGCGGACGGGCGGTCGCCGCCCCGGGTCGCGCCGATCCCGAACCGCTCCAGCGTCCGCAGCAGCTCGGCCTCCACCCGGCCGCGGAAACGCACCGGGTGCTTGGTCTCGATCGCCAGGTCCACCGGGCGGCCGCACTCCACCACCAGCTCCAGCAGCCGCTCCAGCCGCAGCACGCCGCGCAGCTCCGGGTCGACGCTGGGGCGGCCGGTCTTCCAGGCGCCGAAGTCGTAGGCCTCCAGCTCGGCGAGGGTCATCGCCGAGACGGTGCCCCGGCCGTTGGAGACCCGGCCGATCCGGCGGTCGTGCACGCAGACCAGCGCGCCGTCGGCGGTGACCCGGACATCGCACTCCAGCGCGTCGGCGCCCTCGTCGAGCGCGCGCCGGTAGGCCGCGAGGGTGTGCTCGGGCAGGGCGTGGGAGGAACCGCGGTGGGCGATCACCTGGACGGACGGCACGGTGCGCGCCGCCGGCGAGGACAGGTCTGGGCTGGTCACAGGCCCAACGATAGGCGGCACAGGTGAAGCGCGGACAAAGACGGCCCCAACCTGTGGGGCCGTCTTCCTTCCCGCGGGGCCGTCCCGGCCGGGCCCGCGGGGCCGGGCCGCCCCCGCTTCGCCCGGCGCGGGGCGGGGGCGCTCAGTGCCGGTCGGCGCGGCGGGAGAGCGGGGTGAGCGCCCAGGTGACCAGGGCGGGCACCAGGAAGGCGAACAGCGAGGCGGAGGTCCACTCCTGCGGGGTGAAGTGCAGCGACTCCTGGGCCGAGGTCCAGAAGTCCGTCCACCAGCCGGCCACCTTGGTCGGTGCGATGAACTGGTAGACCGCGAAGCCCAGGGCCCACGGCAGCAGCATCGGCCAGCGGGACGGCGCGTCGGCGGAGAGGTCCCAGCCGCGCCGCCCGGCGCCGAGGAAGTAGTCCACCACGAGCACCGCCAGCAGCGGCACGAACACCGAGCCGATCAGACCGAGGAAGCCGTAGTAGGTGTCGGTGAACTCGTCGATCCGCAGCGCCAGCACGGTGATCAGCACGCCGATCGCGCCGGAGAGCACCCGGCGGTCCACCTTCGGCAGCAGGTTCTGCACCGACATCGCCGTCGAGTACACGTTGGCGAAGGACTGGTCCGTCTCGCGCAGCACCAGCACCAGCAGGAACAGCCAGCCGGCCCAGACCCCGAGGAAGGAGTCGAAGATCCGGTTCGGATCGCCGTCCGACTGCAGCAGCGCCATCAGGCCGAGCACGTAGCACCAGACCTGGGCGATCGTGTAGCCGGAGAAGCTGCCCCAGAACGCCGAGCGCGGGGTGCGCGAGTGCCGGGTGTAGTCGGCGGCCAGCGGGACGAAGGAGACCGACACCGCGATCATCGCGTCGGTGGCGCCCAGGAAGCCGTGCCAGTTGCCCGCCCCCGGGTCCGGCACGCCCTGGCGGCCCAGCTGGACGGTGAAGTACACCATCGCCACCGCGACCGCCCCGGCCACGAAGCGGCGCAGCACCGCGATCGAGCCCAGCGGCCAGATGGTCAGCGCCGTGGTCAGCGCGCCCGCGAGCAGGACGAACAGCCAGCGGTAGCCGGTGGTGTGCGCGACGGTCTGCGCGCCCGCCGAGATGGTCAGCAGCTCGAACACGCCCCAGCCGATGCACTGCACGATGTTCAGCACCGTCGGCAGGTACGACAGCCGGGTGCCGAACAGCCCGCGCAGGTTCGCCATCGCGGGGGCGCCGGTGCGGGCGCCGATCAGCGAGGCCACGCCGAGCATCGCGGTGCCGACCGCCGTACCGACCGTGATCGCGGTCACCGCGGCGGCCAGCGACAGCTCGCTGCCGGGGGCGCCGAGCACGGTAGCGGCGGTGGAGAAGCCGATCAGGCTGACGCCCAGGTTCATCCAGAGCGCGAAGTGGTCCCGGAAGCGGAGCGTGCGCGGCGGCTCGGTGTCCAGCACCAGGGGCGCTTCGACGTGCTCGGGGCGCTCCAGGACGGCGGTCGCGCCCGCGGCGGAGGCGTCCGCGCCGGGGGCGGGAACGTTCGCGCCCGAAGAAGAGGATGGCGAAGCAGGCGGCATGGCCGATACTCCCTACGCCGGCATTACCCGGACAGGTTCCGGCGGTCAGCGCCCCCTCGACCGTCCGTCACTCGTGTGGCGTACGGTCGACATGCGCACTCTCAGCCTGGTGGGTCCAAGCTCCCGCGTGTCAGTTTGGAGCGACAGGCTAACCGGCACGGGGGCGATCGCCCAAGGCCGAGGGTGCGCGGTCCGCATCGCGGGACGCCCGGCGGGGGAGGGGAGCCTCGGCCGTCGGTGCTGGCGTCGGTGCCGGTGTCGGGTGTCGGCGTCTGCGTCGGCTAAGGATTCTTATGAGTTCTTCAGAGGGGTCCTTACGGCAATCGAATCGACAGTGCGAAAAACTATGGTCCTTGGTTCTGCCAGCTATGGAGGTCGTCCGTGAGCACCGAGCGCGAGGTTGGGCCCACCGGGCCGCAGGGGGAGCAGCCCGCCGGGCCGGGGGCGGCCGAGTCCGCTTCCGAAGGCCCCGCTCAGGGTGGGCACCAGCCGACCATGGCCTTCCGGCGGGTGCCCGAGCCGGAGTCGGGCGCCGTCGAGGCCGCCCCCGTCGAGGCGGCGCCGCCCGTCGACGCCGTCGCGGCCGAGGGTGTCCCGGCCGAGGGCGGGCACAAGCCCACCGTCGCCTTCACCAAGGTGCCCGCACCGGAGGCCCCCGCGGCCCCTGCGGCGCCCGCCGCCGAGCAGCCGGCCGTCGACCCGGTCACCGGCTACATCGACGCGCCGCCGCCGGTCCTGCCGCCCGCCCCGCAGGCTCCGGTGGCCCCGGCCGCCGCGCCCGCCCCGGCGCTGCCGCCGACGGCCGACAACCCGTACGCCACCCCGACCCACGGCGTCCCGGCGGCCGGCCCGCACGAGGGCTACGGCGCCGCTCCGGCCGTGCCCGCCGCCCCCGCCGCGCACGAGGGCTACGGCGCCGCTCCGGTCGCGCCCGCCGCCCCCGCCGCGCACGGCCACCACCCCTTCGGGGCCGGTCAGCCGCTCGGCGGCTGGGGCCCCACCCACGACTCCACCTCCGGCGGCGCGGGCTACCCCGGCGGCCCGGCGGGCCCGCTCGGCTACCCGGCGGACTACCCCGGCGGTCCGGCCGGCCCCGGCGGCCCGCGCAAGAAGCGCGGCGGCCTGGTCGCCCTGATCGCGGCCGTCGCGCTGGTCGCCGGTGTGGCCGGCGGCGTGCTCGGCGTGACCGCCACCGACAACGCCGACCGCGACAGCTCCGCGAACGACCACCGCAGCACCACCGTGCAGGCCAGCGACACCCAGAAGAACGAGCCCGCCCCCGGCTCGATCGCCGCCATCGCGCAGAAGGCGCTGCCCAGCGTCGTCACCATCAAGGCGCAGGGCAACGGCGAGTCGGGCACCGGCACCGGCTTCGTCTTCGACACCGAGGGCCACATCCTCACCAACAACCACGTGGTCGCGCCGACCCTCAACGGCGGCAAACTGACCGTCAAGTTCGCCGACGGCAGCTCCTACAGCGCCTCCGTGCTGGGCCACGCCGAGGGCTACGACGTCGCCGTGGTCAAGATCGACAACCCGCCGAAGAGCAAGCTGACCCCGCTGCCGCTGGCCGACTCCGACAAGGTCAACGTCGGTGACGCCACCGTCGCGATCGGTGCGCCGTACGGCCTGGAGTCCACCGTCACCAGCGGCATCATCAGCGCCAAGGACCGCCCGGTGGCCTCCGGCGACGACACCGGCTCGCAGGCCTCGTACATGAACGCCCTGCAGACCGACGCCTCGATCAACCCCGGCAACTCCGGCGGCCCGCTGCTCGACTCCGGCGGCGCGGTGGTCGGCATCAACTCGGCGATCCAGTCCAACGCCTCCGCCAACGGCCGGGCCGGCAGCATCGGCCTGGGCTTCGCCATCCCGATCAACCAGGCCAAGTGGGTCGCGGACACCCTGATCAAGACCGGCAAGCCGGTCTACGCCAAGCTCGACGTGCTGCGCAACGACGACTACAAGGGCGACGGCGCGCAGATCCAGACCAAGGACATCCAGGGCCAGCCGGCCGTCACCCCCGGCGGTGCGGCCGACAAGGCCGGCCTCAAGCCGGGCGACGTCATCACCAAGCTCGGCGGCGTGCCGATCGACAACGGCCCGGCCCTGGTCAGCCGGATCTGGACGCACAAGCCCGGCGAGACCGTCGACGTCGAGTACACCCGCAACGGCCAGACCCTCAACACCAAGGTCACCCTCGGTCAGCGCGAGGGCGACCAGCCGTGACCCCCGCCCGCACCGAAACGTGTGCGCCGAACCCCGCCGGACCCGTTAGGCTGACCTCCGCCTGGAGAGCTGCCCGAGCGGCCTAAGGGAACAGTCTTGAAAACTGTCGTGCGGTGACCCCGTACCGTGGGTTCGAATCCCACGCTCTCCGCCGGTAGGAGAACCACCTGCTCAGGGCGGGTGCCGAGTTCGCTCGGCACCCGCCCTCGGTGTTTCCCGGGCGGTCGCGGGCGCAGGCCGCGGAACCGTCGTGGAACGGATGCGGGCGGCCGGGTTGACCCTGACACGGTGGCAGGGGATGGAGTGGTCGCACCATGTTGAACATCGGAGACTTCGCCAGCCACGGCCGGGTGTCGGTACGGATGCTGCGCCACTACGACGCGATCGGGCTGCTGCGGCCCGCCCGGGTGGACCCGGTCAGCGGGTACCGCTCCTACGAGGCGTCCCAACTGGCCCGGCTCAACCGGGTGATCGCGCTCAAGGAGCTCGGCTTCACCCTGCAGCAGGTGCGCGCCGTCCTGGACGAGCAGGTGGACGCGGCCGAACTGCGCGGCATGCTGCGGCTGCGGCGGGCCCAGCTCGCCGAGGCGATCGCCGCCGACGAGCTGCGGCTCGCCCGGGTGGAGGCGAGGCTCCGAACGATCGAGAGCGAGGGGACCATGTCCGCACACGATGTCGTGGTGAAGCCGGTGCCGTCCGTCCGGGTGGCCCAACTGGCCGGTGCGGCCGCGAGTTACGAGCCGGAGGACATCGGCCCGGTGATCGGGCCGCTGTTCGCCGAACTGTGCCGGAGGCTGGCCGCGGCCGGGGTCGAGGCGGCCGGCCCGTCCGTCGCCCGCTACCAGGACGCGCCGGAGGGCAACGGCTCGGTGCTGGTCCTGGTGGCCGTCCCGGTGGGCCCGTCGGTGCGGCCGGGTGAGCACGACTTCGAGGTGCTCGACCTGCCGCCGATCGAGGAGGCGGCGACGATCGTGCACCGCGGCCCGATGGACGACGTGCTGGGCACCGGCCAGGAACTGGCCCGCTTCATCGAGGAGAACGGCTACCGCTCGGCCGGCTACGCCCGGGAGCTGTACTTGGAGTGCCCGGAGGACCGGGCCGGGTGGGTCACCGAGCTGCAGGAGCCGGTGGTCCGGCGGTAGCCGCGCTTGCCCTCGACCGGGTCGAGGGCCCTAGCGTCGCCCGGCATGACCACTGCCACTGCCACTGCCACTGCCACTGTCGGTTCGCGGGCCGCGCTGCCGCGGAGGTACCTGCTCTGGCTGGCCGGTGTCCAGGCCGGACTGCTGGGCGACGCCGCGCTGTACTTCGCCCTCGGCTGGGCCGCCTCCGCGCACGGCGGCGGCGCGGCCGGGCTGGTCCTGACGGCGATCACGGTGCCGCGCACCGCGCTGGTCCTGCTGGGCGGCGCGGTCGCGGACCGCTTCGGCGCCCGTCGGGTGATGCTCGCCGGGGACACGGTGATGCTGGTCGCGACCGGTGCGCTGGCGCTGGTGGCGGCCTCCCGGGGGACGCCGCTGTGGCTGCTGGTCGCGGCGGCGGCCGTGATCGGGACGGTCGACGCCTTCTACCTCCCGGCCGGCGGTTCGATGCCCCGCCGGCTGGTGCCCGCGGACCGGCTGCCCCGCGCGCTCGCCCTGCGGCAGGCCGGCGGGCAGAGCGCCGTCCTGCTCGGCGCACCGCTGGGCGGCCTGCTGGTCGCGGCCGGCGGGCTGTCCTGCGCGGCGCTCGCGGACGCGGCGAGTTTCGGGGTCGTGTTGTTGGTCCTGCTGCGGGTGCGGCCCCCGGAGGACGGGCCGTCCGGTCCGCGGGCCGGACTGCTCCGCGAGGCGGCGTCCGGCGTCCGGCTCGCCGTGGCCGACCCGCTGCTGCGGGCCGCCCTGCTGCTCACCGGCGCGGCGGCCGGGGCGCTGCTGCCGGTGGTGTCGCTGCTCGGTCCGCTGCTCGCCCGGACGCACGGCTGGGCGGCCGGGACGGCGGGACTGGTGGGCGGCGGCCAGGCGGCCGGGGTGCTGGCGGTGGCCGGCCTGATCGCCCGGCGGGGCACCTTGCCCCGGGCGGGGGTGGGGGCGGCGGCCGGGCTCTGCGTGGCCTCGGTGGGGATCGCGCTGCTGGCGTCGGCCGCGGGGCCGGTGGCGGCGGTGGCCGGCAGCGCGGTGGCGGGCCTCGGCTCGGGGCTGTTCGCCTGCCACCTCGGCCCGCTCGTGCTGGCCGGCGCGCCGCCGACCCATCTCTCCCGGGTCCAGGCACTGCTGACGCTCGTGCAGAGCCTGGCGCTGGTGCTCTCGAACTCCCTGCTGGGCCTGCTCGCGGACGCGGCGGGCGCGGCCCTGCCCACCCTGCTCTGCGCCCTGGCCACCGCCGCCGCCGGGCTCACCGCCCTGGCCGCCCCGGCTCTCCGCCGGGCCTGAGCCACCCCGCGTTCCCCGGTCCGTTCGCCTCCTGTTCCCCGACCGCCCCGCGGCCCACTTGCCCGGCCCCGGTCGTCCGGGCAGAGTGCGGAGGTGGAGGCGGGCGGGCGGCGAGTGGAGGCGGCGATGAGTGATCTGACGGACCGACTGGCGCAGGGCCTCCCGGAGGGGGCCGTCGTGGTGGATCCGGACGTGACCGCCGCGTACCGCCACGACATGGCGGGCTTCTGCGCGGCCGGGCAGCCCGCGGTGGTGGTGTTCCCGGAGACGGTCGAGCAGGTGCAGCACGTGCTGCGCACCGCGACCGGGTTGCGCGTGCCGGTGGTGCCGCAGGGGGCCCGGACCGGGTTGTCGGGTGCGGCGAACGCGGTGGACGGCTGCGTCGTGCTGTCGCTGGTGAAGCTGAACCGGATCCTGGAGATCGACCCGGTGAACCGGATCGCGGTGGTCGAGCCCGGCGTGGTGAACGCCGAACTCTCCCGTGCTGTCGAGGAGTTGGGGCTCTCGTATCCGCCGGACCCGTCCAGCTGGGAGTCCTGCACGATCGGCGGCAACATCGGTACCGGGGCGGGCGGGCTCTGCTGCGTGAAGTACGGCGTCACCAGCGAGTACGTGCTCGGGCTGGACGTGGTACTGGCGGACGGGCGGCTGCTGTCCACCGGGCGCCGGACGGCGAAGGGCGTGGCCGGGTACGACCTGACCAGGCTGTTCGTCGGCTCGGAGGGGACGCTCGGTGTGGTGGTCCGGGCGGTTCTGTCGCTGCGGCCGGCGCCCGCTCCGCAGTTGGCGCTGGCGGCGGAGTTCCCGAGCGCGGACGCTGCCGGTGCGGCGGTCTGCGAGGTGATGGCGCGCGGTCTGACCCCGTCGCTGATGGAGCTGATGGACGCGGTCTCGGTGCGGGCCGTCAACGAGTTGGGTCGGATGGGTCTGCCGGAGTCCACCCGGGCGCTGCTGCTGGTGGCCTTCGACGGGCCGGACCGGGTGGCCGAGCTGGCGCGGGTCGCGGAGCTGTGCCGGGAGGCCGGGGCGGCGGAGGTGGTGCCGGCCGAGGACCAGGCGGAGTCCGATCTGCTGCTGGCCGCCCGGCGGATGGCGCTGCCCGCGCTGGACCGGCTGGGCACCACGATGATCGACGACGTGGCCGTGCCGCGTTCCCGGCTGGCGGAGATGCTGAACGGTGTCGCGGCGATCGCCGAGCGGCACGGGCTGACCATCGGGGTGGTCAGTCACGCGGGGGACGGCAACACCCACCCGATCGTCATCTTCGACGCCTCGGACGAGGAGCAGACGGCCCGTGCCCAGCGCTCCTTCGACGAGATCATGGCGCTCGGGCTGGAGCTGGGCGGCACGATCACCGGGGAGCACGGGGTGGGGCTGCTGAAGCGGGACTGGCTGGCCCGTGAGCTGGGCCCGGTGGCACTGGACCTGCAGCGGCAGCTGAAGGCGGTCTTCGATCCGCTGGGAATTCTGAATCCCGGCAAGATGATCTGATTTCCACTGAGTCATCTCGTCGGATCGGGCGAAGTCTTCACTCCTGCTGCCCTGGTGTGACATTCCGATGGTCGGTGAATGGTCGGAAAGTCGACATGGAAGGGTGACCGAACTTTTCGGGGGCGCGTTCATGGGTTCGCATGCGCCGGGGTGGTGCGACCGGCGGACCGTGTGACGCCGTTTGCGCCGCTCGCCGAGGCGCCCCGATCCTCGGCCGTCCGGGTGAATTCCCAGCTTGGAAGGGGTGCATCGACGCATGGTCCGGTTTTGCGGCCCGCCATGCGCCGCTCGGCTGGATATCACGCTAACGGGGGAAAATCACTGTGGGAGCTAGTGCTTTGTCGATTTGTTGCGGAAGGCTGTGTTCCGGCGTCGCAGCCCGCAGGTGTTCGTCCGGTCGACGAACCTTGCACACCTTGATCGACCATTGCCCGGTGAACAGCTCCTTGGAGGCATTCATGGCTCGCATCCATACCCGTCGAACAGTCGGACTACTGTTCGCCGGCCCACTCGCGGCCGGTCTGCTGCTGGCCGGTGCCGGTGGTGCCGCCGCCGACGACGGTGCGGGTGCCGAGGGCGGCTCCAACGCCGGAGCGGTCTCCACCACCGGTACCGGCAACGTGTTCGGCGGGGTCGACGGCAACTACGTCTCCACCCAGCAGACCGCCACCGGTTCCGGCGGCTCGAACCAGGACAACACCGTCGCGGTGAAGGACAACGCGGGGAACGTCCAGGCCGGTCAGGGCAACAAGGACGTCAACGTCGTCGTCGCCCCGACCTTCAACTGACCGCCGTGATGCGGCACCGGGCACCACGGAAGGCGGGGGCGCCGGACGTGGGTGGCCGCGGCTGAGCTGAGCAGCCGCGGACGGGCCCGGACCGGGTCGGAACGGCCGGATCGGTTGGAACGGTTGTAACGGAAACCGAGGTACCACCGCAGGACAGCAGAGGGAACAGCGCGTTCGACCGGCCGCGGAAAGGGTCACCGCGAAACCGGCCTCGTGGGCGGTGCCGACACCGGCACCGCCCACAAGCGTGTCCGGTGCCGGCACGTCCGGCGCCCGCCCCGGAACCGCCCGCCGCCCGCCCCGGAACCGCCCGCCGACCGGCCCGGATCCGTCCACGGAGGGCCCGCGCCCGGAGCCGTGGGCGTACGGCGGTACGGTTGCGCTCCGACAGCGCACCACGTGCCCGGGCCCGAAGGGCCGGCCCGGCCGGGGCGGCGACCGCGGCAATCGGAAGGAAGGGCGCGCGATGGCGGCGGAGGAGGAGGGCCTGACGGGCCCGGGCGAGGCCAGGCCTGCACCGGAGCCCGCGGCGGACACGCGCCCGGAGCCGTCCGCCGAGCCGGTCCACGAGCACCGGTCCGGGCCCAGGTCCGTCCCCGAGCTGCTGCTCGGCCGCCCCCCGATGGCCCGCCCGCTGCCCTCCTTCGACCATGCGGCCGCCCCCACCGAGCCCGGGCCGCTGTTCGTGGACTGGCTCGCCACCGCGCTGCACGCCGGAGTACTGGACCCGCAGGCCTTCACCCTCTCGACCGTCGACGCCGACGGCATGCCGGACGCCCGGGTGCTGGTGCTGCGCGACGTCGACGCGGCCGGCACCGGCTGGAACTTCTCCGCGGCCGCCGACAGCCCCAAGGGCCGTCAGCTCGCCGGTCACCCGGCCGCCGCGCTGACCGTCTACTGGCCGCAGCTGGGCCGCCAGGTCCGGGTGCGCGGCACCGTCGAGCGGGCCGCCGACCTGGTCGCCGCCGCCGAGTTCGCCACCCGCTCGCCCGCCGCCCGGGTCGGCGCGCTGGTCGGGCGGCAAAGCGAGCCGCTGGGCTCGGTCGACGAGTACGACGAGGCGGAGGCGGTCGCCCGCCGCCGGCTGGAGACGTACCCGGACGCGGTCGCGCCGGGGCACGCGGTCTACACCCTGTGGGCGCACGAGGTGGAGTTCTGGCAGGGCGACGCCCAGCGCCGGCACATCCGGCTGCGCTACACCCGTACCGGCCCGGTCAGTTCCCCGGAGTGGTCGCGCACCCTGCTCTGGCCGTAGGGCGTCCCTGGGGCAGGCCGTTCCGGAGCAGGCCGCCCCGGAACAGGCCGTCCCGGGGCGCGCCTCCCCGGCGGAGGATCCCTCCGGGGAGGCGCGGCTACCGCCGCCCGGTCAGCGTGGCGCCCACGCTGGCCGCGACCACACAGCCGATCCCGGCCAGCTGCGGCACGCCCAGCAGCTGGCCCAGCACCACCAGCCCGACCAGCGCGCTGACCGCCGGCTCCAGGCTGACCAGCACGCTGAACACCCGCTGCGGCATCCGTCGCAGCGCGGTCATCTCCAGCGCGTACGGGATCACCGGCAGCAGCAGCGACACCCCGGCCACCGCGGCGAGCAGCCCCAGTGGCGAGGCGCCGGGCGCGGTCAGCCCGTCCCAGGCCTGGCCGAGCCCGAAGGGTGCCAGCGCCAGCGCGCCGACCGTCATCGACACCGCCAGGCCCTGGAAGCCCTGGAAGGTCGCGCCCACCTTGTCGGTGAACAGGATGTACAGGGCGTAGCAGGCGGCCGCCCCGAAGGCGTAGAGCAGGCCGACCGGGTCGAGCGACCCGCCGCCGTCCCCCTCGCCGAGCAGGGTCAGCAGCACCACGCCCGCGGCCGCGAGCAGGGCCCAGAGCAGGTGGCTGGCGCGCCGGGCGAAGACCAGGGCGACCGCGAGCGGGCCGAGGAACTCGATGGTGGCGGCGGTGCCCATCGGCAGCCGGTCGATCGCCCCGGCGAACAGGAAGGTCATCCCGGCCGAGGCCACGCCGAGCAGTGCGGCCGCGACGAGGTCGCGCGGGCGCTTGTCGCGGAGCTTGGGCCGGGTGACGGCGAGCAGGATGACGGCGGCGAAGCCGAGCCGCAGGAAGGTCGTGCCGCTGACGCCGAGCGGGCCGAACAGCGGCTTGGACAGGGCGATGCCGGTCTGCACCAGGAACATCGCGGTCAGACAGAGAAGCGGCGCCGGGATCCTCTCCGGGCGCCGCAGGGCCTTGCCGAACCGGCCGGTGGACCGGCCGGGGTCGATCCCGGGTGGCGCCGAGGGGCCGGAGGCCCCACCTCGTCGCCAGCTTCCCCGCTCGCCGGCAGGCTCGCCCTTGGGGGCGGGCGGCATGGCCAGGGCCTCGGCGACGGCGGCGGCCGACGACGAGGCGGCAGGGGTTTCGCTGGTATGGGAGGTGGGCATATTTGTGAGTTTGCCGTAAGGAGTGATGAACGGGCAAGCTCGTTACAAAAATCGGGACGGATGCGGACGGGTGCGTCCGAAAGGGTGGGCTCGCGCGGGCGCTGCGGCGTGGTTGCGGCAAACCCCCGACGGACCGTCAGTATCAAGGCGGGGTGCGCCTTCTCCGCCCCGCCGCCCTCCTCGCCGCCGCCCTCGTGCTCCTGCTGGCCACCGACGGGACGGGCGTGAACGCCGAAGCCACCGTCCCGGCCGCCGTCGCCGCCCCCCGCGTCCGGGCCGTCACGCTGCCCGACCGGTCCGGCCCGCCCCGGGTCCGCGACACCTGGAGCGGCCCCGCCTTCGACGCCTGCACCGCACCGTCGCTCGACACCCTGAAGACCTGGCGCGACGCCTCCCCGTACGGGGCGGTCGGCATCTACACCAGCGGCTCCCAGCGCGGCTGCGACCAGCCCCGGCTCACCGCCGAGTGGGTGCTCCAGGCGCGGGCGCTGGGCTGGCGGTTCCTGCCGGTGCACGTCGGACTGCAGGCGCCGTGCGCCGAGCTGAGCCACAAGCCCCGGCGGATCGACCCGGCGAAGGCCGCCGAGCAGGGCCGGGAGGAGGCGGACGAGGCCGCCCGGGCCCTGCGCGCGCTCGGGCTCGCCAAGGGCAGCCCGGTCTACCTGGACATCGAGGCCTACCCGGTGGGCGACCCGGCGTGCGGCCAGGCCGTGGTCGACTTCACCCTCGGCTGGACCGCGGCCCTGCACGACGCCGACTATCGCTCCGGCTTCTACTCCAGCCTCGACTCCGGCATCGCGGACCTCGCCGCCGCCGCCCGCGCCGGCAGCTCCCCGCTGCCCGACGCGCTCTGGTACGCCCGCTGGGACGACCGGGCCGACACCGACGGCTCCGGCAGCCTCGCCCCCGACCTCTGGAGCCTGCACCAGCGCGTCCACCAGTACCACGGGAACGTCGAGGAGACCTTCGGCGGCGCCACCCTCACCGTCGACCGCAACCACGTGGACGGCCCGACCGCCCACTGAGCCCCGCCGGTAGGGTGGCCCCCGATCGAGCACGGGGGAACGGCATGGCGAACGGGCAGGGGCACAGCGGCAGCACCGGCGGGTACGGCGCGCCGCCGCCGCAGAACCCGTACGGACAGCCGCCGTACGGAGAGCACCCCTATGCGCAGAACCCGTACGAGCAGAACCCGTACGCGCGGAACCCGTACGCGCAGCCGGTGCCGCCGCCGCAGCCCTACCCGCCCCGGCAGCCGCAGGCCGTCCCGCCGCAACAGGCCCACCCGGTCCACCCCGCCCCCCAACAGCCGTACGCCGCCGACCGGTTCGACGCCCCGCCGGAGCCCGGAGCCGCCCGCCCCGGCGGCTTCCCCGGCCCCGCGCCGCGCCGCAACCGCCTGGCCGTGCTGGTCCAGTTCGTCCTCCAGTGGATCTACGCGCCGCTCTGGATCCTCGGCCTGGTGCTGCTCTTCGCCGTCCTGCTCCTCGCGGACTACAACGGGGGAGGCCCCGACTCCGACGGCTGGCTGAAGGTCAACCGCAGCTTCGTCCCGCCCCGCCGGCTGCGAGCCGAACTCTCCGGCAGGCCGGAGCACTGGGAGCGCTACGTCGCCCCGATCCTGGCCCGCCGGATCGCCGCCGCCGAGGCGGCGCACGCGGCCGGCGACGGCGAGGTGCGGGCCGACCTCGGCCGGGTGATGCGGGTCGGACTCCCGCTGCGGTTCTACCGCGGTCTCGGCGCGGCCGGCGTGGTCCGGCTCGCGGAGCGGCACGGCTGGCACGGCGTGGCGTCCGGGACGGACACCGGGCACGTCCGCCTCGCCCGCCACTTCCCCGCCCCGGCCGCCCTGAACGCCCCCTCCCCGCAGGACCCGCCCGCCGCCCCCGGCACCCCGTGGGGCCCGCAGCCGGTCCGCTTCGCGCCGCTGCTGCCGTTCGTCCTCCTGCTCCAGGTCCTCTACGTCCCGGTGTACGGCCTGCTCACCTGCTGGGTGAGCCGCCCCGAGCCCGACCACTGGGACCGCTGGGGCGCCCGCTGGACCGTCGGCCCGCGCGCCTTCCGCGCCGAGTTCACCAACAGCCCCGCAGCCTGGGACCGCCACATCCGCCGCATCCTCGAACGCGACGCCGCCCGCATCCGCGCCGCCGCCCGCACCCCCGGCACCACCCCCGCGCACCGCATCCAGCTCAAGCGCGCCACCTACCGCGGCGCCGGCGCCCACCAGGCCCTGCGCATCGCCGCCGAACAGGGCTGGACCCTCGACCCGGCCTACCTCCCCGATCCCGCCAACTCCCTCCGCCTCACCCGCCCCGACCTCCCCTGACCTCCCCTGACCTCCCCGCCGCCGGGCTCCGGTGACCGTCGGGCCGCCGACGTCTGCCCGCCCCCGCGGGGCGGAGGGCGGAACCGGGACGAATCCGTGATCCGTGCAACGGGGCCGGGATACTGACAGCGGGGGGTGGGGGCGGCACAATCGGGCACGTCCGCGCGCATTACCGCCCGGTAGGTGCCGCAGGCGCAGCCCCCAGTGCCGCCAGGTCGAGGAGGACCCGTGTTCAGCACGATGCAGGACGTACCGCTCACCGTCGCCCGAATCCTGGAGCACGGGTCGACGATCCACGGCCGCTCGACCGTGACCACCTGGGACGGCACCGGGCCGGTCGTCCGGACCTATGCCGAGGTCGGCGCGCGGGCCGCGCAGCTCGCGTGCGCGCTGCGCGACGAGCTGGGGGTGACCGCGGACGACCGGGTGGCCACCTTGATGTGGAACAACACCGAACACCTGGAGGCGTACCTCGCCGTCCCCGCGATGGGGTCCGTGCTGCACACGCTGAACCTGCGGCTGCCCTCCCAGCAGCTGTCGTTCATCGTCAACCACGCCGCCGACCGCGTGATCATCGTCAACGGCACCGTCCTGCCGCTGCTCGCCGCCGTCCTCCCGGACCTCGCGCCGACCCTCAGGCACATCGTGGTGAGCGGCCCCGGCGACCGGTCGGTGCTGGCCGGTTTCGCGGGCGCCGTGCACGACTACGAGGAGCTGATCGCCGGCCGGCCCACCGAGTACCCGTGGCAGCACGACATCGACGAGCGGCGGGCCGCCGTGCTCTGCTACACCTCCGGCACCACCGGGGACCCGAAGGGCGTGCTCTACAGCCACCGCTCGGTCTACCTGCACTGCCTCCAGGTGAACACCGGCGACAACTTCGCCTTCACCCCGCGCGACACCGCGCTGCCGGTGGTGCCGATGTTCCACGTCCAGGCCTGGGGCATCCCGCACGCGGCCTTCATGTCCGGCGCCAACCTGCTCATGCCGGATCGTTTCCTCCAGCCCAAGCCGATGGCCGAGATGATCGCCGCCGTCCGCCCGACCGTCAGCGCCGCCGTCCCCACCATCTGGGCCGGCCTGCTGGACGAACTCGACGCGGGCGACTACGACACCTCCAGCCTGCGCATGGTGGTCATCGGCGGCAGCGCCTGTCCGCCGTCGCTGATGAAGGCCTACGAGGAGCGCCACGGCATCCGGGTGCTGCACGCCTGGGGCATGACCGAGACCTCCCCGCTCGGCTCCTTCGCCCAGCCGCCGGGCGGCCTCACCCCCGAGCAGGAGTGGCCGTACCGGGTCACCCAGGGCGTCTTCCCGGCCTCCGTCGAGGCCCGGCTGATCGGCCCGGGCGGCGAGCGGATGCCGCACGACGGCGTCTCGGCGGGCGAGTTGGAGGTGCGCGGCCCGTGGATCGCCGGGGCGTACTACGGCGGCGCCGGCCAGGACCCGGTCCGCCCGGACGACAAGTTCTCCGAGGACGGCTGGCTGCGCACCGGCGACGTCGGCACGATCACCGCGGACGGCTACCTGACCCTCACCGACCGGGCCAAGGACGTCATCAAGTCCGGCGGCGAGTGGATCTCCTCGGTCGAGCTGGAGAACGCCCTGATGGCCCACCCCGACGTGGCCGAGGCCGCCGTGGTCGCCGTCCCGGACGAGAAGTGGGGCGAGCGCCCGCTGGCGACCGTGGTGCTGCGCCCGGGCGCGACCGTCGGTCTGAAGGAGCTGCGGGCCTTCCTGGGCGAGCGGATCGCCTCCTGGCAGCTGCCGGAGCGCTGGGCGATCGTGGAGTCGGTGCCGAAGACCTCGGTCGGCAAGTTCGACAAGAAGGTGATCCGGGCCGGCTACGCGGCGCAGGAGCTGGACGTCACGGTGCTCGGCAAGGAGTGACCGGCCGAAAGGGCCGGCCGCCCCCGTACGGAACGGGGGCGGCCGGCCCTTTCACGTGCCCGAGTGCCCGGGAGTCGCAGAGAGCCGACCCGCGGCGGAGTCAGCCCGCGGCGGCGACGCCCGCCTCGCCCATCGCACCGATCCGCCCGAGCAGGTCGACGATCCGGGACTGGACGTCCTCGCTGGTCGAGCGCTCGGCGAGGAAGAGCACGGTCTCGCCGGTGCGCAGCCGGGGCAGTTCGCGCGGGTCGAGGTCCACGGAGGTGTAGACCACCAGCGGGGTGCGGTGCAGCCGGTCGTTGGCGCGCAGCCAGTCCAGCAGGCCGACCCGGCGACGGCGGATCTGCAGCAGGTCCATCACCACCAGGTTGGGCTGCACACTGCTGGCCCGGGCCACCGCGTCGTTCTCGTCCACCGCGTGCTCGACGTGCATGCCGCGCCGCTCCAGGCTGCTGATCATGGCGGCGGCGATGTCCGGGTCGCCCTCGACCAGCAGCACCCGCGGAGCGTGGTGCTCGCCGTCGCGCGGTGCGAGGGCGCGCAGCAGGACGGCCGGGTCGGCCCCGTACGCCGCGTCCCGGGTGGCCTGGCCGAGGCCGGCGGTGACCAGCACCGGGACCCGGCGGTTGAGCGCCGCGGTGCGCAGCGACTGGAGCGCGGTGCGGGTGATCGGACCGGTCAGCGGGTCGACGAAGAGGGCGGCGGGGAAGCCGGGGACCTGGGCGTCCACCTCCTCGCGGGAGCGGACGATCACCGGCAGGTAGCCGCGCGCCTGGAGGGCCTGCTTGGTGGCGGGGTCGGGCTCGGGCCAGACCAGCAGCCGGCGGGTGTTGGCCAGTTCGCCGGTCGGGGCGGACGGCTGCTCGTCTGCGGGCCGCTCGTCGGCGGGCGGGAGCTCGGCCATCGCGCGCGGCGCGGTCCGGTGGGCCTCGGCCGGTACGGGCGGCTGCGGCGCGGTGGCGGGCACGGGCGCGGGGCCGAGCTGGCGCGGCGGGGCGAGCTCGCCCAGGCCGGTGCCGACCGGGCGGGGGCCGGACGGCTCCTCGGCGGCGGGCAGGGCGGCGCGGGCGGGCGCCAGCGCGGTGCCGGGGGAGGGCAGTGCCTGGCCGACCTGGCCGACCTGGCCGACGTGCTCGACCTGGCCGACCGAACCGGCCGGAACGGAGGCGTTCACCAGGGCCTCCGGGTCCGGTCCCGGCGGGACGGCCAGTCGGCGGCGGCGTCCGGTCGGCGCGGCGGCGCCCGGTTCGGGCAGCGCGGGCGCGGGACCGGCGGGCAGGGCGTGCTCCAGGCCGGGGTAGACCGGGGTGTCGGCCGCTCCGGGCAGGGCGAAGCCGCCGGAGGACTCCTCGGTCGAGGGCAGCGCGCGGCGGCGCCGGTGCTTGGTCTCGCCCGGGGCCTGCTCCTGACCGGCCTCGGTGGTCGGGGCGGTCGGGGTGCCGGTCGGCGGGGTGCCGTCCGGGGCGGTGGGCGCGGGGGCCGGGCCGAGCGCGAGCGGCTCGCGCCCGCCGGGGCGGTTCGGCGGCGCCCGGTGGCCCTCGACGGGCACGGCGTAGGCGGGGCCGGAGCGGCCGTCGTCCTTGCCCCACGGGTCGCTCTGGGCGCCGTCCGGTCCGGGCAGGCCCTGGCGGCCGTACGCGGGGTCGTTGCCGGTGCCGTTCCACTGCTCGGGGACGGCCCGCTCGACCCGGGCGGGGGCGTTCGGCCACTGGTCGGCCGGAATGTCGGGGGCATCGGGAGTGCCGGGAGTGCCGGGGGTGTCGGACTCCGGGGCCTCGGCGGCCGGTCGGCCTCGGCGGCCGCGCCGTTCGGCGGGGGGCTCCTCGGCGGGTGCCCGCTCCGCGGCGGGGGCTGCGGGGGCCTCGGCGCCGGGCTGTTCGGCGGTCGCCGCGGGCTCGGCGCTCTCACCGCTGCTGGGCAGCTGCGGGATGCCCGGAAGTTCGGGCAGGACGGCGCTGTCGCTCTCCTTGGGCCGGTCGGAGCGGCCTTCGGCGGCGGCGCGCTCGGCGGCGGCCTTCGCGGCGACCGGGTCCAGCGGCAGCTCGACGACGTACGTGGTGCCGGCCTTGCCGGGCAGCTCGTGCGGCTGGAGCACGCCGCCGTGGCGCTCGACCACCGCGCGGGCTATCGGCAGGTGGACGGGGCTGCCGCCGACGCCGGGGCCGCGGATCTCGACCCGGGCGACCTCGCCGCGCTGGGCGGCGGCCAGCACGACGGTCGGCAGGTCGGGTACGGGCGGCAGCGCGGGGGTGGCGGCGCCGTTCAGCCCGGGCACGGCCAGGCCGGGGGAGGGGGCGTCGGGGGGGTCCAGGGCCAGTCCGATGCCGCTGACGTCGGCGACCAGGTGGGCCAGTGCCTGGGCGAGCCGCCGCTCGTCGGCGATCACCTCGACCGCGGCGGCGTGCACCGAGAACCGCACCCGGCCGGGGCCGACCAGCTCGCCGGCCACGTCGACGGCCCGGCGGACCACCTTGTCCAGGCCGACCGGCACCCGGGGCGCGGGCGTCCGCCCGTCCTTGGCGTCCTTGCCGGCCTTGGGCTCCTTGCCGTCCTTGTTGTCCTTGCCGTCCTTGGCCTCGCTGCCGGCGCTCTCGCCGGCCTCGCAGCGCTGGTGGTCGAGCACCCCGTCGATCAGCTTCCCGAACCGGCGGCACTCGGCGGCCAGCCGGCGCAGTGTCCAGTTGGCCTCCGGCCAGAGCTGGCCGGCCGGGTCGGCGGCGAGCGCGTCGAGCCGCTGGTTCAGCGCGTTCAGCGCGCCGCCCAGCTCGCTCTCCAGGACGGCGGTGAGGTGCTCGTTGCGGGCGACCAGGGCGAGTTCGCGGCTGCGGTCGGTGAAGGTCATCACCGCGCCGACCAGCTGGTCGCCGTCCCGGACCGGGGCGGTGGTGAGGTCGACGGTGACCGGCCGGCCGTCCTTGCGCCACAGCACGGTGCCGCGCACCCGGTGCTTGCGGCCGGAGGTCAGGGTGTCCAGCAGCGCCGACTCCTCCAGCGCCAGCGGGGTGCCGTCGGCCCGGGAGTGCTGGATCAGCGGGTGCAGTTCGCGCCCGCCCAGCTCGCTCGCCCGGTACTCCAGGATGTGCGCGGCGGCCGGGTTGACCAGCACGCAGCGGCCTTCGAGGTCCACGCCGAGCACGCCCTCGGCGGCGGCGCGCAGGATCATCTCGGTCTGCTTGTGCTGGCGGCGCAGCTCAGCCTCGACGCCGAGCCGGCCGGAGAGGTCGCGGACCAGCAGCAGGAGCAGGTCGGAGGAGGAGGGCGAGTTCTCGCGGTACGAGTCGTACGGGGAGCGCGCGTAGCCGCGGCCGTCGCCGTCGTCGGCGAAGTCGTTGCCGGAGACCTCGACCGGGAAGGTGGTGCCGTCGGTGCGGTGGGCGGTCATCCGGACCGGGCGGTCGAGGGCCTCGTCGTCGCGGGTGGCCGGGCGCATCGAGCCGGGGATGCGGCTGGGGTCGAACTCCGGCAGCAGACCCAGCACGCCCATGCCGACCAGTGAGGTGCCCGGCGCCTGCAACGCCTGGACCGCCGCGCTGTTGGCGTCCACGACGGTGCCGTTGCTGTTCACCAGCAGCAACGCGTCGGGCAGGGCGTCGAGTATGGCGGCGAGGCGAGCAGCGCCTCGGATCGGCCTGCTGCTCACGTCGACAGGTCTCCTCGGCTCGGGGCAGCTCCTCCGGAGACGGCAGTATCTCATTCTTCTTTGCGGCGGGGTCGACCCGCCTAGTAACGTTGGCGGTGGTTGGTGCCGAGCCCCACGGTTGTGGCATCATCACTGACACACGGAACGGGTCCGCTCGCGCGGATGCGATCCATGTGGGGAGGCTTCGCCTAGTCCGGTCTATGGCGCCGCACTGCTAATGCGGTTTCGGGGTTATTCCTGATCGAGGGTTCAAATCCCTCAGCCTCCGCCAGTCGGGAGCCCCCGTCGACGATCTCGTCGACGGGGGCTCTTCGCGTTCCCGGACACAGTGCGGGTACGGGTGCGGGCGCGGGTGCGGCCCGGAGCGGGGCCCCGAGCGCGGCCGCGGCGGGGCCGGAGGGGGCCGGCGGGGGCCCGGATCAACCGATTTCGTCCTACGCCGCAGGTCATGTAATGTTGTCCCCGCAACGCCCCGGAGACAACGTTCGCCAGGGCGAGCGCTCATAGCTCAACGGATAGAGCACTTGACTACGGATCAAGAGGTTGCAGGTTCGAATCCTGCTGAGCGCACCAACCTTCGCAAGATCGGGTTCGCCCGTTCCTTGCGCTCATAGCTCAACGGATAGAGCACTTGACTACGGATCAAGAGGTTGCAGGTTCGAATCCTGCTGAGCGCACCATCGAGAAGCCCCCGGCCACCGGCCGGGGGCTTCTTCCGTTCCCCGGCGCGCCGAACCTCTGATTCGAACAGAGCCTTGCGGTGGATGGTTCCGTCCCGGAGGCCGGTGTCCCCCGGATGGGTCCGGAGTTCCCGTTCTTGCGTCCGTTCGAGTGGTGCCGATTGCCGCCTAATGGATGAAATGCAGCTGTTTCGGGTACATCCCGTCCTGCCGCCCGAATGACCGCCGATCGGGTGGGACACGGCCAAAAGCACAGGTGTCGCCGTATGCCCGGCCCAGGGTCGTGATTCCTTTTTGTCGGATCTTGTGCAGCCTGCCCGCCTGCCCGCCAGCCCGGCAGCCGACCGCGAAGGAGAGCCGGATGAGCCGACAGTTTTCCCTTACGGCTGCCGCCCTGGCCGTCCTCGCGACCGGGCTGCTGACCACGTGGAACGCCCCGCTCTCGGAGGCCCGCCAGTCCCCCGACACCTGGTCCGCCGAGCACCGGGCGGTGCTGCCCTCCGGGCTTTCGGTCCGGTTCGACCTCGACGCCGCCCCGGGCACCGGCGTCACCGCCGCACCGGGCGAATTGGCGGACCGCTCCGCCGCCGCTCTCCCCGCCGCCCGCTATGCCGACGGAATGCGGCCGGGAGATCCCGCGCAGACCTTCGACCTCGCCCCCGACCGCCCGCAGGCGGACGGCTCCTGGCGCACCGTGGGAACGCTCCGGCTGGATTTCTCCCGCCCGGTCCGCAATCCCCGGCTGCACCTCAGCGGCCTGGCCGCGCTCGCCATCGGGAATTCCGGCAGCACCAGCACGGCAACCCGGCTGACCGTGACCGGGGGCTCGCCGGCCGCCCCCGCCCTGGTCGACCGCACGGACTGGCCCGGCTGGACGGTCGAGGGCAACGTCCTCGCCCCCACGAGCCCGGACGGGGCGTCCGACGGCGATCCCGGTTCGGCGGCCGAGGGCTCGCTGGAGCTGGCCGGCACGGTCCGCACCGCGGTGTTCCGGGTCGAGCAGCGCTCCGTCGCCCGGGCCGGCAGCACCACCGCCCCGCCCGTCCTGCGTCAGGCCTACACCGTCACCGTCGACGAGGGCCTCGGCACCGCCCCGCAGGACTACGGCAACGCCTCGCACGTGGTCACCGACCTCTTCCTGGGCGCCGACGCGGCCGGTCCGGCGCGCACCGCCGGCAGTCGTTCCGCCAAGGACCCGGGCAGCGGGCCGCAGGTCCGGCCCGACCACGGGGCGGCCCCGCACAGCCCGTTCGACAGCCCCCGGGCCGGGCTCCAGCCCGGCCGCGGCGAGTACCAGGGCGCCGACCCGGCGATCGTCTTCCCCGCCGAGGCCGCGATCGGAAGCTACTACCGGCTCACCGTCCCGGTCGCGGTCGGCGACCAGCCCGCGACCCTGGCCGGCTGGATCGACTTCGACCGCACCGGCCGGTTCGACCCCGCCGAGCGGGTGCAGACCGAGGTCCCGCCGGGCGCCGACACCGCCACCCTGGAGTGGACCGTCCCGGCCGGTGCGGCCTCCGGCGGGACCTGGGCCCGGCTGCGGATCGGCCGCGACGCCGGCCAGCTCGTCTCCTCCGGTGGGTTCGCCGACTCCGGACAGGTCACCGACCAGCGGATCGAGCTGACCGTCGGCGCGGCCCTGCCGGAGATCGCCGAGCCGGTCGACGGGGCCGTGCTCGCCGACGCCCGCCCGCGGATCGCCGGCGGGGGCGCGGTGTCCGGTGCCACGGTGGAGGTCGTCGAGGGCGACACCGCGCTCTGCAAGGCCAAGGTCCTGCGCGGCGGCGACTGGTCCTGCCGCCCCGACGCCGGGCTGGCGGCCGGTCCGCACGCCCTCACCCCGGTGGAGACCACCATCGGCGGTGTGGTGCTGCGCGGCGAGCCGGTCGGGGTCAGCGTGAAGAGCGCGCCGCCGGGCGCCCCCACGCTCACCGTCCCCGCCTACACCAACGACCCGGGGCTCCGGCTCACCGGCACCGGCGAGGCGGGCAGCACCGTCTCGGTGGCCGAACGGGGCTCGGGCGACGACCTGTGCATCACGGGGGTGCCGGCGGACGGCAGGTGGTCGTGCCTGCCGGTCGAGAACCTGACGGACGGGAAGCACCTGCTCACCCCGGTCGCGGTCGACGCGGCGGGGAACCGGACGGCCGGGCCGCCGGTGGAGCTGGTCGTCGACACCGGCCTGCCGCAGCGGCCGGTGCTCACCTCCCCGGCCCCCGGGGAGACCGTGCGGGTCAGTCGGCCGAAGCTGGCCGGCCGGGCGGAGCCGGGAGGGAACGTGCTGGTCACGGTGCGGCCCGGGGCGTCCTCGGAGACGGAACGGCGGACGGTGCTCTGCGGGGCCACGGCGGCGTTCGACGGGAGCTGGAACTGCACGGCCAACCGGGACCTGACGGACGGGGACCAGTGGCTGCTCGTCACGGCGACCGACCGGGCGGGCAACGAGGTCGCGGCGGAGCCGGTGCCGGTACGGGTCGCCGCCGCGGGGGCGGTGCCCGATCCGGCGGCGCCGGGCCCCGCGGTGCCCGGTCCGGCGGCGTCGGGCCCCGCGGTGCCCGGTCCGGCGGCGTCGGGCCCCGCGGTGCCGGGGTCGGTGTCGCCGAGTCCGACGGCACAGAGTTCGGCGGCGGTCGGTCCGACGGCTTCGGCTCCGGCCGCGGGGGTGTCGAGCCCGGTGGCCGGGAGCCCGACCCGGTCGGCCTCGGCCCGGCCCGGCCCGACGACGGCAGCGACGACGGTGACGGCGTCCGGTCCGGCGGCGAGTCCTGTGGCACCCGGGTCGGCGGCGCCGAGCCCGGTGGCGGCCGGTGCGTCGGCGGTGCCGTCGCACCTCGCCGGGTCGGGCCCGAGCGCTCAGGGTTCGGCGGTGGCCTCGCCGAGTCCGTCGGTCGCGGCGGTGCCTTCGGAGGTGCCCGCGGCGCTGCCGATCGTGGTTCCGTCGGCGGGAGCCCGGCCGGTGACGGCAGGTCCGGTGACGGCGTCGTCGGTGGCGGCGAAGTCGCGTCCGAGCGCTTCGGTCCCGGCGGCGGCCACCGCGACCACCGCGTCCGTCGCGTCCACCGGGCCCGTCGCCCCGATCCCCTTGCCCACCGCGACCGTCTCGCCGGCTCCGCCTCCGGCCCCGGCCCCGGCCGACGGTGTCGGCGCCTTGCCGGCTGCCGTCGCCGCGGTGCAGTCCGCGCCCTCGCCGGCCGGAACCGCCGGAACCGCCGGAACCGCCGGAACCGCCGGAACCGCCGGAACCGCCGGAACGGTCGCCGGAACCGCCGGAGCTGCCGACTCGGCCGGAGCCGCCGCCGAACCCGTCGCGTCCACCCGGGACGCGGCCCGGCCGTTGGCGGCGCCTCCGGCGGAGGCGTCGCAGGGCGCGTCCGGACCGCCCGGGGAGGCCGGCCGGCGCGGTGGACTCGCCGGAGTCCTGCTGGTGCTCACCGGCCTGGGGCTGATCACCCGTCGGGTGTTCGCCCGCAGGGCCGGTGCTCCTCGACGCTGATTGGCGCCGAACTGTCCCGACCATCCGCTCATGTGCCTGCGCGTCAGGTCGGCTTTGGATGATTCGTCAGTAAATGTCGACACACCTCGGTTCAAATGTCGCATTTGATGACGTATGAACTTAGCCTGACCCTGGCACTGCCCGTCAGATCCGGGCCGCCCGTTGCGCGACACACCGACCCAGAGGATCCGTGCATGGACGTCACCCGCGATTCTTCGCAGCGACCCGACAATCTGCCCAAGGTGCTTCCGCCGGCAGTGCCGGAACGTTCCGCCTTCGGCTCCAGCCCGCTGGCCAGAACCACGGCCATCAGGACCGTCACGGCGGACGGCCCGGCCGACAGCGGGCCGGCGACCACCCCGCTGGCCGTCGTCCCGAGCCCCGCGCAGGGCGGCCCGGCGGACCGGCGCGACCCGCTGGAGACGGCCGCCCCCGAGACCGTCGAGCTGCTGGACGCCACGGCGGCCGGAACCGCGACCGTCACCACCTCCCGGCGCCCGCCGCGCGCCGACCAGGCGCTGCGCGAGCACCGCGCCGCCGCGCTGCCCGGCTGGATCGCCCTGCTGGCCGTGCTGATCGGCACGGCCGGTGTGCTGTTCGTGCTGCTGCGCACCGGCGTCATCCCGTACTGGGACGCGCTGCCCGACCTGCGCGGCACCGCCGCACAGGAGAGCGGCCGGGTGGAGGCGGACGCGCAGTGGATCGTCGCGGCGGCCGCGGCCGGCCTGCTGGTGCTGCTCGCGCTCGCCGGACTGCTGGCCAACGCGGGTGGCGAGACCCGGGTGCTGACCCGCTGGGGCCGCTACCGGGGCACCGTCCGCCGGGCCGGTCTGGTCTGGGTCAACCCGCTGCTGCGCCGTCGTCGGGTGGACGTGCGGCTGCGGCACTGGCGCAGCGAACCGGTCAAGGTGGTGGACCGCACCGGCACGCCGATCGTGGTCCGGCTGCTGATCGTCTGGCGGGTCAAGGACACCGCGCGGGCGCTGCTGGCGATCGAGGACCACGAGAGCTACCTGCGCGAGCAGGTACAGGCGGTGCTCACCCGCACCGCGTCCACCCTGCCGTGCGACAGCAACGCGGCCCCCGGTCCCGCGTTGCGCGACGGGCAGTGGTTCGCCGACGAGATGACCAGGGCGCTGGCGGCCGAGGCGGCCCCGGCCGGCCTGGAGGTCTACTCGGTGCAGCCGCTGGCCCTGGAGTACGCGCCCGAGGTGGCCGAGTCGATGCGCCGGCGCCGGCTGGCCGACCTGGACGCGGGCCTGCGCACGGTGCTGGTGGACGACGCGGTGGAGGCGGCGGCGCTCGCCGTCCGCCGTCTGGAGCGGGCGACCGCGCACGAACTGGACGAGGCCGCCCGCAGCGCGCTGATGGAACAGCTGCTGGTCGCCTTCGTCGCCCCGGCCGGAGTGGCCGCCTCGGTACCGTCCCCGGCCGCCCGCGCCGGGCGGAAGGAAGGACGACCCGCATGAGGATAGCCACCGGCGCGTACGCCGAACCCGTCGTCGCCATCGGCTCGGGCGGTCCCGACGGTGATCCCGGTCTGATCGGCTTCGAGGAGCGACTCGGCAGCATCCCCGCGATCGCGGGCTGCGGCTGCCCGAACTGCGTCGTCCGGCCGCGCGCCGCCCGCTCCGCGGCGGCGGCCGGCGGCAGCCGAATACACCGGGCCGTGCGGAGCACCTGTCTGGCCACCACCGTGCTGGCGGGCGCCGGCGTCGTCGGCCTGACGGCCGGCGCCGGATCCGCGCACGCCGCGGCCGGGAAGCAGGGCTGGGACGGGTCCAAGTACTGGTTCAAGAACGGCTCCGGCGAGTGGCGTTGGACCAGCCACTACGACGTCTACGCGAGCCGCACCGGTCAGTCCGCCGGCTCGGCCGGCGCTTCCGCCCGGGCCGGCGCCACCGCCCAGGCCGCCTCCAACGGTTCGGCCTCCTCCGCCGGGATGCGCCAGGGCTGGGACGGGTCGAAGTACTGGTTCAAGAGCGGCAGCGGCGAGTGGCGTTGGACCAGCCACTACGACGTCTACGCGAGCCGCACCGGGCAGTCCGGCGGCTCGGCCCAGGCCCCCGCGCAGCCCGCGCCCCCCGCGAGCCGTCCGTCGGCCAAGTCCTCGCCGGCCCCCGGAAACATGGAGGCGGCCATCGACTACGCGCTCGCCCAACTGGGCAAGCCGTACGTCTGGGGCGGCAACGGCCCGTCCGGCTACGACTGTTCGGGGCTGGTCCAGCAGGCCTACCGGCGCGCGGGGATCAGCCTGCCGCGGGTGGCCGACGACCAGTACGCGGCGACCACGCCGATCAGCGCCGGGCAACTGCGCCGCGGCGACCTGGTGTTCTGGTCCGACAGCGGCCGGGCCTCGGGGATCCACCACGTGGGGATCTACCTGGGCGGCGGCACCTTCGTGGAGGCGCCCCGGCCGGGGACGACCGTCCGGATCTCGACCCTCAGCCCGGGCTACTACCCGACCCACTTCGGGCGGCCGTAGCCGCGGAACCCGAACCGGGCCCCGACAGCGCGCCACTGTCGGGGCCCGGACCGTGTTCAGGGCGGCTGCGGGGCGGAGCAGCCGTGGCGCCGGGCCGGCTCAGGCGGAGGCGGCGTCCAGCAGGGCGGTCTGCTCCGGGGTGAGCTCCAGGGTGGCGCCGGCCAGCAGCGGCGGGAGCTGCTCGACGGTGCGGGCGCTGGCGATCGGGGCGGCGACCGTCGGACGGGCGGCGAGCCAGGCCAGGGCGACGGAGGCGAGCTCCACCTCCAGCTCCGCGGCGACGGAGTCCAGCGCCTCCAGCACCTTGGGGCCGCGCGGCTCGGCCAGGTAGCGGGCGGCGCCCTCGGCGCGGGCGCTGTCCACGCCGTCGACCCCGGGACGGTACTTGCCGGTCAGGAAACCGGAGGCCAGCGCGTAGTACGGGACGGTGGCCAGACCGTGCTCGGCGACCACGTCGGCCAGCGGGCCCTCGAAGGTGCCGCGCGAGACCAGGTTGTAGTGCGGCTGGACGGCGACGTACTTCGCCAGGCCCTCGCGCTCGGCGAAGGCCAGCGACTCGGTGAGCCGCTCGGCGGAGATGTTGGAGGCGGCGACCGCCCGGACCTTGCCCTCGCGGACCAGCTCGTCCAGCGCGGTGACGAACTCCTCGACCGGGGTGTCGTCGTCCCGGTGGGTGTAGTAGAGGTCGATCCGCTCGACCCCCAGGCGGCGCAGCGAGTCCTCGGCCGCGGCCTTGACGTTGGCGGCGCCGAGGCCGCTGCGCTCGGCGTGCATGCCGACCTTGGTGGCGATCACCACGTCCTCGCGGTTGCCGCGGCTGCGCAGCCAGTTGCCGAGGACGGTCTCGGACTCGCCGCCGGTGTTGCCCGGGGCCCAGGCGGAGTAGACGTCGGCGGTGTCGACGAAGTTGCCGCCGGCTGCCGCGTAGGCGTCCAGGACGGCGAAGGACTGCTGTTCGTCGGCCGTCCATCCGAAGACGTTGCCGCCGAGGGAGAGCGGGAAGACGGACAGGTCGGAGGTGCCGAGGCGGACCCGGCTGTGGTTTCCGGTCATGGGAGAAGTCAACCGGATTGCGCGGCTGGGCATTCCGTGAACCGCGCGGTCTTCACGGAGCCGTCGTACCGCTGTCGCACGCGGGGGTGGTGTGTTCCGCGCGACGGGGGTCCGGGGTGTGCCCGAGGTGGGCGGATTCGTTAGAGTCCGTGCCATGGCTGACAACGACTACGACCCCGCCGGCAGCACCCAGATGTTCCGGGCGTTCGTCGACGAGAGCCCGGCGCCCCAGGCCCCGGGCAACGTTTCCACCTACGGCAGCAGCAAGAGCGGCAGCCGCACCGGCGTGATCGCGCTGATCGCCGTCGTCGTGCTGGTCGCCCTGGGCGGCGTGATCTGGCTGGCGGTCAAGTGACCCTCGCGCGGGTGACCCTCGTCCGGGTCACCCGCGCGACGGGAGTTGAGCTCCTCAGCAGGGCTTGCGCCAGGCGTCCAGTTCGAGCTTCTTGCGCATCGAGCTGAACCCCAGCGACTTGGCCTTGCCGCAGAACCGGTCCGTGTCGAGCTTGTACTCGACGTGGAAGACCGCCTTGCCCGCCTTGACGAAGGGGGCGACGCGGTCGCACTCGTCGAACTGCGAGCACTCCTCGTTGACCGCGAAGTCGAAGTCCGCGAGCAGCGCCGGGATCTGGTCCAGGTCGTTCTTCAGGCCGATCGCCAGGCCGCGTTCGTGGGCGAGCTGCGCCAGCATCCGGTTGTACTTGAGCTGGTCGTCGGCGGTCAGCGGGAAGCCGCTGTTCTGGTTGTAGGCCTCGATGGTGTCCGGCTCGATGGCGTCGAAGCCCTTGCTCCGGCACATGTCGAAGCGGGCGGCCATCAGCGGCCTCAGCTGGTCGAGCTTGCGGATGTCGAACCACTTCTCGCCCTTCCAGCCGGTGTCCGAGCCCTGGAGGGACTTGGCGAAGGCGGCGGAGTCGGGGCGGAAGTTCTCCCAGGAGCCGGCGTTGATGTAGCAGATCACCTTGCGGCCCTTGGCGTGCAGCGCGGCCACCACCGAGGCGTCGTTCTCGAAGCCGTCGATGTCGTAGACCGGGACGTCCACCGACTGGTCGACGGCGCCGCCGAGTTGCCACTGCCAGGCCAGGCCGGGGGTGGGCTGCCAGCGGGCGCCGGTTGGTGGCGGTGCCGGGTTGCCCGGCGGGGTGCCGGTGCCGGGCGGGGTGACGGGCGGCGGGCTGCCGGCGGGCGTGCCCGGGGCCGGCGCGCCGGTACCCGGGGTGGTGGGCCCGGGGGTCGGGGTGTCCGGGGCGGTGGTGGCCGCGTCGGGGGTGCCGGGGGTGCCGGGGGTGCTCGGGGCGGTGGCCGCGGGGGAGTTGCTCGGGGTGCCGTCGGCCGAGTCCTGGTCGTCCTCCGATCCCGAGCTGCTGCACGAGCTGACCAGCAGGGCGGTGGCGGTGGCGAGGGCCAGGGTGGCCGGAAGCAGCCGGTTGCGACGGTTCACGGTAGTCGAACTCCGGATCGGGTCAGGTCAGTTCAGCGGCGTTCAGGCCGTACGGCAGGGTGCGCCAGGGGTTCTCCCCGGCTCCCGGTACGGCGCAGCCGACGCCGGCTCGCCGGGCGGCGATCAGGGCGGCGGCGTCCTGGGCGTTCTCGGTCGGGACGTCGTAGACCAGGTGGCAGAAGCGGGAGGCCGCGTGCCGGCCGGTCCACAGCGGCAGTGTCATGTCGCGGTAGGCGTCCCAGTCGCCCTCGAAGGTCACCAGCAGGTCGGCCAGGCCGACCTCGGCGTAGCCCGGGTCCGGGTGCTCGCCGTGGCCGAACACCACGGTGCCGCAGCCGGCCGCGCGGGCGGCCGTGGCCAGCCGCCGGTAGTGCGCGAGCGCGCCCGGGTGGGTGGTGACCTGGTCGAAGTAGACGCCGGTGATGCCGTGGCGCTGACGGTAGGTCAGGATGTCGGCCACCACGGCCGCGTGCGGCCGGCGGCCGTAGTCGGTGTCGGTGTAGCCGACCAGCGGCAGTCCGGCGGAGCGCAGTCGGTCGGCCGCCTCGGCGAAGACGTGGTCCGGGACCTCGCCCGGACCGTCGGCGAGGTTGAGCACGACGGCGGCGATCCGGGCGGGGTCGGCGGCGGCGACCGCCTGCCAGGCCGCCGGGTCCACCGCGGGGTGGACGTACAGCGGCACCAGCAGGCGGCCGTCGGGGGTGTGCCCGGTGGTCATGCGACCACCGGGTCGGGCGTGGGCCCGGCGGTGCCGAGCCACAGGTCGCGCAGGGTGTCGGCGAGGTCCGTCTCCGGTCGCCAGCCGAGCTCCCGGGCGGCGGCCGACACGTCGGCCTGCTGCCAGGAGACCGCGGCCGAGCGTTCGGAGCCCGCCCCGCTCTCGTCGATCCGTCCGGTGAAGCCGGCCGCGGCGACCAGCCCGTCGGCGATCGCCCGGACCTGCCGGGCCCGGCCGGAGGCCAGGTTGAGCACCCGGGGCAGCGGACGTTCGGCGGTGACGGCCAGGCCGACCGCCCCGGCCACGTCCCGGGCGTCGACGAAGTCGCGGTAGGCGGAGAGGTCGCCGACCGTGATCACGCCGTCGGCGCCCTCGGGCGCCACCCGGCGCAGCTCGGCGGCCAGCCGGCCGGGCAGCGAACCCGCCGGGGCGCCGGGGCCGACCGGGTTGAACACCCGCAGCACCACGGCGTCCAGCGGCGAGCCGGCCACCGCGAGGGAGCCGGCCAGCTTGGTCGCGCCGTACACGCCGACCGGGCGCGCGTCGGCGTCCTCGGTCAGGGACTCGCCCTGCCCGCAGACGCCGTACTCGCCGGCCGAACCGATGTGCACCAGGCGGGCCTTCGGGGCGCCGAGGGAGAGCGCCTCGCAGAGCACCGCCGGGCCGCGGGCGTTCACCTCGGCGAGCTTGACCGCGCTGCCGGCCACCGCGCCGGCGAAGTTGACCACCGCGTCGGGGGCCAGCGCGGACAGTTCCTCGCCGAGCGGGCCGGCCTGGGCGGTGGCCAGGTCCAGCCGGAGATCGTGGGCGGGCCGCCGCCCCGCGGTCAGCACGGTGGCACCGGGCAGTGACCGCAGGACGGCGGTGGCGTGACGGCCGAGGAAGCCGTCGCCGCCGAGGAGCAGAATTCTCACGCGGCCCGTCCGTCGCTCTCGGCGCCCGCGGTGGCGGGCTCGGCGTGCTCGTCGTCCGGGGCGGTGCGGGCGGCCGGGATCGGCAGTTCCGCGACGCTCGGCGTGGTGGCCGTCGACTCGAAGGGCATCAGGACCGGGCGGATGGTCGAGAACTCGGCGTTGGCCCGGTCGTAGTCGTCGGGCCGGCCGATGTCCAGCCAGTAGCCGCCGAACTCGTACGCGGACGGCGGGGTCCCGGCGGCCAGCAGGTCCAGCACCAGTTCGTCGAAGCCCAGCGGCAGGCCGGGGGTGTACTTGGCGAGCGCCGAGCGGGAGACGCCGTACACGCCCATCGAGACGCGGTAGTCGATGCTGGGCTTCTCCTGGAAGCCGGTGATGGTGCCCTCGTCGGCGGTCAGCACGCCGAAGTCGATCTTGACCTGACGGGCGTAGGTGGCAATGGTCAGCGGGGCACCGGACGCCTCGTGGTGCTTGAGCACCCCGGCGAAGTCCAGGTCGGTCAGGATGTCGCCGTTCATCACCAGGAAGTGCTCGGGCAGGCGGTCCTGCATGGTGAGCAGCGGGCCCATGGTGCCGAGCGGGCTGTCCTCGACGGCGTAGCCGACCCGCAGGCCCCACTGGGAGCCGTTGCCGACGTAGGCGCGGATGATGTGGCCGAGGTGGCCGATGGCCAGGGTGACGCTCTGGAAGCCCGCGGCGGCGAGCTGACGCATCACGATCTCCAGGATCGCGTGCTGGTCGCCGATCGGAACGAGCGGCTTGGGAAGCGCGGTGGTGTACGGGCGGAGACGGACGCCCTTACCGCCGGCCAGGATCACTGCGTGCATGGTGTTTCCCCCACGGAAAGGATGTGCAGGACACGAACCTTGGTTACCAGGACGAGCAAGCTCGGTTACGGCGGGTCAGACGTTGTAGATGTCGGTCTTGTAGCGGGCCAGGTTGGCCGGGTCGCGGAAGAACTCGATGGTCTGCTCCAGGCCCTGCTCCAGGCTGAAGCCGGGGGCCCAGCCGGTGGCCCGGCGCAGCCGGGTCGCGTCCGCGACCAGGCGCATGACCTCGGAGTTGGTCGGACGGATGCGCTGCTCGTCCTCCTTGACCACCAGGTCCACGCCCATCAGCTTGCCGACCAGGGTGACCAGGTCGCCGACCGAGATCTCGCCGCCGGTGCCGGCGTTGAAGGTCCGGCCGACCACCGACTCGGCGGGCGCGGTGCCCACCGTGCGGAAGGCGTTGGCGGTGTCCTTGACGAACGTGAAGTCGCGGGTCGGGCGCAGGTCGCCGAGGGTGATCTCGGTCTGGCCGGCCGCGACCTGGGCGATCACGGTCGGGATGACGGCGCGCATCGACTGGCGCGGGCCGAAGGTGTTGAACGGGCGCAGGGTGACGACCGGGGTCTCGAAGCTGGCGTGGTAGCTGTCGGCCAGCCGGTCCCCGCCGGCCTTGGAGGCGGCGTACGGGGACTGGGTGTTGATCGGGTGGTCCTCGGTGATCGGCACGGTCTGCGCGGTGCCGTAGGTCTCGCTGGTGGAGGTGTGCACCAGGCGGGGGATCTCCAGGTGGCGCACCGCCTCCAGCACGTTCAGGGTGCCGGTGACGTTGGTGTCGACGTACGAGTGGGGGGCGCGGTACGAGTACGGGATCGCGATCAGGGCGGCCAGGTGGTAGACCGCCTCGGTGCCCTTGACCAGGCCGTTGACCGAGCCCGGGTCCCGGACGTCGCCGAGGACGATCTCGACCGAGTCCAGCACCTCCTCGGACAGGGTCTCCAGCCAGCCGAAGGACGAGAAGGAGTTGTACTGGACCATCGCGCGGACGTGGTGCCCGTCGGCGACCAGGGTCTCGACGAGGTGGGAGCCGATGAAGCCCTCGGCTCCGGTAACCGCGACGCTGCTCATGCGGATTTCGCTTTCTCGATCTGCCGGGGCGGCCGGACGCCCTGCATTGGCCGGCCGCCGCAGGCCCGGTGGGTGTCTCAGGTGAAACGGGTACGGCGGTGCACGCGAATGGAGGCGTGCGGGATATTCGATGTGTTCAGCGGTGCTGGGTGGTGCGGCCGAGCGCGGGCCCGGCGAGTGCGGTGAGGACACCGGCGGCCGCCCCGCAGCCGATCAGCTGCAGGACGATCGGGTCCGCACCTGTCAGCAGCCCGGCGCTCTCGGCGACCGCGGCGGCCAGACAGACGAGGGCGGTGCTCCAGCTGAACCCGAAGGCGTTCAGCAGCAGCGCCAGCCAGAGCGAGCCGCCGAGGAGCAGCATCGCGCCGAGCTGCGGCACGCCGAGCGCGGGGGCGCCGGGCCACAGCACGGTCGCGGCGGCGTCCAGCGCGGCCACGGTGGTGAGGTAGATGAACAGGCAGCCGAGCAGGATCGCGCCGGTGCGGCGGGAGAACTGGCCGCTGGTGTGGCTGGTGCGCAGTGCGGCGACCGCCAGTGCCCGGTAGCGGAAGAGCAGCCACTCGGCGAGGCCCAGGCTGAGCGTCAGCGCGATCATGGCCGGTCCGGTCGGGGTGGTCGAGGTCTCCTGCGCGGGGTGGCCGCCGGACTGCACGGCCTGGTGGATGGTCCCGCCGAGGCCGGCGATCAGCGTGAGCGCGCCGCAGGCCAGGCCGAACAGCAGGTGCGGGATCTCCTGGCGGACCGGCAGCCTCAGCTCCACGGACTCGCGCTCGCCGCCGCGGACGCAGACCAGCAGCTCCCGGGCGGCCAGTCCGACCGCCAGTGCCACCGAGGCGAGCAGCACGACCGTGCGGACCAGCTGCGGAACGTCCACCGCCAGCACCACGCCCGCGCCGACCGAGGCCGGGGCCAGCGCCAGCAGCAGGAACTTCTCCCGCCCGAGCACCAGCAGCACGGTGGCCGCGCCCAGGTAGCAGGACTGCCCGGCGGCGAAGGACAGCGCGCCGAGCGGCCCGCCGACCACGTACGCGGCGGCGGACGCGACCAGCGCGCCGACCGGGGCGCCGACGGCCAGGCAGACCGCGGCCTCACGGCGGCGCATCCGGCCCAGCCAGCGGTAGGAGCGGTGTGCCAGCGCCTGGTTGAAGCCCCAGCTGACCAGCGTGGCGACGGACAGCGCGAGCATGCCCGAGGGCAGGCCGAAGCGCATCCGGGTGGTCGCGAACAGGCTGGCGCCGAGCAGGTAGCCGAGCCCCGGCAGGGCGAACACCAGGCCGCGCACCACGCAGCGCCAGGGATCGGCCCGCCAGGGGTTGGCGAACTCGGAGCTCGGGCCGGGGTAGCGGCGCTGGACCTTCTCGAACAGCTCCTCGGCGACGGTGAACGCGTCGGGGCGGCCGTACAGCAGGGCGGCCTGCTCGTCCGAGAGGCCGTCGGACTCCAGGAAGGCCGCGATCTCGTACGGGTGGACGGCGTCGGCGCAGACGTCGCGCAGGCGCTCGGCGAGTTCGTCCAGCGGGTCCGCGGAGAGGTGGAGCGACTCCTCGGGCTCCGGCTCCTGCTCCGGCGGGGCGGGGCGGCGGCGCTTGAGCGGCAGGGTGCGCAGCTGCATGGTGTGCTCGGGTCCGGCTTCGTCCGGAACCAGTCGCAATGGACCGCTCATGCTCCGACCTCGTTGTGCTCGGCGGCCGCTTCGCGGGACACGCGCTTCTCCATGGTTCTCTCTCCCCCGGCCTCCGGCCGGGGGTGCTCCGGACGCCGGTTCACGCTCCGACCTCGCTCGGCTCGGGGCGGGCGGCGGAGGCCAGCTGCTGGTCCCAGTCGGGGCTGGGGACCTGGTCGGTGACGGCGACCATGCCGCCGGGCATCCAGCGGGCGGTGCCCAGGAGTTCGGTGTAGATCCCGCGGAAGCCGTCGATGTTCTGGCGGAGGGTGAACTGCTCGATCACCCGCAGCCGGGCGCCCTCACCGAGCCGGGCGCGCCGTTCGGCGTCGCGCAGCAGCTCGATCGCGGCGGCCGCCATCGGCTCGGGCTCGCGCGGCGGGACGACCAGTCCGGTGTCGCCGACGGCCTCGCGCACGCCGCCGACGTCGGTGGAGACGGTCGCGCGGCCGCAGGACATCGCTTCGATCAGGGTGAACGGGAAGCCCTCGCTGATGCTGGAGAGCATGACCACGTTGCCCGCCGCGTACGCGTCGGTGATGTCGGCGACGCGGCCCTCGAAGGCCACCGACTCGGCTATGCCGAGCTCGGCGGCCAGGGCTATGCAGCGGTCCCGGTACCCCTCGCCGCCCTTGGGAGTGCCGCCGAAGAGCCGCAGCCGCGCCTCGGGGATCTCGCGCTGCACGATGGCGAAGGCCTGGATCAGCGTCTCCAGGTCCTTGATCGGGTCGACCCGGCCGGCCCAGCTGAGGGTCGGCGTCTCGGGCTCGGGACCGGCCGGCGGGAAGGCGGCCGGGTCCACCCCGTTGTAGACGGTGCGGATGTGCGAGGACGGCGTGCCGCCGCGCTCCTCCCAGCGCCGGTTGTACCGGTTGCCGGGGGTGACCAGCGCGGCCTGCCGGTAGCTCTCCTCGGCGAGCATCCGGTAGAAGCCGAGCAGCAGTGCCTTGACCGGCCAGCGGTACGGGCCGGTGCGGTAGCCGAGGTAGCGCTCGCGCAGGTAGATGCCGTGCTCGGTGAGCAGAAACGGTACGCCGTACTGCTGGGCGGCGATCAGCCCGGGCAGGGTGGCGAGCCCGCCACTGGCCGCGTGCGCGACGCCGTCCTTCGGCGGCTCGACCGAGAGCGGCCGCAGGGCGTGCTCCAGCAGGTCGGTGGCGTTCAGGGCGTCGTGCAGGGTGGGCCGGGAGACGGCGGTCGGCAGGTAGTCGCGGGTCCAGACGTGCTGGAGGGTGCGCAGCGCGCGCTCGCTGCGCAGCGCCGGGCTGAGCAGCCCGTGCCGGGCGAGGTCGGCGAAGTTGTACAGCTCGGTGCCGAAGTGGGTGGTGTACACCGGATCGAGGATGGAGTGCAGGAAGCGCTCGTACGCGTTGAGGAAGCGCCGCATCTCCTTGCCACGGGGCGGTCGGCCTTCCGAGGCCGGCCCCCACAGCGGTGCGGTGGTGACCGACCGCACGTTGGCGGGCAGCTCCCAGGCCAGTGGTTCGTGCCCGGTTCCGGTGACGGCGATGACGTCGAACTCGACGTCCGGCATGCCTTGAACGAGCTGGTCGCACCAGACGCTCACGCCGCCGTGCTGGTGCGGATACGTCCCCTCGGTGAGCAGGGTGACGCGCATTCCTGTCCCCCCTCCTGTTCTTGCGTCGGTTCCGGCCTGGATGGCCGGAACGGGAGCCGTGGCGGGGTCGGGCCGGGTGACCGGCCCGACCCCGCCGGCGGCGGATCGTACCGGTTACCGGTTGCCGGAGCGTCCGGTGGTGCTGCTCGGCGTGGCCGTCCCCCCAGACGGCTTGCCGTTCTTCGTCGCAGCGGTGCTGTCGTGCCGGCCGTCGCCGCCCTGACCGATGGTGCCAGCGGTGACGTCCTTGCCCGGCACCGGGGTTCCGCTACCCGGGACCAGGGACGGGGCGGGCTTGCGCGTGGTGTCGCTCGGGCCCACCGGGACGGGGGTCGCGACGCCCTGCGGCACGACCTTCTTGTCCGCCGGCACCGGGGCCGGGACGGACTTGGCCGCGACGCTCGGGGCGACGGCGGCCGGGGCGGCCGGCGCGGACGGCAGCTGCAGGGTGACGCTGCTCTGCAGCGCGCCCGGGGACACCCAACCCGAGAGCGTACCGGCGTAGGACGAACCGAACCCGCCCGTTCCGATGGCCAGCTTCTGAGCAGTTCCGGTCGGCATGGTGGCCTGGACCTGAACGCCGGACGGCGCGTTCACGGTGATGGTGTTGCCGACCCGGTAGGCGGTGACCTGGCCGGCGGCGACCGCGTTGTTCCAGGCCGCGCGGCGCTGGAACTCCTGGCCGATCTCGCGCTGGCTCAGGTTCACGATCGGGGCGCTGTCCGCGTGCAGCGAGCGGTAGGTGCCGAGGATCTTCTCCAGCACCGGGTACAGGATGCGGTCCTCGGACAGGTTCGACTGGTGCACGAAGTGCGGCCGCGGGTCGTTGTTCAGCACGTGGCCGAGGTCGATCCGGGCCTCCAGCGGCACGATGTACGACTGGTAGCCGGTGTTGACGTCGAGCGGCTGCGGCAGGCAGGTCGAGTTGGCGTTGTTCTCGCAGACGCCGCTGCCGCCGTTGGCCTTGCTGGTGTAGATCCAGTTGTACTCGTCGGTCTCCTCCTTCGCCGTGGCGGCGTTGTAGAAGACGTTCATCGGGTACCGCGGCACGGTCAGCACGGACGAGCCGACGGTCCGCTGGCCGGTCTCGCGGGAGGCGTCGCTGGCGGTGAACTTGATGCCGTTGGCGACCAGCGCCGGGGCCAGGTACGGGTTGTCGCTGGTCTCCTGCGGGGCGGTCAGCAGACCGGAGTGCTCACCGGTGACCAGGGTCTGCGCGTCGAACTGGAGGCCGCGCGCGGTGGCCCAGTCGGCGTTGTTCTTGATCTGGGTGGAGATGGTGTTCTGGTCGACCCAGACGGTGCCGCCCGCGCTGTTCTTGGAGCAGACCCACGGCACCACGGTGACGTTCTGGACGCAGCCCAGGTACGGGTGGGTGTAGGTGTGGTTGACCCACCGGTAGCTGCTCTGGTCGGCGATCATCCGGTCCGCCGTGGGATCGGCGGTGGTCTCGTGGTCGGCCTTCCAGTCCTCGCTGCCGCCACCGTTGAACACCATGTCCAGGGTGAAGTTGTTGGCGGCCTGCCACTGCTTGAGGTGGTCGGCGTCGTCGACGGTCATCCGGATCGGGCTGGCGGTGTCCGGGGTGCCGGGCGGGCAGGTGACGTCGCCGGGGGTGCACTTGAGCGTGGTGTCCCAGCGGTCGTCGGCCAGGAAGACGTCGTCCACGTGGGTGGCGAAGTAGTTGCGGTCGTAGCCGAGGTGGACGCCCTGGGTGAGCCAGTCGACCATGCCGCGGGCCAGCAGCCGGTACTGCTGCTGGTACTGGTTGTAGACGAACGTGACGACCAGTTCCTTGCGGCCGTCGTGGGTGTACTCGCCGACCAGCGAACCGCGGGCGGTCGCATTGGGTATCGGCGCGTCGACCAGCGGGACGAACGAGGCGCCGGCCGGCAGGCTGGCGAGCGGGGTCGCCAGGTAGCCGTAGCTCTCGCTGACGTTCGTGTCGTTGTCCTCGAACGGGACGCTGCCCTTGAGGTACCCGAACGGGCCCGAAGTGCCGGCCGCGGTGGTGGCGCCCTGGAATCCGTCGAGAGTGCCCACGAATCCGGGATTCTGAGCGTAGTTCAGACCCACCGCGGGGTTGGCCCACGTGTACGCGTCGATCTGACGGACGTTGAATGCGGCTTCGTAGCTCGCGATCGCCGTCATCTCGGCGGCACTGTTGGGGAAGGGGTTTTCGTTGGGCAGCACGATGCCCTGGAACTTCCCCCGGGGCAGGCCGTTCACCGTGTCGCTCAGGAAAGCGGAGTTGATCACGGGACGGTTGGGGTCATTGAGGCTGACGACCTTGTAGGGCGTGCCCTGGCTCTTCAGCTCGGCGGTGATGGCGGCGACGGACGGGCCGCCGTCGTCGACGACCAGGACGGTGAGGTCGATCCTGGGCGGCGTGGTGTCGCCGTGGGCCAGGGTGGTCTGCAAGCCGCTGGCCAGCAGGACTGCCGCCGCGCACGCGGCGACTCTTCGGGTCGCTCGACCCATGGTGATCCTCCCCTTGGGGCCGGCGCGGCGCTCCTCGGCGCTCGCCTGCCCGTGTAGCTGTTCGCGGGCAGCAGGCTGCCCGGGCCCATCCTGGTCGAGGGACGGCGGTGCGAGGGACCAATTGGGCGAGAGTGCAGCGAACCTGTTACCAACGTTCATGGCGAAGCCACGAAGGCGCTGATTGTGACCGGAACCGTCCCGGCGGCGCAAATAGTGAATTGAAAATGAAAAACCGGAAGCTGAGTGCTACACGTGGTTACCGAGGGTGTGCCCGGTGGGGTGGGCGGGGCACCTACACTGTCGTCGTTGCGCATGACACTCTTGCACATCCCGCCGCCCCGTTGGGCAGGTTCATGCAATATCGGGCACCGCTGTGCCATGTGACAGTCCGAATATGCAATGGAGGCGCTCGCGTGGTCGATCAGCATACCGAGCCGGAGGGATTCCTGAGCGTACGGAATGCGTCACCGAAGCCCTCCGGAACGCCGCTGGTCGGACGCAGTCTCGGTTTGCGCGGCGCGTTGAATGCCCGGGATCTGGGCGGGTACCGCGCGGCTGACGGGCGGATTCTGCGCCGCGGGGTGGCACTGCGCAGCGATGGCCTGAACCATGTCACCACCGAGGACCTCGGCCCGCTCGGCGCACTCGGCCTGCGCAGCGTGGTGGACCTGCGGAGCATGGACGAGGTCCGCGGCGCCGGACTGGACCGCCTGCCAGGCGGTGTGACGCTGCATCATCTACCGCTGCTGGCCGCGGACTTCGACATCTCGCTGCTGGTCCGCGACGCGCTGGCCGACCAAAGTCCGCAGCGCCAGCGGGCGTTGCTCGGCGACGGCCGGGCTTCCGCCCTGATGGCCGGTCTCTACCGATGGTTCGTCACGGATCCGGTGGCGCGCGAGCGCTTCGCGGCCCTGCTGCGCCTGCTGGCCGCCCCGCAGGGCCCGCCACTGCTGTTCCACTGCTCGGCGGGCAAGGACCGCACCGGCTGGGCCGCCGCGCTCCTGCTGACCGCCCTCGGGGTGGACCGCGGGACCGTCCTGGCCGACTACCTGCTCACCAACGAGCGCTCGGCTCCGGTCGTGCGCGGGGTGCTGGGCGACTTCGCCGCCCGTGGCCTGATGCGCGAGCCCGAGCTGCTCCTGCCGGTCTTCCGGGCCGACGGCGGCTACCTGGACGCGGCCTTCGCGGAGGTCGAGGCCGGCTGGGGCGGGTTCGACGCGTTCTGGCGGGACGGGCTCGGGCTGGACGACGAGGTGCTGGCCGGGCTGCGCGCCAACCTGCTGGACGAGCCGGGGGCCGGGCGGGGCCCGGCCCCCGGTGGCGGGCTCAGCCCTCGTTGATCAGCCCCTCGCGCAGCTGGGTGAGCGTCCGGGTCAGCAGCCGGGAGACGTGCATCTGGGAGATCCCGATCTCCTCGCCGATCTGCGACTGGGTCAGGTTCCCGAAGAAGCGCAGCATGATGATCCGGCGCTCGCGCGGCGGCAGCTTGGCCAGCAGCGGCTTGAGCGACTCCCGGTACTCGACGCCCTCCAGCGCGAGGTCCTCGTAGCCGAGCCGGTCGGCCAGCGGCCCGTCGCTGTCCTCCTCGCCGGTGCTGGAGTCCAGCGAGCTGGCGGTGTACGCGTTGCCGACCGCGAGGCCCTCGACCACGTCCTCCTCGCTGACCCCCAGGCAGGCCGCCAGCTCGGCGACGGTGGGGGAGCGGTCCAGCCGCTGGGAGAGCTCGTCGCCGGCCTTGGTGAGCGCCAGCCGCAGCTCCTGGAGCCGCCGCGGCACCCGGACCGACCAGCTGGTGTCCCGGAAGAAGCGCTTGATCTCGCCCACCACGGTGGGCATCGCGAAGGTGGGGAACTCCACCCCGCGCTCCGGGTCGAAGCGGTCGATCGCCTTGATCAGGCCGATGGTGCCGACCTGGACGATGTCCTCCATCGGCTCGTTGCGGCTGCGGAAGCGCGCCGAGGCGTACCGGACCAGCGGCAGGTTGAGCTCGATCAGGGTGTCGCGGACGTAGGTGTGCTCCGCGCTGCCCGGGTCCAGTGCGGCCAGCCGCAGGAACAGCGAGCGGGAGAGCGTCCGGGTGTCCAGCCCGGAGCCGGGCGGCGTCTGCGTTCCCGCGGCGGGGCCGGGTGGCCGGACCGTCTCGACCCGCTGCAGCGGGACCAGGTCCTCGGCGACGGCCGTGCCGGTGGCCCGGCCGGCGTGGATCTCCGCAGTGCCCAGCTCTCCGGACATGCACCCACCCCCTTGTGACTGTCGGTTGAACGGGGGCCGTCGCGCGGTGGTTCCCGGCGAGGGCCTTCCCCCTCCATACCGGAACACGGTCCACGGCAAACCCGAACGTCGCAAGATGTCACGCCGGGGTAACTGGCTGCAATCTCACTCTTCCCAGGAGTTGCCGGTCCGAAGCCTGGTCAGGATCCGTGAGAGCAGCCGGGACACGTGCATCTGGGACATCCCCAGCTCGGTGCTGATCTGGGACTGGGTCAGGTTGGCGAAGAACCGCAGCATCACGATCCGGCGCTCCCGCTCGGGGAGCTGGACCAGCAGGTGGCGGACCATGTCCCGGTGCTCGACCTCGGCCAGCGCGGAGTCCTCGTAGCCGAGCCGGTCGAGCAGGGCGAGCCCGCCCTCGTGCTCCTGCGCGGCCTCCAGGGAGGCCGCGTTGTAGGCCCGCCCGGCGTCCAGGCAGGCCCGCACGTCCTCCTCGGGGATCCGCAGGCTGGCGGCGATCTCGGGCACCTTGGGCACCCGCCCGTGCAGCACCGTCAGCTCCTCCATCGCACCGCTGACCTGGACCCACAGCTCCTGGAGCCGGCGCGGGACGTGCATGGTGCGGACGTTGTCCCGGAAGTAGCGCTTGATCTCGCCGAGGATGGTCGGCAGCGCGTAGGTGGGGAACTGGACGCCGCGGCCGGGGTCGAAGCGGTCGATCGCGTTGATCAGGCCGATGGTGCCGACCTGGACGACGTCCTCCATCGGTTCGCTGCGGCTGCGGAAGCGGGTGGCCGCGTAGCGGACCAGCGGGATGTTCACCTCGATCAGGGCGGCCCGCACCCGCTCCCGCTCGGGGGCGTCCGGGGGCAGCTCGGCGAGCCGTTCGAACAGCACCCGGGTCAGCGTCCGGACGTCCACGGCGGGGCGGCCGCCGGGGCCGCGCAGCCGGTCCGGGCGGAGCTCGCCGGCCGGGCTGGTGATCGCAGCCAGCACTTCGTCCACGGACACCTCACCCCTCCCAAAGTCGTCAACGGCGGGCCCTGCGGATCGGGTGTCGCGGCTGGCTCGGTATCTCGCCATGTCCGGCAAAACCGGTCATAGCATCACAAGGTGGGCACACATCGGGCAAGCACCCGACGGAGGTGTGTTGGTGGGCTGTTCAACCTTTCCCGGGCCGGCCGACGAAGTGCCGCACGGATCGTTCCGGGACGGAGCAAGGGCGCCCCGCCCGGAGGCCGGGCGGGGCGCGACGGTCCGTCCGGGGGACGCGTCCGGGGCGGGTTCCGGACGCGCGGGGTCGGACGGACGGGGACCGGACGGGTGCCGGACGGGTGCTCAGACCTCGATGTCGGCGATCACCCAGGTGGCGAACTCGCGCCAGAGGCCGGCCGCGGCCTGGTGGTCCGGGTGGGTCAGGTAGGCCTGGAGGGCGTCGCGGTCCTCGACCAGGCTGTTGATCGCGTAGTCGTACGCGATGTCGCGCTCGGTGGTGTTCCAGCCGCACTCCCACTCGCGCAGCTCGGGGATCACCGCGCCGAGCGCGTCGAAGGCCTTGGCGCCGGCGAGCACGCGCTCTTCGTCCTTGCTGACGCCTTCGTTGAGCTTGAACAGGACCAGGTGGCGGATCACGATTGCCGCTCCTCGCGGACGGGGACAGAGGGTCCCGCTCACCGTAGCCGGTGCGCCGGGGCCGGTCGCGGGCCGTCCGTCACTTGATCAGACCGGTCATGAAGGTGCCGACCGCCTTGGCGGCGTTCGAGATCCCCTCGAACCCGAGCTGCACCAGCTCCGCCGACCGGGAGGGCGAGGTGATGATCGAGTAGAGCACGAAGATGAGCAGGAGGGCCATGCCGATCCTCTTCGCCTGCGCCATCGGGTGACCTGCCTCCCAGCCGTGGGCCGCCGTCATCCGGTCCCCGAGCGGCCTGCAGGGGGCAGCTTATCCACCCGGACGGGCTATCAAGTGTGCGACGCGTTCGGCCGGCGGGACGAAGGTCCCCGCGAGTGGGGCCTTTCTCCGGATGCCCCGTCGCGGGCCGGGCGGCAGGATGGAGGACGTACCGAGGATCTGGCAGGAATCCCCGGTGCGTGGATCCGGAGCTCCCCGCTGTGGGACCGGTCGCCGCGGCTTCCCCCGACGCGGCGCCGGTTGTGGGACTCCGCCGGGGGAGCGGTCAGTCCCCCCGAGCCGCTCCCCCTCCAGGCTCCGTACGGACCGGGCACCGGTGGTCATCGGCCCGGGGTACGGAGCCGTTTTTCGTGCCCGGACACCGGCCGGACAAACGCCGAGGGCCCGTCCGGATCGGACGGGCCCTCGGGCTTTCGAGCGGTAGCGGTGGGATTCGAACCCACGGTGGAGTTGCCCCCACACACGCTTTCGAGGCGTGCTCCTTTGGCCGCTCGGACACGCTACCGAGAGGAACTCTACCGGAGGGGTGGCGCAGTCACGAAATCCGTATCGCCACGGCGGTCGGCGGGCTCTCGGCGGCGGGCTCTCAGCGGTGGGCTCTCAGCGGTGGGTGCCGAAGAAAGCGCGCAGCTGTTCGCCGCACTCGTCGGCGAGGACGCCCCAGATCACCTCGGGGCGGTGGTTGAGCCGGCGGTCGCGCATCACGTCGAAGAGCGAGCCGGCCGCGCCGGCCTTCTCGTCGAGGGCGCCGTAGACCACCCGGTCGATCCGGGACAGCACGATGGCGCCCGCGCACATGGTGCACGGCTCCAGGGTGACGACCAGTGTGCAGCCGCTCAGTCGCCATTCCCCGATCTTCTCGGCCGCCTGCCGGATCGCGACCACCTCGGCGTGCGCGGTCGGGTCGCCGACCGCCTCGCGCTCGTTGTGGCCGCGTCCGATCACCTCGCCGTCCGGGTCCAGGACGAGCGCCCCGACCGGCACGTCCCTGGTGGCCGGCGCCAGCGCGGCCTCGGCCATGGCCAGGCGCATCGGCGCCGCCCAGCGGTCGCGGACCGGGTCGGGGCGGACGGGGGCGGGCAACGGGGGGACGCGCGGAACGGTCAGCGGGGTGGATGCGGGCTGCATGGCATCCAGTGTCGGGTATCCGGCGGCGGGCACCGGTACGACCGACCCCTCTACCGGACGGCCTCCAGGACCTCGCCGCAGCCCAGGGCCTCGGCGATCTCCTCCAGGGCGTCGCCCGGCACCGCGCCCTCGCCGCTGAGCGCGAGCAGGGCCTCGGAGGCGAGGCCGAACTCGGTGAGCAGGTGGGCGTCGCCCAGCGGGCCGACCGGGACGCCGCCGCGGGCGTCGGCGTCCTCCTCGTCCTGCTCCTCGGCCTCCTCGGTCTCGTCCAGCAGGTGGTCCAGGTCGCCGAACTCGCTCTCGCCGGCCTGGTCGACCAACTCGTCGGTGAGGACGGACCCGTAGGAGCTGCGGGCGGCCGCGGCGCCGTCCGACACGAAGATCCGCGGGTCCTCCTCGCCGTCCACGCGGACGACGGCGAACCAGGCGTCCTCCTGTTCGATGAAGATCAGGACGCTGTCGTCGTCCTGGGCGGAGTCGCGGGCCAGGTCGGCCAGATCGGCCAGGGTTTCGACGTCGTCGAGCTCCGTCTCGCTCACATCCCACCCGTCCTCAGTGCGAGCAAGCACTGCAGCGAAGTACGCCACCAGGGACACTCCCAAGATCATCGGTCTCGGCTGCCGGCGCGCACGGGCGACGCGAAAATCTGGCCGCCCCCGCGCCAGGGGCGGTCCGCTTGTTCGGACCGTCCCATCGGAATCGTGACAGAAAGCCCGCCCTCGCGGGGGGTGTTCGGCAGCGCGTCTTTGCAGGTCGTGTCGGAAGGGCCGGGTGGCGGACGGCGAAGTCGGGCGTGGCGGTCCGAAGCCGGTCGAAATTTGCTCCGAACGCCCGCCGGGGGCCGCCTCGGGCCGTTCCCGGGTCCGCGCCCGGGGTTCGCCCCCGGGCGCGCGGCGGGGCGGCGCGGGGCCGTCCGGGCCTTGTCAGATCCGGAAGGTTCGCATCCGCATGGCCTCGCGCATCCGCCGCTCCTTGGTCCGCCGGGGCTGGACCCGCTCCCGCAGCTCGCGCGCCTCGGTGAGTTCGCGCAGGAAGACGGCCCGCCGCCTGCGGCGCTCCGCCTCGGTCTCGGGGTGGTCGTGCGGCGGGCCCGGGCTCCGGCCCGACCCGTCGACGGGCTCGTCCATCGAGCCGTCCCCGGCGTTCGGGTTGCTCGTCATAAGAGGTGACATTCCCAGAACGGCCCGGTTGATACCACAGGAGGCACTTCCGTCCGGACATTCGCGACAGGTCACGGCGTGTCACGGGCACGTCACCCGGACCGCCGCCCGGCTGGGGCACGGCGAGTCGTACACCCCTCCGGACCCGGGCTAACCTCGACACATGCGTCTCCACGTCGTCGACCACCCCCTGGTCGCCCACAAGCTCTCCACCCTGCGCGACGAGCGCACCGACTCGCCGACCTTCCGTCGCCTGACCGACGAGCTGGTGACCCTCCTCGCCTACGAGGCCACCCGCGACGTCCGCACCGACGAGGTGGAGATCACCACGCCCGTCGCGGTCACGCTGGGTACCCGGCTCAGCTACCCGCGCCCGCTGGTGGTCCCGATCCTGCGGGCGGGCCTCGGCATGCTGGACGGGATGACCCGCCTGCTGCCGACCGCCGAGGTCGGCTTCCTCGGCATGGTCCGCAACGAGGAGACCCTGGAGGCCTCCACCTACGCCACCCGGATGCCGGACGACCTCTCCGGCCGCCAGGTCTACGTGCTCGACCCGATGCTGGCCACCGGCGGCACCCTGGTCGCCGCGATCAGGATGCTGATCGAGCGCGGTGCCACCGACGTCACCGCCGTGGTGCTGCTGGCCGCGCCCGAGGGCGTCGAGGTGATGGAGCGGGAGCTGGCAGGTCTGCCGGTCACCGTGGTCACCGCCGCCGTGGACGAGCGGCTCAACGAGAACGGCTACATCGTCCCCGGCCTGGGCGACGCGGGCGACCGGCTGTACGGCACGGCCGGCTGAGCCCCCCACCCGAACCACCCGAACCACCGAACACCGAGAGCCCCCGGCACTGCGTCTGCCGGGGGCTCTCGGTGTTCGGCTCCGGTGTCCGGTCGCGGTTCAGCAGCTGCCGGTGGCGGTCGGGGTGGGGGAGGGCTTGGTGGCCAGGGCGAGGGCGGCGGCCGCCTGGGTCTCGTCCAGCAGGGCGTTGTAGCTGTCGCCGATCACGAAGTCCACGGTGAGGTCGGTGCGGGCGTCGGCGGTGACGGCGGCACCGGCGATCTGCGAGCCGACCAGGGTGCCCGCGCCGGCACCGGCCGGACCGGCGATCACCTGGGCGGTGCCGGGCACCTTCTTGTCCAGCTCGGCCGGGGCGTTGCCGACCTTGCCGATGACGAAGCCGCGCTTCTTGAGCTCCTCGGCCGTCCGGCCGGCCAGACCGGCCTTGGTGGTGGCGTTGTAGACGTTCACGGTGACCGCGGTGGCCTGCGGGACGGCGTGCGGGTCGCCCTGCGCGGCGGCGGGCGCGTCGGCGGCACCCGGGGTGGCGCCCGGCGTCGGGGCCGCCAGCGCCTTGCCGGAGGGGGTCGCGCAGGCCTGTGCCGAGGCGTTCTTGTTCCTGCCGGTGAAGATGTCGTACAGCTGCACGCCGCCGAGCGCGATCAGGGCCAGGGCGAGCAGGCCGGCGAGCGCGGCGATCACCTTGCGGCTCTTCTTCGGAGGCCGGCCCAACCGCGGGTAGGTGTTGCCGGTGACGCGGTACTGCTTCCCCTTGAGGCCTTGGGGAGTCAACATGCTCACGGTTTGTCTCCCCCTCGTACCAGGGCGGGGTCGGGATGACGGATCGGCCGGGTGGGGACTTCCCCGGTGCGGGCGGAATCCCCTGGTCGCGGCCGTAGTCAGCAGCGTAGTGCCGTACGGCCTCGAAGGTACTAAACGATCATCATCTGGCGTACCCCGGTACCCGAAAGGGGGTACCGGGGTACGCGCGGACCGCCCTTCGCCGGATGGCGAGGGGCGGTCCGGAAAGCCCGTGGCGGCCCGACGGCCCGATGACCGGGTCCGTCACTCCATTTCGAGGACGCGGGCGTGCAGCACCTGGCGCTGCTGCAACGCGGCCCGGACGGCCCGGTGCAGGCCGTCCTCCAGGTAGAGGTCGCCGTGCCACTTCACCACGTGGGCGAAGAGGTCCCCGTAGAACGTCGAGTCCTCGGCCAGAAGGGTTTCGAGGTCGAGTTGGCCCTTGGTGGTCACCAGCTGGTCGAGCCGCACCGGGCGCGGGGCGACGTCAGCCCACTGGCGGGTGCTCGTCCGGCCGTGATCCGGGTACGGCCGCCCATTGCCGATGCGCTTGAAGATCACACGGAAAGCCTACCGTTCGGACGGCGGATGGCGCAGCAGCCGCGACGCCGCCACGCGCGCCGGTGTGAACTGCGCATGGACGAATGCAGCTGTTTGATGGGAAATGTCGCGAACATCGCCCGGCGCCGATCGGGTTCCGCGCCGATGCAGAAGCGTTCCGAAGCGTTCCGATCCGCTCAGGAGTGTGCACCGATGTCCTCCGACCCCACCCCGCCGGCCGTCCGGGAGATCGCCGACGGGTACGCCTTCACCGGTCCCGCCCTCGACCTCGGCGCCGTGCTGCTGGACGGCACCGCGTACCCGGACGCCCAGGTGCGCATCCCGCTGGGCGTGCTCAACCGGCACGGGCTGGTCGCCGGGGCCACCGGCACCGGGAAGACCAAGACCCTCCAACTGATCGCCGAACAGCTCTCCGGGCAGGGCGTGCCGGTGTTCCTCGCCGACATCAAGGGGGACGTCTCCGGCATCGCCGCGCCCGGGGCGCCGAGCGAGCGGACCGGCGCCCGGGCCGCCGAAGTGGGGCAGCGGTGGTCGCCGCAGGGCTGCCCGGCCGAGTTCTACTCGCTCGGCGGACAGGGCGCCGGCATCCCGGTCCGGGCCACCGTCACCAGCTTCGGACCGCTGCTGCTGGGCAAGGTGCTCGACCTGAACGAGACCCAGGAGTCCTCGCTCAGCCTGGTGTTCCACTACGCCGACGGCAAGGGCCTGGAGCTCTACGACCTCAAGGACCTCACCGCGGTGATCGCCTTCCTCGCCTCGCCCGAGGGCAAGGAGGAGCTGCGGACCATCGGCGGGCTCTCGGCGGCCACCGCCGGGGTCATCCTGCGCGCGCTCACCGTGCTGGAGAACGAGGGGGCCGGGGCGTTCTTCGGCGAGCCCGAGTTCGACACCGCCGAGCTGCTGCGGACCGCTCCGGACGGCCGGGGCGTCGTCTCGGTGCTGGAACTGCCCGCCGTGCAGGACCGGCCGCGGCTGTTCTCCACCTTCCTGATGTGGCTGCTCGCCGACCTCTACCAGGAGCTGCCCGAGGTGGGCGACCTCGACAAGCCCAAGCTGGTGTTCTTCTTCGACGAGGCGCACCTGCTGTTCAAGGGCGCCTCCAAGGCCTTCCTGGAGGCGATCACCCAGACCGTGCGGCTGATCCGCTCCAAGGGCGTCGGCATCTTCTTCGTGACCCAGACGCCGCGGGACGTGCCGTCCGACGTGCTGGCGCAGCTGGGCAACCGGGTGCAGCACGCGCTGCGCGCTTTCACCCCGGACGACGCCAAGGCGCTCAAGGCCACCGTCTCGACCTTTCCGCGCTCCTCGTACGACCTCGGCGCGGTGCTGACCTCGCTGGGCACCGGCGAGGCCGTGGTCACCGTCCTCTCCGAGAAGGGCGCGCCGACGCCGGTCGCGGCGACCAGGCTGCGGGCGCCGCAGTCGCTGATGGGGCCGATCGGGGCGACGGCCCTGCAGGCGGTGGTGGACGCCTCGCCGCTGACGGCGCGCTACCGGGACGCGATCGACCGGGAGTCGGCGTACGAGAAGCTGGCGGCGCGTGCCCCGCGGCCCCAGGCGGCGCCCACCGGGCCTTCTCCCTCGGCGCCCGCCGAGCGGGCGCCGAGGCGGGAGGCGCCGAGGGAGAAGGAGGGTGCGGGCGGGCTGCTCGGGTCGCTGCTGAGCAACCCGACCGTGAAGTCCTTCGCGCGCTCGGCCGGGAAGCAGCTCGGGCAGGAGATCTCGCGCAGCCTGTTCGGGACGTCGAAGCGGCGGCGCTGACCGGTCGGGCGGGGCCGGCCGGTGGGGCGGGGTGCGCCCGTCGGTGGGGCGTGGCGCCGGCCGGTCAGGCGGAGAGCGCGGCGCCGATCCGGTCCAGGGAGGACAGCCGCATCAGGCCGTAGTTGTAGAACTCCACCTCGGGGACGCCGAGTTCGCGCAGGGTGGCGATCTTGGCGGCGAGGTTCTCCGGGCCGTCGCAGTCGGAGGACATCGGGCGCAGGATCACCGCCATGGACTGCGGACGGACGCCGTGCAGGGCGAAGGCGGCGACCTTCTCCCGGACCGCCTCCGGGGTCCTCGCGTAGCCGAGGGTCTCGATCCGGTCGACGGCCCCGGCGAGGGCGGGCAGGTCGATGCCGGCGAGCCAGCCCGTGCCCGGGCCGCCGCCGTCCATGAAGGTCAGCCGCATGCCGTGCCGGCGGGCCTGCTCGGCGAGGTCGGCGGCCAGTGCGGTGACGGTGGTGGCGGAGGCGTCCACGTAGGCGGCGAAGGCGCCGTCGGCGAGGGTGCTCAGGTCGGCGGGTTCGGCGGCGGCGGACTCGTCGGCCAGCCGGCGGCGCAGCTCGGCGCGGACCGCCGCGGCCACCGCCTCGGCCGGGACCCCGGCGCGGGTGGCGGCGGAGCGGCAGTGCGGGCAGAAGCAGACCCCGAGCAGGGCCTCGGTGGTCGGGCCCAACTCCTCGAAGTAGCGCTCGTGGTGGTAGCCGTGGCGCAGTCCGTGGAAGTGCAGGGACTCGGCGCGGATCGCGTCCACGCCGTACCGGGCCAGTTCGGCGACCAGGGTCAGCGCGTACTCCCGGACCTCCGGGTTCGCCGGGCAGAGTTCGGTGAGGTGGCGGTCGCCGAAGGCGTTGGCCGGGGCGCAGTCGGGGTGGGTGAAGCCGAGCCGGTCGTTGTGGCAGAAGACCGTCCAGGCGTGCAGCTTCAGACCGCGGCGGCGGGCCTCCTCGGCGGCCTCGGCGAAGGGGTCGCGGTCGCCGATCGCGGTGGACGGCGCGGGGGCCAGCCGGCGGCCCCGCCAGGCGGCCGGGTCGGGGCGGAAGTACGCCGCGCCCGGCTCCAGGTAGCGGACCACCCGGCGGGGGTTGTGCGGGAAGACGTCGCGGGCCTCGTGGTAGACCGAGGCGAGGGTGACGCCGCCGACCCCGGCGCGGTCGGTGAGGTTGCCGAAGAAGGTGTCGGCGCCCTCGTCGAGCAGGTCGGTGGCGAAGGCGAGGACGGACGACTCCACGGTGCGGCTCCGGAGCTGGGGGAGGGTGAGCCGTCCACGCTAGCCGCAGGGGTGGGGTTGGTCTATACCTGATGGTCCGGACGGGAATCGTCGGACACGCCCTACAGGCCGAGCTCGTCCAGCTGCTTGAGCAGGTCGGATCCGGGGCTGCTCGGGGCGGTCCCCTGCGGCGCGGCGGGCTTCGCGGCCGGCCGGTCGCGGAGCAGGACGGCGGCGGCCAGTCCGCCGATCAGCCCGCCGAGGTGGCCCAGCCAGCTGACGCCCGGGGTGACGGGCAGGACCCCGATCAGGATGGTCGAGTAGACCACCGCGACGACGACGCCGACCACCGCGTCCAGCACGTTGCGGTCCAGGAGCCCGCGCAGCACCACGTAGCCGAGGTAGCCGTAGACCATGCCGCTCGCGCCGGCCGTCACCGTGTTCGGGCTCTCCAGCAGCCAGACCAGCAGCCCGCCGGACACCACGATCACCAGGCTGGCCAGCAGGAACTTCCGCATGCCCCGGTAGGCGGACAGGAAGCCGAGCACGAACAGCGGCCAGGAGTTGGCCTCGATGTGGCCCCAACTGAAGTGCAGGAACGGCGAGGTGAACATCTCCGGGAGGTCCCCGACCTGCTCCGTGCGCAGGCCGAACTCCCGCGACAGCCCGTAGTCGTCCAGCCAGTTGAGCACCTGCACCGACCAGATGACGGCCTGGATGCCGAGCATGGTGAGCAGCGCACGGCGGGAGTCGGCGAACAACTGGGCGAATTTGGCGGCCATGCCCCGACTCTAGGGGCGCCGGAAGCGTACGTGCACCCCATTACAGTGACTCGTGTCGTTCCGCCCGTGAGATCCGCCCGAGAGATCCGACCGTGAGAGGTGACCAGCCCATGAGCAAGCGCGCGCCGCTGCCGTACGAGTTCCTTCCGCAGGTGCCGTCCTTCCCGCTGACCAGCCAGGACATCACCGAAGGCGCCACACTGGGCCGGGAGTTCATCCACGCCGGCGGCAACCTCTCGCCGCAGCTGGCCTGGTCGGGCCTGCCGGAGGGCACCCGGAGCATCGCGGTCACCTGCTACGACCCGGACGCGCCGACCGGCTCCGGCTGGTGGCACTGGCTCGCCCTCGGCCTGCCCGCCGACACCACCGGGCTGCCGCGCGGCGCCGGCTCCTCCGACGCCGACCTGCCCGGCGAGGCCTCCTTCCACGGCCGCAACGACTTCCCGGGCAACCAGTACGACGGCGCCGCCCCGCCGCCCGGCGCCCCGCACCGCTACGTCTTCGCGGTGCACGCGCTGGACGTCGAGAAGCTGGACGTCGCCGCCGACGCCCCGCCCGCCCAGGTGGGCTTCAACCTCACCTTCCACACCCTGGGCCGGGCGCTGCTGACCGCCGAGTACGGGGTCTGACCCTTGGCGATATCCGAGCGTCCGGTCGAGGTCTGGCGACTGCCCGAGGAGGAGTGGAAGGCCGGCCGCCGGGCCGTGACCTGGACGGTGGGACCGGACGGGGAGCTGGCCGTCCTGGTGGTGCCGGAGCAGTACACGGCACCGGCCGGGTCCTGGCCGGAGGTCCGGTTCCCGTACGAGGCCGAGGTGGTCGTGATGGGCCCCCGCGGGGAGTGGCGGGTGCCGCTGTCCGGGGTCGACTGCTCGCCGGACCACCTGGCGCTGCTGCCGGGCGGCCGGCTGCTGCTGGTCGAGGCCCGGGCCGAGCAGGACGGGGAGGAGTGGCGGCCCAACGGCTTCGTGTACGGCCCCGACGGGACCTGCGGCCGGGAGCTCCTCCTCGGTGACGACACGCCCGTGCTGGTGACCGACCGGGACGGCCGGATCTGGATGGCCTACGGGGACGAGGGCATCTACGGCGACCACCCGATGTCCTGCGCGGGACTCCGGGGCGCCGACACCCACGGCCGGGTGGTGTGGAGCCCGGACCACCGGAAGGACCTGCCCGGGTACCCCCTGGAGGGCCTGGCCGGAGCCACCGAGGGACGGTACGCCTGGCTGGCCTGGTACCCGAGCTCCTCGGGCAGCTACCTCACCCGGATCGAGGCGGCCGGCGGGACCTCGTCCACGGTGCCCTGCCCGGTCCGGATGCCGGTCGGCTTCGCGGTCCGCGCCCGCGAGGGCGTCTTCCTGTCCCAGGGCGGGGAGCTGACCTGGCACCTGCTGGTCGGCAAGAAGTGGAAGCAGACCGGGAAGCGCAGGCCGGACGTGCCCGGCGAGCTCGACCGCCGCCGTGCCTACGGCCGGGACGGCGTGCTGTGGTTCCGGTCCGGCAACGGCTGGTACCGGGTCGAGGTCTAGGAAGGGCCCTGGCGCGGGCCCCGGGACGGGCGGCCTTGGGACGGGTCAGGCCCGCCCCGGTCCGGCGCCCCCGCCGCGTGCTCGGCGCGGGCCGCCAGTTCGCGCAGATGCTCGCGCAGCGCGGGCGGCTCGTGCACCTCGAAGGCGCAGTCCAGCGAGAGCAGCCGCATCGCCGTCCACTCCAGGGAGTCGGTGCGGGAGCGGAGGCGGCAGCTGTGCTCGTCGATCGGCTCGACCTCGGAGTCGCCCGGCCGGAGGCTGCGGCGGACCCGCTCGGCCGGGGCGTGCACGGTGGCGACCACGGTGCCGCTCGGTGACGGGCGGTGCAGCTTGCCCGCCACGTAGGCGGCGGCGTCCTCGGCGGGGAGCGGGCGCGGGGTGAAGCGGACGCCGGTGGCGGCCGGGCCGCTCAGCCGGTCGACCCGGAAGAGCCGCCAGTCCTCGCGGTCCAGGTCGTAGCCCACCAGGTACCAGCGGCGGCCGACCGAGACCAGCCGCTCGGGCTCGACCTGCCGCCTGGTCTCGGCCCCGTCGTACGCCCGGTAGCCGAAGCGCAGCCGCTCCCGGGCGGTGACGGCGCGGGCGAGCACGGTGAGGTCCTCCGGGTCGACGGTCGGGCCGTCCCCGGTGAGCAGCGGCACGGTGGCGGAGTTGAGCGTCCCGACCCGCTGCCGCAGCCGGCCCGGCAGCACCTGGAGCAGCTTGCCGAGCGCCCGTACCGAGGCCTCCTCGATGCCGACCACGGCGTGCCCGGCCGCGGCGCGCAGCCCGACCGCGATGGCCACCGCCTCCTCGTCGTCCAGCAGCAGCGGGGGCATCGCCGTGCCCGCGACCAGCCGGTAGCCGCCGTCCGGGCCCATGCTGGCCCGCACCGGGTAGCCGAGCTCGCGCAGCCGGTCGATGTCGCGCCGGATGGTGCGGGGGCTGACGCCGAGCCGCTCGGCGAGTTCGCTGCCGGGCCACTCGCGCGGGGTCTGGAGCAGGGACAGGAGGCTCAGCAGCCGGGCCGGGGTGTCGCTCATGGCCTCCAGCATGCCCGACCAACTGGGACAGGTTCTGACCTATACGGCCGTTACTGTCGCGGACGTGGAGAAGAGCGGTGTGGACGTGAAGAAGAAAAAAGAGGAGACCGCAATGAGTACCGCGGCAGCGGACCGGCGGAGGTGGATCGCGCTGACGATCGTGATGGTGGCCTCCTTCATGGACCTGGTGGACGTCACCATCGTCAACATCGCCATCCCGAGCATCCAGCAGGACACCGGCGCCTCCTTCAGCGCCATCCAGTGGGTGACCGGCGGCTACGCGCTGGCCTTCGCGATCGGGCTGATCACCGGCGGCCGGCTGGGCGACATCCACGGCCGCAAGCGGGTGTTCCTGATCGGGATCGGCGGCTTCACGCTGGCGTCGGCGCTGTGCGGGCTGGCCTCCGGCCCGGAGATGCTGGTCGCGACCCGGCTGCTCCAGGGCGGGACGGCGGCGCTGATGGTGCCGCAGGTGCTGTCGATCATCCACGCGACCTTCCCGGCGGAGGAGCGCGGCAAGGTGTTCGGCCTGTTCGGCGCGGTGGTCGGGCTGGGCGCGGTCTCCGGTCCGCTGATCGGCGCGCTGCTCACCGAGTGGGACCTGTTCGGTCTGGCCTGGCGGCCGATCTTCCTGATCAACCTGCCGGTCGGCATCGCCGGCCTGCTGCTCGGCCGCCGCTTCATCGACGAGTCGAAGGCCGACCAGGCGCTGAAGCTGGACCTGGTGGGCGTGGCGCTGGCCAGCCTCGGCCTGCTGATGCTGATCTACCCGCTGACGCACGGCCGGGAGGCCGGCTGGCCGCTGTGGGGCTACCTGTCGATGGCCGGGAGCCTGCCGGTGTTCGCGCTGTTCGTGGTGTACGAGAAGGTCAAGACGCGGCGGGACGGCTCGCCGCTGGTGGAGCTGGCGCTGTTCCGGGTGAAGTCCTTCGCGGCCGGCATCTGCGTGCAGCTGGCCTTCGGCGTGGCGCTCGGCATCTACTTCCTGGTCTGGACCCTCTACATGCAGGTGGGCCTGGGCTGGAGCCCGCTCAAGGCCGGCGCGACCGGCATCCCGTTCTCGATCGCGGTCTCCACGGCGGCCGGACTGTCGGTGCAGAAGCTGGTGCCGCGGTTCGGCCGGAAGGTCCTGCAGACCGGAGCGCTGGTGATGGCGGCGGGCGTGCTCGTCTACATCTGGGAGGCGGACCGGTACGGGACGGCGATCACGACCTGGCAGATGGTGCTGCCGCTGGTGGTGATGGGCCTCGGGATGGGTCTGATCGTCGCGCCGATCACCGACGCGGTGCTGGCGGAGGTGCCGCGCGAGCACGCCGGTTCGGCGTCCGGGCTGATCAACACCGTGCAGCAGGTGGGCAACGCGCTCGGGCTCGGCCTGGTGTCGGTGGCCTTCTTCGGGGCGATGGACGACGTGGTCGCGCCGGAGGCGGTCGGGGCGGCGTTCGGCGGGGCCTTCGTGAACGCGATGTGGTGGGTCGTCGGGGTGCTGCTCGCCGTCTTCCTGCTGATGTTCGCGCTGCCGCGGCGGCGCAAGGCGGCCGGGGCCGTGGCCGGCTCCACCGCCGAGGAGCGGGAGCCCGTCCTGATCTGACGGAGTGCTCCCGTTCGCGGGCCCCGGTCGCGCGGCGCGGCCGGGGCCCGCGTCGCGCTCTGGGAGGGCCCGGCCCCGACGCGGTCGGCCGGGTGGGTCGACCGCCGGTACGGGCGGCCGGGCCGTCGGTCAGCGCGCACCGGTCGGGGCGGGGGCGGCGGTCGTACGGGTGGTGGTGCGCGGCTTGGCGGCGGCCTTGGCCTCCTTCGCGACGCGCTTCATCTCCTGCTTGAACTCACGTACCAGGGTGAGGGATTCGGGGCCGGTGATGTCCGCGACCGAGCGGTGCGCACCCTCCTCGCCGTACGCCCCGGCCGCCTCGCGCCAGCCCTCCGGCCGCACCCCGTACTGCTTGCCGAGCAGGGCCAGGAAGATCTGCGACTTCTGCTTGCCGAAGCCGGGCAGGGCGTTGAGCCGGCTGAGCAGCTCCTTGCCGGTGCGGACGTTCTTCCACAGCGCGGCGGCGTCGCCGTCGTACTGCGCGACGAGGAACTGGCAGAGCTGCTGCACCCGTTTGGCCATCGCGGCCGGGTAGCGGTGCACCGCGGGCTTCGCGGAGAGGAGCGCGACGAACTCCTCCGGGTTGTAGGTGGCGATCTCGTGGGCGTCCAGGTCGTCGTGGCCGAGGCGCTGCGCGATGGTCAGCGGGCCGGTGAACGCCCACTCCATCGGGACCTGCTGGTCCAGCAGCATGCCGACGAGCGCGGCGAGCGCACTCCGTCCGAGCAGTTCGTCGGCCTCGGGCTGTTGTGCGAGCCGAACGGTGACGTTCACGGGCTTGCCCTCCTCGGAGTTGACGTCTGGTCGGCGCCCAGTCTGGTGGACGCGGCGTTGGCGCACAGGATCAACACGCCCGTAGCCGGGGAAGTCGTCTCTGTTCAAGGCCTTGCCAGAGCTGCATTGTTCGTTGGCGGAGCGGTTGCCGGGGGTAGCGGCGGGGTGTCGCGGACAATTTTTTGCCCGCGCCTGTCACATGCGGCGGATGCCCCGGGTCAGGGGAGTGCCGAACCGAACAGCCGTCGAATGGGAGCGCTCCAATGTCCGTCGCCCACACCGTCGTCACCGTCCTCGCCGCCCTCATGGTCGGCTTCTCGGCCTACTCCGTCTTCGCCGGCGCCGAGTACGTCGTGAAGCCGCTCGCCGACTACGGCGTCCCGCGCGCCTGGTGGACCTGGCTCGGCGTCGCCAAGGCGGCCGGCGCCCTCGGCCTGCTGGCCGGCCTCGCCGTCCCGGCCGTCGGCTACGCGGCCGCGGTCGGCGTGATCCTCTACTTCCTCGGCGCCGTGATCACCGTCCTCCGCGCCCGCGCCTACGCCCACGTCCCCTTCCCCCTCGTCTACATGGCGCCCGCCGCCGCCTCCCTCGTCCTCGCCCTCGCGGCCTGAGCCGGGGCTGTCCGGCAGCCGGGCCCGGCGGGGGCGCCCCAATGGAGGACGTGTGCTCCGGTGTGCCGTTGCGGTGCATGGACATGTCGGCAACTCGTTTTGTTCGCATGGTCATTCGAGGGGGAAAGAGGAAACGGGAAACCCCGCCGATCCCCGTTTGACCGGCTCGATCGCATGCCAAGATTCCAGGCGGAAGCGAGGGGTGACCGCTTCCGGCCCGTGACGCAGTAGCTGCCAGGGCGATCGGATCCAGAACGGGGGTTGGCATGAGCGCGTCCAGATTGTCGTCCGGCGACTTCGGACCGGAACTGCGCAGACGTCGGATCGCCGCCGGGCTGACCCTCACCCGGCTGGCCGAACTGCTCAGCTACAGCAAGGGTCACCTGAGCAAGATCGAACGCGGGCACAAGCCGCCCCCGCCCCAGTTGGCCCGTCGGTGTGACGTCCAGCTCGACGCGGGTGGCGAGCTGGAGCGGCTCCTGGCGGGGCACGACGGGACCGAGCCGTCGCAGTCCGGCAGCCCGGCGCGGAGCGGAACCGGCGACGACGTGGAACCACGGCTCGGGAGCGACCGGGACGGCGTCCGCCGGCCCGGGGCGCTCGGCCGGCGACAGCTGCTCGCCGTCGGGGCCACCTCCCTGCTCGGCGGCGGGCTGGCCGCGGCCGTGCCGACGGCGGCCTCGGCGACCGTCATGGCGGAGTCGGCCCCGGTCGAGATCTTCCGGGCCCAGTTCGACCAGATGCGACAGCTCGGCCAGTCCGGCGACCCCGGCACATTGATCCCGCTGCTCACCGTCCAGACCCACACCCTGCAGGAGCTCGCCGCCCGGGCCGACTCGGCGAACCGGGACCGGCTGCTCGTGCTGGCCGCGCGGTACGCCGAGTACACGGGCTGGATGGCCCAGGAAGCGGACGACAACGCCTCGGCGCTGTGGTGGACCGCCCGGGCGGTCGAACTCGCCCAGGCCGGTGGAGACCGCGACCTGGCGTCGTACGCGCTGGTTCGGCGGGCCCTGATCACCCTCTACGCGGGCGACGCGGCCCAGACCGTACAACTGGTCGAAGCGGCGCAGGACGATGCCCTACCACCACGGATCCGCGGTCTCGCGGCACAGCGAGAGGCTCAGGGCCACGCCCTCGCGGGCGACCGCACCGCCTGCCTGCGCAGCCTCGACCGGGCCCGTGAACTGCTGACCAGGGCGGAAGCCGAGAACGGGGCCACTCCTGTCCTCGGCACCACCAACCTGGCCGACCCGGCGGCCGTGGTCACCGGCTGGTGCCTGTACGACCTCGGCCGTCCGGGCCAGGCCGCCGAAGTGCTGGACCGCGAGTATCCGAGGATCCCGGGGCACGCCGTCCGCAGCCGAGCCCGGTACGGCATCCGGCGCGCCCTTGCCCATGCGGCCACCGGCGAACCGGAACACGCCTGCGAGCTCGCAGCGGAGCTCCTGCCACTGATCCCGGCCCTGCGGTCGGCCACCATCCGGTCCGACGTCCACAGGCTCGCCCGCGAGCTGCACCGATTCCGTGCGGACCGACCCGTGCAGGACCTCCAGCCGCTGCTCGCCCAGTCGCTGCACCCGTAGGCGTCCGAAGCCCCCGGACCGTCCGGGGCCGCCGAAGCATCCCCCTCACTCACCTGGAGAGGTGATTCCGTCATGCCCGAGATCTTCGTCAACTACCGCACCAGCGATGAGGACACGGCCGCCACGGTCATCGAGCGCGCGCTCTCCCAGCGGTTCGGAACCGATCGGGTGTTCCGTGCCAGCAAGTCCATCAAGATCGGCAGGCCTTTCCCCCGGGAACTGCTGACCGCCGTCCGCAGCAGCAGTGTGCTCATCGCGGTCATCGGCCCGCACTGGGCCGACGCCCGGACGGCGGACGGCCGACGCGCGCTGGACGACCCGGAGGACTGGACCAGGCGGGAGATCGTCGAGGCCTTCGAGAGCGGAGCCCTGGTTGTTCCGGTACTCGTCGGCCGCACGACGCGACTCGACCGGCACGCCCTCCCGCCCGAGATCGCCGAGCTGGCCGACTGCCAGTACCGCCGGTATGACAATCGCGACGCCGATCACTGCCTCCTGCGCCTCGGTGACGACCTGGCCGAGGCGGTCCCCCGGCTCGCGGAAGCGGAGCAGCGGAACGCCAAGGCGAACGGGGTGACGGAGACCCGCAACGAGGTCGGCCGGGTGAACGGCAGCGTGGTGCAGGCCGGGGACTACCGGCACGACCAGAGCGGAGGGATCGGCAACGTGGGCGGCGACGTCGGGACGTTCATCAACAACGCTAGCGGCCCGGTCCACACCGGCAGCGGCACGCAGAACAACACGACCCGGAACGGCGGCGTCGAGTTCCACGGCGACGGCAGCAACTACGTCGAACGCGGCACCGTCAACAACACCTTCGGTGACCGCGAGGGCCGGCGGTAGTGAGTCATTCCGGAAGCGGAACCCGTATCGGAGAGGCCTCCGGGCCCACTCATACCGGGACTGGTCCCCAGAACGTCTTCCTCGGCGGCGATCCGTTCCGGGGACGAAAGCCAGTGCCGGACCCGAGGTCGGTGGCACTGGACCAACGCCGACGTCTAAGTGCTCGATTCGTTCCGCCGATCGGGTTCGGTGGGTTGAAGGCGGACCTCGCCGAGTCGGGCAGGGTGGTGCTGGTTGACGGGCCGCGAGGCAGCGGACGTCGGACAGCCGCTGTGATGGCACTCCATCGGGCAGCGGACGGCGGCGGACGGGTGGTCGAGATCCCCTTTCCCGTCGACCGGGAAGACTACCCGGATCTGGGCGTGGACGACTTCTGTCTACTCGATCTGTCCTCGGTTTCGGAGGATTCCTACCCCAAAGCGGCGGACTTGCTGAGCGAGTTCTGGGGACGGACAGAGGATGGGAAAGCCCGGCTCGCCGCCGTGCTTCCCTCAGTGAACGACGACCTGGTTTCACCGCAGCTCCGCACACTGGTGGCACAGATCGGGCGCCCCCGTGAACTGGCGGTACTTCGTCGTCATCTTGATGCCGAAGGGGTGCCGTACGACCCGGAGGAGCTTCGGGAGTTCGACTTTCTCGATCAGCTCGCCAATTTGGCGATGCGCGACATTCAGCGCCTTGCGATTCTCACCGGCCAGGCCCGGGCGTTGGATGGGCCAGCTGGGATTCATGACTGGCTTACGACCGCGCTCGCGGCGTGGAGCAACCGTAGCGGAGACGTGGCACAGGTGGTGGCTGCCATCGACTCAGGTCGGCAGCGAGCGCTGCTCCTGGCAGCGGCCATGCTCGAAGGGGCTCCGACAGATGCGGTCTTCCGACACGCCGAGGCTCTGCTCGGGAAAGTCGAGCACACTCCTGATGAAAAGCCAGGTTTCGAACGTCCCGATCTTGCCGAGCGGTTGGCGGAGCTTCCCGTGGATGTGGATTCCACCGGGCGGATCCGTTTCACATCGCTGGCGTACGGCGGAGCGGTCCGGTCACACTTCTGGTCGTACTTCCCGGGCTTTCGCAAGCAGTTCGGGGCATGGGTGGCAGACACGGTCAAGGACCAGAGAAGGTGCCTCGATCTGGAAGACCGTGCCAAGTTCCTGGGTCGGTTCACTGATCAGAGCCTTCGCGTCGGCGAGCTTGGGGTGTTGCAACAGCTTGCCGGAACGTGGGCCGCGGACTCTGCTCTTCAGGACGAGGCAATGCTGGTCCTGGAGCGTGTGCTGTCGCACGAAGTCCATGGCGCAAGCTTCCGCGGATGGATCTACGAACAGGTCACGAAGGGAACGCTGGAGCCCTCCACGGTTCAGACTCTCGTCCGGGTCTGTACGGAGGTGTTGGCGCCGAGTCACCCCGAGCAGGCACTCGTCCGAATCCACCACATGGCACGGCGGGCCCCGAAGGCCCGGGGACCACTCCTCGAGATGGGTCGTTCGGAGGCCTGGTTGTATCTGAGGTTGCTCACTCGGGTGTGCGAAGGGATGGAAAAACAGAATCCTTGGCTGCCAGACGTGGAGATCTTCCTGTCCTTGGTCTCGCACTTGCCCGAGTGGGTGCGGTCGCAGGACGTCGTGCGGGGATGGCGATCGGTACTGGGGCTGGTACCACCGACGAAGTGGGCTTCCGGTGTCGGAGCTTGGCTGTCTGCCGCGCGCCAAGAATGCGACAGCGGTGAACGGTTGGCGGGAATACTGATCGACGCTGCCGACGGCAGGATCACCCTGCTGAGCCACTACTACTTGCTGGCGCACGACTGGGCGACCGAGCCGGACGATGCTCCAGGGTTGCCAACCCGGGCGGACGTCGCGGCGCGCTTCTGCCGAAGGATCGACCACGCACAGGGGATCGGACCGCTCGTCGGGGCGAACGGGGGGAGAGGGCTGTGAAGGGTGCAGGGACGACGCCGCTGGTCGGGCTGGCGCTGGCGGCGGGTTCGGTGACCGTGGTGCTCGGGCTGTTGGCCAGGTGGCCGGTCTGGCTGTGGGCGGTACCGGCCGCGATGGCCCTCCTGTTGGCCATCATGCAGGCATCGATGAGGACTCCGAAGCCGGTATCCGAGGAGCCGCCGTGGGAGAAGACCAGAGTGGCCGGAGTGGCGTTGCCGAGCCTGGTGCCGGACTACGATTTCCACTTCTCGGCCACGGTGTGGTGGCGTCCGATTCCGAACAACACCGGCTTGGTCCACGCGGACCCGGCGGGTCTTGCGGTCGAGACGGTGCTGGAGCGGGCCCGTGAGGTGACGGCGTACGAGGTCCCGGGGCGGCTGGGCTTGGTGCAGCACCGGTTGAACGGGGTCCTCGGGACGCAGAGCCAGGACCGGGCGGGACTGGTGGAAGCCATGGGTGGGCGGGTCGAACTCCGACTGTCGGAGGACGACCGGCACCGGCTCGGGAAGCTGTCGGAGGTGCGGAAGACCGAGGAGGTCTGGGAGCACGAACGGCGCTACGAGCAGAGCAAGCGGGCCTATCTCGGCGACGACGTCCTGAAGTCGCCGGGCAGTGCGATGGTGTGGTGGCTGGCCCGCCACGACGAGCAGATCAGGGAGGCGGTCGACCTGATCGGTCCACTCGCACAACTCTCTGCCGCTGCCAACGACCAGGCCGTGAGCGACCTGTACGCGCACCTGGTGCCGGGAGTGGGGCCGTTCCCGGACGACTCCGGGAACGATGACGAGTACGGGATGCCGGGGCCGTCCGGTCCGGCGGGGGGACCCGTCGTGATCGGGCCTTTGAGGCAATTCCTGGACGATGTCGAGCTGGACGAGGATTCCGTCGAGCGGAAGGTCTATACGCACCGGGTGGCGGACTTCACCGCCGCGGCCGGCCGGCCGGAGTTCGCCCGGTTGATCCGGGAGAAGCTGCTGGCAGAGGACGGCAATGTGCCCGGCCAGCCGGGGCCGGTGGAGGAGCGTGCGGCGGACGAACGTGGCGGGCGCTTCGAGAAGTTCGACGGAGCGGTGAACGGCCACGCCACGAACGGCACCTTCTCGGGAAGTGGCGAGGCCGAGGAGTAACCGTTGAAGGGCTACACGGGGCGAGTGGGCGGCGTGCGCGGGGGAGGAGTGCGCGGGGCGGGTATGGGGGCGTGCGTGGTGGGGGAGGGCGCTCGGCTGGGCGGGTGGCTTCGAACGGGGGGAACGAGTCATTTCATATGACTGTTTCTGTTGTGCCGGTGCGGCGAGCTGACGACGGGTCATTCTTGGTCCAATCGACGCGTCCAGAAAGGCTCGCCCGCCGTGACCCAGCCGTTCGAACTGCCGTCCTTCTACGTGCCGCACCCGGCACGCCTCAACCCCCATCTGGACGAGGCACGGGCCCACTCCACCGACTGGGCCCGGGAGATGGGGATGCTGGAGGGTTCCGGAATCTGGGATCAGGCCGACCTGGAAGCCCACGACTACGGCCTGCTCTGCGCGTACACCCACCCCGACGCCTCCGCCGAGGCGCTGTCGCTGGTCACCGACTGGTATGTGTGGGTCTTCTTCTTCGACGACCACTTCCTCGACATGTTCAAGCGCACCAACGACCGCGGTGCGGGCAAGGCCCACCTCGACCGGCTGCCGCTGTTCATGCCGGCCGACCCGGCCGCCGAGCTGCCCGAGCCGGAGAACCCGGTCGAGGCGGGCCTGGCCGACCTGTGGCGGCGCACCGTTCCGGTGATGGGCGAGGACTGGCGGATCCGGTTCGCCGAGAGCACCCGGAACCTGCTCAACGAGTCGCTGTGGGAGCTCGCCAACATCAACGAGGGCCGGGTGGCCAACCCGGTCGAGTACATCGAGATGCGCCGCAAGGTCGGCGGCGCGCCCTGGTCCGCGCAGCTGGTCGAGTACGCGGCCGGCGCCGAGGTGCCGAAGGAGGTGTCGGGTTCGCGGGCGCTGCGGGTGCTGATGGACGCCTTCTCCGACGGGGTGCACCTGCGCAACGACATCTTCTCGTACCAGCGGGAGGTGGAGGACGAGGGCGAGCTGAGCAACGGCGTCCTGGTGCTGGAGCGGTTCCTGGAGTGCTCCACCCAGGAGGCCGCGGACGCGGTCAACGACCTGCTCACCTCGCGGCTCCAGCAGTTCGAGAACACCGTGTTCACCGAACTGCCGGTGCTGTTCGCGGAGACCGGGCTGGACCCGGCGGGGCGCGCCCGGGTCACGGCGTACGTCAAGGGCCTGCAGGACTGGCAGTCCGGCGGGCACGAGTGGCACCTGCGGTCCAGCCGGTACATGAACGGCGGTGGGGCGGCCGCGGGTTCGGGCGGTCCTGGTGGCGAGGTCGCTCCCGGCTCGGGCGGTGGACCGGTGGGCCTGCCGGGCCTGCCGGGTCTGCCGGGAGGGCCCGGAGGCGGCAACTGGTGGGACCAGTACGCGATCGGCGGCATCGGGACCTCGGCGCTGGACATCCTGCGCAGCACGGCCGCCGGGGCCACGGCGGCCACGGCGGAGACGGCGAAGGCGGCGGCGACTGGCTCGACGCCGGCGGCCAAGGGCGCGGCGGGCCCGGCCGCGCGGCGGGCACGGTCGCACGGCCACGTGCCGTACCAGGCCGTCGGGCCGTCCCTGCTGCCCGAGTTCAAGCTGCCGTACGAGCTCCGGCTGAGCCCGCACCTGGACGGTGCCCGGGAACGCGTGATCGCGTGGGCCGAGCGGATGGGACTGCTGGCGGCTGAGCCGGGCGTTCCCGGATCCGGCATCTGGGACGCCGAGTCGATGCGCGACTACGACCTCCCGCTCTGCGCGGCCGGCCTCCACCCGGACGCCACGGCCGACCAACTCGACATCTCCTCGGCCTGGTTGGCCTGGGGCACCTGGGCCGACGACTACTACCCCCGGGCCTTCGGGCGGACCCGCGACCTGGGCGGCGCCAAGGCCGCCAACGCGAGGCTTTCCCTGTTCATGCCGGTGGACGGCGCCCCCACGGCGGAGCCCGTCAACGCGCTGGAGCGCGGCCTCGCCGACATCTGGGAGCGCACCGCCGGCCCGATGACCGTCGAGGCCAGGGGCCGGTTCCGGGTGGCGGTCGAGGCGATGCTGGACAGCTGGATCTGGGAGCTGAGCAACCAGATCCAGAACCGGATCCCGGACCCGGTGGACTACCTGGAGATGCGCCGCTCCACCTTCGGCTCCGAGCTCACCGCGAGCCTCTCCCGCCTCGGCCACGGGCAGACCGTGCCGCCGGAGGTGTACGACCACGGGTCGATGCGCGCGCTGGAGAACTCCGCGATGGACTACGCGTGCATGATGAACGACCTCTTCTCGTACCAGAAGGAGATCGAGTACGAGGGCGAGCTGCACAACGCCGTCCTGGTGGTGCAGAACTTCTTCGGCTGCGACTACGAGTCGGCGGTCCGGATCGTCGACGACCTGATGCACTCGCGGCTGGGCCAGTTCCAGCACGTGGTGCAGAAGGAACTCCCGGTCATGTACGAGGACTTCGGGCTGGAGCAGGCGGCCAGGGAGATGCTCGACGGGTACGTGGGGGAGCTGGAGAACTGGCTCGCGGGCATCCTGAACTGGCACGAGGGCTGCCTCCGGTACGCCACGGCCGACCTGGAGCGGCACTTCGGCGCCGAGCGGGACCTGGTGGAGGCCTCGCAGGCCCGTCGGGCGGCCACGGCGGCGGCCGCCGAGGCTCCGGCGTCCGCCACCGCCCCGGTCCCGTCGGTCCCGTCGCCCCCGGTGCCGCTCGGCCCGACCGGCCTGGGGACGGCCTCGCTGCGCCTGTCGGCGGGCGGCTGACGTCGGAGGGTTGCTGACGTCGGCGGGCGGGTGACGTCGACGGGTCGCACCCGCGCGGGTCCAGCCCGCGCGGGTGTGCCGCATCGTGGCTAGGCTGGCGAACCGGGGGTCGGCGTGCGCCCCCCGGCGCGCGCACTTTCGCCACACACGAGGGCAGAGAGATGGCTGCGCTACCTGAGGGCACACCCTGTTGGGCCGACGCGATGTTCACCGACCTGGAGGGCGCGAAGGCCTTCTACGGCGACGTGTTGGGCTGGACCTTCGGCGAGAGCTCGTCGGAGTTCGGGAACTACACCCAGGCCTACGCGGACGGCAAGGCCGTCGCCGCGATCGTGCCGCCGATGCCGGGCGCGGAGGCCCAGTCCGCCTGGTGCCTCTACCTGGCCTCGCCGGACGCCGGTGCCACCGCGACGCGGATCCGCGCGAACGGCGGCGAGGTGGTCATGGGGCCGATGCAGGTCGGCGACTTCGGCACGATGGTGATCGCCAAGGACCCGGCCGGGGTGGTGTTCGGCGTCTGGCAGGCCGGCCGGCACGAGGGCTTCGAGAAGCAGGGCGAGCCCGGCGCCTACACCTGGGCCGAGGTGGTGACCCGCGAGCCCGCGAAGGCGGACGCCTTCTTCCCGGCGGTCTTCCCGTTCGGCGTGAAGAAGATGGCGGGCGGGGACTTCGACTACCGGATGTTCCAGGTCGACGACCGGCCGGTGCTCGGCCGGATGGGCGCGGAGGGGGACTTCCTGCCGCCCGAGGCGCCCTCGTACATCAGCGTCTACTTCGCGGTGGACGACACCGACGCCGCGATCGGCCGGCTGACGGCCCGCGGCGGCAAGGTGTACTTCGGGCCGATGGACAGCCCGTTCGGCCGGTTCGCGGCGGTCGGCGACCCGCAGGGGGCGGCCTTCGGGTTGATCGACATCGGTCGGCGGGTAGGGGAGCAGCCGGAGACGGTGGACGTCTGATGCGTCCGACGGGACGACGACCGGCAGGGGTGGCCGATGGGTGAGCGCGAGGAACTCGTCGAAACGCTGGACAAGCACCGCGAACTGCTGCGGCGCACCGTACGGGACCTCACCGACGCGCAGGCGGCCGAGCGCACCACGGTCAGCGAGCTGTGCCTCGGCGGCCTGATCAAGCACGTGGCGGCGGTCGAGGCGCGCTGGGCGCGGTTCATGACCGGCGGCGCGGAGGCGATGCGGCGCGGGGACGGGGGCGCCGCCGACCCGGACGCCTGGGCGGCCCAGTTCCGGATGGCGGAGGGCGACACCCTGGCCGGGCTGCTCGCCGAGTACGAGCGGACGGCGCGTGGGACGGACGAGCTGGTCCGGACCCTGCCCGACCTCGACCTCGCCCACGAGCTGCCGCCCGCGCCCTGGTTCCCGCCGGGCACGGCCTGGTCGGCCCGGCGGGTGCTGCTGCACCTCATCGCCGAGACCGCGCAGCACGCCGGGCACGCGGACATCATCCGGGAGGCGCTGGACGGGGCGAAGTCGATGGGCTGAGCGGCGGTCGCCCGGCACTCGATCGGCGCATCGAGTGGCGGTTCGAGCGGCGCATCGGGTGGCGCCGGGGACGGCCGTCAGGGCAGCTCCACGCCGAGGAGTTCGCGCAGCGCCCGGCCGCCGTCCGGAGTGACCCGAAGGGCCCGGCCGGAGCCGATCCGTTCCACCCAGGCGCGGTCCAGGGCGGCCCGGCAGAGTGCCGCGCCGAGCGCCCCGCCCAGGTGGGTGCGGCGTTCCGTCCAGTCCAGGCAACCGCGCACGACCGGGCGTCCGCCCCGGCGGCCCGCGCGCGGCGGCAGCTCGATCGCCTGCGCGGCCAGCCAGTCCCGGCCGTGCCCGGTGACGGCCAGCCCGCCCTCCTCGGTAACCAGGCCGCGGGCGAACAGCGCGTCCGACACGGCCACGCCGAGGCGTCCGGCCAGGTGGTCGTAGCAGGTACGGGCCCGGGCCTCGGCGCTCAGCCGGGTGGCCTCGGTCAGGTTGCGCGGCGCGGTCGCGGTGCCGGTGCCGGACTCGGCGAAGACGGTGAGGTCCTCGATCAGCGTTGCCACCGCGGGCGTGGCCAGCCGGACGTACCGGTGCCGGCCCTGTCGTTCCTCGGCCAGCAGCCCGCCCGCGATCAGCCGGGACAGGTGCTCGCTGGCCGTGGACGGCGCCACGCGCGCGTGGCGGGCCAGCTCACCGGCGGTCCAGGCGCGACCGTCGAGCAGCACCGTGCAGATGGCGGCGCGGGTGGGGTCGGCGAGCAGGGCGGCGAAGGCGGCGAGCGTCATGCCTCCATGGTCGGGGCACAGGGGAGCGTGCGGGCGCCGAGTCGCGTACCGGGGCGGAGCGGCGCACGGAGGACGGGGCGGTCGCGGCGGCGGGGCCGCGTGGGGGAGCGGAGCCGGGGACATGCCCCCAGGGTCGCCCCCGCACGGTTCGGCCGGGGCCGAAACGACCCGGGGCCACGATGACGGCATGAGCGAAACCACGGTGGCCTCCGGCCCCGCGACGATGACCTTCTCCCGCTACGAGGACGTGACGGCGGCGCTGGCCGACCCGGCGCTGGTCCCGCTGCCCGTCGGGCCGTCCGCGCCCGGAGCGCCCGGTGCCGCCCCCGGCACGGTGGCCTGGCTGCGGTCCGCCGTCGCCCGGTTCAGTTCCGGCGAGCCGCACGCCCGGCGCCGGGCGCTGGTGCTGGCGGACCTGGAGCGGCTGGACCCGGACCGGCTGCGGGTGGCCGCGGCCGCCGGCTTCGAGTCCGACGTCCGGCTGCGGGTGGTCCGGGTGCTCGCGGCGGAGCTCGGCCTGGCCAACCCGGAGGCCGTGGCGCGGGATGTCGCGACGGTGTCCCGGGCGTACTTCGCCGATGCGCCGGCCGACCAGGTGGCGGCCGACCCGGCGGCGGACGCGGCGGTGGCCCGGCTGCTGTCCGTGGTGGGGGGCCGGGACGACGCGGCGGGGGACGGGGACGAGGCGGCGGGGGACCGGGACGAGGGGACGGCCGCGAACCGGATCGGCCTGCTCGTCCAGGCCTGCGACGCCACCGCCGCGCTGGTCGAGGGCGCCCGCCGGCACGAGGACGGTCTGGCCGGCGTGCTGCGCGCGGACCCGCCGGTCCGGACGATGCGTCGGCTCGCCGCCCGGGCGACCGAGGTCGGCCGGGTCGCGGTACCGGCCGGGACGCGGGTCCTGCTCGACATCGCGGCGGCCCAGTCCGGGGCGCCGGAGGGCGTCGCGCTCACCTTCGGCGCTCCGCCCCGGAGCTGCCCGGGCCGCTCGCAGGCGCTGGTCATCGCCGAGGGCATCCTGTACGGCGCCTCCGATCCGGCGGACACCGGGGCTCCGGACATGCCGCCCGCGCCGGATCGAGGGAAGGTCGAACTCGCCTCCCTGGTAGCGGAGATGGTCGAGCGCGTGCTTGCCCTGGCGGCCGGCTGGACCGCCTGGGACGGTCGCCCGATCCTCAACGCCGACGGCCGAACCTACACGCCGCACAAGGCTGTTCGCCGTATCGCCGACCATCTCGTCGACCACCTCGCCGAGTTGGAGGCCCGGGTGGCCGGTGAGCCGACCGAGCCCGACCACTGGCACGCCTCCGGGGTCACCACCCCGGCCGATCTGGCCCCGTTCACCACCGCCGACCTGGACGAGGCCCGCAGCCGGCTGACCCGGCTGGCCGGGATCTGGTCCCGGCGGATCACCGCACTGCCGGACGAGTGGTTGGACGACTCGCCGGGGACGGGCTGGAGCTTCCGGCAGATCGTCCGGCACGTCTCCGGGGCCGGGTACTACTACGCGGACTCGGTCGGCGCGCTCGGCAGCCCCGCGGGGGCGACCGACCACCCGGAGGGTGCGACCGGCCACCCGGAGGGTGCGACCGGCCACCCGGAGGGTGCGACCGGCCACCCGGAGGGTGCGACCGACCACTCGGAGGGTGCGACCGACCACTCGGAGGGTGCGACGGACACCCCGGCGAACGCGACCGGAAACCTCACGAACGACCCGACGGAGACGACCCGATGACCCCCTTCGCCGCCCTGCACCACCGCCCCGGCCGTCCGCTGCTGCTCCCCAACGCCTGGGACCACGCCTCGGCCGTCGCCCTCGCCGCCCAGGGGCACCCCGCGATCGGCACCACCAGCCTGGGCGTGGCGGCCGTCGCCGGCCTGCCCGACGGTGCCGCCGCCACCCGCGCGGAGACCGTACGGCTGGCGCACCGGCTCGGGCGGGTCGGCTTCCTGCTCAGTGTCGACGCGGAGTCCGGCTTCAGCGACGATCCGGACGAAGTCGCCGAACTGGCCGTGGAGTTGGCGAAGGCCGGAGCGGTCGGCATCAACCTGGAGGATGGTCGGGCGGACGGTTCGCTGACCCCCGTCGACCGCCATGCCGCCAAGATCGCGGCGGTGAAGGCGGCCGTGCCGGAGCTGTTCGTCAACGCCCGCACCGACACCTACTGGTGCGGGCAGGACGCCCCCGAGGCGGGGGCGCTCCGGCGCCTGGACGCCTACCAGCAGGCGGGCGCGGACGGCGTGTTCGTGCCCGGACTGGCCGATCCAGCGGCCATCGGCCGGCTGGTCGGCACGCTCTCCGTCCCGCTGAACATCCTCTGGACGCCGGCCGGCCCGGGCCTCGCCGAGCTGGCCGCGCTCGGGGTGGCCCGGGTCAGCCTGGGCTCGCTGCTGTACCGCGCGGCACTGGCGGCGGCGGTGGCCACGGCGGCGGCCGTCGCGGCCGGCGAGCCGGTCGGTCCGGTGCCGGGGTACGCGGAAGTGCAGGCCCTCAGCGGGAGTTGAGCATCTCCGGGGAGCGGGTGACGGGCGGCCCTGGGCCGGCGCCCCTGGGCCGGCGCCCTCAGGCCCCGTGGCGGGCGGTGCGGGCCGCCTCGATCCCGTCCAGGATGACGTTGACGCCCCGGGCGAAGCTGCTGTCCCGGCCCGCCTCGACCTCGCCCGGAACCTCGGTGGTGTACAGCCGGTGCAGTCGCGGGAACTCCTTGGTGGCCTCGATGACGGTGGGCAGGAGCCGGTTGATCCACTCCTGCTCGTCGTGGCCGCTGCGGGCCAGCGAGCTCACCCAGGAGGCCTCCACGCAGGCGGTTCCGATGGTGTAGCCCATCACGGCGCTCATCGCGTCGTTCGCGTCGCCCATCTCGAAGCCGGCCGTGTCCAGGACGGCCAGCAGGGACTCGGAGATGCGCATCCAGTTGGGGCCGAGGTAGATCATCCCGACGTCGCCGATCACCGAGACCATCCACGGGTAGCGAATGATGGTCGCGCGCATGCTCTCGGCGCACTCCATGACCTTCGCGCGCCAGACCTTCGGGTCCTCGGAGCCCTCGGCCTCCGGCTGCGGGAGGGTACCGAAGACCTGGTCGACGACCAGGGCGAGCAGTTCCTCCTTGTTGGCGACGTGGGTGTAGAGCGAGGTCGCGCCGGCGTTCAGCCGGGCGGCGAGCTTGCGCATGCTCAGCGCGTCGATGCCGTCGGAGTCCAGCAGCGCGAAGGCCTCGGCGACGATCTGCTCGCGACTGAGGGAGGGCTGCTCCCGCCGTCGTTGGGGGCGGCTCCACGGCAGGGGGATGCCCGGGGTCGTGCCGTCCTCTGATTTGGCCGCCATCGGGCCCTCCTCGCCAGTCGTCGATCGCCGGACCCGGTCCGGTGCGGCGCAGCTTGCCACAGGTCGCTGCGAACAGTGTACGGCCCAGCGAACAGTGTGCGGAGATCGAACGGCGTGCGGCATTGCGAACAGTGTGCGGTGTCCGTACAGTGTTCGGAGCGGCGCACACCGTACCCCTGGGGATGGAGGGCGGTGTGCCCGCGACGACTTCCGCGCGGCTCCGGCCGGCCACGGCCACGGCTCGCGCGCTCATTCCGAAGCCCGAAGCCCGAAGCCCGGGTTCGCAGCGAGAAGCTCGACCCGGGTTCGACGCGAGAAGTTCAAAGGGGGAAAACGCCGTGCAACGTCATCCGCAGCGCTGGCTCATTCTGGTCGTGCTCTGTCTCAGCAGCCTGGTGCTGGTGATCGACAACATGGTGCTCACGGTGTCCATCCCGCCGATCGCGGAGGACCTCAAGGCCGGGGCGCAGGACATCCAGTGGATCATCGACTCGTACATCCTGGTCTTCGCCGGCCTGCTGCTCACCTCGGGCAGCCTCTCCGACCGCTTCGGGCGGCGGAAGGTGATGATCGTCGGACTCGCGCTGTTCGGCGCGGCCTCACTGGTCGCGGCCTACGCCGGCAGCTCCGGTGAGCTGATCGCCGGGCGCGTCCTGATGGGCGTCGGCGGCGCGCTGGTCATGCCGAGCACGCTCTCCATCCTGATCACCGTCTTCGACGACGAGGAACGCCCGAAGGCGATCGCCGCCTGGACCGCCGTGGCCATGATCGGCCTGGTCGGCGGTCCGGTGCTGGGCGGCGCGCTGATCGCGCACTTCTGGTGGGGCGCGGTCTTCCTGCTCAACGTGCCGATCGCGGCGGTCGCCATCATCGCCGCGGTGCTGCTGATGCCGGAGTCCAAGGGACCGTGGCGCCGACCCGACCTGCCGGGCATGGTGCTGTCGATGGTCGGCATGACGGCGCTGGTCTGGTCGATCATCGTGCTGCCCCGGGACGGCTTCACCAGCGTGAGCACCCTCGGCGCGTTCCTGCTCGCGGTGGCCTCGCTGACCGGCTTCGCCGTCCGGCAGGTCCGCACCGACTCGCCGATGGTCCCGCTCAACCTGTTCCGCAACCGGGTCTTCACCGGCGCCAGCTTCTCGCTCGTCCTGCTGACCTTCGCCACCGGCGGGCTGATGCTGGTCCTCACCCAGTACCTCCAGTTCGTGCTGGAGTTCTCGCCCACCGACACCGGCCTCGCCTTCATCCCGCTGGCCATCGCCTCGCTGGTGTTCAACGCGCTCGGCGCGGTGCTCGGCAAGAAGGTCCCGGCGCGGGTGCTCACCTCGATCGGCATGCTGATCATCGCGGGCGGCTTCGGGCTGCTGGCCACCCTCTCGGTCGGCGACGGCTTCACCAAGGTCGCCCTGGCCATGCTGGTGCTCGGCGTCGGCTCCGGCCTCGGCATGCCGGCCGCCGCCAACGCGCTCATGGGCGCCATCCCGAGCGAGCACGCCGGCGTCGGCTCCGCGCTCAACGACACCATCCAGCAGTCCGGCGCTGCGCTCGGCGTGGCCATCCTCGGCACCGTGCTCTCCAGCACCTACACCGGTGCGATGCCCGACGCCGCCCCCACCGCCGCCCGCCACGACATCACCGGCGCGCTCGCGCTGGGCGGCTCCACCGGGGACGGCGGACTGGTCGCGGCCGCCCGGGAGGCGTTCAACACCGCCACCTCCACCACCTTCACGGTGGGCGGCATCGCGGTCGTCGCGGCCGCGGCGCTCACCCTGGTGCTGATGCGCGACGGCCGGAAGACCGCCGACGGGACGGCCGGGACCCCGACGGAGCCCACGGCCGAGCGGGTCGGCTGACCCCCTCCGGGCCGTTGGCCTCGGCCGCCCCGAGCGGCCGGGGCCAACGACGCGCCCGCGCGCTCGCCTCCCGGGACGCGTAGCCTCACCTCATGGACCCGTCCTCCCCGTACCTGGAGCGCGCGTCCCGACTGCCCGGCGCGGTCGTGTGGACGAAGCGGGCCCCCGGCCGTACGGATGTCGGACGTACGGGCGCGGATGCCGGACGTACGGGCGATGCCTCGGCCGGGGCCGTCCTGCCCGACGGCTGCATGGACCTGCTGTGGACGGAAGGCCGGCTGCTGGTCGCCGGACCGGACACCCACGCCTTCCGCCCCGGCCCCGGACTGCGCGGCCCATGGGTCGGCGTGCGCTTGCGCCCCGGTGCCGCCCCCGCCCTGCTCGGCGTCCCCGCCCACGAACTCCGTGACCGCCGCGTCGAGTTGGCCGACCTGCGGCCAGCCGCCGAGGTCCGACACCTCACCGAACGCGTCGACGCGGCCCCCGACCCGGCCGCCGCACTGGAAGCCCTGGCCCTGCGCCTGGCGGCCGAGGCACCGCCCGAGGACCCGCTGATCCGCGCGGTGGCCGCCTCGCTCGCCGCCGGGCGGTCCGTCGCCGCGACGGCCGGGACGGTCGGCCTCGGCGCGCGCCAACTCCACCGCCGCTCCCTGACCGCCTTCGGTTACGGCCCCAAGACCCTCGCCCGGATCCTGCGCATGCAACGCGCCCTGGCCCTCGCCCGCGCCGGCGTCCCACTGGCCGAAACGGCCGCCCGGGCCGGCTACGCGGACCAGGCCCACCTGGCCCGCGACGTACGGGAGTTGACGGGCATGCCGGTCACCGCGCTACTGCTCCCCTAGCCTCTTTCTACAGCGGCGCGAGCAGATCCACCCCGTTGCCGTCCGGATCGTGCACCACCGCGTACCGCTGCCCCCAGAAGGCGTCCCAGGGCTTCAGCTCCCCGTGGTACCCGGCGCCGGTCAACTCCTCGTACACCGCGTCCACCTGCGCGGGACTCGCGCAGCGGAACGCCAGCGCGGTGCGCGTACCGCCGCTCGGCGGCTGCCACCCGGGATGGAACGACCGGATGGTGGCCTCGGCGTCGAGCACCAGCAGCGGCCCGCCCGGCAACGTGCCCTCGACGTGCGGCTCCCCCTCGACCCCTGCCGGAAACTCCACCCCCAACCTCCGGTAGAAGGCGACCGAGGCGGTCATGTCCGAAACGGCCAGCCCGACGAAGGCGAACTGCGGTGCAGATGTGCTGTTCATGCCTGCCACGCTAGACACCCCCCACGCACCCGGTCTTGAACGAATCGGACACCCGGGGCCCGCCCGGTCCGCCCGCCCGGTCCGCCCGCCCGGTCCGCCTGGGCGGGCCCGCCCCGAAGCGGCACCGACACCCCGACGCGCTCGCTCCCCGCGCGGGTCGCGGCGCCGGATCAGAATGGGTCATGCCCACACCGGACTCCTCGGGGCCGCCACCCGAGCACCCATCGCCCGGCACGGCCCCCGCCCGGGCCGGAGAGCGGTGGTGGCCGGTCGTCTCCGCGGTGCTGATCGCCGCCGTGCTGCACGTCCTGCTCCCCGAGACCTATCGGGAGAGCCCCCCGTGGGTGCTGCCGGCGGTCCTGCTCGTCCTGCTCGTCGTGCTGGTCGTCGGTGACCCCGGTCGCATCGACCGCCGGCGGCGGTGGCTGCGCGTGGTCACCGACCTGGTGATCGCGTTCGTGACGCTGGCGAACCTGTTCGCCGCCGGGCGGCTGGTGGCCGACATCCTGACCGGCAACAAGATCTACGCCAACAACGCCACCGGCCTGCTGGCGACCGGCGGCGTGGTCTGGGCGACCAATGTCATCGCGTTCGCGCTCTGGTACTGGGACCTGGACCGGGGCGGGGCGGCCGCGCGGGCGTACCGTCCGTTCGCCGACCCCGCGTTCGTCTTCCCGGAGATGCAGCACTCGCACCACGCACCGCCCGACTGGGTGCCGATCTTCGCGGACTACCTCTCGCTGTCCTTCTGGACGGCCACGGCCTTCAGCCCGACCGACGTCTCCGCGATCCGGAGGTGGGCCAAGACGCTGATGATGGCCCAGGCCGCCGTCTCACTGATGGTCGGAGCCCTGGTGATCGCCCGCGCGATCAACATCCTCCAGTAGCCCGCGCAGACCCGCGGCCGGTATCCGGGCGGGCCGCCCGGATACCGGCCGCGGCCGCCGTCGGCCTCAGCCCTTCTTCCGCAGCACCATGAACTGGTCCGGCTTGATCAGGTCCATGCTGTACCGGAGGGTGTTGTCCGGCAGCATCGTGATCGCGGGATAGACCACCCCGTGGTCCTCGTCGGCGAGGCACTTCGTACCGGGGGAGGAGCCGGTCACCCGGTGCGCGTAGGTGATCCGGTTCTCGCTGGCCTGGGAGAGCGTCCACGCGCCCTCGCACCAGGTGCCGGACTGCGGCCTCTCGGTGCGGATCCTGCTCTTCTCCTCGCTCTCCGCCGACTGGACGACGGTGAGGACGACGGTGGTGACCTCCCCGCCGGCGGCCGTGCGTTCGCCGACCCACGTCCCGAGGAACTTCGCGGGGACGACGCCCGGCCCCGAGTCCGAGGGGGGTGCGCCGGGCGAGGGGCTGTCGTCGGCCGGAGCGGAGGCAGCGCCGGTCGGTTCCGGGCCCTTCGGATCCGGGCTCTTCGGATCCGGGCTCTTCGAAACCGGGGCGGTGGGTGCCGCCCCACCCCCGGTCGGGGCGGTCCGCCCGGCGTTCGATGTGCCGGTGTCCCCGTCGGCCTTCCGTAGTTGTTCGACCATCAGGTACCCGCCGCCCAGCAGCAGTGCGCCGACCAGCACGGCCGTCAGCGCGCCGTACCTCCGTCGGCCGCGTGGCCGCGCCGGGTGCGGCCCGTAGCCCGGCACTGCCGTCGGCGCCGTGAGCGGTGCCGGTGGCACCGGGACCGGGGCCGGGGCCGGGGCCGGCGTCCAGGGCTCGACGGGCGGGACGAGCCCTACGGGCGGTGGGCCGAAACCCGGCGGGGCCGGCATCCCGGCCCCGGCTGCACCAGCCGTACCGGGAACCCCAGCTGTACCGGGAACCGCAGCCGTACCGGGAACCGCGTACGCACCGCCGCCCGGTACGGCCTTCGCGGCCTCGCCCGTTTGCGCCCTCGCCACCTCGGCGACCACCGAGCGCCCGGTGGCATCCGGGGCCGCGACCACCGGCTCCGCACCGGGGGCGGCGGTCCTCTCCTCCGGGGCCCTCTCCTCCGCGGCCCTCCCCTCCGGGGCCGTCCCTTCCCGGGCCTCCCGCTCCCCCTCCAGGTCCAGCAGCTGCACGGCGCTGCGCCCGACCGCCGCCGCCAGGGCCGGCGGCAGCCAGTGGCCCTGCCCCAGCCGCGCGGCGGCCGCGCCGTCGCCGTCCAGCCGTTCCCGGAGCCGTTCGGGCGTCGGGCGGCCGGACGGGTCCTTGGACAGGCAGTCACGGACGATCGAGTGCAGCGGGCCGGGCAGTCCGGAGAGGTCGGGTTCCTCGTGCAGCACCCGGTAGAGCAGGACGGGCGCGCTCACCCCGGAGCCGAACGGCAGCCTGCCGGTCGTCGCGTACGCGAGTACCGCGCCGAGCGAGAAGATGTCGCCGGCCGGCCCGGCGGGCAGCGCGTTGACCTGCTCCGGCGACATGAAGCCCGGCGAGCCGAACACCTGGCCGGACTGGGTGAGCACGGTGGTGGCGTCCAGCGCGCGGGCGATGCCGAAGTCGATCAGCCGGGGGCCGTCCAGGCTGAGCAGCACGTTCGACGGCTTGACGTCCCGGTGCACCAGGCCGAGGCGGTGCACATGGGTGAGCGCCTCGGCGAGACCGACTCCGAGGGTTCGCACGGCCGGCTCGGGCAGCGGCCCGAACTCCCGTACGGCGGCGTTGAGCGCGGGGCCGGCGACGTAGCCGGTGGCCACCCAGGGGCGGTCGCCCTCGGTGTCCGCGTCCAGGACGGGTGCCGTCCACGTGCCGCCGACCCGTCGGGCGGCCGCCACCTCCTGGCGGAACCGGGCCCGGAACTCGGGGTCCCCGGCGAGGTCGTGACGGACCACTTTGACGGCGACGGTCCGCCCGCCCGACGTCCGGCCGAGGTAGACCCGGCCCATCCCGCCCGCCCCGAGCTGCCGCAGCAGCCGGTACTCGCCCACCCGCCGCGGATCGTCCGCTGCCAGCGGCTGCATGCCCACGCTCCCCTCGACGCCGGGCGCGGCCGTCCCCACCCCTCGCGTCCGGAGCAGACGCTATCGGTCCGGGAGCACCCGTGGGACGGGATCACGGTCACGGAATCATCATCAGACGATCACACCGCCCCTGGCTCTCACGGCCCACGGCCCCGCGACAGCCCGCCTCCCCATCGCGCCCACCCGTCGCCCCTCTCGGGACCGAGCGCCGGCCAACCGCTGGCCTCCGCCAGGCGGGTGCGGGAGGCGCGTCCGTCCTCAACCGGAACGGCAACCGCGAGACGACGAAGGCCCGGACCGCTGTGCGGTCCGGGCCTTCTGCCGGCGGAGGATACGAGATTCGAACTCGTGAGGGGTTGCCCCCAACACGCTTTCCAAGCGTGCGCCCTAGGCCTCTAGGCGAATCCTCCGTGGGAGAGCTTAGTACATGTTTCGGGGTGGTCGCGACCACCTGTCCCGCAGGCGGAGGGATGGGGTGGCCTGTGGATCGTCGGGGCCGGGATCCGGTACTGTGGGGGTCAGCCCCTCGTGTGGCGTCATCTCTCTGAACCCCCCCAGGGCCGGAAGGCAGCAAGGGTAGGAGGGCTCTGGCGGGTGCACGGGGGGTCTTTGCGTTCCCGGGGCCGGGGTGAGGGGTGAGGGGCGACGCGTTTGTCGGTCCGTCCCGATATCGTCGGGGGTGTGTCCCTAGCCCTGTACCGCCGCTACCGCCCCGAGACCTTCGCGGAGGTCATCGGGCAGGAGCACGTGACCGCTCCGCTCCAGCAGGCCCTGCGCAACAACAGGGTCAACCACGCGTACCTGTTCAGCGGGCCGCGTGGCTGTGGAAAGACGACGAGCGCGCGCATCCTGGCCCGTTGCCTCAACTGTGAACAGGGGCCGACGCCGACGCCCTGCGGGGAGTGCCAGTCCTGCCGGGACCTGGCGACCGGCGGGCCCGGGTCGATCGACGTGATCGAGATCGACGCCGCCTCGCACGGTGGTGTGGACGACGCGCGCGAGCTGCGCGAGCGGGCGTTCTTCGCGCCGGTGCACAGCCGGTACAAGATTTTCATCCTGGACGAGGCGCACATGGTGACCTCGGCCGGCTTCAACGCGCTGCTCAAGGTCGTCGAGGAGCCGCCGGAGCACCTCAAGTTCATCTTCGCGACCACCGAGCCGGAGAAGGTGATCGGGACGATCCGGTCCCGGACGCACCACTACCCGTTCCGGCTGGTCCCGCCCGGCACGCTGCGCGACTACCTGGCGGAGGTGTGCGGCCGGGAGGGGATTCAGGTCGAGGACACCGTGTTCCCCCTGGTGGTGCGGGCGGGTGCCGGGTCGGTGCGTGACTCGATGTCGGTGATGGACCAGCTGCTGGCCGGGGCCGCCGAGGGCGGCGTCACGTACCAGATGGCCACGTCGCTGCTCGGCTACACCGACTCGGCGCTGCTGGACGAGGTGGTGGACGCCTTCGCCGCGCACGACGGGGCGACGGTGTTCCAGGTGGTCGACCGGGTGGTCGAGGGCGGGCACGACCCGCGCCGCTTCGTCACCGACCTGCTGGAGCGGCTGCGCGACCTGGTGATCCTGGCCACCGTGCCGGACGCCGGGGAGAAGGGGCTGATCGACGCCCCGGCCGACCGGGTCGCGGTGATGCAGGCGCAGGCGGACGCGTTCGGCGCGGCCGAGCTGAGCCGGGCCGCCGACATCGTCAACACCGGGCTGACCGAGATGCGCGGCAACGCGGCGCCCCGGCTGCAGCTGGAGCTGATCTGCGCCCGGGTGATGCTGCCGGGCGCCTACAGCGACGAGCTGTCGCTGCAGGCACGGCTGGACAAGCTGGAGCGGCGGGCGGCGGCGGGCGGGTTCGCCGCGCCGATGGCGGCCCCGGTGGGCATGCCGATGGCGGCCCCGGCGGCGGTTGCCCCGGCGGCGGCTGCGCCGGTGGGCGAGGTGCCGGTGGCGCCCGTCCCGGCCGCGCCCCCCGTGCAGGCCGCTCCCGTCCCGGCCGCGCCGCCCGTGCAGGCCGCGCCGCCCGCCGCCCCTGCCGGGTCGGCGCCGGGTGCCTGGCCGATCCCGCGCAGCTTCCCGCCCGCCGGTGGTGCCCCCGCCGCGGCTCCGGCGACGCCCCCCGTGGCGCAGCCGCAGGCGGCCCCGGCCCAGGCGGTTCCTGCTTCCGTGCCCGCTCCGGCCCCTGCGCCGGCCGCCGCCCCGGCGGCGGCCCCCGGCGGGCAGCCGTCGGCGTCCGCGCAGCAGGGCGCCGCGCAGGTGCGGCAGCTGTGGCCGCAGATCCTGGAGGCGGTGAAGAACCGCCGCCGCTTCACCTGGATCCTGCTCAGCCAGAACGGCCAGGTGGCCGGGTTCGACGGCAGCGTGCTCCAGGTGTCCTTCATCAACGCCGGTGCCCGGGACAGCTTCGTCGGCAGCAACAGCGACGACGTGCTGCGCGCCGCGCTGGCCGAGGCGCTGGGCGTGGACTGGCGGATCGAGTGCATCGTCGACCCGTCCGGCGGTGCCGGCGGCCCGGGTGGCGGGGCGCCGAGCGGCGGTGCCCAGGGCGGCGGGGGCTGGGGCGCCCCGGCGCGCCCGGTGGCGGCCGCGCCGTCGATGCCCGCGCCCGCGCCGGCGCCCGTGCAGGCTCCGCCGGTCCAGGCCGCGCCGGCGCCCGTCCAGGCGCCGCCCGTGCAGCCCGCACCGGTGCAGGCCCCGCCGGTCCAGGCCGCGCAGGCCCGTCCGGTGCGGTCGGTGGCCCCGGAGGACGACATCCCGGAGGCGGACGATCCGGACCTGAAGGAGGACGTGTTCTCCGGGCAGGAGCTGATCATCCGCGAACTGGGCGCGACGGTGCTGGAGGAGATCCACCACCAAGGCTCCTGAGCCGGGCCCGGGGCCCCGCCCGCGTGCAACGGCACCGGTCCGGGCCCGAGCCCCGGGGCCGTCCCCGAGTCGACCCTGAGCCGCCCCGGAGCCGGGCCCCGGAGCGGTGGGCAGCACGTAGGCTCGGCGGTGACGAACGAAGCACCGCATGACAGCCGTGACAGCAAGGAGACAGCCGTGTTCCCCGGTGGTGGCCAGCCCAACATGCAGCAGCTGCTGAAGCAGGCGCAGAAGATGCAGCAGGATTTCGCCAAGGCCCAGCAGGAGCTGGCCGAGACGAAGGTGAACGGTTCGGCGGGCGGCGGCCTGGTCGAGGCGACGGTGACCGGCGCCGGTGAGCTGGTGGCGCTGACCATCGCCCCGGCGGCCGTGGACCCGGAGGACACCGAGACGCTGGCCGACCTGATCCTGGCGGCCGTCCGGGACGCCAACCAGACCGCGCAGAAGATGCAGGCCGAGCGCATGGGCCCGCTGACCCAGGGCCTGGGCGGCGGCATCCCCGGTCTGCCGTTCTAGCGTCGGCCGTTCTAACGTCGGCTCTACGTTCCAGAAGGTCTGAAGTTCAGACGACGGACCTATGTGATTTATGTGGGAGTCGGGCGTCGGGCGCTGTGTCCGACGCCCGATTCGTTGGATGATGGCACCGGAGCACCACCGGCCGTCCGGTACCACCGGTCGTCCGCCACCCGGCCGCCAGGCCACCACGGACCAGCAGGCCACCACCGGCCGTCACCGGCCACCACCGGGCATACGGCACCATCGACCATCCGAGGGAAGGCGCGACGTTGTACGAGGGCGTGGTTCAGGACCTGATCGACGAACTGGGCAGGCTGCCCGGCGTCGGGCCCAAGAGCGCCCAGCGGATCGCCTTCCACGTGTTGCAGGCCGACCCGACCGACGTGCGCCGGCTGGCCCACGCGCTGCTGGAGGTCAAGGACAAGGTCCGCTTCTGCGCGGTCTGCGGCAACGTCGCGGAGGCCGAGCAGTGCCGGGTCTGCCTGGACCCGCGCCGCGACCTCGCCGTCATCTGCGTGGTCGAGGAGTCCAAGGACGTCGTCGCCATCGAGCGCACCCGCGAGTTCCGCGGCCGCTACCACGTGCTGGGCGGCGCGATCAGCCCCATCGAGGGCGTCGGCCCGGACGACCTGCGCATCCGCGAACTGCTGTCGCGCCTCGCGGACGGCACGGTCACCGAGCTGATCCTGGCCACCGACCCCAACCTGGAGGGGGAGGCGACCGCCACCTACCTGGCCCGGCTCTGCAAGCCGATGGGCCTGAAGGTGACCCGTCTGGCGAGCGGCCTGCCCGTCGGCGGGGATCTGGAGTACGCGGACGAGGTCACCCTCGGTCGCGCCTTCGAAGGGAGACGACTGCTCGATGTCTGACCGGACGATCAACCAGCAGCCCCACACCCCCCACCAGCAGTCCCACGGGGAACCGGGGGCGCACGCCCCGCACATCCACGGTCACGGTTCGGAGCCGGACGACTTCGCCGTGCAGATCGCCGACTCGGTGGAGAGCTTCGTGCTCGCCGTCACCGAGGTCGCCAAGGGCGACGAGCCCGGCAGCGCGGTCTCGCTGCTGCTCCTGGAGGTCTCGCAGCTGCTGCTGACCGGCGGCCGGCTGGGTGCGATCGAGGACGTCGTCCCGGAGGACCGCTTCGAGCCCGACGCCGGTCCCGAGCCGGACGGCGAGCAGCTGCGCGAGCGCCTCGCCGAGCTGCTCGCGCCGATCGACGTCTACCACGAGGTCTTCGACCCGTACGGCCCGCCGGAGAAGCCCAATGCCTTCCGGATCTCGGACGACCTGGCCGGCGTGGTCAGCGAGCTCCAGCACGGGCTGACCCACTACCGCGAGGGCCGGATCAGCGAGGCGCTGTGGTGGTGGCAGTTCTCGTACCTCTCCAACTGGGGCACGACCTGCACGGCGGTGCTGCGGGCCCTGCAGTCGCTGATCGCCCACGTCCGGCTGGACAGCCCGCTCGGCGCGGTGCCGGACGGCGCGGACACCGACGACGACGGGCTCACCGACGAGCAGCTCGAACAGCAGGCGGGCGACCTGATGGCGGCCGAGCTCGGCCTCGGGCGGTAGGCGGCAGCCGGTGGTCGGTCGGCGGCAGCCGGTAGGCGGTAGGCGGTATTCCGCGACGGCCCTCCCGGATTGTGATGAATGCCTCAGTGGCCCGGCCGGAAAAGAAATCCGGCCGGATCGCCGTCCCCCGATCCGCCGATTCTTCGGAGCCGTACCGAATCGCCCGCAGACCTGACGGCGGAGCCACCCGCACGGCCGCTCACGTGCTGAAACTACCGTCTCACCATATGGAAAGCGCCGGTCGGAGCACCCCTGCTCGGTAGACTGACGACGACCGCACCCCCCTCTCCCCAGGGGGGTACGGGGGCCCGGAGCCCCCGGAAAAGACTTCGAGTCGAGGAGCGCACGTGGGCCTTGTCGTGCAGAAGTACGGCGGCTCATCCGTTGCGGATGCCGAAGGCATCAAGCGCGTGGCCCGCCGGATCGTTGACACCAAGAAGGCCGGCCATGAGGTCGTCGTCGTGGTGTCCGCGATGGGCGACACGACGGACGAGCTCATCGAACTCGCGGAGCAGGTGTCACCGCTGCCTGCCGGCCGTGAGTTCGACATGCTGCTGACCGCTGGAGAGCGCATCTCCATGGCGCTGCTGGCCATGGCGATCAAATCCCTGGGGCACGAGGCACAGTCCTTCACGGGCAGCCAGGCCGGTGTCATCACCGACTCCGTCCACAACAAGGCGCGCATCATCGACGTGACGCCCGGCCGCATCCGCACCGCCCTGGACGAGGGCAACATCGCGATCGTGGCCGGTTTCCAGGGCGTCTCCCAGACCAGCAAGGACATCACCACGCTGGGCCGGGGCGGCTCGGACACCACCGCCGTGGCGCTCGCCGCCGCGCTCAGCGCCGAGGTCTGCGAGATCTACACCGACGTGGACGGCGTGTTCACCGCCGACCCGCGCGTGGTGAAGAAGGCCCGCAAGATCGACTGGATCGCCTACGAGGACATGCTGGAGCTGGCCTCGTCGGGTTCCAAGGTGCTGCTCGATCGGTGTGTCGAGTACGCCCGTCGCTACAACATCCCGATTCACGTACGCTCGTCCTTCTCGGGTCTTCCCGGGACGATCGTCAGCAACGACAACCCGAACAAGCCCGAAGGGGGCGAGATGGAGCAGGCCATCATCTCCGGAGTCGCCCACGACACCTCCGAGGCCAAGGTCACCGTCGTCGGCGTGCCCGACAAGCCGGGCGAGGCGGCGCGCATCTTCCGCGCCATCGCCGACGCCGAGGTCAACATCGACATGGTGGTGCAGAACGTCTCCGCCGCGTCGACCGGCCTGACCGACATCTCCTTCACCCTGCCCAAGACCGAGGGCCAGAAGGCCATCGACGCGCTGGGCCGGGTCAAGGCGGGCATCGGCTACGAGTCCCTGCGCTACGACGACGCGATCGGCAAGATCTCGCTGGTCGGCGCCGGTATGCGCTCCAACCCGGGCGTCACGGCGACCTTCTTCGAGGCGCTGTCCGCCGCGGGCGTCAACATCGAGCTGATCTCCACCTCGGAGATCCGCATCTCGGTGGTCACCCGTGCCGACGACGTGCCGGAGGCCGTCCGCGCCGTCCACAGCGCCTTCGGCCTGGACAGCGAGAGCGACGAGGCCGTCGTCTACGGCGGCACCGGGCGATGACCCGGACGCGGGGCCGGATCACCGGGTCCTGCCGGGGCGCCGGGCGATGACCCGGCGTCCGAACCTCGCCGTCGTCGGCGCCACCGGCGCGGTCGGCGAGGTGCTGCTCGGGCTGCTCTCCCTCCGCCAGGACGTCTGGGGCGAGATCCGACTCGTCGCCTCCCCGCGCTCGGCCGGCCGCAAGGCGGTGGTGCGCGGGGAGGCCGTCGAGGTCGTCCCGCTGGCCGAGGAGGCCTTCGCGGGCATCGACGTGGCGGTGTTCGCCGTCCCCGACCCGGTCTCGGCGCAGTGGGCGCCGATCGCGGCGGCCAAGGGCGTCGTGGTGATCGACGGCTCGGCCGTCTTCCGCACCGCCGAGGACGTGCCGCTGGTCGTCCCGGAGGTCAACGCGGCCGCGCTGCGGATCCGCCCGCGCGGCATCGTCGCCAGTCCGGCCGCCACCGCCCTCGCGATGATCGCCGCGGTGGGGGCGCTGCACGCAGAGTACGGGCTGGCGCAGCTCGTGGTCGCCTCCTACCAGGCCGCCGACGGCGAGGGCCGCGACGGCGAGGCGGCGCTGCGCGCGCAGACCGGGCTGGTGGCGGGTGCCGCCGTCGGCCGGCAGACCGGTGACCTGCGCGCGCTGATCGCCGATCAGGGGCCGTTCGCCGCCCCGCTGGTACTCAACGCGGTGCCCTGGACCGGCGGACTGCGCGAGGGCGGCTGGTCCGCCCAGGAGACGGGCATCCGCGAGGAGTCCCGCAAGGTCCTCGGCCTGCCCGCCCTGAAGGTCTCGGCGACCTGCGTCCACATCCCGGTCGTCCGCACCCACGCGCTGGCCGTGCACGCGCGGTTCGAACGCGAGGTCACCCAGGAGCACGCGCAGGACATCCTGCGGGACGCGCCCGGCGTGGTGCTCTACGACGACCCGGCGGCCGGCGAGTTCCCCACGCCGAACGACGTGGTCGGGACGGACCCGGTCTGGGTCGGGAGGGTCCGGCGGGCGCTGGACGAGCCGGACGCGCTGGACCTCTTCCTGTGCGGGGACAACCTGCGCAAGGGGTCGGCGCTCAACCTGGTGCAGCTGGCCGAGCTGGTCGCGGCGGAGCTGACGGCGGGCGAGCCGGTGGACGCGGAGCCGGACGGGGAGTTGGACGCGGCGGCGACGGCTGAGCCGACGGGGCCGATGGGGCCGGAGAAGCCGGAGTACTAGGCCCCGGGGGCCTCGCGCGTTCCGAAGTGCCCGCTTGTGTCCACAGCTGTGTCCATACCTGTGTTCGCTCCTCGACACAATCTGTCCGGAATCCCGGGGGAATCCCCTGGAGGCCTCTTCCGCCGATGCGGAAGAATGGGCCCCGAGCCGGGCAACCATGACAGGGGATCGAGTGTCCAACGTGCGTGGCGAACGTGATGGTGGGGGCAAGGGCGGGCATCCCGGCGAGAGCCGCGGTGCCCTTCCCGTCGCGCGCCCCGTGGGCTGCGAGTAGGCCGGAAGAAGACCAGATGACGGCGGCCGCACGCGGTGCGGCGGACTCCGGCGCCGGTACCGACGCGGGTACCAGCGAGGACCTGCTCACCGAGACCTACCAGGCGCACTACCGCTCGTTGCTGCGGCTCGCGGCACTGCTCCTGGACGACCTCTCGACGTGCGAGGACGTCGTCCAGGAGGCGTTCATCCGGGTGCACGCCGCCCGGCGCAGGGTGCGCGAACCCGAGAAGACCCTGGCCTACCTGCGGCAGACGGTCGTCAACCTGTCCCGCTCCACGCTGCGCCGCCGCATCCTCGGGCTGCGACTGCTGCCGAAGCCCATGCCTGACATGGCCAGTGCAGAAGAAGGTGCCTACGATGCCCTGGAGCGCGACCAGTTGAAGGCCGCGCTGCGTGGTCTGCAACGCCGTCAGCGGGAGGTTCTGGTGCTGCGTTACTTCGTGGACATGACGGAGGCGCAGGTCGCCGAGACCCTGGGCATCTCGCTCGGCTCGGTGAAGGCCTACGGCTCCCGCGGACTCGCCGCCCTGCGCGTCCAGATGGAGGCCGGACATGGCTGAGGCGGACGACGGCCGTCGGCGACCGGTCGACGGGGCGTCCGAGCCGAACGCGTCCGAGCCGAACACGTCCGAGCCGCACGCGCCCGAGTCGACGGCGCCCGAGTCGAGTTCGCCGGGTACGCGCGCACCGGGTACGCGCGCACCGGGTACGCGCGCACCGAGTCCGAACGCACCGAGTCCGCACGCGTCCAGTGCGCACGCGTCCGGTCCGAACGCGGCCGGGAAGCCCGGTGCGAACGGCCCCGCGGGTGAGGTCCCGGAGCTCCTGGACCTGTCCGCCGACGAACGGGCGCTGCGCGAGCGGCTGCACGGCGCCGTCTCCGGCATCCAGCCCGCCGTGGGCGGGCTGCCGCGGATCCGGCGGGCCGTACCCCGCCGCCGGGCCGCCCGGCGCGGCGCCTGGACCGGGGCGGCCGCACTCGCCTTCGCCGTCGCGATCGGCCTGCCCGTCCTGCACGAGGGGGAGCACCTCGGGCTCTCCGGCGGTCCCGGCTCGGCCGACGCCAAGAGCCCTGCTGCCGCGTCCCCCAGCGGTGCCGCCGGTACCGCCGGCGGTACCGGGGCGGCCGCGCAGACGGGCGCGGGCGGCACCGGCGCCGCCACCTCGCCGACCGGTACGGCTGCGGCACCGCACACCCCCGGCGGCGGGCTGACGCAAACCGACGGCGGCGTCGCGCCCTCCGGGACCTCCGGGGCCGGCGACGGCGGCATCGTCCCGCTCTGCACCCGGACGGACCTCGGCGAAGGCGTCGCGCAGGTCGGGACAGCCGATGGCGACGGGCGGATCTACGGCTCGTTCACCGTCTACAACGTTTCCGTGCGCAGTTGCCGGCTCGGCGGGCCGGGCTCGGTGGCGGTCACCGCCGTCAGCGGCGGCGACCGCGGCCGCATCCGCACCGCCGACCATGCGCCGGGCGACCCGGCGGCCGGCCTGCCCGCGATGGACGGGGAGCCCCCGGTGCTCGCGCCGCGGGCCGGGTACCGGGTGCAGTTCGCCTGGGTCCCCGACCGGACCTGTGCCGGCTCCGGCAGCCTGACCACCCCGTCGAGCGGCGTCAACCAGGTGGCCCTGCGCTCGGACGTCCCGGCCATCGAGTCCGGCGCCCCGGCCTCCGTCCCCTCCAGCGAGGCCAGCGCCAACCCGCCGGCCTCCTCGTCCCCGTCGGCGGGCCCCAGCACGGCTCCCAGCCCGACCCCGACCCCGACCGGCGGCCCGACCGCCGCACCGTCCACCGTGACCATCGCCCACACTCCCGCCCCCGGCAGTCCGGCGGCCGCCACGGCGACCCTGCCCGTGGCGTGCAGCGGCACCGTCTACCGCGGCGGCGTCCAGAACCTGGGCGGTTCGGTGCCGCAGCCGTCGGGCTCGCCGACGGCGGGGTGACCGCGGGCGGCGGCGACGCGGTGACGACGGGCAGCGGTGACGACGGACAGCGGTGACGACGGGCGGCCGCGGCGGGCCGGCGGCCGCCGCGGCCGGGGCCGTGGCCCGGGGCCCGGGGGCCGGGCGGGTGTGAGGAGTGGTTACCGTGGGGGTGTGTACCGGTTCCTCCTGACTTCGCGCTGGCTCGGCGGCACCGTCGTGGCCGTGGCGGCCGTGGCGGTGTGCCTGTGGCTGGGTTCCTGGCAGCTTGGCCGGTTCGAGGACCGGGTGTCCACGCACCAGGAGGCCAAGCAGGCGGTCACCGCTTCGAGTGACGCCCGGCCGATCGACGCACTGCTCAACCAGGCGACTCCGCAGGTGAGCACGGAGACCGTCGGCAGGACGGTCACGGTGACCGGCACCTACGACAGCGAGCACCAACTGCTCGTCCCCAACCGGGTGGTGGACGGCAAGCAGGGCTACTACGTGCTCACCCCGCTGCGCACCGCCGACGGTCACGCCGTCGCCGTGGTGCGCGGCTGGGCGGGTGGGGACCCGGCCGCCGCCGGGCCGCCGCCGGGCGGAGAGGTGACGGTGACCGGGCGCCTGCAGGCCAACGAGGCCGTGGGCAGCAACGGCGCGGTGGCGGGCGGTCTGCCGACCGGGCAGCTCGGCATGATCAACCGGGCGTCGCTGCTGAACGTGCTGGAGTACGACGGCTGGTACGACGGCTGGGTGGCCGTCGACGACGCGCCCGCCGGGCTGGCCCCGGTACCGACCGTGCAGCCGCAGGGCGGCGACGGGCTCACCCTGCGCGCGTTCCAGAACCTGGGCTACACCCTGGAGTGGTTCGTCTTCGCCGGGTTCGTGGTCTTCATGTGGTTCCGCCTGGTGCGCCGCGAGGCGGAGGCGGAGCAGGACCGGGCCCTCGGGCTGGACCCGGTCCTGGACTGACCGGCGCGTCCTGGTCCGACCCCGCTCTCAGCGCTTGGTCGGCAGGGCCGGTGCCGCTGTCGGCTTGACCGCCGGCGGGGGCGCCGTCGGTGTCGGTGCCGCCGGTGTCGGCGTCGGGAGCGGCTGCTGGGTCGGGGAGGACGAGCCGGTGGGCAGCGGCGTCGGGTCGCTGTGGCAGTGGCCGTTGCCGTTGCCGCTGCCGTTGTGGTCGTCGTTGTCGTAGTGGTCGATGTGGTGGTGCACGGTGCGACCGGTCTTCGACCCCTTGGAGCCCTTCGAGCCGGAGGAACCCGAGGAGCCCGAGGAGCCGCCGGACCCCTTCGAACCCTTGGCGAGCTCGACGGTGCCGTCCGGGTCGGTCGACTCGTAGGCCGCCGCCAGGACGGCCGTGCCCGCGATCCCGCCCGCGATCCCGTCTGCCCTCCCCGCGCCCGGTGCGCTCGCCCTGGTCGCCGTGGCGAGCGGCGTGGCACCGGCGGGCGGGACGGCACCGGCGGGCGGGACGGCGCCGGCGGGCGGGACGGCGCCGGTCGGCGGTGCGGTGGTGGGCGGCACGGCCGGCTTGGGCGCGACGGCCGAGGAGCTCGGCGCCGGCGGGCCGGCCGGAGGCGGGCAGGAGGCGACCGCCGGCCGCGACCCCGAGCAGCCGCTGAGCACCAGGGCCCCGGCCACCGCCACCCCCGCGAGCAGCAGCAGACGTCTCACGCCGCCCCTCCGTCTGCGTCGCTCCCGGCCGCGCCCAGGTACCGTCGGACGAACTCGATCTCCAGCCGCAGCTGCTTGATCCGCTCCTCCACCACCAGCGAGCCGTGCCCGGCGTCGTAGCGGTACACCTCGTGCGGCTTGCCGAGCTGCTCCAGCCGCTCGACGTAGTTGTCGATCTGCCGGATCGGGCAGCGCGGGTCGTTGACCCCGGCGCTGATGTACACCGGCACCCGCACCTGCTCGACGTAGGTCAGCGGCGAGGAGGCGGTGAAACGCTCCGGCACCTCCTGCGGGGTGCCGCCGAAGAGCGTGCGGTCCAGCGACTTGAGCGCCTCCATCTCGTCGGCGTACGCGGTGTGGTAGTCCGCGACCGGCACGGCGGCGACGCCGAGGGCCCAGCTGTCGGGCTGGACGCCGAGGCCGAGCAGGGTCAGGTAACCGCCCCAGCTGCCGCCGGTGAGCACCAGCCGGGCCGGGTCGGCGAGGCCGCTGTCGACGGCCCAGGCGCGGACCGCCGCGATGTCCTCCAGCTCGATCAGGCCGACCCGCTCGTGCAGCGCGTCCGTCCAGGCCTGGCCGTAGCCGGTCGAACCGCGGTAGTTGACCCGGACCACCGCGAAGCCGTGGTCCAGCCAGGCGGCCGGACCGGCGGCGAAGGAGTCGCTGTCGTGGTGGGTCGGGCCGCCGTGGATCTCGAACACGGTCGGGTACGGGCCCGGCCCGGCCGTCGACGGCCGCTGCACCAGGGCGTGCACCCGCCCGCCGGGCCCGTCCACCCAGACGTCCTCGACCGGCACCGAACCGGGCGGCACCGCGCCGGGCGCCCGCAGCACGACCGTACCGGCGGTGGAACGGACGGCGGAGGGCTCGGCGGCGGAGGACCACAGGTACTCGACGGTGCCGTCCGGACGGGCGGTGGCGCCGCCGACGGTGCCGCGCGGGGTGTCCAGGCGGGTCAGCCGGCCGTCGGCCAGCCCGTACGAGAACAGCTCGCTGCGCGCCTCGTACTCGTGCTCCACCAGCAGCTCACCGGCGCCGGGGCGCCACTGCGCGGAGACGTCGCCGGGCAGTTCGCGGCCCTGCTCGTCACGCAGCGGGAGAGCGGTCTCGGCACCCGTGGCGACGTCCCAGATCATCGGCTCCCAGCGGCCGGTGCGCTGGTGGGCGACCAGCAGCCGGGTGTCGCCCTCGACCGGCGCGAAGCCCAGGCAGGCGACGCCGCGCGGCTCGTCCCGGCCGGTGACCTCGTCCAGCTCGGCGATGGTCTCGACCCCGCCGTCCCCGGTGACGCGGACGACCCGGATCGCGGAGTGCATCGCGTCGCCGTGCTCGGTGTGGTCGATGGCGAGCAGGGTGCTGTCGTGGCTGAGGTCGCCGATGCCGCCGTACTCCTCGTGCCGGTAGATCTCGACCGGCTCGGCGCTGCCGGGGCGGCGCAGGTGCAGGGTGGTGCCGTCCTCGTCCGTCGAGCGGCCGACGACCACGGTGCCGTCGCGGCCGAGGGCCAGGCCGGCCGAGTAGGAAGCGGCGAGGCCGGGCACGGCCTCCTCGTCGGGGCCGCCCGCGAACGGCTGGCGGCGCCAGACGCCGAACTCGTCACCGTCGTGGTCGTCGAACCACCAGACCCAGTCGCCGTCGGGGGACAGCTCGGCGTCGGTGGTGCCGTTCGGACGGTCGGTCACCCGGCGGTGGGCGCCGGTGGCGCGGTCCCAGGCGTAGATTTCGTAGGTGCCGGTCGCGTTGGACACGTACAACGCCCGGTCGGGGGCGTCCTCGGCCCAGTCGGGCAGGGACACCCGGGCCGCCCTGAACCGCTGCTCCCACGCCGGTACGGCGCTCTTCTCCTCGCTCATCCGACCATCCAACCCGATCGGGGGGAGGGAAGGGAACGGGCGGGTGGGCTTCGGCCACCCGCCCCGCGTGCCGGGATCCCGCCACGGCCGCTCCGGGGCGGGCGGGGACCGGCCCCCGGGCGGCGTTCCCAGCGGCAGGGACCGGACCGGGCCCACGGGCACCGGCCACCGGACACTGCCGTCCGCGGCGCCGTACGCGGTGAGGGCCCGTCCGGCGCCGAGGGCCAGTCCGGCGCCGAGGGGCAGTCCGGCGCCGAGGGGCGGGCGCGGTGGGGGCGGCCCGCCCTCGGGCGGCGCGGCGGTCTGCGGCTCAGGCGTCCGGCGCCCGGCACCCGGTACGCGGGTTTGCGGCTCAGGCGCCCGGTACGCGGTCGAGGAAGCCGTACACCGCGCCGATCCGGCCGTCCGGGGTGGCCGCCAGAACGTCGAAGCCGATCACCACCGGCTCCGCGCCGGCCGGGCCCAGGTTCCAGGTGAAGCGGGCGACGTCGTGGTGGGCGTCGACCGGGCCGAGGGTGAACTCCAGCCCCGGGAACTGGGCCTGGGCGGCGCCGATCAGCGCGTCGACGGCGTCCCGGCCGGTGACGGCGGCCAGCGGGTCGGTGTAGCGGCCGTCCTCGGCCCACACCTCGTCGACCAGCTTGCGGCGGGCCGCCGGGTCGGTCTCGTTCCACACCGCGAGGTAGCGCTCGGCGAGCTGCTGGAGGGCGGCGGTGGTGATCTCGGTCATCGTCATCTCCCGTGTTCCGGTGGGTGGTTGGCCGGGTCGTTCCCGGTGCTCACCACGGTACGGACGGGCGGCGGGCGGCGAATCCGTCACGTATGGGCATGGGGGTACGTAGCCTCCGCCGGGGTGTGCCGGTACCGGTGCCGGTAGTGGCGTCGCTGCCGGTGCCGAAGGCGGTGCGGGCCCGGGTGGGTAGGGTCGGGGCATGCTGTACGGGAGGGAAGGCGAACAGGCCGCCGTGGAGGGCCTGTTGGACGCGGCGCGGGCCGGCCGCAGCGGGGTGCTGCTGTTCCGGGGCGAGGCCGGCATCGGCAAGACCGCGCTGCTGGACGACGCGGTGGCGCGGGCCGGGGAGTCGTTCCGGGTGATCCGGGCGGCCGGCGTCGAGTACGAGGCCGAGCTGCCGTACGCCGGGCTGAGCCTGCTGCTCGCACCCGGCCTGGACCGGCTGGACGCCTTGCCCGGGCCGCAACGGCGGGCGCTGGAGGCGGCGTTCGGGCTCTCCGACGAGGGCCGGCCGGACGGCCACGGGGCGGACGGCGTTCCGGCCGCCGGTGGCTCGGTCGCCGGTGGCTCGGCCGCCGATGAGCCGGCCGCCGGTGAAGGGCGCGCCGACCGGCTGCTCGTCGGACTCGCCACGCTCGGTCTGCTCGCCGAACTCGCCGCCGACCGGCCCCTGCTGTGCGTCATGGACGACGTGCAGTGGCTGGACCGGGCCTCACTGGAGGCGCTGCTGCTGGCCGCCAGACGCCTCCAGGCCGAGGGGGTGGCCCTGCTGCTCGCCGCCCGCGCCGCCGGTGCCCCCGGGGCCACCGGCGGCGCGGCGGAGCGCCCGCTGGGGCTGCCCGAACGACAGGTGACCGCACTGTCCGAGGCCGACGCCACCCGGCTGCTGGCCCGGCGGGCAGGCCCCGGCCTGCCCGCCGCCGCGCGCGACCGGCTGCTCGCCGAGGCGGCCGGCAACCCGCTCGCGCTCACCGAACTCCCGGTCGCCGTCGGGCCGCACATGTCGGCGCCGGGCGGCCTGCCGCTCACCAGCCGGCTGCTGATCGCCTTCCACGGTCAGGTCACCGGCCTGCCCGCGGCCACCCAGACGCTGCTGCTGGTCGCCGCCACGGAGGAGAGCGGGGCGCTGGACGTCGTCCTGCCCGCAGCGGCCGCCCTCGGCGTCACCGCCGAACACCTCGCGCCCGCCGAGGAGTCCGGCCTGGCGACGGTCACGGCCGACCGCCGGATCGCCTTCCGGCACCCCCTGCTGCGCTCCGCGATCCTCCAGCGCGCCCCGCACCACCAGAAGACGACGGCCCATCAGGCCGTGGCGAGGGCCCTGCCGGACGGCGACCGCCGCACCTGGCACCTCGCGCTGGCCGCCACCGGCCCCGACGCGGGCCTCGCCGACGCGCTGGAGCGCGCCGCCGTCCGCGCCGAGCGCCGCGGCGGCCACGGCGGGGCCGCCGCGTACGAGCGCGCCGCCCGCCTCACCCCGGACCGCGACAGCGCCACCCGCCGGCTCGTCCTGGCCGCCGAAGCAGCCACCGAGGAAGGCGAGTTGGAGCGAGCGGAGAAACTCGCCGACGAGGCCTCCGGCCGGACCGACAACGTCCTGGCGCACGCCCTGCTCGACCAGGTCCGGGCCACCGCGCACTTCTGGCGCGGCGCGCACCCGACCGCCCACCGGCTGCTGCTCGACGCCGCCGGCACCGACATCGACCCGATGCACGCCGCCCGGATGCTGCTCCAGGCCTTCCACGCCGCCTGGTACGCGGGGGAGGAGCCGGTGGTCGCCGTCCTGGACCGCCTGGCGGTCCTGCCGCTCGCCGCCGACGACCCCCTCGCCCCGCTCGCCCGCCACCTGCCCGCGGCCGTCCTGCCCGCGCTCGGCCGGCCCGCCACGCCGCTTCGGCCCGTCCGGGAGGCCGTGGAGGCCGCCCGCCGGGCAGGGGCCGACAGCCCGGTCGACCTGGTCCAACTGTGCGGCGCCACCCTGGTCCTCGGGCGCGACGAGGAGACCGCCGAACTCGCCGCCGAACTGATCGCCGAAGCCCGCGCCAAGGGCACCGTCGGAGTGATGCCCACCCTGCAGTTCTTCCTGGCCGAGGCCGAACTCTTCCACGGCCGGCACCGCGACGCCGAACTCACCGCCACCGAAGGCCTCGGCCTCGCCCGGGACACCGGCCAGCACCAGTGGGTCAGCCAACTCACCGCGCTGCTCGCCTGCCTGGCCGCGCTGGACGGCCGCACCGACCGCTGCGCCGAACTCGCCGCGACCGCCCTCGCCACCACCGGCCCGCAGACCGCCGCCCCCGCGGCCGGCCTGGCCTGGGTCCAGTGGGCGCTCGCCCTGCTCGACCTCGGCCAGGGCCGCGCCGGCGACGCCGCCGACCGGCTGCACACCCTCACCACCGGCCCGCACCGGCACCACATCAGCGCCACCCGGGCCGTCCCCGACCTGGTCGAGGCCGCCGTCCGCCTCGGCACCCCCGAACGCGCCGCCGAACCCTACGAGCGCTTCGCCCGCTGGACGGCCGCCGCCGACCGCCCCTGGGCCGAGGCCCTCCGCCTGCGCTGCCAGGCCCTGCTCGGCCCCGACGAACTCGCCGAGACCGCCTACCGCGCCGCCCTCTCCCGGCACGCGACGGCCCACCGCCCCTTCGAACAGGCCCGCACCGCCCTCCTCTACGGCGAATGGCTGCGCCGCACCCGCCGCCGCACCGACGCCCGCCCCCACCTGCGCGCCGCCCTGGAGACCTTCGACCGCCTCGGCGCCCACCCCTGGGCCGCCCGCGCCCGCACCGAACTCTCCGCCACCGGCACCCCCGCCCCGGCCACCCCCACCGGCACCCCGCAGTCCCCCCTCACCCCCCAGGAACTCCAGATCGCCCGCCTCGCCGCCCAGGGCCTCACCAACCGCGACATCGCCGCCCAGCTCTTCCTCAGCCCCCGCACCGTCGCCCACCACCTCTACAAGGCCTACCCCAAGCTCAACATCACCTCCCGCACCGAACTGACCACCGTCCTCTGACCCGCGAATGACGTTGGCGTGTCGCCGAATAGCACTGGGCTCCGGGCTCTATCCCTTGATCTCGGGGGCTTCGCAGGCCGGGTCGCCCTCGGCCCAGATCCCGTACCGGACACCGTCGACGACGGTCGATCGGCGGGTGTTGAACTCGTCCAGCTCTGTCAGCTTCACCGACACGAAGGAGCCCTTTTCCGGGACGGGCAGGCCCAGTTCTTCCGCGATCTGCGGGTAGGGCTTCAGATGGCCGATCACGATGATGCCTTCCGGCCTGAGGTGCTTGCGCGAGTCCCGTGCGCGCTTGAGACCGTCGTGCTGGGTGGCGACGGTGACCACGGTGGTGCGGTCGACGATTCGTCCCCGTACCCGACGGAAGAGTTCGTTGACGCGCAGCTGGCCGCCATTGCCGGATCCGCGATAACCGTCCGAGGCGCGGAAGATGGACCGGACTATGTTGGGGTCGGCCTCCCGGAGACGGAGTAGGAGGTTGTCCGGTAGTTCGCCATTCTGGACGATCCAGCGGATCCGGGCCTTGCCCGCGACCGAAACGCTTCTCTTCTGATCGCCGTTCGGCCCGGTGGTGAGGACCTCGGGCTTAATCCGGAGTATCCCGACCTGGAAGGCTCCTGTTCGGTCGTCGGCACGCATCAGGAGGCAAATGTGGTTCATGGCCTCCTTCGGGATCATCCAGGTCCCGCCTACGGTGAACTTCGCGTCGACGTGTTCATCGGCGATGACGTAGTCCATGGGATTTCCGTAGCCGAGGTCGAACTCGGCTCGGGTGACGATCTCCACCTTGGTGCCGAGATACGTCTTCTCGGTGCTCTCGACCCGGCCCGGGCCTTCCTTGATGTAGAGGTCATACCGGCCCGTGCGCTGTCCGTCCAAGACCTCGTCGATGGCCCTGCGGAAGACCTGCCCGAATCGCCTTCTGTGGTCCCTCTGGTCGAGCAACCATTCCTCGACGGCGCTGAGGCCGGGGTCGTCGAGGTGATCTGAGTGGGGGGCGCCGTCGGATGGGAGGGGGAAGAGCGGTGCTTCGTAGGTCACGGATCGACCATATGGGGCGCGAACCGTGCTGTCAGGAGGCAGTCCTGTCGGATCGCGTGGCTAGAGCGTTCCCAGATAGGCGACGAGATCGTCGTAGTCGCGCAAGCGGCGCTGTTCCACCATGCGGTGGAAGGTGTCGCGCGTCTTCAGGCGATTTTTCGTCGCAGAGTAGTACTCGTCCACTGCGACGGTGAGAGCCGGGAGATGGAGGTGGTAGACACAGTCGAGATCCCCCGTGCCCTGCCCGAGTCGTGCCAGGAAGTACGGACGAGGTTCCATCGTGACGGCTGCGAAGTGAGGCATGCGCCCTCGGCGGAGGGTGGCCATCTTGGCACCATGGGTGCGCGGATCCTGCAGCCGGTCGGTCCTGAGCGACCACTTGAGTGAGAACCCCGCCACTAGGTGAGGCTGGCCGATCGCCGCGTCGTCGAGCGGCCGGTGGACAGATATGTCCAGCTTCGGCAGTGACTCGTCACCCAGGGCATCGAGCAACGGACGACGCCTGGCCCGGGATTCGTCGAGGGCCTTGAGCAGGGCCTTCACTAGGACGGACGTCTCCTCCCCGCCTTCCTCGGCCGTCGGCAGGTGGTTCTGCAGATTCTTCACGGCGTTGTCGAGCGGCAGCGAGTCTTCGTCGGCCAGCCGCTGTATGGCCCCCAGGTGCGCGTACTGTTCGAAGTCGTGGGCGTGCCGCTCCCGTTCGACCGTGAGATGCGGAGCGACCTTCTCCAGCTTTCCGTTCAGATCGGCGACCATGGCCGTGCTCCATGTGTGGTCGTTCTTCTCGGCGTCCTTCTCCTTGGGCACTCCGAGCTGTTCAAAGAAGAGCCGACCCAGCTCGATGGAATCGGCTTTGCTGCTGTCGCTGGTGTTCGGCTTGCCGTTCCGGTATCCGCACAGGTCGGTGACAAAGGACGCAGGCATCGCTCCCCCTCGGATCGTCGATGTTCGTACGCGACGCGGACGCTCGCCGTTGGCTGTTCTCTCCGGCCCCGCTCAGGTGCTCTGCTGGTCCCTGCCCGTCGGGTCGTCGACGTCCGGCTTGTCGGTGCCCCGCGAACCCCAGGAGTAGAGGTCCCGCAGCATGGCGTCGGACGGTGCGGCCCATCCGAAGGCGGCGCACAGGACGTGCATGGCGAGACGTGGAGGAACCGCGTTGCCGATCTGCTGACCGACATCGCGGCCGCGCCAAGGGTAGTCGGCCGGGAAGGTCTGCAGACGACCGGCCTCGGAATACGTGAAACGTTCGAGCTCCACGTCGCCGGGGCCGACCACACGATTGCGGAAGATCTTGCCCGTGACCGTGGCCGACGGCTCGGTCGAGCGGCGTCGACCGCGGGCCTTGGGATCGCCGCCGGTGCCGTAGTTGGAGATCACTTCGAAGTCGGTTTCGCGGACGATCACTTCGTCCATGGTCCGCCACTCCAGAAGGTTTTCGTCTCCCTCGTCGCGCCCGACGCCCTTGCGGTAGACGCGGTGGGTGGGTGTCGGGAGCTTGACAGGTTCGTCGCCGTACCGGGCGATCAACACGGCCCGGCGGCGGGTCTGTGGGACGCCGAACGCCTCGGTGTGCAGGATGCCGCAATCCGCCTGGTAGCCCTCGCCCTCGAATGCTTTCTTGTAGGCCGTCCACACCGGAAGCACGGCCGGTACCTGTTCGAGGACAATTGCCTTGTAGGGCTTTCGGTCGGGGGAGTCGATTGCGTCGAGAGCCCACATGAGGGGCTGCAGCACCAGACCCGTCCGCTCGTCGTCGAGCTTGGCCAGGTCCCTCTGGATCTCTTCGCGATCCTCCCGGGCGATGAGTCGCTCGACGAATTCCAACACCTGATCGAGGGCCCGGCGCCCGGCGCCCGAGCCCGCGACGGTGAAGGTCTGGCAGGGAGGACCTCCGGCCAGCACATCGGCCTCGGGGCAGTTCGAGGGTCCGAACATGCGGACATCGCCTTCCCACGTCTCCAGGCCGGCGGCTCGGCGTGTGGTGCACGCGGCGGAGTCCCATTCAATGCCCACCGTGGGGATGCCGAGCTTGTCTGCCGCCACGTCGAGCCCCCCGGGGCCGGCGAACAGATCCACGATCTTGGTGGGCTGCACTTGGTTCTCCTGATTGTCGTAACGGGGCGACGGTACGTGGCTCGATGAGCCTGGGTGCCCGCTTTGACGGCCGCTTGCTGGCGACCATGCAGCGTACCTCGATGCACTGACAACGTAGGTTGTGCACCGTTGCCCGGCGCCGGGGGCGAATGCCTCTGCGCAGGTCACCACCGGTCGGCGGTTTGGGTCCCCGCCTATGACCGGTCTAGGGCGAATGCCAGGCCGAAGTCTCCCGAAAGGACGTGATAACCACTCAGGGCCGGTCTCCCTTACGGGAGACCGGCCCTGAGCTGGTCCTACTGGGTCGGGGTGGCGGGATTTGAACCCACGGCCTCTTCGTCCCGAACGAAGCGCGCTACCAAGCTGCGCCACACCCCGGTCTTGCGGTTTGTCGCTCCGTCTCCTTCGCGACGAGTAGAACTCTACCGGACGCTCGCCGAGACACGAAATCCGGTTTCGGGCGGGCGTCCGGCGGGGGTCAGCGGGGGGCCGGGACGAGGGTGAGGAGGGTGGCCTCGGGCGGGCAGGCGAAGCGGACGGGGGTGTAGCGGTTGGTGCCGCAGCCGGCCGAGACGTGGAGGTGGGAGCGGTGGCCGCCGGCGGTGTGGGTGGAGAGGCCCTTGACCCGGCGGGTGTCGATGTCGCAGTTGGTGACCAGGGCGCCGTAGAAGGGGATGCAGAGCTGGCCGCCGTGGGTGTGGCCGGCCAGGATCAGCGGGTAGCGGTCGGCGGTGAAGGCGTCGAGGACGCGCAGGTAGGGCGCGTGGACGACGGCGAGGGAGAGGTCGGCGTCGGCGGAGGGGCCGCCGGCGACGTCGCTGTAGCGGTCGCGGCGGATGTGGGGGTCGTCGAGGCCGGTGAATTCCAGGTCGAGCCCGTTCACGGTGAGCCGGCCGCGGGTGTTGGTGAGGTCGAGCCAGCCGGCTCCGTCGAAGCCGTCGCGGAGCTTCTCCCACGGGTTGTGGACGGCTCCGGTGATGCCGCGGCGGGCGGTGCCGTCGGGGTTGTTCATGCCGTGGGCGCCGCTGCGCATGGCCTGGAGGTAGCGTGCCGGGTTCTTGCGGGCCGGGCCGTAGTAGTCGTTGGAGCCGAAGACGTAGACGCCGGGGAACTCCATGAGGGGCCCGAGCGCGTCGAGGGTGGCCGGGACGCCGAGCGGGTCGGAGAGGTTGTCGCCGGTGTTGACCACCAGGTCGGGGCGCAGGCCGGCCAGGCTCTTCAGCCAGCGCTGCTTCTTGCCCTGCCCGCTCACCATGTGGATGTCGGACACCTGGAGGACCCGGATCGGGCGGGCGCCGCGCGGGAGGACGGGGACCTCGATCCGGCGGAGGCGGAAGGCCCGGACCTCGTACCCGACGGAGTAGGCGAGGCAGGCGGTGCCGGCGGCGGCGATGCCGAGGGGAACGGAGTACAGCGGTCGCATCAGCCCATGCTCTCAGACGGTGGATCAGCGGGCGCACGCCCGGAGTCGGCGGGGAGGGCGGCGGCCGGGGGCGTCTCCTCGCTCTCCCGGCGGGCGCGCAGGGAGCGGACCTTGTGGCGGTTGCCGCAGCGTTCCATCGAGCACCAGCGCCGGCGGCCGGGGCGCGAGGTGTCGACGAAGATCAGTCGGCAGTCGTGGGCGCCGCATTCCCGGATCCGGTCCGCGTACGGGCCGGTGAGCAGGGCGATGGCGTCCCGGGCGAGGGTGGAGGCCAGCTGGGCTCCGTCGGCGGGTGGCGGGGCGGCCGCGGTGCCGTCCGGGGCGATCCGGGGGACCAGCGGCGGGTGCTCGGCGGCCCGGTTGAGGACGGTGTAGTCCTCGGGTTCGCCGGGGCGGCCGTGGGCGCGGGCGGCGGCCAGGTGCCACAGGGCGTCGCGCAGGGTGCGGGTGGCGGTGAGCTCGGCGGGGGAGATCCGTACGGCGTCGGCGGGCAGCCGCAGCCGGGACGGCGGGAGCCAGGCGGCGAGGTCGGCGGGCCGGTGCAGCACCTCGTACCGGGCGTACGGGCCGGGTCCGCCGGTGGTGAGCAGTTCCAGGCAGAGGGCGCCGGGGTCGAAGTGGAAGCGGCTGCCTCCGGGGGTGGTGAGGACCAGCCCGGGAGGGGTGTGCCGGCCGGCCGTGCCGTCGGGCGGTGCGGCGGCCGGGTCGGCAGGGCCGGTCGCGTCGGCCGCGTTCCGGGGGACCGGGTCGTCTCCGTCGGTCATGCGCCCCAGGATAGGTGTAACCGGGAAGACGGGTTACGGGGCCGGAGGGGGGAAGGGGGAAAAGGGAACGGGGGAGGGGTGGGCCGCTGCCGGGCGGAAGGGCTGACCCTTGGTCAGGAGGTTCCGCCCGGAGGTGCGGAGCACCCCGTCGCCCGGCGCCCCCGTCGCCCGGAGCGGCACTCCGGGCGACGGGGGTGCGGGCCGGCCTCAGGCCGGAATGGCGTTGACGTACTCGCGCATCATCCGGGGGACCCGGTACGCGTACTGGTGACCGCGATTCACCTGGACGACGGAGAAGTCGACCAGTTCGGCCAGGACGTCGAGGTTGCGGGAGGGCTCCCGGCCGGCCGGGCCGCCGCCGTCGACGGGCTCCTGCCGGATGTCGTCGATGGAGAACTCCTCGGGGAACCGGGAGAGCCGTCTGAGTGCCCGGCGCTGCCGTTCGTCGAGCAGTCCGTACGCCCAGGCGAGGCTGCGGTGCAGCGAGCGGTGGTGGGAGAGCCCGCCGACCTCCTCCTGGCCGAGGATCGGCAGCACCCGGCACTCGTCCACCAGGACGTGCAGGGGCACCGAGCGCATCCGCACCGCGGCGTTCTCGATCGCGAGCGCCAGGCCGCCGAGGCGTCGGCAGAGCTCGACCACCTGCGGCATCTGGTCGCCGAGGTCGAGCGTCGGGGCGACCGAGTGCACCCGGTGGCAGAACAGCTCGGCGGCCGGCGGGCAGCCGTAGGGGCCGTCCGGGTGGTCGACCGACAGCGGCGAGACCTCCCACAGGTCGGCGGGGACCCCGGCGGGCGCCCGCAGCGAGGTGATCATGATGTGGAGTGCCGGGTGCCGCGACAGCAGTGTCCTGACCTGCCGGGCCACTGTGTCGATGACGTGCTCGGCGTTGTCGACGACCAGCAGCAGCTGCAGCTCGGGGCCGGTCCGCGGGTCGCGGCCGAAGCCCCGGAGGAGGGCGTCGAGCGCGCGCTGGGCCTGGGCCGAGGCGGCCGCCGGGTCGACGGCCTCGGGGGTGACCGAGCCGAGCTCCAGGACCACGACGCCGTCCCGGAAGCGGTCCAGCAGGTGGGCGGCCGAGTCCAGCGCCAGCCGGGTCTTGCCGACGCCGGCCGGTCCGGTGAGCACCAGCGGACGGCCCGGTCGCAGGGCGGTCACGACGTGCAGCAGGTCGGCCCGTCGGCCGACGGTGATGTCCGTCTTGGGCCGCAGTCCCCGCCACCGCGCGTTGTCCGGGAGCTCGGCGACGCGGGCCGGGAATCCGGGTTCCGGCCGGGTGGGCGGCAGCCCGGCCGGGGCGCCCGCGTGAACGACCTGGGAGAGCAGGGTGTCGTCCCGGTTGGTCGCCGCGGCGAACAGCGCGCCCACCAGGAGTTCCACGGAACTGCGGCGCGGATTCTTGATGGCGCCGGTTTCCAGGTTGCGAATGGTGCGGACGCTGACAGTGGAGTGTTCGGCTAATTGCTCCTGGCTCCAGCCGACCATCTTCCGTTGGGTCACCAACATCGATCGAAGCTGATTGTTGTCCATTCCCCCGCGCTTCCTGCTGTTGTGAGCAGAATAAAAGTCAGAACTCGATGCGCCGCTTTTACGGCGCCCATCGCTCCGTAAAGCGATCACTGTCGCCGGGCGGTCGGGCAGCCGGGCGGAGCGCAGGTGTGCGCGCTCGTTCCGGCAGGGGGCGCAAGGGACCCGGGCCGCCAGGTGTCAGGGCCGCCAGGTGCCTGGGCGGCAGTGTGCCAGTGCCGTGGAATAATGAATCGGGGACGTGATGACGGGTTGTCGCAGTTGTTCGTGGCGGTCTTCGGCGATGATTCGACGGTGATTCGAGGTGAGGTGATCGCCGCCATCGGCTGCTCAAGCGACGCGCGAACGAGTGTACTACGCGGACTATTTTCGGCGAAGCGGTCACAGCGTTCGATTTGCCCCTCCGGGACCGGCAACTTCGCTCCGGATCCGGCAATTTTCGGCATTGCGGCCGATATTGTGCAAGCATTATCGGCCACCGTGGCCGAATCCCGTCGCTTGTTCCCGGAGTCGGGCATCGATTGTTCATGGAATCGACCGCCGCCCGTTCCCGGGTCGGATCGGTGCCGTCCGGCGGGCTGTCGGGCGCCCTCGGCCGGGGTTGTCGGGGATGCCGGCCGGGGTTCTCGGGGGATACTCGTTCAACTGCGGAAACCCCGGTGGACGCCCAGGGAAACCCGGTTGAGCCCACCCACAGCCGAAGGATAAGAAGAGGAAATGACAACGCTCAAGGAGCAGCTGCACGAGAACCTCACGGCTGCCATCAAGGACCGGGACGAGCTGCGCGCGTCCACCATCCGGCTCACGCTCGCCGCCGTCACCAGCGAGGAGGTGGCGGGCAAGCAGAAGCGCGAGCTGTCCGACGCCGATGTGCTGAAGGTGATCGGCCGCGAGGCGAAGAAGCGCCGGGAGGCGGCCGAGGCCTTCGACACGGCGGGCCGGACGGAGCAGGCGGCCCGGGAGCGGGCCGAGGGCGAGGTGCTGGCGACCTACCTGCCCAAGCAGCTCTCCGACGAGGAACTGGCCGCGATCGTGGCGGCCGCCGTGGCCGAGAGCGGTGCGAGCGGCCCGCAGGGGATGGGCGCCGTCATGAAGCTGGTGAAGCCCAAGGTCGACGGCCTGGCCGAGGGCGGCCGGGTCGCCGCGGCCGTGAAGGCCGCCCTGGCCTGAGCCGGGTGCCGGACGCCCCAGTGGGCGCCGGTCCGCCGGTCCGCCGGTCCTGTCCCGTCGCCCAGGTGACGGGACAGGTGACGGGACAGGTGACGCCCCCAGGTGACGCGCCGCCCCGGTGACGCCCCGCCTCGGTCATGCGCCGCCCGGCGATGCGCCGCCCGGCGACAACGCCGAAGGGGCGCCCTCCGCACTGGAGGGCGCCCCTTCGCCGTGCCGGCCGTTCGCGGCCCGGGACGGATCAGCCGTTCCCGTTGCCGCCGCCGTGCCGGCCGCCGTTCCCGTTCCCGTTGCCGGGGAAGGGCGGGAAGGTGAATCCGCCGGGGAAGCCGCCGGGCAGTCCACCGGGGAGCCCACCGGGCTGGCCGCCGGGCTGACCGGGGTTGCCGCCCTGCTGCGGCGGCGGGGGGTTGCCGCCGGGCTGCGGGGCGTTCGGGTCGGTGGCCGGTGCGGTGGCGCCCGCCGGGGGAGTGGCCGGCAGCGGGTCCGGGATGTTGGCGGTCTGGATCGGCTCCAGCGGCGTTCCCTTGAGCGCCTGGTTCATCGCCATCGCCCAGATCGGGCCGGGGCCGTCGGCGCCGAACACCTCGGGGTAGTACTTGCCGCCGATGGTGATGTTCTTCATCTTGACGCCGCCGGCCGGGCCGCCGAGCCAGACCGCGGCGGCCAGCGACGGGGTGTAGCCGCTGAACCAGGCGGCCTTCTTCTCGTCGGTGGTACCGGTCTTGCCGGCGATCTTGCGGCCGTCGTCCATGGTCAGGGCGGCCGCGGTGCCCTTCTCGGTCACGTTGAGCAGGACGGCGTTGAGCGAGTCCGCGGTCTGCTCGGAGAAGGCCTGGCTGCACTGGGACTGCGGGACCGGGATGTCCTTGCCGTCCACCGTGGTGATCTTGTTGATCGCGATCGGGGTGCAGTACTTGCCGCGGGCGGCGAAGGTCGCGTAGACGTTCGCCATGGTCAGCGGGGAGAGCTCCAGGGTGCCGAGGACCATCGAGGGCACCTCCTGGAAGGCGTCGCCCTTGGCGGACTGGGTGATGCCCAGCTTGTTCGCCATCTGCTTCATCGCGCAGAGGCCGACCTGCTGCTCCATCTGCACGAAGTAGGTGTTGACCGAGCGGGCCATGGCCTCCTTCAGCTGGTACGGCCCGACCTCGCTGTCCTGCTCGTTCTTCACCGTCTCCTTGGGCTTGACGGTGTTCTTCCAGGTGCCCGAGCAGGTGGACATCTGCGGGTACTCGATCTTGTTCTCGGACGGGAACGCCTGGGTGTTCGACATGCCCGACTCCAGCGCGGCCGTGGCCAGGATCGGCTTGAAGGTCGAACCGGTCTGGAAGCCGTTGCCGCCGCCCATCGCGGCGTCCACGTTGAGGTTGACGACGGTCTGGTTCTTGTTCGGGTCCAGGCCGTACGGGCGGGTCTGGGCCATCGCCAGGATCTTGCCGCTGCCCGGCTCCATCATGGTCGCGGCGGCCGACACCGTGTCGGTCACGTTGACCTTCTTGGTGACGGCGTTCTGCGCGGCGGCCTGCTTGTCCGGGTCCAGCGTGGTGTAGATGTTCAGGCCGCCGGTGTTCCACACCTTCTTGCGCTCGTCGGCGTTCTTGCCGAAGGCCGGGTCCTGCTTGACCACGTGGCGGACGTAGTCGCAGAAGAAGCCCATGCCGGCCTGGGCGGTGATGCAGCCGTTCTGCGGGTCCTTGTACTTCAGGCCCAGCGGGGCGGCCTTCGCCTCCTTCGCCTGGTCGGCGGTGATGTGCTTGTTCTCCAGCATCTTGTCGATCACGACGTTGCGGCGCTTGACCGTGTTCTCGGGGTAGCGCACCGGGTCGTAGGACGACGGGTTCTGCACCATGCCGGCCAGGGTGGCGGCCTCGGCGACGGTCAGGTCCTTGTTGCTCTTGCTGAAGTAGCGCTGGGAGGCGGCCTCGACCCCGTAGGCCTGGTGGCCGTAGAAGGTGATGTTGAGGTAGTTGGTGAGGATCTGGTCCTTGGACAGGTCCTCCTCCAGCTTGATGGCGACCTTGAGCTCCTGGATCTTGCGGCCCAGGGTCTTGCGCTGGGCCTCCAGGACGGCCGCCTGGTCGTCGCCGGCCTTCTCCACGTTGACGTTCTTCACGTACTGCTGGGTCAGGGTGGAGGCGCCCTGGGAGGCGGTGCCGCTCTCCGCGTTCTTGCTGACCGCCCGGAGGATGCCCTTGAGGTCGACGGCGCCGTGCTCGTAGAAGCGGGCGTCCTCGATGTCCACCTGGGCGTGGCGCATGAACTGCGACATCTGATCGGCGGTCAGAACCGTGCGGTCGCGCTCGTAGACCTTGGCGATCAGCCCGCCCTTGGCGTCGAAGATCTGGGTGGCCTGGGTGAGCGGCGGGGTCTTGAAGTCGTCCGGGATGTTGTCGAAGCTCTCCGCCGTGTCCTTGGCGGTCAGCCCGATGGCGCCGACGGCGGGCAGGGCGAGACCGGCCAGCAGGACTCCGGAGAGCACGCTGACGCCCAGGAACTTCACGCCGTTGCCGGCGTGCTCCAACGGTGATCCGCCGGTCCTGCCGCGCGGAGCTCCGGTGTTGCCTGGGGGCTGGGGTGCCTGTGGGCGCTTCGGTGCCATGGGGAGAACCCTACGTCGCGGATTCCCGCACACAGCGGCAGGCGTTCGCCTAGGCTTGTCACAAGCTTGCGACAGCTTCGGTGCGTCAACATCGCTCACTCTTGTGGGCGAGGAGACTTGCCCGAAATGCCCCGTGATGGCCGGGTTTTGAGGCAGCTGCGGCCTGCTGTACCCGTGTGTTCAGTCACGCTCCGTGGTGACTCCTGTGGCGAGAGTGCGGGCTCCGCTTTTGGCAAGGCGTGCGACCTGCGATCACTCCAACGAGTGAGCTGATCGATACCCATAGTCCAATCGGGTCATTCGAGATTGAGCCCGAAGGGGCTGTTGCAAGCTGTCGTTCTTCCGTAACGTCCTCAACTGGCAACGGTGAATATGCCGTTGCCGCCGTGGGGGAGCCTCGAAACGGGAGAGGACGGCGCCGGCATGGGCTGGGTTGACGACTGGAGTGCGCAGGCCGCCTGCCGCACGAGTGATCCGGACGAACTGTTCGTCCAGGGGGCGGCGCAGAACCGCGCGAAGGCGGTGTGCAGCGGCTGCCCCGTCCGGACGGAGTGCCTCGCGGACGCCCTGGACAACCGGGTGGAGTTCGGGGTGTGGGGAGGGATGACGGAGCGCGAGCGCCGTGCGCTGCTGCGCCGACGCCCGACCGTCATCTCGTGGCGGAGGCTGCTGGAGACGGCACGCACCGAGTACGAGGAGTCCCTCGCGACCGGAGTGATACTGACGGACTACGCCCAGGCGGGCTGAGCCCGGCCGCACCGCGCGGTCCGGGCCGGTCGGCCCCCGGGCGCGGGCTACACCGCGCCGTTGAGCCGGTCCCCGATGGCCCGGAGCCCGTCCAGGTCGTGCACGTCGCCCGGCAGCGCCGGCACCTCCACGATCGGCACGTCCGGGTACACCGAGACGAAGCGGTCGCGGGTGCGGCGTTCGCGCCCCATGATCTGCATCCGCTCGGCGTGCAGTCGCAGCAGCCCGGCCGCGAGCAGTTCCGCAGCGGGCGAGGCGTGCTCCGAGCCGTTCTCCTCCAGGGCCTCGGCGGCCGCCAGCGCCCGCTCCGCGGTGAGCTGCGGTGCCCCCGTGTCGTGCACCCGGTTGAGCACCAGCCCGGCCAGCGGCATTCGGTCCGCGGCCAGCCGGTCCACGAAGTACGCCGCCTCGCGCAGCGCGTCCCGCTCCGGCGCGGCCACCACCAGGAACGCCGTGCCCGGCGCCTTGAGCAGCTGGTACGTGCGGTCCGCGCGCTCCCGGAAGCCGCCGAACATCGAGTCCATCGCGCTGACGAAGGTCTGCACGTCGGTCAGCAGCTGAGCACCGAAGATCTTGCCCAGGGTGCCGGTGAGCAGTCCCATCCCGACGTTCAGGAAGCGCATCGCGCTGCGTCCGCCGACCTTGGCCGGGGCGGTGAGGATCCGGATCACCCGGCCGTCCAGGAAGGACCCGAGCCGGTTGGGCGCGTCCAGGAAGTCCAGCGCCGAGCGGGACGGCGGGGTGTCCACGACGATCAGGTCCCACTCCTCGGCGGCGCGCAGCTGACCGAGCTTCTCCATCGCCATGTACTCCTGCGTGCCCGCGAAGCCGGCCGACAGGGACTGGTAGAAGGGGTTCTCCATGATCGCCTTGGCCCGCTCGGGCTCGGCGTGGGCCAGCACGACCTCGTCGAAGGTCCGCTTCATGTCCAGCATCATGGCCTGGAGCTCGCCGTCGCCGGTGACCCCCTTGACCACCCGGGGGGTGTTGTCGAGTTCGGTCAGGCCCATCGACTGGGCGAGCCGGCGGGCCGGGTCGATGGTCAGCACCACGACCTTGCGGCCGCGCTCGGCCGCCCGCAGGCCGAGCGCCGCGGCGGTGGTGGTCTTGCCGACGCCGCCGGAGCCGCAGCAGACGATGATCCTGGTCTTCGGGTCGTCGATCAGCTCGTCCACCGCGAGTCGCCGCCCGGTGCTCCGCACCCCGCTGTTCGAGGTCATGCCGCCCCCTGCCGCTTCAGTTCGCCCGCCAGCCGGTACAGCCCGCCGAGGTCCACGCCCTCGCCCAGCAGCGGCAGTTCGTACGTCGGGAGCCGCAGCTGCTGGATGTCGGCGCGCTGCGCGCGCTCCAGCTCGACCCGCTCGGCGTGCTCCCTGGCCTGCGCCAGCAGGGGGTCGATCAGCGGCTCCACCGCCGCCCGGACCTTCTCCGCGGCGCGCGTGCGGCCGCCGAGTCCGGCCTCGCCGAGCGCCACGGCGACCTCCTCGCGGTGGTCCCCGTCCACCGCGGCCACCGCCGCCGCGTCCAGCACCGGCGGCCGGACCATGTTGACCATCACCCCGCCCACCGGGAGCTTGGCCTCGCGCAGCTCCCCGATGCCGTCGACCGTCTCCTGCACCGGCATCTCCTCCAGCAGGGTGACCAGGTGCACCGCGGTCTCCGGCGACTTCAGCACCCGCATCACGGCCTGCGCCTGGGTGTGTATCGGGCCGATCCGGGCCAGCCCGGCGACCTCCGCGTTGACGTTCAGGAACCTGGTCAGCCGCCCGGTCGGCGGGGCGTCCATGACCACCGCGTCGTAGCGCCGCCGGCCGTCCGGGTCCTTGCGCCTGGTCGCCTCGCAGGCCTTGCCGGTGAGCAGGACGTCCCGCACACCGGGCGCGATGGTGGTGGCGAAGTCGACGAAGCCGACCTTCTGGAGCGCCTTCCCGGCCCGGCCGAGCTTGTAGAACATCTCCAGGTACTCCAGCAGCGCCAGCTCGGTGTCGATCGCCAGCGCGAAGACCTCGCCGGGCCCGCCCCCACCGGCGGCCAGCCCCAGCTGGGCGCGGGAGACCGAGGCGATCCGGCGCTCCTCGTACGGCAGCGCGGCGATCCCGAACAGCTCGGCGATGCCCTGCCGGCCCTCGACCTCGATCAGCAGCACCCGTCCGCCGTCGGCGGCGAGCGCCAGGGCCAGCGCCGCGGCCAGCGTGGTCTTCCCGGTGCCGCCCTTGCCGCTGACCACGTGCAGCCGGACGCCCTCCCAGTCGGGGTCGCGCCGGGCCGCCTGGCCGGGGGTGCGTGCCACGCTCCGTCTCCGTCCGTCTCCGTCCTACGGGCGTCCCCTCCTGACGAGGGTGCCCCTCACCAGGGTCCCCTCCCGACGGGGGTGCCCTTCACCAGGGTGCCCTCTCGCGAGGGTAACCAGGGAGCGCACCGGATGCCCGGAGCACCTGGGCCGTCAGGCCGGATCATGCCCTCTTTGTGCCCCACCTCACACGCCTCGCGGCCGTCGGAGCGGATCACCGCGACGGCTCGTCTAGAGTCTGGCCATGACCAAGTGGGAATACATGACGGCGCCCCTGCTGGTGCACGCCACCAAGCAGATCCTGGACAACTTCGGCGAGGACGGCTGGGAGCTCGTCCAGGTCGTGCCCGGCCCGAACCCGGAGCAGCTGGTGGCCTACTTCAAGCGGGAGAAGAACGCATGAGCAAGGTCGAGGAGAAGCTCGCCGAGCTGGGCCTGACCCTGCCTCCGGTGGCCGCCCCGGTCGCCGCCTACGTGCCGGCCGTGCACTCCGGCGACCTCGTGTTCACCTCCGGCCAGCTCCCGGTCGTCGGCGGCAAGCTGCCGACCACCGGCAAGGTCGGTGCCGAGGTCTCCCCGGAGGAGGCCAAGGACCTCGCGCAGATCTGCGGGCTGAACGCCCTGGCCGCCGTGAAGTCCGTGATCGGCGACCTCGACCGGATCGAGCGGGTCGTCAAGGTCGTCGGCTTCGTCGCCGCCGCCCCCGACTTCATCGGTGTCCCGGCCGTCGTCAACGGCGCCAGCGAGCTGCTCGGCAAGGTGCTGGGCGACGCGGGCGTGCACGCCCGCAGCGCCGTCGGCGTCGCGGTACTGCCGCTGGACGCCCCGGTCGAGGTCGAGCTCGTGGTGCGCGTCAAGACCGTCTGAACGTGATCGCGGGGGCGGGGCCGGGACTGTCCGGCCCCGCCCCCGTGTGGCCGGAGTGTGTCCGATCGATCCGTGAGCCTGGCGGGAATCGCCGGGCACGCCCTAGCATCCGGGCATGGACCATCGAGCGACGACGCTCCCGATGCCGCCCGGCTGGCCCGCCCGGATCCGGGCGGTCGCATCCGGCGCGGTGACCCCGCCGGTTCCCAGGCCCGCCGCGACCGTCGTGCTGCTGCGCGACGCCGCCGGGGGGCCGGAGGCCTACCTGCTGCGCAGGCGCACCTCGATGGCCTTCGCGGCCGGGATGTACGCCTACCCCGGCGGCGGGGTGGACCCGCGGGACGCCGAGGTCGAGCCGGGCTGGGCCGGGCCGACGCCCGGGGAATGGGCGCGACGGCTCGGGGTGGACGCCCGGACGGCGCGGGCGGTGGTCTGCGCGGCCGTCCGGGAGACCTTCGAGGAGGCCGGCGTGCTGCTGGCCGGCCCGGACGCCGACAGCGTCGCCGCGCCGCGCGACTGGTCCGCCGAGCGGGCCGCGCTGGAGGCGCACGAGCTGTCCTTCGCCGAGTTCCTCCGCGACCACGGCCTGGTGCTGCGCAGCGACCTGCTGGGCGGCTGGGCCCGCTGGATCACCCCCGAGTTCGAGGAACGGCGCTACGACACCTGGTTCTTCGTCGCCGCGCTGCCGGCCGGCCAGCGCGCGGCCCTGGAGGTCGGCGAGGCCGACCGGGTCGCCTGGCTGACCCCCGCCGAGGCGGTGCGCGGCCACCGGGAGGGCCGGTTCGGCATGCTGCCGCCGACCGTGACGGTGCTGCGCGAGCTGTCCTCGGTCCGGACCGCGGCCGAGGCACTGGCCGCGGCCGCCGACCGCCCGCTGACGCCGGTCCTGGGCCGGGCCGAGATCCGCGGCGACCGCCTGACGGTCCGCTGGCCCGGCTACCAGGAACTGACCATCGACGGGGAGTTCCCCGAGGGCTCCTGACCGTTCCACCGGTGGGGCCACCCGGGCCCCGTACCGGCTGCGGGTCGTACACCCCGCAGGACGCGACCTTCCCGTACCGACGCAGAGAGAGGACCGACGCCCGATGACCCACAACGACGTGGCTCGCCGGACGGCGCCCGAGATGCCCGCCCGCCGTCTGACTCCCCGTAACCCCGCCTGCGAGAGCCAGGTCCCGTTCGTCGAGGTGGCGCAGCGCGCCCTCGTCCGGGCACTGCCGCTGCGGGCCCTGCACCGAGACGGCGGAGGCGGCCGGTGAGCGGACTCCTGCCGGGCGACCCCGCCGCCGCCGTCGGCGGCGAGGCCACCCCTCGGGCGCTGTGCGTGCTGGCACCGAACCCGTCGCCGATGACGCTGGACGGCACCAACACCTGGCTGCTCTCCGAGCCCGGCTCGGACCTCGCGGTGGTGATCGACCCGGGCCCGCTGCACGAGGGCCACCTGCGCCGGGTGGTCGACCTCGCGCGGGAGCGGGGCAAGCGGATCGCGCTGACCCTGCTCACCCACGGCCACGCCGACCACTCCGAGGGCGCGGCCCGCTTCGCCGAGCTGACCGGCTCCGAGGTGCGGGCCCTGGACCCGGCGCACCGGCTGGGCTCGGAGGGCCTGGTGGGCGGCCAGCGCCTGGACGTCGGCGGCCTCGACCTGCGGGTGGTGGCCACCCCGGGGCACACCTCGGACTCGCTGACCTTCCACCTGCCGGACGACGGCGCGGTGCTCACCGGCGACACCGTGCTCGGCCGCGGCACCACGATGGTCGCGCACCCCGACGGCCGGCTGGGCGACTACCTGGACTCGCTGCGCCGGCTGCACACCATGGCCTCCGACCACGGCGTGCGCACGGTGCTGCCCGGCCACGGCCCGGTGCTCGGGGACGCGCTGGGCGCCGTCGACTTCTACCTGGCCCACCGGGCCACCCGGCTCGCCCAGGTGGAGACCGCGGTCGAGGCGGGCTGCCGGACCGCGCCCGAGGTGGTGGCCCGGGTCTACTCCGATGTGGACCGGGCGCTGTGGCCGGCCGCCGAGCTGTCGGTGCGGGCCCAGCTGGACTACCTGGAGGACCACGGGCTGATCCCGGGCGCCGAGTGATCCCCCGACCGCGGGAACCGCGGGAGTGAACGCGGAGGGGCCCGTCCGGATCGGACGGGCCCCTCCGCGTTCGCGGGCGTCAGCGGCGTTTCACCGGCGTCAGCGCGAGCGGCGCGACAGCCGCTCGACGTCCAGCAGCACCACCGCGCGGGCCTCCAGCTTCAGCCAGCCGCGGCCGGCGAAGTCGGCGAGCGCCTTGTTGACCGTCTCGCGGGAGGCGCCGACCAGCTGGGCCAGCTCCTCCTGGGTGAGGTCGTGGGCGACGTGGATGCCCTCCTCGGACTGCACGCCGAACCGGCGGGAGAGGTCCAGCAGGGCCTTGGCGACGCGGCCGGGCACGTCGGAGAAGACCAGGTCGGACATCACGTCGTTGGTGCGGCGCAGGCGGCGGGCGATGGCCCGCAGCAGCGCGATGGAGACCTCGGGGCGGGCGTGCAGCCAGGGCTGGAGGTCGCCGTGGCCGAGACCCAGCAGCTTGACCTCGGTCAGCGCGCTGGCGGTCGCGGTGCGCGGACCCGGGTCGAACAGCGACAGCTCGCCGATCATCTCGCTGGGGCCGAGCACGGCCAGCATGTTCTCGCGGCCGTCCGGCGAGGCGCGGTGCAGCTTGACCTTGCCCTCCGCCACGACGTACAGCCGGTCGCCCGGGTCGCCCTCGTGGAACAGCGACTCCCCACGGGCGAGGGTGACCTCGGTCATGGAAGCGCGCAGCTCGCCGGCCTGTTCGTCGTCGAGTGCCGCGAAGAGTGCGGCGCGCCGCAGAACGTCGTCCACGTGCTTCCTCCTTCTCGGCCGTACGGCGGGTGGGCCGTCCGGCGCAAGTTCCGTTCAGTGTTCTGCATCACCAAGCATGGCGCATGTCGCTCCGATCATATGAGGAGGGGGTGTGCCGAGGTGCGCCGTGCGGGGCCATTCGTACCGGGGGGTCACCGGCCGGACCCGGTGACGGGAGCCTGGGGGAGGCCACCGATCGAACCTTTGTCCATTCGATTCGAACAGGGAAACGGACCCCGTCGTGCGGGCGTGTCCCGCCGCCGGACCGCCCGGCGACGAGCGCCGGCGGAGCCCCTCGGTCCGCCCCCGGTCGGCCCCCGGTCCGCCCGGCTCAGGGTCCGGGCGGACCGTACCGGAGCCGGGCGATCAGCCGGTGAAGCCCAGCTCGGCGAGGGCCCGGTCGATCCGGGCGCGGTGCGCGGCCTCCCAGTCGTCCAGGGTCTCGGCCGCCTCCTTGGCCAGCTTCGCCCGGGCCGCCTCCAGGACCCGCGCCCGCTCGGCGGCGGGCACCACCACGACGCCCTCCTCGTCGGCCACCACGATGTCGCCGGCCGCCACCGACACCCCGGCGCAGGTCACCGGGGCGCCGTGGGTGCCCAGCCGCTCCTTCGCCCCGGGGATCGGGATCACCCCGCGGGCGAAGACCGGGAAGGCCAGCTCCCGCACCTCGGCGAGGTCCCGGATCAGGCCGTCGGCCACGAAGGCCGCCACGCCCCGGCGCTGCGCCACCGCGCAGACGTTGCCGCCGGCCAGCGCGTGGTCCAGGTCGCCGGACTCCACCACGATCACCGAGCCCGGCCCGGCCCGGTGGATCGCCGCGTGCAGCATCAGGTTGTCGCCGGGCGGGCACCGCACGGTGAAGGCCGGTCCGGCCACCCGGGGCATGCCCGTCCACAGCGGGCGCAGGCCGGCGTCCATGACCTGGGCGCGGCCCAGGACGTCGGCCAGGGTGGTGGTGGGGATGTCCTTGAAGTCCTCGTCCATGCTTCCTCGTTGGTCGTTCGTCGTTGGTTGTCCGTCGTTGCTTGTCCGTCGGGTGGGTGCGCGCCGGAGATGCGACGCCGGGGATCGTCGGAAGACCGGACGGTGCCCCCGGGCCGCGCGTCAGGCGTAGAACTTCAGCAGTTCCGGCGCCAGCACCTCGGCGGACACCTCGTGGGTCTGGCCGTCCAGCGTCCGGTACTCGGCGTCCGGCACGGCCGCCGCCACCGCGCGGGCCGGGGCCCGCAGCGTCTCCGGGCTGGCGCCGCCGTCCAGGACCAGGGTCGGCACGGCGATCGTGGCCAGCAGGTCGACCGGGACGACCGCGCCGGTCCGGTCGCCGAGCGCCGCCGCGTCGTACGCCAGGGTCGGGGCGACCGCCTCGAACAGCGGCCACACCGGCGCGCCGCGCATCCCGTCCACCATCTCCGCCGGCGATCCGGCGTAGACCATGAGGGCCGCGACCGCGTCCCCGCGGCGCCCCTCGGCGAGCGCCGCCGTCAGCTCGGCGACGTACTGGCGGAAGCGCTCGCTCTGCGCCTCCCCGGCGCTGAACGGCGGCTCGTAGACGGCGAGTCGGGTGATGCCGGTACCCGCGGCGGCGGCCCGCAGCGCGAGTGCGGCGCCGGAGGAGTGGGCGAGGACGTGGGCCGAGCCGCCCGCCGCCGCGATGACGGCGGCCAGGTCCTCGATCTCGCGCTCCACCGCGAAGGGCGGGGTGTCCCCGCTGTCGCCGCGACCGCGCCGGTCGTAGGTCCACACGGTGTGCCGCGCCGCCAGCTGTTCGGCGATCGAGGCGCTCGGCCCCATGCCGCGGTGGCACAGCGCGCCGTCGACCAGGACGACGGCGGGGCCGGATCCGGTGACGGAGCACGCGAGGACGGTGCCGTCGGTGGAGACCACGGTGTTCATGGGTGTTCCTTACTGTCGTACGAGTCGGTCGTGGAGGTAGACCGGGGTTCGCCGCAGAACTCATCGCTCCGGCCGAAATTTTCTTCCGGACCCTCCGGACCCCTGTGGGGAGGTGTCCGAGCGCATATGTTTCACGGGTAAATTACCTGCTAACCTTTTTTGCATGGTCACAACCGCCCAGTTCCGCCAGGCACTTCGGGTCGGTCCGGCCGGGGACGGCTGGCACAAGCCCGCGCTCAGCGCCGTGGTCACCCTCGGCGCGCTCAACCTCACCCTGCTCGGCCTCGGCCGGCTCGACCTGGCCCTCTACACCTCGGCCGGCGGCCTGGGCGCGCTGTACGGGCACGGCCTGCCCTACCGGGCCCGGGCCCGGACGCTGGCCGGCGTGCTGCTCGGCACCGTACTCAGCACCGGCGCCGCCCTCACCGCCGCCGCACTGACCCGCGACGCCGCCGTCCTGGTCGCGGTGGCGGCGGTGCTCGCCGCCCTGCACAAGCTGTTCTGCGACGCCGCCCGGATCGGCCCGCCCGGCAGTCTGATCATCACTTTCACCTCCGCCAGCTGCGCCTTCCTCCCGCAACGGCTCGCCGAGGTCCCGCCGCACCTGGCGCTCACCGCGCTCGGCGCCGCGCTGGCCTGGCTGGTCTGCATGGCCCCGGCCCTGGTGCGCCCGTACGGGCCCGAGCGGATCGCCACCGCCCGCGCCCTGGAGGCCGCCGCCCGGCTGCTGCGGACCGGGCCCGACCGGCCGGAGCCGGACGCCGCCGCCCGAACCGCCCTGGTCGGCGCGGTCGAGACGGCCTGGCAGAGCCTCGCGCTCTCCACCCCGTCCCGGCGGCGCGCCCTCGGCGACGCGCCCGAGCGGCTGCTGGTGCGCGCGGAGGCAGCACTGGCCGGACCGGCCCGGCCCGAGGACGCCGCGCGGTACCTCGACCTGGCCCGCGACCTGCGGCGCGGCCGCCCGCTGCCGACGCTCGACCTCACCGAGGCGGAGGCGGCCGAGCCTTCCGCCCGCTGTTCCGGTCCCCGGCCGCCGCTCCGGCGGGCGCTGCGGCCCGGCTCGGCGCTGCTGCCGATCGCGCTGCGGGTCGCCGTCGGCTGCGCCGGTGCCGGGTGGATCTCGCTGGCGCTCGGCGTCGGCCGGCCGTACTGGGCGGTGGTCACCGCGGCCTCCGTGTTCCAGGCCAACAGCACGCTGTCCTGGCAGCGCGCGCTGCAGCGGGTGCTGGGCAACCTGCTCGGCCTGCTGCTGTTCACCGCCGCGCTGCCCGTCGCGCACACCGGCCCGGTGGCGCTGATCGGGCTCGGACTGGTCTGCCAGTTCGGGGCGGAGGCGACGATCGCCCGCAGCTATTGGCTGGCGACGGTCTTCGTGACCCCGATGGCGCTGCTGATGACGGAGTTCGCGGGCCCGCAGCCGGCCGGGGCGCTGATCGCCGACCGCTGGCTGGACACCTGCGTCGGGGCGCTTGCCGGCCTCACGGCCTGCCTGCTGGTCACCAACCGCCGCACCGCCGCCCGGCTGACCCGCGCGCTCGCCGGAGCGGAAGCGGCCGGCCACCGCGCGTCGGCCGCCGTCCGCGCCGCCTTGCCCGTCGCGCCCTCCTCGCTCGCCTTGCCCGTCGCGCCCGCCCCGGGCGTCCGGGCCGTCGCGGGCGCCCTCGCCGCGAGCACCCCGGACGCCCTCGCCGCCCGCACCGGCCTCGCCGCGGCCCTGCTGGAACTGCGCGAGGCCACCGACACCGCCGCCGGCGAGTGGCGCCGGCCCGCCCTCCCGCACCAGCGCGCCACCGCCACCGAGCAGCAGGCCCACCACCTGCTGGCCGCGCTGCTGGAACACCGCGGCCGCGGCGGCCTGTCCGATCCCGGCCCGGCCCTGCCGGACACGGCCCGGGCCGCGACCGGCACGGCCGGCGCCGCGACCGGCACGGCCGGGGCCGCGACCGGCACGGCCTAGGATCGAAGCCGAACGGCAGGCCGCAGAACGGGAGCAGCACACGTGGAGGACGTCGTCGCAGGTGTGCTGCGCCAGTGGGAGCGGGCCTACCCGGGGCTGGACACCGCTCCGATCGCCGTCCTCGGCCGGATCAACCGCTGCGCCGCGCTGCTCCAGCAGACCCCCGACCCGCTCACCCGGGCCGGCCTCACCCGCGCCGAGTTCGACATCCTCGGCGCCCTGCGCCGCCTCGACCGCGAGCTGACCCCCACCCAGCTGGCCCGGGAGAGCTTCGCCTCCGGGGCCGCCGTCACCAAGCGACTGCGGCTGCTGGAGGAGCGCGGCCTGGTCAGCCGCCGCACCGACGACCGGGACCGCCGGGTCGCCCACCTCGCGCTCACCGAGGAGGGCCGGACGCTGGTGGACGGTCTGATCCAGGAGCTCGTCGCCTACGACCGCGCCCTGCTGGCCGGACTCACCCCCGCCGAGCAGGACCGGCTCGCCGAGGCCCTCAGCGGCCTGCTGAACAGCCTTGAGGGGACGATCGGCCGCACCCCGGCCTGAGCCGGCGAACCGTGGCGGAGCGTCAACGGTGGTGCTCCGGCGGGAAACTATGCTCGTGGTGCGGGCGTACGGGGGCGCCGGGTGCGCGGCGGGCTCCCGCTGGGCGCGCGGTGTGTCGAGCCGTCTACCGGGAGTTCCCCTTGGGCCACAGCGCGGACCGAACCGACGCCGATCGCTCCCGTCCGAAGCACGCCGGCGGATTCGGCAGCCCCGGCAGCACCGGCGGCTCCGGCGGCTTTGGCAGCTCCGGCGACCCGCTCGCGCGGCTCACCCGGGGCATCGTGGCCATGGTCGCCGTCGGCTTCTGCGCCGCCTCGGTGGTGGCCACGGTCCGCAACCACGACGGCCTGGCCTACCAACTGCCCGCCGTCGCACTGCTGCTGGTCCTGCTCGGCCTGCAGATCGGACACGCCGGTCCGTGGCGTCTGGCGCGGCGCTGGTGGCCGTGGAGCCTGGTCGTCCACGGGGTGCTCACCTACCTGCCGTTCCTGCTCTTCGACGGGGCGTGGGTCGGCATCCCCGGGTCGTTCGCCGGTTCGGTGCTGCTGACCGTCGCACTGCCGCGTTCCTGGGTTCTGTTCGTCGTACTGGTGGCCGCCCAGTACCCGCTCTGCGCGGCGCTGGGCGGGAACCCCGGCCAGTGCGTCAACGCGTCGGTGTCCACCGCCGTGGGCGGCATCGTGGTCTACGGGGTGGCCCGACTCGCCGATCTGACAGCCGAGTTGAGGGCGGCCCGGACCGAGCTGGCCGAGCTCGCGGTGGACCGGGAGCGGCTGCGTTTCGCGCGCGACCTGCACGACCTGCTCGGCTCCAGCCTCTCGGTGGCGGCGCTGAAGTGCCAGCTCGCCGAACGGCTGGCCGCGGAGGAGCCGGAACGCGCCCGCGCGGAGATCGCCGAGGTGCTGGCACTGGTGCGGCAGGCGATGGCGGACGCCCGCCGGCTCCCCAGTGGCGACCTCGGGATGTCCCTGGCGCGGGAGGCGCGTTCGGCGGTCTCGGCGCTGCGGTCGGCCGGGATCGGGGTCGAGGTCGAACTGGACTGCGAGGGGCTGCGGCCCGAACTCGACGCGGTGCTGGCCACCGTGCTGCGTGAGGCGGTCACCAATCTGCTGCGGCACAGCGCGGCCCGGCGCTGCGGGATCCGGGCCGGCCGGGACGAGTTCGGCGCGGTGCGCCTGGTGGTCTCCAACGACGGCGTGCCGCCCGAACCGGGCGGCGCACCGCGCGAGGAGGGCGGCGGGCCCGGATCGGAGGGCGGCGGCCACGGCATCGGGAACCTCACCGTGCGGCTGCGGGCCGTCGGCGGCCGGCTGACCGCCGAGCGGGACGGAGCGGGCTGGTTCCACCTCACGGCCGTCGTCGAGGCCGAGCCCGCCCGGGAAGCCGCCCGCGCCGCCTGACCGGGCGCCGGGCCGCTACTCGCGCGCCCCCATCGTCTCGATCGGCTTCCGGCGCAGCGCCAGCCGGGTGGTCAGCAGGACGGTGCCCATCCCCAGCAGCGCCGCCCCGCCCAGCACCGCGGCCACCCAACTCCCGGGCGGCGCGGGCCAGGCCGTCCCGGTGAGCGCCAGGCTGACCGGGACCAGGACGGCGGCGGTGACCGCCGTACCGAGGGCGAGGGCCACCGCGACCGTGATCCCGCCCTCCCAGGCCGCCATCCGCAGCACCTGCGGCCGCGTGGTGCCCACCAGCCGCAGCAGCGCGAACTCGCGCCGCCGCTCGCCGGTGGCCATCACCAGGGTGTTGACCACGGCGATCGCGGTGAACAGGCCGATCATGCCGAGCAGCAGCCGTCCGACCGCGGTGGCGGACTCCTGCCGCTGCCGGCGGGCCGCGTCGTACTCGGCCCGGTCGCCGACCCGGGCCATCGGGTAGGCCGCGGTGAGGTCGTGGAGTTCCCGGCCGACCTGCCGCGGGTCGGTTCCGGGGGCGGAACGGACCAGGACGGTCGGCGTGAGCGGGTCCGGGGCGTGGGCGGCGGCGAAGGGGGCGGGCAGCAGGGCGTCCGCGAACCGCGCGTCGCGGTCGTACACGGCGGCCACCGTCGCGGTGCTGCCGGTGCCGTCGGGCCATTCGATCCGGACGGTGGTGCCGACGCCGGCCTTGAGCGCGGCGGCCGTCCGCTGCCCCAGCGCGATGTCCGCGTCGCGCAGCCCGTCCAGCGAGCCGGCCGTCACCCCCGGGTCGACCAGCTCCGCCAGCCCCCGCGGCTCGACGATCCGGGCGTTCAGCCCGTACTCGTCGGCGTCCCCGGCGGAGGCCCGGACGGTCGTGGAGACCGTGCCGTCGGCCGCCGCGACGCCCGGCAACCGTCGTACTGCGGCGGCGAATTCCGGCGGCAGGCCGATCCCGACGGCCTGGACCACGTGGTCGGCCAGCAGCCGTCGGCCGTCCTCGGCCGCGGTGGCCCGGGCCTTGACCACCGGGACGAACAGCACCGTGCCGGTGAAGGCCACCGCCAGCACCAGCGGGGTGACGGCGGCGGCGAAGCGGCGCGGCTGGGCCCGCAGCGCGGCCGAGGCGAGGAAGCCGGCCGCCGGGAAGAGCCGGCCCACCGGCCCGCCGATCGCCACGCTGGCGACCCGGCCGATCAGCGGTCCGAGCAGGGCCACCCCGAGCAGCAGCACCAGCACCATGCTCTCGGCCGTCCCCGCCCCGCGGTGGCCGTCGGTCGAGTCGGCCAGCACCGCGCCGGACCCGGCGAGCGTCACGAGCCCGAGCCCGGTCCGGATCCGGCCGATGCCGGGCGGCGGAGCCGAGGCGTCGCGCAGCGCCCGGGTGGGCTCGACCCGGGAGGCCCGGCGCGCGGCGGCCGCGACGGCCAGCTGCGCGGTGACGACGACGCCGCCGAGGACGATCAGCGGGGCGGTCGGCCCGATGTGCAGCGGCACGTCCGAGCCGACCACCCCGCGGTCGACCAGTTCGCCCCGCAGCAGCGCGGCGAGGCCGGTCCCGGCGGGGAGGCCGACGACCGCGGCCGCGAGGGTCAGCACCAGCGTCTCCAGGGCGATCATCCGCCGCACCTGTCCGGTGGTGGCGCCGACCGCCCGCAGCAGGGCCATCTCGCGCAGCCGCTGCTGGACGGAGAGCGCGAGCGCCCCCGCGACCACGAAGGCCGCGACGAACAGCGACAGCACGCCCGTCGTCCCGGCCAGCGAGGAGAGGCCGTCGCCGGGCCCGGGAGCGCCGGAGAACTCCAGCTCGCCCCGCTCGTCGCCGGTGTGCACCCGGGGTCCGGACCAGTCCGGCGCGCCGGCGCGGTCCCGTGCCGCGGCGAGCACCTGCCGGGCCTGCTCGGCCGGTGCCCGCAGGTCGGTCCCCTCCCGCACGGTGAGCCCGATCGCGTCCGCGCCGGCCGCCGTCCCGGCGAGCCGGGCGGCCTGCCCGGGGCTGAGGAAGAGCGCGCTCTGACGGGCCAACTCCTGCGGTGCCGCGGCCAGTCCGGTCACGGTGTAGCCGCGGGGCGCCTCGGTGGTGGCCAGCCGTACGGTGTCGCCGACCGTGACCCCGGCGCGGGCGGCCGTCGCGGTGTCGAGGACCACCTCGTCCGGCCCGGTCGGGGCGCGGCCGGCGGTCAGCCGGAACGGGGTGAGGGCGGCGCTCGTCCAGGAGTGCCCGAGCGAGGGGCCGCCCTGCGGCCCGGTGAGGACCTGCCCGGAGGCGGTGACCACGGCGGCCGGGAAGGAGACCTCCGGGACGGCGGCCGTGACGCCGGGCAGCCGGGCGAGTTCCGCGGTCAGCGGTCCGGCGTCCGGGATGCGGGTGCTGTCGCCGACCACCACCGGGGCCCCGGCGTAGCGCTCGGTGGGGGTGCCCGCGCGCAGGGCGGACTCCAGCAGGACCCCGCAGGCGACGGTCAGGACCAGGGCGCAGACGAGCGCGGTGAAGGCGCCGGCGAAGCCCGCCTTCCGGGCCCGCACCGTTCGCCAGGCCAGCTTCAACACGCGGCTCGACCCCCCGGTGGTTCGCCCTCGATGACATCGCGAGCCTAGCTCCGGGGGCATCGGCCGGATTTCGGTTCGTCGGCGAAGGGAGGCCTGGTTGAGGCGGTCCGTGGGCCGTCCACGGGCGGATCCATGCGAAACGCACGGTCCGTCGATCCGGCGGGGCCGTCCTGCCGGGGTGTTGGGGCGCCGGTCGCCGAAAGCGCGCGGCTCGGGGCGCGCGGGGCGCGGGGCGCGGGACGCGGGGAGTGCCGGGGGCTACGCCGTCGACAGCCAGCCCATCTCCTCGGCGATCCGGATCGCGTCGACCCGGCCGCGGCCCCCGGTCTTGGCCACCGCGGCTGCCAGGTGGTTGCGCGCGGTGCCCGTGGAGATGAACAGCCGGCCGGCGATCTCGGTGGCGGAGTCCCCCTGCGCCGCGAGCCGCAGGACCTCCGACTCCCGGGGCGTCAGCGGGTTCTCCCGGGTGTCCAGGGCGGCCAGCGCCAGCTCCGGGTCGACGACGCGCTCGCCGGCGGCCACCTTGCGGATCGCCGCCGCCAGTTCCTGCGCCGGGGCGTCCTTCCCGAGGAAGCCGAGCGCGCGGGCGGAGAACGCGGCGCGCAGGTGGGCGGGTCGCACCAGTCCGGTGAGGACCAGCGTCCGGCACCCGGGGAGCTTCTCGTGCAGTTCGGCCGCCGCCCGCAGCCCGTCCAGTCCGGGCAGGTCGATGTCGAGCACCGCGACGTCCGGGCGCACCTCCAGGGCGGTCGGCACCACCAGGTCCCCGCGCTCCACGTCGGCGACGACCTCCAGGTCCTCCTCGTACGCGAGGAGGGCCACCAGCGCGCCGCGCACCATGCTCATGTCCTCTGCCAGCAGGACTCTGATCATCCGTACTCTCCCCCTGTCAGGTGACGGCCACGGGCGGACTTCATTAGACAACAGGCCTTGCCAGGGCCGGTTTCCGTGCTTGATCGGCCGCGAGCGGTCCGCCGGTCGGCGTAGCCTTCGTGCATGGCAGAGAGCAAGGTCCGGAAGGCCGCGGCGCAGGAGCCGGTAGCGAAGAAGGCGGCGGTGAAGCCGAGGAAGCCGGAATCGCGCCTGGCGATGGTGCGGCGGGCCCGGCGGATCAACCGCGAGCTGGCGGAGCTGTACCCGTACGCGCATCCGGAGCTGGACTTCGAGAACCCGTTCCAACTGCTGGTGGCCACCGTGCTGTCGGCGCAGACCACCGACCTGCGGGTGAACCAGACCACTCCGGCGCTGTTCGCGAAGTACCCGACGCCGGAGGACATGGCGGCGGCGAACCCGGAGGAGCTGGAGGAGATCATCCGCCCGACCGGCTTCTTCCGGAACAAGGCGAAGTCGCTCCTGGGCCTCTCGATAGCGCTGCGCGACGAGTTCGGCGGCGAGGTCCCCGGCCGGCTGGCCGACCTGGTGACCCTGCCCGGCGTCGGCCGCAAGACCGCCAACGTCGTCCTCGGCAACGCCTTCGGGGTCCCCGGCATCACGGTGGACACCCACTTCGGGCGGCTGGTCCGGCGGTTCGGCTGGACCACCGAGGAGGACCCGGTGAAGGTCGAGGCGGCCGTCGCCGAGATCTTCCCGAAGTCGGAGTGGACGATGCTCTCGCACCGGGTGGTCTTCCACGGCCGCCGGATCTGCCACTCCCAGAAGCCCGCCTGCGGCGCCTGCCCGATCGCGCCGCTCTGCCCCTCGTACGGCGAGGGGGAGACCGACCCGGAGAAGGCACGCAAGCTGTTGAAGTACGAGATGGGCGGCCGGCCCGGGCAGCGGCTGCGGCCGCCGGCCGACTTCCCCGGCGAGGCGGCCGCCCGCGCGGACGCCGCCGACCACCACGGGCACGTCGCGGACCTGGCGGTGGACGCATGAGCGGGCGGTGGGGCCACCCCGGGCCGGAGGCCGGGGGAGTCGCCCGGGGCATCGAGCCGGACGGGCTGCCGGGCTGGCTGGAACCGGTCCGGGAGGCGGCCGAGCGGGTGCTGCCGGAACAGCTGAGCCGCTTCCTGCCACCGGCCGAGGGCGGCCGGCCGGCGGCCGTGCTGATGCTGTTCGGCGAGGGACCGGAAGGTCCGGACCTGCTGCTGATCGAGCGGGCCCGCTCGTTGCGCTCGCACGCCGGCCAGCCGTCCTTCCCCGGCGGCGTGCTGGACCCGGAGGACGGCGACCCGAACGGCCCGGGCCCGATCGCGGCGGCGCTGCGCGAAGCCTGGGAGGAGACCGGCCTGGACCCGGCCGGGGTGCAGGTGTTCGCGGAGCTGCCCCGGCTGTACATCCCGGTGAGCAGCTTCGTGGTGACCCCGGTGCTCGGCTGGTGGCGCGAGGAGACGCCGGTGCGCCCGGTGGACGCGGCCGAGACCGGCGCGGTGTTCCGGGTCACGATCACGGAGCTGGCCGACCCGGCGAACCGGGTACGGCTGCGCCACCCGTCGGGGCACATCGGGCCGGCCTTCGCGGTCGCCGGGCGGCTGGTCTGGGGCTTCACCGCCGGGGTGATCGACCGGGTGCTGCACCACGGCGGCCTGGAGCTGCCCTGGGATCCGTCCCGGATCGTCGATCTCTCGGACGACGCGCTGGCCCTGGTCCAGGGAGACCTCGAACACTCCCGGGTGCTGCCGGGCGGCGACGCCGACGCTTCGTGACCGGACGTCGGCGCGTGCGGCGCGCGGACCGTGGGAGGGTGTCCGAGTGAACGTCCTGGATGTGCTGCTGATCGCCGCGGCCGTGGCATTCGCCGTGTCGGGCTATCGGCAGGGCTTCGTGGTCGGCGTGCTCTCGTTGGTCGGCTTCCTCGGCGGCGGCCTGCTCGCCGTCGAGCTGCTGCCGCTGCTGGTGCTCGACCACATCGGCCCGGGCACCACGGCCTCGGTGGTGGCCGTCGTGGTGGTGATCGTCCTCGCCGCGATCGGCCAGGCGATCACCGCACACTTCGGCTGGAAGCTGCGCGGACACATCGGGCGCCGCCCGGCCCGGGTGCTGGACGCGAGCGGCGGCGCGGTGGTGAACGTCGTCTCGATGCTGCTGGTGGCCTGGCTGATCGGTTCGGCGCTGGCCGGGGCGTCGCTGCCGACGGTCTCCAAGCAGGTGCGCTCCTCGGCGGTCCTCGGCGGGGTGCAGAACGCGCTGCCCGGCGACGCGCCGAACTGGTTCTCGGACTTCTCCAAGGTGCTCGCCCGCAACGGCTTCCCGCAGGTCTTCAACCCCTTCGAGCACGAGCCGATCACCCAGGTCGACACCCCCGACCCCGCGCTGGCCAACAGCCCGGCGGTGACGCGGGCCCGGCAGAGCCTGGTCAAGGTGGTCGGCACGGCGACCTCCTGCGGCAAGACCCTGGAGGGCAGCGGCTTCGTCTTCGCCCCGCACCGGGTGATGACCAACGCCCACGTGGTCGGCGGGGTCAACGAGCCCACCGTGCAGATCGGCGGGGTCGGCCAGCTGTACGACGCGACGGTGGTCCGCTACGACTGGCAGCGCGACATCGCCGTCCTGGACGTGCCCAAGCTGAACGCGCCCGCACTGACCTTCGCCGGCGAGGCGAAGACCAACGACAGCGCGATCGTGGCGGGCTTCCCGGAGAACGGGGCCTTCAACGTCCAGCCGGCCCGCATCCGCGGCCGGATCCAGGCCAACGGCCCGGACATCTACCACCGCGGCCAGGTGGTCCGCGACGTCTACTCGGTGCGCTCGGTGGTCCGCCAGGGCAACAGCGGCGGCCCGCTGCTCACCCCGGACGGCGAGGTGTACGGCGTGGTCTTCGCCAAGTCGCTGGACAGCGCGGACACCGGCTACGTGCTGACCGCGGCCGAGGTGCGCGAGGACGTCGAGCAGGGCGGCGCCGCGACCGTCCGGGCGGACACCCAGGGGTGCGCGCTCTGACGGGTGCCGGCGGGGGCGGGGCCGGCGAGGGGCGGGGCCGGAGTGGGGTTGGGGCTGGGGTGAGGTCGGGTTGGGGCTGGGGTCGGGCTGTGGCCTGGAGGGCGCGCCGGGCCGGTCCGTCCGATATCCGTCGCCCCGTCAGGCAGCCCTGGTAGCCTCGGCCGCGCTCACCCGTTCGGCTCAACCGGGCGCCGTCCCGGCGTGGGCCCGACGAGAGGTCGTGGCAGTCCGATGATGGGTCACTCGCACGCGGTGAGCGGGGCGATGCTGTACGCGGCCTCGGCTCCCTTCCTGCCCCCGCTGCTCCTGCACACCACCCTGCAGCCGGCGGACATACTGATGGGCACGGTGCTGTGCGCGGGCGCGGCCCTGCTGCCGGACCTCGACCACCACGACGGCTCGATCGCCAACTTCCTCGGCCCCGTCTCCAAGGTGCTCTGCCGCTTCGTGGCCTGGATCTCCGGCGGCCACCGGCACGCCACCCACTCGCTGCTGTTCGTCGCGCTGATGGGCGCCGGCACCTGGGCCGGGGTCACCTACCTGGGGCGCAACTTCACCCTCGGACTGACCTTCTTCCTGCTGGCGCTCGCGATCCGGGCCCTGCGGCTCTGCCCGCCGGGCGACGGACCGGAGGCCTGGATCACCGTCATCGGCCTGGCCGCGCTCGGCACCTTCGGGATGAACACCTGGATGCCCAACTCGCCCGGCTGGCTGCCGTACGCGGTGGCGCTGGGCACGCTGGCGCACCTGCTCGGCGACTGCCTGACCAAGAAGGGCGCACCGCTGCTCTGGCCGCACAAGGAGCGCTACGAGGTCGTGCTGATCAAGCGCAGCGGCAACAGCGTCGAGACCAAGGTGCTGGTGCCGATCATGTCGGTCGCGACCTTCGTCCTGCTCTGGTTCACCGCGCTGTCGCCGACGATCGTGAACTGAACGGGCCGTGCCGGTCGGCCGGCACCGGGCGCACTGGTGCTCGGTGTGCCGGTGTTCGGCGCACTGGTGCTCGGTGTACCGGTGCTCGCTGTGCCGGCCGATGCGATGCGGCGCGGGGCCTCAGGTCTCGCGCCGCAGCCGTGCGCCCACCCAGCGGGCGCGCCGGCCGAGGATGCGGGGGATGCCGAGCTGCCGCCGTTCCGTGCGCCGGCGGCCGTCGGGGCCGTCGAAGCCGAGGTCGTCCGCCCGGTCGGGCCGGTGGGCGGAGCGCTGGGGGCTGTTGTGACGTCGGCCGCGCGGGGCGCCGCCGCTTTCGGGCATCCAACTCATACCGGAATGGATGCCCCTGGGCCGGTGGAGGTAACCGCCCGGGCCGCGCCGAAATTGGCCTATGCGGTTGTCATATGAGCGTCAACATAAGGGAGTTGGGCCCGAGGGCCCTCCCGGTCGGCCGAGCGTCCGACCGCACGTACGGCCGCGTCCGGCGGCGTACGGGATCCCGGTTCCGCGCGCCCGTGCGGTGGCGTCCGGTCGCGTCCGGTCGCGCCCGGGGTCACTCCTTGTGGCGGCCGACCCAGTCCAGCAGCTCGGCGGTGAACTCCTCCGGCGCCTCCTCGTGCGGGAAGTGCCCGACGTCCGGCAGCAGCCGCCAGCGGTACGGCGCCGCCACGTACTCGCCGCCGCCGAGCGCGGTGTGCGACAGCAGCACCGGGTCCGCGGCGCCCTGGACGTGCAGGGTCGGCGCGGTGATCGGCTTCTTCATCCGCCGGGCGAACTGGATGCCGTCCGGCCGGGCCAAGGAGCGCAGCAGCCAGCGGTACGGCTCGATCGAGCAGTGCGCCGTGCTGGGGATCTGGATCGCCTGCCGGTACGCGTGCAGCGCGGCCTCGTCCAGGCCGTTCGGACCGGTCCACGAGGTCAGGTAGCGGCCGACCTGCTCGGCGTCGTCGGCGACCAGGCGGCGCTCCGGTATCCACGGCCGCTGGAAGCCCAGCACGTGCTCGAAGGCGGCGAACTGCCGGCGGTCGGTCAGCAGCGCCCGGCGCAGGTCCCGCGGGTGCGCGGCGGAGACCACGGTGAGGCTCTGGATGACGGACGGCCGCATCACGGCCGCCACCCAGGCCAGGGTGCCGCCGGAGGCGTGCCCGACCAGGTGCGCCCGGCGCTCGCCGAGCGAGCGGATCACCCCGGTGATGTCCAGGGCGAGGTTGCCCGGGTCGTACCCGCGCGGGGTGCGGTCGCTGCCGCCGATGCCGCGCAGGTCGAGCGCCACCGCCCGGTAGCCGGCCTCGGCGAGCGCGGTCAGCTGGTGGCGCCAGGCCCACCAGTACTCGGGCCAGCCGTGCACCAGCAGCACCAGCGGGCCGGAGCCCAGCTCGGCGATGTGGAAGCGGGCGCCGTTGGCCGCGAGGTCGCGGTGCGTCCACGGGCCGGTCTGCCGGATGCTCCAGGCCTCCGCGTCGCCCGCGGCCGGGCCCCCGGAGGAGGCCGCCGCGAAGGCTTCCCGACCGGTCTCCCGCCCGCTCTCCCGCCCAGGCTTGCGCGCGGGTGCCGGGCCGGTGCCCCCGGGGGCGGCGCCGGGGTCCTCGGGACCGGCCGGGCCTTCGGGGGTGAGTCCGGCGCCGGAGTCGGGGCCGGATTCGGCGGACGGCTGCGCGGGCACGGGCTTCTGGTCAAGCGGCATACCGAGAGCGTGTCACATCCCGGCGCCGGACACGTGCCCGGCACTCGTGGTCGGCGGGTTCGGAGCGCGCCCGGGCGGCCCCTCCCCGCTCACGGCGCGGCGCCGTCCCCGCCCGCCCGGGCCGGTCACCGGCGCCCCGCCGACACCGGGTCGGTTACGGGATGCGGCCGAAGGCCCGGTCGATCTCCTCCTGGGTGGCCGGCCGCGGCCGGGCGTTCTTCAGCACGTCGGCGGTCTTCTGGGCGCCCTCGATGCTGCGCACCGGCTTCTCGATCTTCTTGAACGAGCGCCAGGCCAGCATCCCGAGCAGCACCGCGAGCAGCAGGTAGGCACCCGCCACGACCAGGAAGGACCAGCCCAGCGACAGGCCCAGCGCGTGGATGCCGAAGGCCGCCGCGGCGCTCAGCATCGGGATGGAGAACAGCGCCACCACACCGGCGACGATCAGCGAGACGCCGCCGGAGACGCCGCGCTTGACGTCCGCCCGGATCTCGGCCTTGGCGAGCGCGATCTCGTCGTGGACCAGCGCGGACAGGTCGGCGGTGGCCGCCGCGAACAGCTGCCCCACCGAACGCTCGCCCTCGTAGGGCACCCGGCCGTTGCTGGACGGGTCTGCGGCTCCTGCGGGCATCAGCGGTTCTCCTCTGCGGCTGTGCGGCGTGACGCCGCCGCGGGTGTGCGGTTCCGGGGCCGCTGGGGGGTCCGGAGGCGTCTGTGGGTTGTCGACAGTTCAGAATCATGCCCCTACCGGTCAGTCGGACACCACTCCGGGGCCCCGCCGGAGGGATGTGTCCCGGCGGCGGGGGTGCTCCGGGCGCCTGCGCCGGGGCCTGCCGGAGGTCGTCGTCCCCGGTCCCCGGGTGCCTCGGTCGGGCCCGCCGGACCGTTCCCCGCCCCGGTCCTCCGGGTGCCGGCCGAAGGCCTTCCGCGGCCCCGGCAGGGAGGCCCCGGCCGGGGGCTTCCGGCTGGGGCGCCCCAGCCGGGGTTTCGGTCAGGGGCGTCGGGGAGGGGCGTCGGGGGAGGGATTCGGTCAGGGGCGTCGGGCAGGGCTTCAGCCGGGGCGTCTCAGTCGGTGCGGCCGGGCCGGCCCTGGTGGCCGGGGCCGGGGTCGCCTTCCTCACCGGTCGCCGGGCGGGGCGACTCGCCGACCCTGGCCTGCCAGGCCGGGTCGTCCTCCTGGTAGATGTCGGGGATGCCGTCCCCGTCCACGTCCCGGTCCTCCTCCTCGCACAGCTCGCGGTAGTGCCGGTTGCGCAGCTTCAGCAGGACCGTGGCGACGACCGCGGAGAGCACCGAGCCCACCAGCACCGCCGTCTTGGCCCGGGCGGCGAGCGCCGGGTCGTCCGGGAAGGCCAGCTCGCTGATCAGCAGCGAGACGGTGAAACCTATGCCCGCGAGCACCGAGACCGCGACCATGTCGGCCCACTTGAGCCGCGGGTTCAGCTCGGCCCTGGTGAACCGGGCGGTCAGCCAGGCCCCGCCGAACACGCCCACCGACTTGCCGACCAGCAGGCCGATCACGATGCCCAACGGGGCGGCCTGGGTGAACACCTCGCGCAGTTTCGGGCCGGAGACGGCCACCCCGGCCGAGAACAGCGCGAACAGCGGGACGGCGAGGCCGGCCGAGAGCGGGCGGACCAGGTGCTCGATGTGCTCGCCGGGGGAGTGCTGCTCGTCGCCCTCCCGGTGGCAGCGCAGCATCAGGCCCATCGCGACGCCCGCCACCGTGGCGTGGATGCCGCTCTCGTGCATCAGTGCCCAGGTCACGAAGGCCAGCGGCACGAAGAGGTACCAGCCGTGGACGCCGCGCCGGTGCAGGAACCAGAACAGCGCCAGCCCGACGAAGGCGAGGCCGAGCGCCCAGAACTTGATGCCGTGGCTGTAGAAGATCGCGATGATCAGGATCGCGATCAGGTCGTCGACCACCGCCAGGGTGAGCAGGAAGGCGCGCAGCGGGGACGGCAGGTGGCTGCCGACCACGGCCAGCACGCCGAGTGCGAAGGCGATGTCCGTGGCGGTCGGGATCGCCCAGCCACTGGGATGCCCGCCGCTGCCGGAGTTCACCAGGGCGAAGAGGATCGCGGGCAGCGCCACCCCGCAGACGGCGGCGACTACGGGCAGCAGCGCGGCACTGGGCGTGCGCAGCTCACCCGCGACGAACTCGCGTTTGAGCTCGATCCCGGCGACGAAGAAGAAGATCGCCAGCAGGCCGTCCTTGGCCCAGGTGGCCAGGGAGAGGTTCAGGTGCAGCGGGGCGGAGGGGCCGACGGTGTAGTCGAGCACGCTCTGGTAGGCCTGCGGCCAGGCGTTGGCCCAGATCAGTGCGACGACGGCGGCGCCCAGCAGCAGCATGCCGCCGACCGTCTCGGTGCGCAGGGCGTCGGTGATGAAGGTGCGCTCGGGCAGTGACAGCCGGCCGAGGAACTGCCGGCGGCGGGTCGTCGGCTCATGGACGGGCGGCTGGTCGGTCACGGGGGACCTCCTGGGGCTGGGAGCGGCAATGGATGCACGTGTGGTGCAGTTGCCGACCAGACTTCCCGGCGCGCCCTGTGACGCCCGCGACTCCCGTCAAGGGATCTTGATGCGTCCTTAATAGTCTAGCGGGACGTTTGGGTGACATCCGGATTGTCCTAACAAAGGACTTAATCCCTGCGGGCTGGTTTCGCACTCCGGGGGAGCAGCGGCCCGTACGTGGAACGGCGGCCGCGTCCTCGCAACGGCGGCCTGTACGCGAACGGCGGCCTGTACCCGGAACGGCGGCCGCGTACCCGACGGGCGGCCCCGTGCTCGAACGGCGGCTCGGCACCGGACGGCGGCCGGGTCGCTGGGAGAAGGCGGGATGCCCGGGTGGGCCTCGCTGTCCGAACGGGTGACCGACGGGACGACTGTGCCCCGGGCGGTGATCACCGCCCGGGGCACAGTCGTCGTCTCAGTGGCGCTCGGCGGTTGCCGGCGCCGCGGGCTCAGCCGTTGTCGTGGGCTCAGCCGTTGCCGTTGCTGTTGTCGGAGGGCGGCAGCTGGGCCTGGATCTGGCTCATCACCGTGCTGTCGGCCAGGGTGGTGGTGTCACCGACCTCGCGGCCCTCGGCGATGTCACGCAGCAGGCGGCGCATGATCTTGCCGGAGCGGGTCTTCGGCAGCTCGCCGACCACCTTGATCTGCTTCGGCTTGGCGATCGGGCCGAGCGTGCGGCCGACGTGCGCCCGCAGCTCCTCGACCAGCTCGGGGCTCTCGGTGACGCCGCCGCGCAGGATCACGAAGGCGACGATGGCCTGGCCGGTGGTGGCGTCGGTCGCGCCGACCACGGCGGACTCGGCCACCGAGGGGTGGCCGACCAGGGCCGACTCGACCTCGGTGGTGGAGATGTTGTGGCCCGAGACGAGCATGACGTCGTCCACCCGGCCGAGCAGCCAGATGTCCCCGTCCTCGTCCTTCTTGGCGCCGTCGCCGGCGAAGTAGCGTCCCTCGAAGCGCGACCAGTAGGTGTCGATGTAGCGCTGGTCGTCGCCCCAGATGGTGCGGAGCATAGACGGCCACGGTTCGGTGAGCACCAGGTAGCCGCCGGAGCCGTTCGGCACCTCGACGGCGTTGTCGTCCACCACGGTGGCCGCGATGCCCGGCAGGCCGCGCTGGGCCGAGCCCGGCTTGGTCTCGGTGACGCCCGGCAGCGGGCTGATCATGATGGCGCCGGTCTCGGTCTGCCACCAGGTGTCCACGATCGGACAGGTGCCGCCGCCGATGTGCTCGCGGTACCAGACCCAGGCCTCGGGGTTGATCGGCTCGCCGACGCTGCCCAGCACCCGCAGCGAGGACAGGTCGAACTTCGCGGGGATGTCGTCGCCCCACTTCATGAAGGTGCGGATCGCGGTCGGCGCCGTGTAGAGGATGGTCACGCCGTACTTCTGGACGATCTCCCAGAACCGGCCCTGGTGCGGGGTGTCCGGGGTGCCCTCGTAGATGACCTGGGTGGCGCCGTTGGAGAGCGGGCCGTAGACGATGTACGAGTGGCCGGTGACCCAGCCGATGTCGGCGGTGCACCAGTAGACGTCGGTCTCCGGCTTGAGGTCGAAGACCGCGTGGTGGGTGTAGCTGGCCTGGGTGAGGTAGCCGCCCGAGGTGTGCAGGATGCCCTTGGGCTTACCGGTGGTGCCCGAGGTGTAGAGGATGAACAGCGGGTGCTCGGCGTCGTGCGCCTCGGGGGTGTGCTCGGTGGACTGGCGCGCGGTGATCTCGTGCCACCAGACGTCGCGGCCCTCGGTCCACGGGACGTCCTGCTCGGTGCGGCGGACCACCAGGACGTGCTCGACGCCGTCGACCTTGGTGAGCGCCTCGTCGATGGCCGGCTTCAGGGCGGAGGGCTTGCCCCGGCGGTAGCCGCCGTCGGCGGTGATGACGAGCTTGGCCTGGGCGTCCTGGATGCGGGAGGCGACGGCGTCGGAGGAGAAGCCGCCGAAGACCACCGAGTGGGTGGCGCCGATCCGGGCGCAGGCGAGCATCGCGACGACCGCCTCGGCGATCATCGGCAGGTAGACGGCGACCCGGTCGCCCTTGCGGACACCGAGCTCCAGCAGTGCGTTGGCCGCCTGCGAGACCTCGTCCTTGAGCTGGGCGTAGGTGATCGAACGGCCGTCGCCGGGCTCGCCCTCGAAGTGGATCGCGACCCGGTCGCCCAGGCCGTTCTCCACGTGGCGGTCGACGCAGTTGTACGCGACATTGAGCTTGCCGTCGGCGAACCACTTGGCGAAGGGAGGGTTGGACCAGTCGAGGGTCTCGGTCGGCTCGACGGCCCAGGTGAGGCGACGGGCCTGCTCGGCCCAGAAGCCCAGACGGTCCTCGGAGGCCTGCGCGTACGCGGCCGCGGTGACGTTGGCGGCTGCGGCGAGCTCTGCCGGCGGGGCGAAGCGCCGCTCCTCCTTGAGCAGGTTGGCCAGGCTCTCGTTGCTCAACGCGCACTCCTCATCGAGTCATGATCGGGGGCGTTCCCGTGCGTGGGGATTGTCCCGTGTGTCCCAGCGCACAGCTCACCAGGCGAACGGGGCAGTTGACAAGAGGCTCCTGGGAATTGGTGTAGACCTTTGACCGATGACCGGTCGGGTTCCGGTCCGATCCACCGTGGCGGACCGGACGGCCGTTCGGGGGTGGGTGGGCCCGTGCCCCGGCCCGCCCGGCGGGACACGGACCCGGCTCTCAGGCGGCCAGTCGGGGGCCCTCCCCGCCGTCCCCGGCCGGAAGTCGATCATCCGTATTCACCCGTTCGGCCGATGCTGTGTCCGGCCGGTCCCCGGGGCCGGTTCCGGTGGGGTTCTCGGCGTGGTGTTCGATTCCGTTCGTGCGATTGCCGGTGCGGGCCTCGATCGGGCTGAACGTCCCGGCGGCCCGGTCCAGGACATAGGCCTGGGCCGTCGCGAAGTCGAAGTACATCCCGACCAGCCGCAGGGTGCCCTCCTCGACCCGGCGCTCCACCGCCGGGTTCGCCATCAACTGGTCCAGCTGCTGGACCACGTTGGTGATGCAGAGCTGCTCCACGACGTCCACCGCCGGCCGGGCGGCGAACTCCGCCGGGACGCGTCGGAGCCGGTCCAGCGAGCCGCGGCCGTTGCGCAACCAGCGGGCCAGGGGGGTGGGCGGCCCGGGGCGCTCGTGCACGCCGTCCAGCAGGGCCTTCATCGCGCCGCAGCCGGAGTGGCCGCAGACCGTGATCGAGCGGACCTCCAGCACCTCGACCGCGTACTGCACCGCGGCGGCCACCGAGTCGTCGGCCGCTCCGGGTTCGTGCGGGGCCGGCACCAGGTTGCCCACGTTGCGCACGGTGAACAGGTCGCCGGGGCCGCTGTTGGTGATCATGCTGGTGACCATCCGGGAGTCCGCGCAGGTCAGGAAGAGCTGGGAGGGCGCCTGCCCCTCGCGGGCCAGCCGGGCGAGTTCCGGCCTGATCAGCGGGGCGGTGTGCCGCTGGAACACCCGGACGCCGTCCAGCAGTCGGCCGTGCGGGTCCTCCTGCTGATCGATGCAGTGGTGGCCGACCCAGGGCGTCCAGGCCCGGCACCGGTGCGGGCCCGGTGAACTGCCCGCGCGCACGGTGCCGTCCGGGTCCAGCACTTCGTCGTCCTGGCGGCGCGTCACCATCGAGACCCGGCCGCCCGCGTCCTGGTGCGCGGCCCGCCAGGTGTGCAGCGTCTCGTACGCGGCGTGGTCCAGGAAGGAGCCGTCGTGGATCACCGTGACCCCGGCCCCGGCGGGGATGCCGGCCAGCGCCCGGCTGAGCCGGGGTACGGCGGTGAAGGTGAGCGGGCCGTGCGTCCGGACGGTGACCGTCCCGTCGGGGCCGGTCTCCACATCCACGTGGGCGCGGGTCAGCCGGTAGAGCGCGAGCAGTACGGCGGTGCCGGCGCCAATCGCGACGCCCCACAGCACGCCGGCGGCCACCACGCCGAGCACGGTGATCAGGTAGACGGGGAACTCGCGGTGCCGGTGCACCCTGCGGATGTGCGCGAAGCTCACCATCTGCAGCCCGACCACCAGCACCAGCGCGGCGAGCGCGGCCAGCGGGATGTGGCGCAGCCCGCCGGTCAGCGCCAGCGCGGCGGCCAGCACCCAGACGCCGTGCAGTACCGAGGCCCACCTGGTCCGGCCACCGGCTCGCACGTTGGCAGTGCTGCGCACCGCGCCCCCGGCGACCGGCAGCCCGCCGACCAGGCCGCTCACCAGGTTGGCGAGGCCCTGGCCGCGCAGTTCGCGGTCGAGGTCGCCGGTCCGCCGGGACATCCGGTCGATCGCGACGGCGGACAGCAGTGACTCCACGCTGGCCACGGCGGTGACGGTGAGGACGGCGGCGAGCAGCCCGAGGACCGGGCCGTGCGGAAGCGCGGGCAGGAGCGACTGCGGGCGCCAGGCGGGCAGCTCGATGTGGGCGAGCCGCAGGTCCAGGGCGAGGACGAGGGCGGTGGCCAGCGCGACCCCGGCCAGTGGGCCGGGCACCTTGGTCAGCCGGGCGCCGAACTCGCCGGCACGGCCGGGGAGTCGGCCGAGCCGGGGCCAGCCGACCAGGACGGCGACGGTCACCGTGCCGGCCAGCACCGCGGCCGGGTGCGGGCCGGACAACTGGCCGGGAAGGGCCAGGATGTTGGCGATCGCGGAGCTCTGCGGGGAGCCGCCGAGGACGACGTGGAGCTGCGCGATCGCGATGGTGATCCCGACCCCGGCCAGCATGCCGTGCACGATCGCGGGTGAGACGGCGAGCGCCGTCCGGGCCACCCGGCGTGCGCCGAGGAGGAGTTGGAGCAGGCCGGCGGCGATGGTGATGGCGCAGGTGGCCTGCCAGCCGTACCGGGCGATCAGCCCGGCGGTGATCACCGTCAGTGCTGCCGAGGGGCCGCTGACCTGGAGCGGTGTGCCGCCGAACAGCCCGACCACGATCCCGCCCACGGCCGCGGCGGCCAGGCCGGCGGTGAGCGGGGCGCCGGTGGCGAGCGCGATGCCGAGGGAGAACGGCACGGCGATGAGGAAGACCACGAGGGACGCGGAGAGGTCCTGGGCCCACCGGATCCGGGGGGCCGGGCCCGGTGGCGCGTGGTCGGTGGTGTCGGAGGCGATGGGGGCGCTGGAGATGTCGAGGGTCATTGTCTTCCCGTCTGTCCGGGGGAGCGAACGCAGTCAGGTCCGGCGGTGAGTCCGGGGTGGGGCTCCGGGGCGGATCGGCTGTCGTGGGTCGCGACGGTGTGGCGGGATGGCGTGGGCGCGGCGGGGGAGTGCGGGTGTCACCGGCCGGCGTTGACCATCAGGCCCGCCAGGGCTCCGGGCGAGGTGCGGGACGTCTCACCGGGGGCCGCCGGGCGAACCATCAAGACTCGGTAAACCGAGGGTAATGAAAGCTTTGCACAGCGTGGTTCCGGGAGGGAAGCGGAAAACCCCCTGATTCACCCCAATGGGTGGTGGCCGAACGGTCGGGAATCTGCTGGTGGCAGGGGTCGTGGCACCAGCCGGCCGGGGTCGGGCGCGGGGCCGGATCGGGGGTGGTCCCGGAGCGGAGGCAGGCACGGCGAACGGGCCGCGGCCTCCCGGGGTGGGGAGGGCCGCGGCCCGTTCGGCTGCGGTGGTGCGGGTCAGGCGTGGGCGCCCGCCGGGGCCGTGCGCCCGCCGTCGTCCGCGAAGCCGCCGAGGACGAATTCCTCGTCCACCTGTGTCGCGAGGTCGATGCCGACCTTGGAGTTGGCCCAACTCTCCGCGTTGCGGCGGTGGAAGAGCACCGCCTGCTCGGTGTAGCGGCGCGCGTCCCGCCGCCCGTACGCCGCGTCGGCCTCGAGCCGCAGCTCCTCCAGCACGGCCCGGTTGGCCGGCTCCAGGGACTTCAGCGGCGGTTCGGCGCCCTGCTCCAGGCGGCGCACCCAGTCCGACTGCCCGAAGGTGGTGAGCAGGTCGGCGCCGACCTCGCGGCGCAGGAAGGCCAGGTCGTCCGGGCCCTGCACCTTGTTGCCGACCACTCGCAGCTGCACGCCGAAGTCGCGGGCGTAGTCCCTGTACTGGCGGTAGACGGAGACGCCCTTGCGGGTCGGCTCGGCGACCAGGAAGGTCAGGTCGAAGCGGGTGAACAGGCCGGAGGCGAAGGAGTCCGAGCCCGCGGTCATGTCGGTCACCAGGTACTCGCCGGGGCCGTCCAGCAGGTGGTTGAGCAGCAGCTCCACCGCGCCGACCTTGGAGTGGTAGCAGGCCACCCCGAGGTCCTCCTCGGTGAACGCGCCGGTCGCCAGCAGCCGTACCGAGCCCTCGTCCAGCGCGATCGGGCGGGCGCAGGAGGCGTAGACCGGGTTCTCCTCGACGATCCGCAGCAGCCGCGAACCGCGGCCGGGCGGCGTGGTTTTGATCATCTCGTCGGAGGAGCGGATCAGCGGGTTGCTGCCGCGCAGGTACTCCTTGATCTCCGGCAGGTGTCCGCCCAGCGGGGGCAGCTCGGCGGCCTGATCGTCGGTCAGTCCCAGGGCGGGGCCCAGGTGCTGGTTGATGTCGGCGTCCACGGCGACGACCGGCCGGCCCATGGCCGCCAGGTGGCGGATGAACAGCGCGGACAGCGTGGTCTTCCCGCTGCCGCCCTTGCCGACGAAGGCGATCTTCATCTGGGGACTCCGGCTCTCGCTCAGGGCCCTCGCTGCGGGCCGCCTGCCCGGGGTGCGTGTGCCGCGACCCCTAGTTGGAAATCGTTATCGTCTCCGATAGTGGCCATGCTAGCCGGGGTTTGGGTTCCGCCGCGGGCGGGAAGTGAGGATTGCCTCTAATGGGTGATGCGGGGTTGCTGTTCCGGGAGGGGCGGCCCGTTCATTACTCTCGGGTAGGTGAGCACTGGAACTGATCCCCTCGCCCCGCTGGCCCAGCTCCCCGGGGTGCCCGACGCGGTGGCCGAGGTGCGCAAGGCCGTCGACCGCCTCTACGGCCACCGGGTGATGCGACGCCGGGCGGCCGAGGTCACCTCCGAATCCGCGCTGCGCGGCGCCCGCGCGTCGGCGGCCCTGGCCGGGGCCGACTGGCCGCTGGAGGAGGTCCGCCGCCGCAGCGACTTCGGCGCGGACCCCGAAGCCCGGACGGTCGGCGCGGCCCTGCGGATCGCCGCCGAGGCCGGCCAGCTGCTCAGCATCTGGCGGCACTCGCCGCTCCAGGTGCTGGCCCGGCTGCACCTGCTCGCGGCGGGCGACGGCGATCCGGCGGCCGGGCGCCCGCGACGGGCCGGCGAGGGCGCCGAGGAGCTGTTCCCGCTGGAGCTGGAGCCGGTGGAGAGCGTCGAGGTCGACGCCGTGGACGGGCCGCTGCCCGTGCTGCCGCCCGCTCCGGGTGCGGAGGAGGTCGCGGCCCGGCTCGACCAGCTCTCCCGGCTGCTGGTGGCGCGCGCGGAGGGCCAGGGGGTGGGCACGCCGGCCCTCGTCGTGGCCTCGGTGGTGCACGGTGAGCTGCTCGCGCTGCGGCCGTTCGGCACCCACAACGGGGTGATCGCGCGGGCCGCCCAGCGGATCGTGCTGATCGCCGAGGGGCTCGACCCGAAGTCGATCTGTCCGACCGAGGTCGGCCTGGCGGAGCTCGGCACCGCCGCCTACCGCCGGGCCCTGGCCGGCTACCTGGCGGGCACTCCCGAGGGGATGGCGGCCTGGATCGCGCACTGCGGCCGGGCGTTGCGGCTCGGCGTCCGGGAGAGCACGGCGGTCTGCGAGGCGATGCAGCGCGGGATGGTCTGAGCGGCCGGACCGGAGCGGCGCGCGCTCCGCGAGGGGGCGCGCGAAGACGCGGATGCGGCGGCACCTGATCCTGCCGGGTGCCGCCGCTGGTGCAGATACCGGGTGACCATGCATGCACCGGAAGTGCCGATCAGACGGGGATCCTGCCCGTTCGTCTGGTCCGGCGGCCCGACAGCGGGTCGGCTGCATGTGGGTGCCCGGATATCTGTACGTGCGGTCCGTGGGGCCTGAACTGCGTTGTCGGTTTGACCTCTTAGGTCCTGACCGGGTCTCGCGGGCCGTGCTTCATTTGTATCGCGTTTCGGGCGAAAGGGGAACCCGAAACGAGAAGTCTGTCCCGGTTGACCGTTTTGTCCAAGGGGTGCCGGGCGGTGCGGCCTCAGGCGGCGGGGCGCCGCCGGCGGGCCAGGTACCAGATCACCCCGGCGGTCACCGCGGCCGTCCCGACCGCCACGGCGGTCAGCACCGAGCCGCTCGGAGCGGAGAACTCGGGCAGCCGGCGCCGCAGTTCCACCGGCTTGTCGAAGACCAGCACCGGCCACTCCCGCGCCTGCGCCTCCTTCCGCAGCGCCCGGTCGGGGTTGACCGCCGACGGGTGGCCGACCGCCTCCAGCAGGGGCAGGTCGGTGGAGGAGTCGCTGTAGGCGTAGGACGCGGCCAGGTCGTAGCCCTCGGTGGCGGCCAACTCCCGGATGGCGGCGGCCTTGTTCTCGGCGTAGGCGTAGTACTCGATCTCGCCGGTGTAGCAGCCGTCCTCGACCTTGAGCCGGGTGGCGATGACGTGGTCCGCGCCGAGCAGGCGGCCGATCGGCTCGACCACCTCGGAGCCGGAGCTGCTGACGATCACGACGTCCCGGCCGGCCGCGTGGTGCTGCTCGATCAGCGAGGCCGCCTCGTCGTAGATGATCGGGTCGATCAGGTTGTGCAGCGTCTCGGCGACGATCTCGCGGACCTGCTGGACGTTCCAGCCCCGGGTGAGCGCGGAGAGGTACTCGCGCATCTTCTCCATCTGGTCGTGGTCCGCGCCGCCGACCAGGAAGACGAACTGGGCGTACGCACTGCGCAGGACCGCCCGACGGTTGATCAGGCCGCCCTGGTAGAAGGGGCGGCTGAAGGCCAGTGCGCTGGACTTGGCGATGATGGTCTTGTCGAGGTCGAAGAAGGCCGCCGTGCGCAGCCCGCCGGGTCGGGGGCGCACGGGCGGGCGGAGTTCTCCGGGCCCGGTGGTGTCGCCCTGGGACTCGTCGGCGTACTCGTCGGCGTTCTCGGTGGTGTCCACGGGAACCGAGGATAGAGGGAGCCGCAAAACACCCCGCCATTCGGCGTACTCGTGGGCGTGCGGGTTTGTGTTTCTGGCCGCTCGGGTACACCATGGAAGTCACGGATCGTTCGCGACCGTGCTAACCCGGTCCGGCTCCTCCCCCCCGAGCCGGGCTGTGGATAGACGACCCCCGCTCTCCCCCCCGGCGGGGGTCGTCGCACGTCCGGGGCCATTTTCAGGGCTTGAACGCCCCTCGCGGCGCGTTCGCCGCCGTCGTGCCGACGGGTTCCAGGGGGTGTCGTCACCTCGGCCCGCCGATCGACTTTCGTCACTCTGCGTTGCCATTTGCTCAGGTTCGTCGGAGATCGAACGGCTGGTTCCGATCGGTGCCGCGGGCCCGCTCGGAAGCGGTCTCGGGAAGGTGTCGAGCACTCGTCGGGAGTGCCTTCGAACGGGATGCGGAGGGTCGCCGGTTCATCTCGGTGACCTCTTTTCGTCAATTCTTCACCGATTAACCCCCCGCCCGGGTGAACGTTTTCCTCCACAGGCCACGAGTTATCCACAGGCAATCGGAACTCGGATGACGGAATCCGGATCTCCCCCCACCGTGATGTCCGGCGGCGGTCGCCGGACAGGGCCTCACCCCTTCCATCCCCAGAGGATCTGTCGGGCGGCCGTCCGCCGGAACCGTCCGACGTGCGCCGCCGGCCACCCCGGTGGCCGGCGGCGCGGAGGGGAGAATCCATGTCGACGCCGATCGCCGACCACATCACCGCCGAGGGCCCCGCGGTCGCCGGGCCGCTCGTCGTCACCGAGGACGACGGCCTGGCCGAGCACCTGCTGCGGATCTGCGCGGCGGCGGGCACCGAGCCGAGGCTGGTCCGGGGCGCTCCGCCGACGCGGGAGCTCTGGGAAGGGGCCTCACTGGTCCTGGTCGGGGACGACCAGGCCGTCCGCTGCTCCGGGCTGGGGCGGCGCGGCGGGGTGCTGCTGCTCGGGCTGGACCTGGACGACCCCGGGGTGTGGGTCAGAGCCGTCCAACTCGGGGCCGAGCACGTGCTGTTCCTGCCCGACGCCGAGGCCTGGCTGCTCGACCGGATCGCCGACGCGGCCGAGGGCGTCGGCTGCCCGGCGGTCACCGTCGCGGTGCTCGGCGGGTCCGGCGGGGCCGGAGCCTCGACCCTGGCCTGCGCGCTGGCGGTCACGGCCGCGCGGGCGGGCCGGCGGACGATGCTGCTGGACGGCGATCCGCTGGGCGGGGGCCTGGACATCCTGCTCGGCGGCGAGCGGGTCAGCGGGCTGCGCTGGCCCGATCTGGCCGGCTCCCGCGGGCGGGTCAGCGGGGCCGAGCTGGCCCGGGCACTGCCGGCGCTCAAACGGCTCTCCTCGCTGTCCTGCCTGTCCTGGGACCGCGGCGACACCCTGACGGTGCCGCCGGAGGCCATGCGCAGCGTGCTGGCCGCCTCCAGACGGCGCGGCGGGCTGGTGGTGGTCGACGTACCCCGCCACCTCGACGCGGCCGCCGGGCAGGCGCTGGAGCAGTCCGACCTGGCGCTGCTGGTGGTGTCGGCCGAGCTGCGCGCGGTGGCCGCCGCCGACCGGGTCGCGGCGGCGGCCCGGATGAGGCTCGGGGACGTCCGGGCCGTGGTGCGCCCGGCACGGGCCGGCGGACTCCCGGCCCGGCAGATCGTCCGCGGGCTGCGGTTGCCGTTGGCGGGAGAGCTGGAGCCGGAGCCGGGCCTGGCCCAGGACGTCGTGAAGGGCGTCCCGCCCGGGAGCCGGGAGAGCGGCCCGCTCGCGCGCTTCTGCGCGAGCTTCCTGAACGAGGTGCTGCCGCCGGTGCCGGCGGTCGGAGGAGGTGTGTACTGATGGTCCGTCTGCGCAGAACGGTCCTCCGGACCGGCTCGCCCGAACCGGGCGGCGGTGCGCGGGAGCACCGGCCGCTGCGGAGCGTGCCGCCGCCCGGCGGGCCGCCCGAGCCCGCGCACGAGCCCTGCCCGTACGGCCGGACGGCCCGCGAGCAGCGCACGGCGGCGCTGGTGGACGCGGTCCGGCTGCGGCTGGCCGAGTCGGGGGCCGCCCCGACGGCGGGCTCGGTCGCCGCCGCGCTGCGGGCCACCCGCCCGCCGCTCGGCGGGGACGAGGTCCTGGACACCGTGCGCTCGCTGCGCGCCGAACTGGTGGGTGCGGGCCCGCTGGACCGGCTGCTGGCGGCGCCCGACGTCACGGACGTCCTGGTGAACGGTCCGGAGGAGGTGTGGGTCGACCGTGGCGGCGGCCTGCAGCGAGCCGACGGAGTCCGCTTCGCCGACGCCGCGGCGGTGCGGCGGCTGGCCCACCGGCTGGCCACCGCGGCCGGCCGGAGGCTGGACGACGCCCGCCCGTGGGTGGACGCCCGACTGCCGGACGGCACCCGGCTGCACGCCGTGCTGCCGCCGATCGCGGCCGGCTGCACGCACATCTCGCTGCGGGTCTGCCGTCCCCGGCCCTTCACACTCGACGAGTTGGTGGCGGGCGGGTCCCTGCCGCCGGAAGGCGCGCAGCTGCTGGCGGGCATCGTGCGGGCCAGGCTGTCGCTGCTGGTGTCCGGTGGGACGGGCTCCGGGAAGACCACGCTCCTGTCGGCCCTGCTCGGCCTGGTCGGGCCGGACGAGCGGATCGTGGTCGCCGAGGACTCCGCCGAGCTGCAGCCGGCCCACCCGCACGTGGTCCGCCTGCAGAGCCGGCCGCCCAACCAGGAGGGACTCGGCGAGTTCACCCTGCGGGACCTCGTTCGCCAGGCGCTGCGGATGCGCCCGGACCGGCTGGTGATCGGCGAGGTCCGCGGCGCCGAGGTGTCGGACCTGCTGGCCGCGCTGAACACCGGGCACGAGGGCGGCTGCGGCACGGTTCACGCCAACACGGCGGCGGACGTGCCGGTCCGACTGGAGGCCCTGGGCTCGCTCGCCGGTCTCGACCGGCCGGCGCTGCACAGCCAACTGCGGGCCGCGCTCGACGTGGTGGTGCACCTGGTCCGCGACCCGGGCTCGGGGCGGCGCCGGGTGGCGGAGATCCACACGCTGACCGGAGCCGGTGACGGGTCGGCCGTGACCATGCCCGCGGTGGCCTTCCCGGCGGCCGGCGGCCTGCGTCCCGGTGCGGGCTGGGAGCGGCTGATCGGACTGCTGGCGGCACGCGGGGTGTCGCTCGGGCCGGGGCGGCCGTGATCGCGGTGACGGTGGCCGGGTCGGCGAGTGCGGACGCGCGGGCGGTGGAACTCGCCTTCGCCCTGCTGCTGAGCGGGTGCGCCGTGGGCGCCCTGCTGCTGCTAGGCGCTGCGGGGCGCAAGGATCGAGGAGGACGGAAGTGAACAATGTGACGCAGAGTCGGCCCGACTTCTGCTGGGCCGCGGTGCTGTGCCTGGTGGCCGTCGCGGCGTGGCGTGCGGTGCAGGAGCAGTTGCCGGGCGGGCGGCGCTCCAGGCTGGTGCTGGCGGGCAGCGGGCCGCCGGTGCCAAGGGTTGGCCCGGAGACGGTGGTGCGGGCCCGGGGTCGGCTGCCGGGGTTCCTGGCACCCGAACTGCTGCTCCTGCCGGCGGGACTGGCCGCCGGGCAGGCCACCGCCTCGCCGGTGCCGGTGCTCGCGGCGGCCCTGGCCGTCCTGCCGCTGCGCAGGTGGCGGTCGCGCAGACGCCTGGCGGCGGAGGCTCGACAGCGGGCCGCGGCCGTCGTGGAGCTCTGCGCCGGCCTGGCGGGGGAGTTGCGCGGCGGGGCGACACCGGAGCAGGCGCTGCACCTGGTGACCGCGCGGCTCGCCGCCGACCCGGCGGGGCTGCGCGGGCTCGGCGAGGAGTCGGTGGCCCGGCTGGCCGCGGGCCGCTACGGCGGGGACGTGCCCGCCGCGCTGCACCTGCTGGCCGAACTGCCGGGCGGCAGTGGGGCCGCGGCCATCGCGGCCTGCTGGCGGGTGGCCGCGGACAGCGGGTCGGGGCTCGCCGCCGCGCTGGACCGGGTCGCCGAGGCGCTGCGCGGCGAGCGGGCGCTGGCGGAGGAGATCGCCGGGGAACTGGCCGGGCCGCGCGCGACGATCGCCGTCCTGGCAGCGCTGCCGGGCATCGGGCTGCTCCTCGGCGCGGCGCTCGGGGCGCACCCGTTGGAGGTCCTGCTGCACACCCCGGCCGGGCTGGGCTGCCTCGTGGCGGGGGCAGCTCTGGAGGGCCTGGGCGTGCTCTGGACGGCACGCATCGTCCGTGCGGCGGCCCACGGAGGGCTGGAGGATTCCCCGGGGCGGCGCGAGCGAATTCGAGCCTCCGGCCGTACGGTGCCCGGCCCTTGGGCGAGCGGGCGGGTCTGCGGGCTGTCGCGGGTGCGCGCACGGGCGCTCGGGGCGGTGGCGAGGTGATGCGGGGCATCGAGTGGGTCGCACTCGCCCTCCCGGTGGGCGCGGCCGCTGTGGGGTGGACATCGGTGCGCGGCCGGGTGAGGCGCCGGCGGGTGCTCGCCCGGACCCGGGACGGAAAGGGGGTGGCAAGGCGAACCGGGCTGACGGCCACGGACGTTGGGCGCCGACGCCGGGTGGTGACAGCGGCCGTCGCCGGGCTCGCGGCGGCGGTGCTGCTCGGTGGTGGCACCGGACTGGCCGTCGGGGCGCTGCTGGCGGTGGGCGTTCACCGGTGGTCGGTCCGGGCGCGGTCGCCGGTCGACCGCCGGGAGGCCCGTGACGAGGAACTGCTGACCAGGCAACTCCCACTGAGCGCCGAGCTGTTGGCGGCCTGCCTCGGGTCGGCGGCGCTGCCTTCGGACGCCGTGTCGGCGGTGGGCCGGAGTGTGGGTGCGCCGCTGGGTCCCCGGCTGGTGGCGATCGGGGCCGAACTGGCCCTGGGCGCACCGCCGGAGCTGTGCTGGAGCCGACTGGGTGAGCAGCACCCGCCGTTGGCGCCGCTGGCGCGCTGCCTGGAGCGCAGCAGCCTCGGGGGTGTCCCCGCCGCGGGCCCGCTGATCGGGCTGGCCCAGGGGCAGCGCACGGCGGCTGCCCGCGCGGCCCACGCCCGGGTCCGCCGGGCGGCGGTGCTCGCCACCGCGCCGCTGGGGCTCTGCTTCCTCCCGGCCTTCGTCCTGATCGGCGTGGTGCCGGTGGTCGTCGGCCTCACCAGCCGCTTCGCGCAGGCGATGTGAACAAGAGCCGGATGTACGGACATCGACGGACAACGATCGAACAGGAGGATCTCATGACCGCAGTGATCGCGATCAGGACCGGTACCGGGCGGTCGCTCCGCCCGCTGGCCGGGGCGTGGCGGCGGAGGAGCCGTCGGGCAGCCTGGCGGGTGCGCAGGGTGGCCCGGCTCCGGGGCCGCTCGGACGCCGGGATGACCACGGCCGAGTACGCCGTCGGGACGCTGGGCGCGTGCGCCCTCGCGGCCGGGTTGTACAAGGTGGTGACCAGCGAGGCCATCACGGGTGCGTTGACCGACATGCTGGTGCGGGCGCTCCATGCCACCTAGGACAGACCGTCGAACCCCTGCCGGTCGGCGGGCCGGGGCCGGGAGGCCCCGGCGCGCAGGCGCACCCCGTGGGGCGGTCGTCGACCGCCGACGGTCCCCGGCCCGGCGGCCGGGAGTCGCTCCCGCCACCGCCTTGCGCGGCACGCTCCTCGACGCCGCCCCGCCCGCGCTCCCGGTGGGTGACCGGGGGCTGAGGACGGCTTCCGGCCGGGCCGGGGAGCGCGGCGCCAGTCGGGCGTGGCCGCTGCGGCCGCGCGGCGACGCGGGCTTCGTGACCGCGGAGACGGCGGTGGCGCTGCCAGCGCTCGTCCTGCTCGCGGCGATGCTGATCTGGGGCGTGCTCGCGGCGGCCACGCAGATCCGCTGCGTGGACGCCGCCCGGGTCGGCGCCAGGGCGGCCGCACGCGGGGAGACGGACGCCGCCGAACTCGCCCGCGCGGCGGCACCGGCGGGCGCGCAGGTCCGGGTGGCCTTGGCGGCCGACACGGTGCGGGTCGAGGTGGAGGCGCCGTGCGCGGGGCCGGGAAGGCTCGGCGGGCTGCTCGCCGTCCGGCTCAGTGCGGCGGCCGTGGCGGCGCGGGAGGACGTCCTGGTGGCGGTCACGACGGGAGGTGGTGGTCCATGGCCGTCCTGACCGGGCTGCGGGAGACGGCGGAGCGGGTGGCACGCGCCCGTGCGGCCCAAGCCGTCGCGGCGGGTGGGCGAGGGCCGGACGCCGGCTCGGCGACGGTCTGGCTGCTCGCCCTGGCGATGCTGGGCACGGCGGTGTTCGCCGGGACGATCGCGGTCGGCTCGGTGGTCGCCTCCCGGCACCGGGCCGAGTCGGCGGCCGACCTCGCGGCCCTCGCCGCGGCGGACCGGCTGCTGCTGGACCGGGACGGCGGCTGCGCCCGGGCCGCCGCGATCGCCGCCGCGCAGGGCGCCGGACTGGTGTCCTGTGCGGTCGACCGGTCGGCGGACGCCGTCGAGGTGGTGGCCGAGGCGGACGTCCGCGGGCTCCCGGCCCGGCTGCCGGTCGGCCCGGCGCGGGCGAGGGCCCGGGCCGGGCCGGTACGGGCCCCGGTCACCGGCCCCGAGGACGTGCCGGACGCCGGGCCGGTCGGGGATCCGAGCGAAGCTCCGGGCGGAGCCCCGAGTGCGGCGGCGGTCTCATGAACGGGCCGGCGCTCCACCGTCCGGTCCCGGGGCCGCCTCCGGCGAGTCCGGCGCCTCCGGACCGGCGCCCGTCTCCGAAGCGTCCGGAGCGTTCGGAGTCTCCGGGCCGTCGGGCGCCTCCCGTCCGTCCTGCGTCTCCGCGGTTCCGGCGGCCCCGGCCAGCAGGACGTCCAGGAGCCGGACGGCGGCGGCCTTGTCCAGCGGGTCGTTCCCGTTGCCGCACTTGGGTGACTGGACGCAGGACGGGCAGCCGCGCTCGCACTCGCAGGAGGCGATCGCCGTCCGGGTGGCCGTCAGCCACTGGACCGCCCGCCGGAAGCCCCGTTCGGCGAAGCCGGCCCCGCCCGGGTGGCCGTCGTAGACGAACACGGTCGGCAGGCCGGTGTCCGGGTGCAGCGGAACGGAGACGCCGCCGATGTCCCACCGGTCGCAGGTGGCGAACAACGGCAGCAGTCCGATCGAGGCGTGCTCGGCGGCGTGGGCGGCGCCGGGCAACTGGTCGGGCGGGATGTCCGCGTCGAGCAGCTGGTCCTCGGTGACGGTCCACCAGACCGCACGGGTGCGCAGCGTGCGGGGCGGCAGGTCGAGCTTGGTCTCGCCCATGATCTCCCCGGTGGAGATCCGCTTGCGGAGGTAGCCGACCACCTGGTTGACCACCTCCACCGAGCCGAAGCTGAGCCGGCCCTCGCCCCATTCCACGGTGGTGTCGGTGTCCAGGACGGAGACGGAGGTGATGTCGCGGGCGGCCGTGGTGTACGGCGGGTCGGCCGGTTCGACCAGGGCCACGGAGTTCTCCAGGTCGAACTCCCGGACCAGGTAGGTGCGGCCCTGGTGGAGGTGGACGGCCCCGGTGTGGACGCTGGTGTGGGCGGCCGCGGCGTCCACCGTGCCGAGCAGGCGGCCGGTGTCGGCCTCGACGATCTGAACCGGACTGCCGCCGCTGCCGCGCAGGTCCACCGCGTCGGCCGCGCGCTCGCGACGGGTCCAGTACCAGGAGCCGTCACTGCGCCGGCGCAGCAGGCCGCGCCGTTCCAGGACCGGGAGCAGCGGTGCGGTGGACGGCCCGAACAGTTCCAGGTCGGCATCGGTGAGCGGGAGTTCGGCTGCCGCCGCGCACAGGTGCGGGGCGAGCACGTGCGGGTTGTCGGGGTCGAGCACGGTGGCCTCGACGGGCGCCGCGAACAGCGCCTCCGGGTGGTGCACCAGGTAGGTGTCCAGCGGGTCGTCCCGGGCGATCAGCACGGCCAGCGCGCCCTGGGCCTCCCGGCCCGCCCGGCCCGCCTGCTGCCAGAGCGAGGCCCGGGTGCCGGGGTAGCCGGCCATCAGGACGGCGTCGAGGCCGGAGATGTCGACGCCCAGTTCGAGAGCGGAGGTGGAGGCGAGGCCGAGCAGTCGGCCGGTGTGCAGATCGCGTTCCAGGGCGCGGCGTTCGTCGGCGAGGTAGCCGCCTCGGTAGGCGGCCACCCGTCCGGCGAGCGGGCGGTCGAGCTGGTCCTGGGCCTGGAGCGCCACGAGCTCGGCGGCACGCCGGGAGCGGACGAAGACGACGGTGCGGATCTCCCGCTCGACCAGGTCGGTCAGCAGGTGCGCGGCCTCGGCGGTCGCGGTGCGGCGCACGGGCGCGCCGTGCTCGCCGACGTTCTCGGTGAGCGGCGGCTCCCAGAGGCCGAAGACCATCGGCCCGCGCGGCGAGGCGTCCTCGGTGACGGCGACGGCGGGCAGGCCGGTCAGCCGCCGGGCGGTCGCGGCCGGGTCGGCGGTGGTGGCGGAGGCCAGCAGGAAGGTGGGTGACGAGCCGTAACGGGCGCAGATGCGACGCAGCCGCCGCAGCACCTGGGCGACGTGCGAGCCGAACACGCCCCGGTAGCTGTGGCATTCGTCGACGACCACGTAACGCAACGCCTTGAGGAAGGAGGACCAGCGGGCGTGACCGGGCAGGATGCCCCGGTGGAGCATGTCCGGGTTGGTGAGCACGTAGGAGGCGTACTGGCGGACCCACTCGCGCTCCTCGGTCGGGGTGTCGCCGTCGTACAGGGCGGCGCGGACCCTCGGCGGGGCGAGTTCGGCCGCCCGGCGGCGCTGGTCGGCGGCGAGCGCCTTGGTCGGAGCCAGGTAGAGCGCGGTGGCGCCGCGGCCGTTGCGGGCCTCGGTGCCGTCGAGGAGATCGGTGAGCACCGGTGCCAGATAGCCCAGCGACTTGCCCGAGGCGGTGCCTGTGGCGATCACCACAGTCTGGCCGCTTTTGGCCAGATTCATCGCTTCTGCCTGGTGCGCCCATGGCTGTTCCACCCCGAGGGCGCGTGCCGCGGCCACGACCTCCGGACGGATCGAGTCCGGCCACGGTGAATAACGTGCAGGTCGGGCGGGAAGGTGCTCCGTATGGGTGAGCCGGTCGGACCGCCCCCGGCCGGTGGCCAGGGTCGTGAGCAGTGCCTCGGGCGGGCTGTGTCGGGGCGGCATGGGGACCCAGTGTGTCACCGGCGTGACGGAGAATCGTCGTAAGCCATCGTGCGGGCATGGCCGCAGGTGGTTGAATGTGGCCGTGACGGCCGTATGGCCGTGGGTCGCAGCGCTGAGGCTTGCCACGCGTTGGCTGGGCGCGCCCGGGCTCGCGACCATGCGGTGGCGGCCGTCCGGCCGAGGATCGCACATGACGTAGCAAGGCAAGGTGCTGGAGGTTCCGTGGACCTGTCCCTGTCGACCCGTTCAGTCGGCGATCGTACGGTCGTCGAGGTTGGCGGCGAGATCGATGTGTACACCGCCCCGAAGCTGCGGGAGCAGCTGGTCGAGCTCGTCAACGACGGCAAGTACCACCTCGTCGTCGACATGGAGGGCGTTGACTTCCTCGACTCGACCGGCCTCGGTGTGCTGGTCGGCGGTCTGAAGCGGGTGCGCGCCCACGAGGGCTCGCTGCGCCTCGTCTGCAACCAGGAGCGCATCCTGAAGATCTTCCGCATCACCGGCCTGACCAAGGTCTTCCCGATCCACACCTCGGTGGACGACGCGGTCAACGCGACCGACTGACGCGGCCGGGCCGGCCCGGGTGGCCGGCCCGCTCGTTTCCTCGCGTCCGGGAGCCCGGGCCCGTGCGGCCCGGTGCGTCCTCGGACGCCCCTGGGCCGGTTCCGCCGGCCCGCAGGGGCCGGACCTCCGGCCCCGGTCGGAGCACCCCGAGGGGGAGAGATGGCAACCGTCGAACTTCGATTCAGCGCGCTTCCCGAGCATGTGCGGACGGCCCGACTGGTCGCCGCGGCCGTCGCCAGACGGGCCGGGGTCGACGAGTCGGTGCTCGACGAGGTCCGGCTCGCGGTCGGCGAGGCGTGCTCCCGCGCGGTCGGGCTGCACCAGCGCGGCGGCATCGGCGGCACGGTCCGGGTCGCGCTGACCGATCAGGAGAAGCGTTTCCTCATCGAGGTCGAGGACGAGGCCGGCCCCGCCGCCGTCCCGGCCTCCGGCGCCGCCGAGGGCGGCGACCCGGACGAGGACACCCTGGGCCTCGCCGTGATCACCGGCCTGGTCGAGGACCTGGAGGTCACCAACGGCACGGACGGTGGCCTGATCCGGATGAGCTGGCCGGTCTCGGTCCCCTCCGTCGCGGTCTGAGGCGCCGCCGGCGCCGCTTTCGCGTTTCCGCACGCCCCCGAGGACTGGAGTCCGGTTCCCGGGCAGACGCCGACACGTGGTGATCCCGGCGGTCGGCTGCTCCAGGACGACCGGGTCCGCTCGTCGATCGGGCCTCGTCGCGATGGACGGCGTCCGGGTGGGTTCGCATCCCGTCACCCGGACGACCGGGCAGGCCACCGGGACATCGCCAGGCGCCTCGACCTGCGAAGCGTTCCGGGCCGAGCTGCCGGCCAGCCGTCGGCGGGCACCCGGGGCGAGGAGGTCCGCGTCTGCATGCCCGTAGGCCGGCTGTGCGAGGACGCGCCCTCCCCTGTCGGCGCAGCAGCAGCGGCCGACCTCGCCCGTCGTTCCGCTCGACAGCGATCCCGCACGACATCGAACATCGGCACGGGCAGCAGGCAGCGGGCGGCAGGCAGCGGGGGAGGGAAACCGGAAATCGGGGAACGGACACCGGCCGTGTAGGTTCGACGACCGATGACGACCGAAACCGAAAGGCTCCTCCCGGTGAACAAGCGACTGCTGGCCGTACCCGCCCTCGGCGTGCTGCTCGCGTTCGGTGCCGTCGGCTGTGGCGGCGACGACAACAACAGCAAGCAACTGGAGTCCTGGGCGTCGACCGTCTGCGGCGCCGCCAAGGACCCGATCTCCCAGGCGCAGGCCGCGCTCGCCGACACCGGCCAGGTGAAGACCGGCGAGGTCCCCGCCGACCTCCAGAAGCGGCTCTCCACGGACATCGGGCGGCTGGCCAAGACCAACCAGGACATAGCCGCCGCCATCGACGGTGCCGGGGCGCCCAAGGTGCAGGACGGCGCGACCCTCCAGAAGGACACCGTCGACGAGCTGAAGAAGGCGGCCGACGGCTACGTCGAGGTCCAGAAGAAGCTGGACGCGCTGCCCAACACCGACCAGGCCAAGTTCGCCGACGGGCTGCGCAGCGTGGCCGACCAGGTGCAGCAGCTGGCCTCGCTCTCCACCCAGGCGCAGAGCAAGCTCCAGCGCGGCGATCTCGGCGCGGCGATGGCCAAGCAGGAGGGCTGCAAGCCGTCCCCGACCACCGCCCCGACCGGCGGTGCCACCGGTGGTGCGGGTGCCGGCGCGAGCGGTACCCCGGCCCCGGGCGGTGCGGGGACGACCCCCGCCCCCGGCGCCACCGACACCCCGGGCGCGCCGGCCACCACCCCGGCGCCCGGCGCGACCGACAGTGCGAGCCCGGCCGCTGCCGGTGCGACCACCGCTCCGTCCGCCCCGGCGGGCACCCCGGCGAACCCCGCTCCCAGCGCGAGCTGAGCCCCGGCGGACCGCACGATCCGACGCGCCCGCCCCCGAAACCGGCCCGTCCCCGGCCCGTCCCCGGCCCGGACCGGGCTGGTGATGGGCGGCGCGTCGGCCGTGACGAAGTCACGCGGGCGGGGGCGCCCTCGTGGAGCCGCCGGCCCTGCCCGCCGCCGGCCCCCGTGACCGCGAGCCGCCTCCGCGAGCCGCTGCGAGCCGCCGCCGGCCGCCGCTGAGCGACTCGGCGCCCCCGGCAGGGCGGCGCGCGGTGGCTCCCGGGGGCGTGCGTGGTGGTGCGGGCTTCCGTTTGATGGCCGCGGGGCGCAGCGGCGGCCGCGGGGTGGGCGCCGGGGGACAATGGCGGGGTGATCAGTAGCCCCGTTCTCGACCCGACCCGCCTCGCCAAGTTCCGCGAGGCGCTGCTCGCCGCCTCGTTCACCGCCGATGGGTGCCTGGACCTGCTCGGGCCCACCGGCTATTCGGCGTTGGCCCGCAGCGAGGCGGTCCCGGCACTGCGGGCGACCCGCGGTGGCAGCCCGCTGGAGACGCTGGTGCGGCTGTTCCTGCTCCAGCAGCCGGTCCCGTACCGGGCGGCCGCCGCCGCGCTGCCGGTGGAGGACTGCCTGGCGGACGGCTGGCTGCGCCCCGACGGCGATCTGGTGCGCGCCACTGTCGACGTCCGGCCGTACGCCAACGAGGTGGCCGGGATGCCCAGTTCGGATGCCTGGGTGGTTTCCGACCTGGGCTGCGCGGTGGGCGGCGCGGGCGGCATCGGCTCCGGCGAGACCGCGCACGGGGTGGCCCGCAAGGACCTGGTGCTGGGCGTCGGCGGTGCTTCCACCACGCTGGCGAACATCACCGTGCGCCGTCCCGTCCGGGCCGCGCTGGACCTCGGTTCGGGCTCCGGTGTCCAGACGCTGCACGCGGCCCGCCACGCCGGGACCGTCACCGCCACGGACCTCAATCCGCGCGCGCTGCGCTTCACCGAGCTGACCCTGGCGCTGTCCGGTTTCGACAACACCGAGGTGTCCACCGGAAGCCTCTTCGAGCCGGTCGGGGAGCGGAAGTTCGACCTGATCGTCTCCAACCCGCCGTTCGTCATCTCGCCGGGCGGCCGGTTCACCTATCGCGACGGCGGCATGGCCGGGGACGACCTGTGCCGCAGCCTGGTCCGCTCGGCCGCCGACCACCTGGAGCCCGGCGGCTACTGCCAGCTGCTCGCCAACTGGCAGCACGTCCAGGGCGAGGACTGGCAGGAGCGGCTGACCGGCTGGGTCGCGGGCACCGGCCTGGACGCCTGGGTCGTCCAGCGCGAGGTCCAGGACGTGGCCCAGTACGCCGAGTTGTGGCTGCGCGACGGCGGTGACCACCGCGGCCCCGGCGGCGACTACCAGGCCCGGTACGGCGAGTGGCTGGACGCCTTCGAGGCGGGCCGGGTCGAGGGCATCGGGATGGGCTGGATCACCCTGCGGGCGAGCGGCGCCGAGCGTCCGACCATCCGGGTGGAGGAGTGGCCGCACCCGGTGGAGCAGCCGCTGGGCCCGCACATCGAGGCCTGGTTCGACCGGCAGGACTTCCTCCGCTCGCACGACGACGCGGGCCTGCTCGCGGCCCGCTACGTGCTGGCCGACGAGGTGGTCCAGGAGCAGGTCGGCGCGCCGGGCGCGGAGGACCCGGAGCACGTGATCCTGCGTCACAACCGGGGCATGCGGCGCGCCACCAAGGTGGACACCGTGGGCGCCGGGTTCGTCGGGGTCTGCGACGGGACGCTGTCGGCGGGCGAGATCGTGGACGCCATCGCGCAGCTGCTCGGCGAGGACCGGGTGGTCCTGCGGGACCGGGTGCCGGAGTCGCTGCGCCTGCTGACCGAGCAGGGGTTCATCGACCCGGTCCGCTGAGGCCCGACGTTCCACATCCGACCCGACGCGTCCTGACCCGTCCCGGCCCTCCGTGGCCGGATTCACCCCGCCCGGTTGTGCCGTGCCCGGATTCACCGTGTCCGGAGCCCGGCCCTCCGTGACCGCACCCGCCGGGACCTGACCGGCTCACCCGCCGGGACTGACCGGTTCACTCGCCCGTACCCCCTGGTTCGTCCGGCCGCCGCCGGGTGGCTGTCTCCCGTTGGCTCTCCGCTGTGAAGCTCTATCCACAGGCTGTGGACAGAGTTGGGGAGCCGGGGGCCAGGGGTGGACACGACGACGGCGATGGTGGGCGGGTCGGTGCTCGCCCTCTTCGGTGGCGTGCTGCTGCTCTGGTGCGCCGCCGAGGTGGGGTTGCGCCTGCGGGTGCGCCGCCGGGGGGCGTCGGCGGTGGCCACCGTGATGGCCGAGGACGACGTGCACGGCCAGCTGGACAGTGCTCCGCTGCTCTCCTTCTCGGTGCCGCCCTCGGTCGGCGGCGCCGGCGCGTGCGGGATCGCCGGGCTGGTGATCGCCCGTCCGCGGGGGCACACCCCGCTGCGCCGTCCGGACCGCTTCGCGCCCGGAGCCTCGGTGCGGATCTGTTACGACCCGCGGCGCCCGAGCAGGGTGGTGCTGGCCGCGGGGGAGGTCGGTCGGGCTGCCGTCGTGGACCTGCTGTGGAGCGTCCTGGGCGCGGGCTGCCTGGCGGCGGGCGCCGGGCTCCTGGCCGTGGCCGGCGGCTGAGCCTCGTTCCGCCCCCGCCCCGCGCCCGCTCCACCCCCGCCCCGCAAGAACCCGTCGATTTTCCGTTGACAGATCTTGAAATCCGTCATTCCATCCTCCGGAACCTGCCGAAGGCCCCCCTCCGCGGGGCGCGAACCTCCGTCATCGGGTTACCGTTCGAGTGGCGTCGGTGAGCCCGGCAAGTGAAAAAGCGGGATCCGTCCGTTTGACAAGGGTGGCCGGGGTACGGTCACACTCCGCTGGTGGGGGTGTCGTGCCGCGGCAGCCCCGGGGCGGTGGAGGGGTCGGGCGGAGTGCAGCCCGTGCTGCCGGCGCCGACCAGCCACATAAGGACCGGGAGAGAAGAGCGAAGGTGTCCCCGAGCAGCGAGACCGCGCACGGACAGCGACTCGTCATTGTCGAGTCGCCGGCCAAGGCGAAGACGATCAAGGGCTACCTGGGCCCCGGCTACATCGTCGAGGCGAGCGTCGGGCACATCCGCGACCTCCCCAGCACCGCGGCCGAGGTGCCGGACAAGTACACCGGCGAGGTGCGGCGCCTCGGGGTGGACGTCGACCATGACTTCGCGCCCATCTACGTGGTCAACGCGGACAAGAAGTCCCAGGTCAGCAAGTTGAAGTCGCTGCTCGCGGAGTCCGACGAGCTCTTCCTCGCCACCGATGAGGACCGCGAGGGCGAGGCCATCGCGTGGCACCTCCAGCAGGTGCTCAAGCCCAAGGTGCCGGTGCACCGCATGGTGTTCCACGAGATCACCAAGTCGGCGATCCAGGAGGCCGTGGCCAACCCGCGCGAGCTCAACCAGCGCCTGGTCGACGCCCAGGAGACCCGCCGCATCCTCGACCGGCTGTACGGCTTCGAGGTCTCGCCGGTGCTGTGGAAGAAGGTCATGCCGAAGCTGTCGGCGGGCCGTGTGCAGTCCGTCGCGACCCGGCTGGTGGTCGAGCGCGAGCGCGAGCGGATGGCCTTCCGCGCCGCTTCGTACTGGGACCTGGTCGGCACCTTCGGTACCGGCCGCACCCCGGCCGACGCCGCCAACCCGGAGACCTTCGGCGCCCGGCTGGCCTCCGTCGACGGCAAGCGGATCGCCAGCGGCCGCGACTTCGGCCAGGACGGCCGGCTGAAGGCCGCCAGCGCGAACACCCTGCACCTGGACGAGCAGGCGGCCCGTCAGCTGGCCGCCGCCCTGGAGCAGACGGCGTTCGGCGTCCGCAGCGTCGAGTCCAAGCCGTACCGCCGCTCGCCGTACGCGCCGTTCCGCACCACCACGCTCCAGCAGGAGGCCAGCCGCAAGCTGGGCTTCGGTGCCAAGCGGACCATGCAGGTGGCCCAGAAGCTGTACGAGAACGGCTTCATCACCTATATGCGTACCGACTCCACCACGCTGTCGGACACCGCGATCACCGCCGCCCGGGCCCAGGTCACCCAGCTGTACGGCGCCGACTACCTGCCTGACGCCCCGCGCACCTACGCCAGCAAGGTGAAGAACGCGCAGGAGGCGCACGAGGCCGTCCGCCCGTCCGGCGACCGCTTCCGCACCCCCGCCGAGACCGGCCTGACCGGTGACGACTTCAGGCTGTACGAGCTGATCTGGATGCGCACCGTCGCCTCCCAGATGAAGGACGCGGTCGGCCAGTCGGTCACCGTCCGGGTCGGCGGCACCTCCGCCGACGGCCGGGACGTCGAGTTCTCGGCCACCGGCAAGATCATCACCTTCCACGGCTTCCTCAAGGCCTACGTCGAGGGCGCCGACGACCCGAACGCGGAGCTCGACGACCGCGAGCGCCGGCTGCCGCAGGTCGCCCAGGGCGACCCGCTGGCCGCCGAGCGGATCACCCCGGAGGGCCACGCCACCAAGCCGCCGGCCCGCTACACCGAGGCCTCGCTGGTCAAGGAGCTGGAGGACCGGGAGATCGGCCGCCCCTCCACCTACGCGTCGATCATCGACACGATCATCCAGCGCCGGTACGTCTTCAAGAAGGGGACGGCGCTCGTCCCGTCCTTCCTCTCCTTCGCCGTGGTCAACCTGCTGGAGAAGCACTTCGGCCGGCTGGTCGACTACGACTTCACCGCCAGGATGGAGGACGACCTCGACCGGATCGCCGCCGGTGAGGCGCAGTCCGTGCCGTGGCTGAAGCGCTTCTACTTCGGCGAGGGCGAGGGCCACGCCGCGGGCGGCGCCGCCGAGGCCGGCAACGGCGACGGCGACCACCTGGGCGGCCTGAAGGAACTGGTCACCGATCTCGGCGCGATCGACGCCCGGGAGATCAGCTCGTTCAGGGTCAGCGACGACATCACCCTGCGGGTCGGCCGCTACGGCCCGTACGTCGAGCGCGCCTCCACCGTCGAGGGCGAGCCGGGCCAGCGTGCCGACATCCCGGACGAGCTGCCGCCGGACGAGCTCACCGTCGAGCTGGCCGAGGAGCTGCTGGCCAAGCCCAGCGGCGACTTCGAGCTCGGCCCGGACCCGGTCGGCGGCAACATGCTGGTCGCCAAGGACGGCCGCTACGGCCCGTACGTGACCGAGATCCTGCCCGAGGGCACGCCGAAGACCGGCAAGAACGCGGTCAAGCCGCGCACCGCCTCGCTGTTCAAGACGATGTCGCTGGACACCGTCACGCTGGAGGACGCGCTGCGGCTGCTCTCGCTGCCCCGGGTGGTCGGCACCGACGCCGAGGGCGCGGAGATCACCGCGCAGAACGGCCGCTACGGCCCGTACCTCAAGCGCGGCACCGACTCCCGTTCGCTCACCAGTGAGGACCAGCTCTTCACGATCACCCTCGACGAGGCGCTGGCGATCTACGCCCAGCCGAAGCAGCGCGGCCGGGCGGCCGCCGCCCCGCCGCTCAAGGAGCTGGGCAACGACCCGGTCAGCGAGCGCCCGGTGGTGGTCAAGGACGGCCGCTTCGGTCCGTACGTGACCGACGGCGAGACCAACGCCACGCTCCGCAAGGACGACGACGTCGAGACCATCACGCCGGAGCGCGGGTACGAGCTGCTCGCCGAGAAGCGGGCGCGCGGACCGGTGAAGAAGGCGGCGAAGAAGGCCCCGGCGAAGAAGGCCGCGGCCAAGAAGACGACCACCGCCAAGACCGCGGCGACCAAGACCGCCGCCGCGAAGAAGACCGCCGCGAAGAAGACCACCACCAAGACGGCGGCGGCGAAGAAGACGGCGGCCAAGAAGACCGCCACGAGCAGGACGGCGGCCGACAAGGCCTCGGCCACCGAAGAAGGCTGATCCGCGGTCCCGCGGCCGGGCCCGCACCCCCGATCCCGGGGGGCGGGCCCGAGGCCCGTCGGGTCTGTGCGGGGTACGTCACAACCCGGTGATGAGCACGATCCGGAAGCGCGTTCGCCACATTCCGGCCAGGCCCAGCCCGCTACGCTGACCGTATGACGAGCGAGGAGCAGCCCACCCCCAGCGCCCCGGCCGCCAGAGCGGGGGTGTCCGACCTGCCCGAGGTCGCGCCCGCCGGGACTCCGGTGGACCGGGCCCGGGCGCTGCTGCGGACACGTGCCTACCGGCGCCTGTGGACCACCCAGCTGATCGGCGGCACCGCCGACCGGCTCGGTCTGCTGGTGCTGCTCGCGCTGACCGTGATCGCCGCCGCCCAGGACGGCCGGTTCGGCAGCCTGCCGCGCAGCCTCGCCTTCGCCCTCGCCGCGGTCCTCGCCGTCCGGGTGCTGGCGACCGGCCTGGTCGGCGTCGCACTGCTCGGCCCGGTGCACCGGCTGGTCACCGGCCGACTGGACCGGCGCTGGACGCTCTTCGGCGCCGACGTGCTGCGCGCCCTGCTGATCGGCCTCGCCCCCTGGTGGAGCGTCTGGCTGGGCTCCGCCGCCGAGCCCTCCGGGGCCGCCACCTACGCCCTGCTCGCCACCGTGTTCGTCACCGGTGCCGCCGAGCGGGTCCGGGGGATCACCAGGGCCGCCGCCGTTCCCGGCCTGCTGCCTCCGGCCAACCCGCACCTGCCGGTCGCCGAGCAGCGCCCGGCCGCGGCCAACCTGGAGAGCGTCCGGAGCATCGACCGCTTCACCGGCTGGGTGACCGTGCCGCTCGGCGCGCTCGGCCTGGTGGCCTTCACCCTGCTCAACAACATCGGCGCGGCCCTCGGCTCCAACTGGCTCCGCGCCCACCAGCTCACCTTCGCGGCGCTCGGCGCGGCCGGGCTGTTCGCCGCCGCGGCGGTCCGCGACCACCTCCAGCAGCTGCCCGGCGGCCCGGTGTCCGTCGCCCCGGTCTCGCCGCTCCAGGGCCTGCGCGCCCCGACCGACGCCGCCCCCGGCCCCGCGCTGAGCAAGGGCCGAACCGGCGGCGCCCCGTACTTCACCTTCGCCGTCGCGGCCGGCTACGCCGCGATGGCGGGTGTCGCCGCGCTCGCGCTGCTCACCGCCGCCGAGCACCGCGCCGGGCCGATCGGCTACGGCCTGCTGGTGCTCGCCGCCGCCGGGACGCCCGCCCTGGGCGCCCGGCTCACCCGGGCCACGCTGCCCTCGCTGTCCCGCCGCCGGCTGCTCGCGCTGGCGCTGCTCACCCAGGGCGTCGCACTGATCCTGGCCGGGCTGGTGCTGGACTTCGTGCTGGTCCTGCTGCTCACCGTGCTGGCCGGGCTGGCCGCCGGGATCGTGATCTCGGCCGGACGCACCCTGCTCGCCCAGGAGGTCGAGGAGGCCCGGCTGCCGAAGGTCACCGAGCACCTGTTCGCGGTGCTCCGGACCGTGGTCGCCGCCGCGCTGGTCGTCGTCCCGCTGATCGCCGCCGCCTACGGGGACGTCGAGTACGGCACCGTCGAGCCCGGCTCCTTCACCTTCATCCACGGCGGCGCGGCCCTGGCCGTCGCCACCTCCGGGCTGCTCACGCTGGTGCTCGCCGCGGTCGTGCTGCTGCGCACCGACGACCGACGCGGCACCGCGCCGTTCGTCCGGGACCTGGTGGACTCGGTGCGCGGCCCGGGCGGCCCGGCGCCGCGCCTCGGCGCGGGCACCGGCTTCTTCATCGCCCTGGAGGGCGGCGACGGCGCCGGCAAGTCCACCCAGGCCCAGGCGCTCGCCGAGTGGATCCGCGGCAAGGGGCACGAGGTCGTGCTCACCCGCGAGCCCGGCGGCAGCCCGGTCGGCCAGCGGCTGCGCGGCCTCGTCCTGGACGTCGGCAACACCGGCCTGTCGCACCGCGCCGAGGCGCTGATCTACGCCGCCGACCGCGCCGAGCACGTCGAGAACGTCATCCGGCCGGCCCTCGCCCGCGGCGCCGTGGTGATCACCGACCGGTACATGGACTCCTCCATCGCCTACCAGGGCGCCGGTCGCGACCTGGCCGCGACCGAGGTCGCCCGGATCTCCCGCTGGGCCACCGGCGGGCTGCTGCCCGACCTGACCGTCGTCCTGGACGTCGACCCGACCAAGGCCCGCGAGCGCTTCACCGAGGCGCTGGACCGGCTGGAGTCCGAGCCCACCGAGTTCCACCTGCGGGTCCGGGCCGGTTTCCTCGCCCTCGCCGCCGCCGACCCGGCGCGCTACCTGGTCGTGGACGGCAGCCAGGCCCCCGGCTTCGTCACCACCGCCATCCGGCACCGGCTCGACCGCGAGCTGCCGCTCTCCGAGCAGGAGAAGGCCGCCCGCGCCGAGCAGGAGCGGCTGGCCAAGGAGGAGGCCGAGCGCCGCGCCGCCGAGGAGGCCCGCAAGAAGGCCGAGGAGGAGGCCGCCGAGCGCAAGCGGCAGGAGGTGCTGGCGCAGCTGCGGGCCGAGCAGGCGGAGAAGGAGCGGCTGGCCAAGGAGGAGGCCGAGCGGGCCGCCGCCGAGGCCCGGCGCAAGGCCGAGGAGGAAGCGCGCCGCAGGGCCGAGGAGGACGCAGCGCGTCGCGCCGAGCAGGAGGCCGAGCGGCGCAGGGCCGAGGAGGCCCGGCTGGCCGCCGAGGCCGCCGAGCGCAAGCGGATCGCCGACGAGGCGGCCGCCCAGGCCGAGCTCCAGCGGCAGCGCGAGCTGGCCCGCGAGGAGCAGCGCCGCCGGGCGGAGGAGGCGCTCCAGCGGGCGGAGGAGGCGCGGCTGGCGCAGGCCGCCGCGCTCGCGGCCGCGGCTGCGGCGGCGGAGTCCGCGGAGGGCCGGGCCGAGGCGCGGCCGGGTTCGGGTTCGGCGTCCGACACGGCGTCGGGTCCTGGCTCGGCCTCGGGTTCGGGTTCGGTGGCCGGGGAGTCGGCCGCGGAGACGACCACGGAGCTGCGGGCGGTCCGGGACATTCCGAAGGGTGTCCCGCAGGACACCCCGCAGGACGCGGCGCAGCCGGCGGCGCAGGCTCCGGTGGGCGGACTCGGGGACGAGGCGACGCGCGAGCTCTCGCTGCGGGACCGGCAGGCGGCCGTCCGGGCTGCCGAGGCCGCCGAGGCGCGCAAGGCCGCGGAGGCCGCCGAGGCGCGCCGGGCGGCGGGCGGAACCGCCGGTGCGGTCGACGAGACCGCCAAGCTGCCGGTGGTGCCGGCCTCGGCGGTGGACGAGACGGCCGTGCTGCCGAGGGTCCCGGCGGAGGCCGACCGGACCGAGGTGCTGCCGCGGATCGAGCCGGGCCGTACCGAGGAGCGTGCCGACGGCCGTACCGGAGGCCGTACCGAGGGCCGGCCGGCGCAGGGGCCGCGGCGCGCGGAGCCGGTGGACAGCACCCGCGAGCTGCCGGTGGTCGACGCCGGGCCGACGGCCGAGCGGTCGCAGCCCGGTGCCGAGCGGCCGAGGCCGGAGTGGGCCGAGGAGACGCCGCTGGACGACCTGCCGAGCCTCACCGACACCCTGCTGGGCTCGCACGACGAGTGGTCGCGCTGGGAGCACGGCGGTCAGGGCCAGGGCGCTCCGTACGGCGGCCCCCAGGGCGGCGCGGAGCGGCCCGAGGGCCGCGGGGACGCACAGGACAAGGGCGATGGCAAGGGCGATGGCAAGGGCAAGGGCCGTCGCTGGGGCCGCCGGGGCTGACCGGACACGTGTGGGCGGCGCCGTCGGGGCAGGTCCCCGGCGGCGCCGCCGCGTTCCGCAGGGCCGCCTCCTCGCCCCGCCGTGACCCGGACGGAGCAGTGGGTGTCGGAGCGGAGACGTATGCTCGACGGCGGGGAAGAGGCGCCACGAGCGCTGCCGTACTGAGCTTGGGAGCAGCAGTGGCCGTCTGGGACGACCTGGTGGGCCAGGAGCGGGTGGTCGAGCAGCTGACCGCCGCCGCCCGGGCGGCCGGGGCGACGATCGAGGCCGGTCGCGGGACCGCCCCGGTCGAGGGCGCGAACGCCTCCCTCATGACGCACGCGTGGCTGTTCACCGGCCCGCCCGGCGCCGGGCAGGTCACCGCCGCGCGCGCCTTCGCCGCCGCCCTCCAGTGCACCAGCCCCGACCTCGCGCTCGGCGGCACGCCCGGCTGCGGGTTCTGCGACGGCTGCCACACCGTGCTGGCCGGCAGCCACGCCGACGTGAAGTACGTCCGTACCGACGGCCTCTCCATCGGCGTCGGCGACATGCGCGACCTGGTCATGCGCGCCTCCAGCTACCCGACCGGCGGCCGTTGGTCGGTGATCCTGGTGGACGCCGCCCACCGGCTCACCGAGGCCGCCGCGAACGCGCTGCTCAAGGGCGTGGAGGAACCCTCCCCGCGCACCGTCTGGCTGCTGTGCGCCCCCTCCGTCCAGGACGTGCTGCCGACCATCCGCTCACGCTGCCGCCTGCTGGTGCTGCGCACCCCCGCGGCCGAGGCGGTCGCCGACACGCTGGTCCGCCGTGACGGCGTCGACCCGGAAACCGCCCGGCTCGCCGCGCTGGCCGGGCAGGGAGACATCGAGCGCTCGCGCCGCCTCGCCGTCGACGAACAGGCCCGCACCCGCCGGACGGAGGTGCTGCGCATCCCGCTGGAGGTGGGAGACATCGGCGGCTGCCTGACCGCCGCCCAGCGCCTGGTCGACACCGCCAAGGCCGACGCCGAGGCTCTCGCCGAGACCCAGGACGCCAAGGAGACGGACGACCTCAAGGCCGCCTACGGCGCCTACGAGGGCGGCAAGGTGCCGCGCGGCATGGCCGGCGCGGTCAAGGAGCTGGAGAAGCGGCAGAAGAGCCGGGCCACCCGCACCCGCCGGGAGACCCTCGGCGTCGCCCTGCTCGACCTGCTCGGCTTCTACCGGGACGTGCTCGCCATCCAGCTCGGCTCCACCGGCGCGCTCGCCAACGAGGACCAGCGGCAGGCGCTGAACCGGGTGGCCCAGGCCGGGCCGGCGGAGAGCACGCTGCGGCGGATCGAGGCGGTGCTGGCCTGCCGTCAGGCGCTGGACCGCAACGTCGACCCGCTGCTCGCGGTCGAGGCGATGACGGTGGCGTTGCGCGCGGGCTGAGCGCGGGCTGAGCGCCGATCGGGGATGGCCGATGGCCGATTGCCGATCGGGGAGCGGGGCGGTCCGGTCCGGGGCCGTCCGGCTCCGGGCCCTCGGGCCGTCCGCCCGGGCGTCGCTCCGGCGGGCGGCGGCTGTACGCCTCCCGGAGCCGGTGCGCCATCCCACCTTCGAGTGAACGAGCGACACTCGCCGGGCACACCGTCGTGTGACTGTCCACCCGTTGTGCACGCTGGGGGCCGACTGCGCCCGCTGCCGGGGCGGTCGCCTTCCGTGCGCGCCGGGTCCGGTTCGGCGCGACCCCCTCCAGAGGTGGTGCGTCCCGTGGTTCGTTCGCTCCTCGTCATCCCCTTGCTGGCCGCCGCCCTCGGCGGTATCTGGCTGGCCCGTGGCGCCCAACACCGCTGGCGCGACCTGCGCGCCGCCGAGACCTACGAGCTGGCCGGCGACCGCTGGCCGATGCTGCTGCGGGCGGCCGGGGCGATGGTCTGCGGGGTGTGCGTCACCGCGCTGACGGTGCTCACCACGCTGGGCGCCTTCGGCGGTCTCGGCCGGGGCACCCAGGAGCCGGACCGGGCGGAGCCGTTCGTGGACACGGCGGGCTCGGCTCCGGGCGCGGACACGGGTGCCGGGACCGGTTCGGGGACGGCCGTCCGGCAGCAGCAGGCGGTGCCGCCCGCGGTCGCCGAGTCGGCCACCGCCCCCGCCCCCGCTGCCCCCGCCGACGTCGCAGCTGCCGCGGCCCCCGCCGTGGTCAGCCGCTTCGACAGCGTCGGCCACCCCGGCGGGGGCGAGCTGCTCCAGTCCGCCGTACTGGGCCCCGACGGCCACCCCCGCAACATCCGGGTCTGGCTTCCGCCGCAGTACGCCAAGGAGCCGAACGCCCGCTTCCCGGTCGTCGTGATGCAGGCCGCCACGCCCCAGAAGACCGCCGACGCCGAGGTCCCGGACGTCTTCGAGGGCATCGGTTCGGCCCTCCAGACCGGCAAGTCCCACCCGTTCATCCTGGTCGCCCCCGAGGCGCCGAACGGCACCGCGCACCCCTGCGAACTGGTCGCCGCCGCCCCGGCCGCCGTCGCCGACGACGCGACGCTGCGCACCACCATCGCGACCTCCTTCCGCACCCTGCCGCCCGGCCCGGCCTCCTGGGGCACCCTCGGCGTCGAGGCCGGCGCGCCCTGCGCGGCCGCCGCCGGGCTCTCCCGGCCCGACCTGTACGGCGCGGCGGCGGCGGTCTCCGGCCGGTACGACGCCACCGCGCTCACCCAGACCGGTGCCGAGGCCCCGGCCGGCAGCGCCGCCAAGCTGCTGCTGGCCGCCGCCAGGGGCGACTCCGCCGGGCTGGACGCGGCCCGCAAGCTCCAGGCCGCTCTGAAGGCCGGCCCCGGAGCGGCGGCCAAGGCCGAGGTGCGGATCTCGGACAACGTGCAGGACTTCACCCCCGACCGGGAGCGGCTGCGGCTGGTCCGCCAGGCGGCGCAGTTCCTGGCCGAGGCGCTGGCCAGAGCGTCCTGAGGGCAGGTCCGGCGGGGCTACGCTGCCCGGTACCCCGGAGTGGGTGCCGGGCAGCGGCGTTTCCTCCGGGGTGCTTCGAGGGTTGTTCCCACTGCGGGTGTTCCTCCGGTGTTCCCCGGTGTTCCCCGGTGTTCCTTGGGTTCTTCCATGTGCTGGTCGGTTGCGGAGAGGTGGCGGATGAGGGCCTTCGAGCGGGCACAGGTGCGGGCATCGGCGCGGGCATCGGTGCGGGCGCGGGCACAGGTGCTGGCCGCGGCGCTGGTCGTCGTCGGGCTGCTGGCGGGCGGTTGCAGCGCGGATCCGTCCGGGCCACCGGCGGCCCCCTCCCCGGACCCGGCCGCCTCCGGCACGTCCTCGGCCCCGACGGCCGCGAGGGCCGGAGCCACCCCGCTGGAGCCGCTGCCCGCCGCCGTCCCGGCCGCGCTCGCTCCGTACTACGCGCAACGTCCGGTCTGGCAGCCCTGCGACAGCGGGTTCGAGTGCACGACGTTCCGGGTGCCGCTGGACTACGACCACCCGGGGGACGGGGACCTCACCCTCGCGGCCGCCCGGGCCGCGGCGGAACCGGCGGGGCCGGGGAGCGCTTCCTCCGACCCGTCCGCCTCCGCCTCCGCCTCCGCCTCCGCCTCTGCCGCCTCCGCTTCGCAGGACACGAGGCTCGGCTCCCTCCTGCTCAACCCGGGCGGGCCCGGCGGCTCCGCGATCGAGTACCTGGAGGCCGCCGCCCGGACGTACGACCACGGGGTGCGGGCCCGCTACGACCTGGTCGGCCTCGACCCGCGCGGGGTGGGCCGCAGCAGCCCCGTCAGCTGCCTCAGCGGCGACCGGATGGACGCCTACACCGCCGTCGGCCTGGCGCCCGGCGACCAGGGCGGGGTCGACGCGCTGGTCGCGGCCGACAAGGAGTTCGCCGAGGGCTGCCGGACGCGGGCCGGGGCGGCGCTCGGCCACCTCAGCACCGTCGAGGCCGCCCGCGACATGGACGTGCTGCGCGCCCTGCTCGGCGACGAGAAGCTGAACTTCGTCGGCAAGTCCTACGGCACCTTCCTCGGCGCCACCTACGCGGGGCTGTTCCCGAGCCGGGTCGGGCGGCTGGTGCTGGACGGCGCGATGGACCCGGCGCTCGACTCCGTCACCGGCAACCGCACCCAGGCGGGCGGCTTCGAGACCGCCTGGGCCGCCTTCGCGCAGGACTGCGCCAAGCGCGAGGACTGCCCGCTCGGCCGCACCGAGCAGCAGGTCGGCGACCGGCTCACCGCCCTGCTCGGCGGGGTCCGCACCGCCGCGCTGCCCACCACCGACGCCGGCCGTCGGCTGACAGGGTCCCAGGCGACCACCGGCGTCATCCAGGCCATGTATGCCGACTTCCTCTGGCTCAAGCTGCGGGCCGCGCTCACCGAGGCCGAGGCCGGCGACGGCACCGGTCTGCTGAAGCTCTCCGACGACTACTACGGGCGCGAGCCGGACGGCTCGTACCCCAATCTGATGTTCGCCAACACCGCGGTGAACTGCCTCGACCTGCCCGCCCCGTTCCACGGCCCGGAGGACGTCCAGCGGGCGGTACCGGAGTTCGAGCGGGTCTCGCCGCACTTCGGGCGCGACATGGCCTGGATGGCCCTGACCTGCGCCTACTGGCCGGTCCGGGCCACCGGTGCGGCGCACACCGTCCGGGCCGCCGGCGCCGCCCCGATCGTCGTCATCGGCACCACCCGCGACCCGGCCACCCCGTACGCCTGGGCGCAGTCGCTGGCCGGCCAGCTGGAGTCCGGCCGCCTGCTCACCTTCGACGGCGACGGCCACACCGCGTACGGCCGGCACAGCACCTGCGTGGACGGCGCGGTGAACCGCTTCCTGCTGACCGGGGAGGCCCCGGAGCAGGGCAAGCGCTGCGAGCGGTAGGGCGGGCCGGGCGCCGGCCGACCGACAGGTGGTTTTCACTTCAACCGATTGCCGGTACGACGTTACGATGAGCGCCCCCTGCCACCCTCCCCTGCACCGGAGCTCATCGTGCTCGGAGTCAACGACCTGGCGACGTACGTCCTCGGCGCCCTCGTCATCATCCTGCTGCCCGGCCCCAACTCCCTGTACGTCCTGTCCGTCGCGGCCCGCAAGGGCATCCGCACCGGCTACCGGGCCGCGGCCGGCGTCTTCATCGGCGACCTCACCCTGATCAGCCTCACCTCGCTGGGCGCGGCCTCCCTGCTCAAGGCCAACCCGGCCGTCTTCGCCGTGGTCAAGTTCGGCGGCGCCGCCTACCTCCTCTGGATCGGCTACGGCATGCTCCGCGCCGCCCGCCAACTCTGGCGCGAACGCCGCGCCGCGGCCGACCCCACCACCGAGCAGACCCCCGAAAGCACCGAGAACCCCTTCCGCCGCGCCCTGGTGATCAGCCTCCTCAACCCGAAGGCGATCCTCTTCCTGCTCTCCTTCTTCACCCAATTCGTCGACGCCTCCTACGGACAGCCCGCCCTCTCCTTCGCCCTCCTCGGCGGCATCCTCCAGACCTTCAGCTTCCTCTACCTCTCCCTCCTGATCTTCGCGGGCACCACCCTCGCCACCGCCTTCCGCCGCCGCAAGCGCCTCTCCGCCACCCTCACCAGCGGCGTCGCCGTCCTCTTCGCCGGCTTCGCCGCCAAACTCGCCGTCTCCTCCGCCTGACCCCCGCCCCCGGATACCGGGTAACGGATCACCCGCGAACCTGTGTAGACTGGCCCGCGTTGCCGCCACACGCGGCGACGGTGCCGCCTTAGCTCAGCTGGCCAGAGCAACGCACTCGTAATGCGTAGGTCGCGGGTTCGAATCCCGCAGGCGGCTCTGTAGAAGCCCCAGGACTCACTCGCCGTGACCTGGGGCTTTTGCCTTTACTGCATCCGTCGCCGTCGCCGCCGTCGCGCGCGGGCCGCCCTCGTGTTCGCGGTCTCAGTTGTGGTCTCACTTCCGGCCGATTGGGGCCAGAGCGCGTTGCCCATCCGCCGGGCCGCTTCCCGGGTCGTCGGGGTGGTCGTCTTGACGTAGCGGCGGGTCATGCTGATCGCGAGTGGCCGAGGATCTCCATGATCGTGAACGGGTCCACCCCCAGCTCATTGAGGATCGTCCCGGCCGAGTGGCGGCTGCCGTCGTGCTGCCGCCGGTCCTCGATCCCCGCCTCGGCCAGCAGCTCCTTGAACTCCTCCCAGTCGGCATGGGGGTCGACCGGCTGACCATCGGGGCGGCATGTCACCAGGCCGTAGTCCTGCCATTCCTCGCCGGCCGCCGCCCTCCACTCCTCCTGCTGCTGGCGCTGCTCGCGAAGGAGCGGGATCAGCGGCGGAAGCAGGGGGGTCGTGCGGCGACTGCCCTTGGTCTTCGGACGGGTGAACGCGAGGCCGCCACCGTGCCGCTTCGGGCAGGTGCTGGCGTGCCGGTCGCCGATCCCGACGTTCCCCTGCGTCAAGGGCCTGATCGACACGACGCTCGGCGACAGAGCGTTCGCCGTCCTCGTCGACGAGGCCCACACCTCCCAGTCCGGCAAGACGGCCAATGCCCTGAAGCAGGTCATCACCGACGGCGGGCAGGTCGCCGAAGACGAGCCGGTCGACACCCAGGACGTCGTCAACGAGCTCCTCTCCGCCGATGACGAGCGTGCCAAGCGCGAGCAGCGGATCTCCGCCGAAACGGCTGCGCGAGCCGCGTCACCGAACGTGTCGTTCCTCGCGTTCACCGCCACGCCGAAGCACAAAACGAAGACCCTATTCGGGCGTCCCAGCGCCGATGGCAAGCCCGAGTCGTTCGACGTGTACACAATGCGGCAGGCCATCGAGGAGGGGTTCATCCTCGACGTGCTGCGTGGAACTCGTTGACTGACGAATGCATGGAGGCCCGGCAACCTGTGGCGGTTGCCGGGCAGCGTCGAGCTGCTCACTTGGTCACTCCTCATACGCTGAACCGCCCGGGTAGGCTGGGCAGTTAGGGCGAGCCTGGGAGTGGGATCAGATGGGGAAGAGTGCACAGGGGATGCCGCTGGAGGTGCGGCAGGTTCGCGAGGCGCTGCTGCGGGAGTTCGCTGACCGGATTTCCATGGATGACTTTGAGAAGAAGGATCCCAAAGAGCGCGAGGTTGCCCTCTTGTCCCGGGCACTATCGGCGAAGGCGGCTCGCATCCTGACTGACTGCACCTCGGACGAGGCAGCCATTGGGGTGATCGATGGCCGGGACGACTTTGGCATCGACTCCGTGGCCTTCTCCGCTTCCGGCACAGAACTCTGGCTGATCCAGGCGAAGTGGAAGAACTCGGGGACAGCCGGCTTCGACACCGAGGCAGCACTAAAGCTCATCCATGGCCTCAAGAAGCTCGACAACCGGGATCTCGACCACTTCAACGAGCGTCTGCGGCTCCTTGGAGACCGGGTCCACGGTGTCCTCAAACTACCCACCTGCAAGGTGCACCTGGTCATCGCCCTCATGGGGGACGGCCGACTCTCGCTCGAGACGCGCACCATACTGGATGAGGCGGCCCGCGAATTCGGTGGCCTCGGCCGCACTGTCGAATACCGAGTGGTGGATCAGGCTGACTTCCACCGGGCCATCCGGGAAGATCTGGAGCCGGAGCCGATCACGCTCACCGCGAAGATGACCGAGGGTTGGCACGACCGTGAAACTCCGTACAAGGCTATCGTTGGTGAGGTGAGTGCCGCGGAGCTTGCCCAGTGGTACGCGGACAACGGCGAGCGTCTCTACGACCGGAACGTCCGCAAGTCGCTCGGGCTCACCGGAGTCAATAAGACCTTGGTCGATAGCATGTTGGAGGATCCTGACGGCTTCCTCTACCGGCACAATGGCATCACGGTGCAGTGTGACACCATCGAGAGGGAGTTCTTTGCGAAGCGCGCGACCGGCGCGCCTATCTCCCTGACCCTCCGCAACGCAAGTGTCGTGAACGGGGCGCAGACCGTCACGTCAGCGAACCGGGCCTTCGAGAAGGATCCCGACGCGGTGGCGGAAGCCTATGTCTCCGTACGGATCGTCTCGATCCAGGGGGCGCCCGAGGGGTTCGCACAGAGCATTACCAAGGCCACCAACACTCAGAACCACATGGAGCGGCGGGACTTCATTGCCATCGATCCGGTCCAGAGCGAAATCCAGAAGGACTTCAAGCTCTCACTCGACAAGGAGTACGTCTTCCGACGCGGGGAGATGGACCCGGCGCCCGAATCCGGCTGCTCGGTCACCGAGGCGGCCACCGCCCTCGCCTGTGCGTATCGGGACCCGACCTTCGCAGTCCGGGTCAAGGGATCGACCGAGGCCCTGTGGAAGGAAGGCGCTGACGGTGCCTATACCCGCCTGTTCGGGCAACAGCCGAGCGCCCACCAGATCTGGCGTTCCGTGCAGGTCCTGCGGGAAATCCGAGACGAGCTGACGAAGCTCCGGTCGACCCTGTCGGGGAGGGCAGCGTCCATCGCGGACAGTGGGGCACTGCTGGCCGCTCATGTGGTGTTCCAGCGCATCGGCAGCGAGGCGGTTGAAGAGCCCGACAGCGACTGGGACACGATTCTGCGGCGCGTGCCCGACCAGGTGCGAAGTGTCCTGGCCTGCCTGATCGACATGGTCGACAAGCTCTTCACCAACAAGAGCTACATCACCAGCATCTTCGCCAGCGAGGAGAAGTCCAAGCAGCTGGTCCAGGCGGTCTTGCTGACGCTCGACGCAGGGAGCGGCACCCCTGATCTATCGGCGTTCGTGACGGCAGCCAGCAAGAAGCGTCCGAAGCGTCCGCCGACAATCCACCTTCTCGTGGACCACGACCTCATTCCTGACGGCACCCCGTTGGCATACGCAGCCAGCGACACGGAAGAGCGGGCTATTGGGGCCTGGCTCGACCAGGACCCGCGCCGCCGCCGGGCCAGTTGGCTCAACGACCGCAAGGCACCGATCCTTTGGGAGGCGGACGGCCAGCGCTACTCGCCGAGTGGACTGGTGATCCGCATCTGGCAGCAGGCTGAGTGGCGGGAACAGTGGAGTGCCGTCCAAGGGCCCAAGCAGTGGCGGGTACCCGGCGAGGGGACGTTGGTGGAGATCGCGGAACGACTGTGGCGGCGGCTGGATACGGAACAAGAACCGGAGGAAGGCAGTCAGTCTTAACCGGACCGCCCCGATCGACACTGGTCAGTCCGCGTGCTTCAGCACAGACGGTCTTGCCCGGCGGTGGCCAGGCGTTGTGCCATCGACTGCTCGACTCGAGCCGTGCTGGAGCCGAGCAGGACCCGAGCTGCGTGAGCGATGCGTGAGCGGACGAGGCAGCACGTGCCGGTTCCGGTGGGATCGTCGATCACGGAGCAACGTCCTGACCTGTAGAAACGTCACCAGCTGATCGATGCTGGCAGCAGCCAGCATGATCACTCTCGGGCTCGTAATGCGTAGGTCGCGGGTTCGAATCCCGCAGGCGGCTCAGAAGTGGAAGGCCCGGGCCGGATTGGATCCGGTCCGGGCCTTTTGGTGTGCGCCGGCGGGCGGGGGTCACTGGTCGAGGTAGGTGAGGGCGGCCAGGATGCGGCGGTTGTCGGTGGTGGTCGGGGGGAGGCCGAGCTTGGTGAAGATGTTGGTGATGTGCTTGGCGACGGCCTTCTCGGTGATGAAGAGGGCCTGGGCGATGCCGGCGTTGGAGCGGCCCTGGGCGAGGGATTCGAGGACGTCGCGTTCGCGGGTGGAGAGGGTGGCGAGGGCGGTGTCGCGGTCCTTGGCGGCCAGGAGCCGGGTGACGACCTCGGGGTCCATGGCGGTGCCGCCGGCGGCGACGCGGCGGATGGCGTCGAGGAACTGGGCGCCGTTGGTGATGCGGTCCTTCAGCAGGTAGCCGATGCCGCGGCCGCCGGTGGTGAGGAGTTCGCGGGCGTAGAGGGGTTCGACGTACTGGGAGAGCAGCAGGACGGGGAGGCCGGGGGTGGTGCGGCGGGCGGTGAGGGCGGCGCGCAGGCCCTCGTCGGTGAAGGTCGGCGGCAGCCGGACGTCGACGATCGAGACGTCCGGCCGCTGCTCGGTGAGGGCCCGGAGGAGGTCCGGGCCGTTGTCCACGGCGGCCGCCACCTCGTGGCCGTGGGCCTGGAGGAGGCGGATCAGGCCGTCCCTCAGGAGGAAGTGGTCTTCGGCGAGGACAATGCGCAAGGAAGCTCCATGGTCACCGTGGTCGGGCCGTCGGGGGGACTGCTGACGGAGACGACCCCGTCGAAGGTGGCGAGCCGTCGTTCGACGCCGCGCAGCCCGGTGCCCCGGCGGGCGTCCGCGCCGCCGCGCCCGTTGTCGGAGACGGTGATGCGCAGCACGCCGCGATCGTAGCGGAGTTCGATTCCGGCGCGGCCGGCGTCGGAGTGCTTGACGACGTTGGTGAGGAGCTCCGAGACCGCGAAGTAGGCGGCGGACTCGACGGGCATCTCGGGGCGGCCGGGCAGGTCCGCCGAGACCTCGGTGGGGACCGGGCAGACCATGGCCAACGCCCGTACCGCGTCGGTGAGTCCGCGGTCGGCGAGGACCGGCGGGTGGATGCCGCGGACCAGGTCGCGGAGCTCCTCCAGGGCCTTGGCCGAGGATTGGCGGGCCTCGACGAGCAGGGCGCGGACGGCCTGCGGGTCGCTCTCCAGGAGGTGTTCGGCGGCGTCCAGGGTCATGCCCATCGCGACCAGCCGGGCCTGGGCGCCGTCGTGCAGGTCGCGCTCGATCCTGCGGATCTCGGCCATCCGGGTGTCGACGGCGGTGCTGCGGGTGGCGGTCAGGTGGGCGATCCGGCCGGCCAGCAGCTCCTGCTCGCCCGGGGCGAGCATCGAGTGGACGTGGCGGGCGTGCCGGTGGACGGTGCGGGGCGCGAGCCAGAGCGCGAACGGGAGGTGGAGCAGGCCGAGGACCCCGGCGAGGACGGCGGTGACGGTGCCCTCGATCGGGATGAACTCGAACCAGAGGCCGTCCCATTCGGCGGACAGCGGGACGCCGAAGAAGGCCAGGAAGACGCCCCAGAGGCCGGCGAGCAGGGCGGAGATCGGCAGGAAGGCCAGCACGCTGCCGAGGAACGGCTCGGCGAGGACCCAGCGGAACTCGCGGCGGGTCTGCGGGTCGCCCGTGATCCAGCGGTAGCGGGCGAATGCGCCGGAGGCGCCCTCGGGCACCGGGGGCAGCGGGCCGGTCGTCCCGGGGAAGCGAATGCCGGACCAGTCGGCGGCCAGGGCGCGTTGACGGTCGGTCAGCGCGCGCACCCGGGCCATGGCCCGCGGGACCAGTCCGAGGCCCGGGCCGGCGAGGGAGAGCGCGCCGGTGACACCGAGGGAGTGGACGAGGGCGACGCAGGAGAGCCGGGTGAGGGTCAGGCTCCGGCGGAGGGCGGTGAGCCCGGCCGGTACGGAGAACCCGGCCGGTACGGCGGATCCGGCAGGTGCGGAAGAGTCGGCCGGTACGGCGGATCCGGCGGGTTCGGAGAGCCCGGTGGGCTCGGCCGGTGCCGGGCTCTGTGCGGGTCGCGTCGTGCTGTCCATGGATGTGGTCCCCTCCCGGTGGTGCTGTCGCACGGCCCGGTCGTACCGGCCGTGAGGCCATTCTGGCGACGGCGGGAGGGTGTTGTCGGTGGGAGAAACTCCCCCTTCGGCCCTACGGGATATCTGCCGAACGGCAGATGGCAGGAGTCCTCGGATCGGCCAGGCTTGCGAGCGTGTTCACGGGCCCCGAGGGACGGGCCCGGAACGGTGCATCCGATCACAGCCGCAAGGAGGATGAGGTGGAGCGACGTGCGAGATCCGGATACGGGACGGTCGTTCTCGTGGTGGCCGCGCTGGTGTCGCTCGCCGGTTGTGCCGACGCCATGGACGCCGCGCCCGAGGACAGGACTTTCGAGTTCGCCGGCAGGAGCCTGGACGTGAAGTCGCACGGTGCGCCGGCCGACCTGGTCGCGGTCGACCGCGAGGACGTCAAGGTCACCCGCTGGTTCGACACCAGCGGGAAGATCGGCAGCGCCGAGGAGTCCTGGACGCTCGAGGACGGGGTGCTCGAACTCAGGGCGGGGTGCTCGGGGCTGGCCAACTGCGACACGAAGTACCGGGTCGAGGTGCCCCGGGGGGTCGTGGTGCTGCGGGACGGGCGTGGGACGGAGCTCAAGGGGTGAGGACGGAGAGCGTGCTCGAACTGGTGGATGTCACCAAGGTCTACAAGGGCGGAAAGCGGGCCGTCGACGGCATCACGATGCGGCTCGGTCCGGGAATGGTGGGGCTGTTGGGGCCGAACGGCGCCGGGAAGTCCTCGTTGATGCGCATCGTGTCGACGGTCACCCGGCCCACCGGTGGCCAGGTCCGCTACCGGGGTGCCGACGTGGTGGCCGAGCCGGACCGGCTGCGCCGGGAACTCGGCTACCTGCCGCAGGACTTCGGGGTCTACCCGAACCTGACGTCACGGGAGTTCCTGTCCTACCTGGCGGCCGCCAAGGGGATCGGCGCCCGCTCGGCCCGGGCCCGGATCGACGAGCTGATCCAGCTGGTCAACCTGACCGAGGCGGTCAAGCGCCCGCTCGGCGCGTACTCGGGCGGCATGCTCCGCCGGGTCGGCATCGCGCAGGCGCTGCTGGCCGACCCCCGGGTGATCGTGGTCGACGAGCCGACCGCCGGCCTGGACCCGGAGGAGCGGGTGCGCCTGCGCAACCTGCTCAGCGAGCTCGCGGCGGACCGGGTGGTGATGCTGTCGACCCACATCGTCTCCGACGTGGAGTCGGTCGCCTCCGACATCGCGGTGGTCGCCCGGGGGCGGCTGCTGCGCCGGGGCGCGCCGGACGAACTGCTCCGGGAGGTCGACGGGCGGGTGTGGGAGGCGGTGGTCGATCCGGCCGACCTCCTGGAGGTGCAGGCCCGCCACGTGGTCAGCCGGATGGTGCGGACCGGGAGCGGCGTGCGGCTGCGCATGCTCGCCGCCGAGCCGCCGCGGCCCGACGCGGTCCCGGTGCCGCCCGACCTGGAGGACGCCTACCTGGACGTCATCCACCGGCCGGGGGAGCGGGACGGGGCCGAGCCGCGGGCGGTGCGGCGGTGACCGGGTCGGTGCTCGCCGGGCTGGTGGTCGGCGACTTCCGCGACCGGGTGCGCCGGCCGGTGTACGCGGTGACGCTGCTCGCCGCGGTCGGGCTCGGCCACCTGGCCGTACCGGACGCGGGCGGCCACTGGACGATCATGGACGTGGGCGGGAACCGGGGCGTCTACAACAGCGCCTACGTCGGTGCGGTCACCGCCCTGGCCGGCGCCCTGTGGCTCACCTTCGGCGGCTTCTACGTGGTGCGCAGCGGCATCGCGCGGGACGAGACGACCGGGGTCGGACAGATCCTCGCCGCCACCCCGCTGCGCACCTCCCGGTACCTCCTGGCCAAGTTCCTGAGCAACCTGCTGGTGCTCGCCTCCATGGTCGGCGTGCTGGCCGTCACCGCGCTGCTGATGCAGCTCGCCCGCGGTGAGGACCGCGCGGTCGACCCGGCAGCCCTGGCGGAGCCGTTCCTGCTGCTCTCGCTGCCCCTGATGGCCGTCACCGCGGCGGCGGCGCTCCTGTTCGAGACGGTGCCGCTGCTGCGGGGCGGCTTCGGCAACGTCGTCTGGTTCGTGCTGGCCATGGTGCTCGCGATCGGCGGGCAGTCGGCCTCCGCGCCGCTGGACGGCCTCGGTGTGCACCGGATCGCGCGGTCGATGGGCGCGGCGCTGGAGGCCCAGCACGGGACGGCCGACCCGGGCGGGTTCAGCCTCGGCCTGACCAAGGTCGACAGGCCGCTGGGCACCTTCCGCTGGGACGGGTTCGACCCGTCCTCCGGGTTCCTCCTCGGCCGGCTGGCGCTGGTGCTGGCGGCGTTCGCCGTGGCGGTGCTGCCGGCGCTGTGGTTCGGCAGGTTCGATCCCGCACGCGGGTCCGGCGGGGCGGCCGCGCTGCCGGAGCCGGCCGCGCTGCGGGAGCCGGCCGAGGTTCCGACGGCCGCCGGGGCGGCGGGCCGGCTGTCCGGGCCCGACGGGACGGATCTCGCGGGCCGGCTGTCCGGGCTCCACGGGACGGAGCCCGCGGGGGCGCGCCGGACGACCGCGCGGGGTGCCCTGCCACGGACCGAACCGCGGCGGGCCGGGGCGTTCGGCCGGCTGCTGGCGGGTGAGGTCCGCATCCTGGTGCAGGGCGTCTCCCGGTGGTGGTGGCTGGTCGCGGCCGGGCTGACGGCGGCCGGGTTCGTGCTGCCGACGGACGTCGTCACCGGCCTGCTCCTGCCCCTGGTGTGGCTGTGGCCGGTCCTGATCTGGTCCCGGCTCGGCAGCCGGCAGGTGGAGAACGGCCTGGAGGTGCTGCTGGGCGCCTACCCGTCGGCCCGGCGCCGGCTGCTCGCCGAATGGGCGTCCGGGCTGGTGCTCACGGCGGTGACGGGCGCCGCCCCGCTGATACGCATGCTGGTGGCGGGCGACGGCGCGGGGACGGCCGGCTGGCTCGGCGGCGCGCTGTTCGTGCCGTCGCTGGCCATGGCGCTCGGGGTGGTGAGCCGGAGCCACCGGCTCTTCCAGGCGGTCTACCTGCCGCTCTGGTGGGTGCTGGTCAACAATGTCGCCGCCGTCGACTTCATGGGGGCCGTGCGCGTCGACGGCAGTCCGGCCGGTCCGGGCCCGCTGCTGGTCGGGGCGCTGTCCGCGGCGATGCTCGCGGTGGTGTTCCTGGCCGGGGCGGCCCGTCGGAACGTCAAGGGCTGAGGCCCGGGTCGGGGCACGGCTTCAGGCCCGGGTCGGGGCACGGCTTCAGGCCCGGGTCGGAGGCCGGGGCCGGGTCGGACGCCGTGCGAAGCCGGGAGCCCGGCCCGTCGGCGGACGGACCGGGCTCCCCTCGCGCTTCGGGTCGCACCTCGGGGGCGCTGCTCGGCTACTCGTCGTCGCCGAGGTCGCCCGCGAGGTCGCCCGCGAGGTCGCCCGCGAGGTCGCCGTCCGGGGTGCCGCTGATCGCGTAGCCCTGCCGGCGCGCCTCGTAGCAGGCCACCGTGGCGGCCGCCGAGACGTTCAGCGAGCCGACCCGGCCCAGCTGCGGCACGAACACCACCTGGTCGCACAGGGCAAGCGCCTCGGGCGTGATCCCGCGGTCCTCGTGCCCGAGCACGAAGGCCACCGCCGGGGTCAGCTCCGCGGCGAACATCGGCACCGCCTCGTCCGCCAGCTCCAGACCGACGACCTTGAAGCCGTCCGCCTTGGCCGCCGCGACGGCCTCGGTGACGGTCGGGAAGTGCTCCACCTTCAGGTACTTGTCGGTGCCCATCGCGGCCTTCTGCGCGCCGGAGGAGCGCACCGACGGGGTGTCCCCGGCCAGGTACAGCTTCTCGGCGCCCATCGCCGCGCCGGTGCGGACCACCGAGCCGACGTTGAACGGCGACTGGAGGTTCTCCAGGATCATCGCGAGCCGGAACTCGTTGCTGCGCCGCCAGGTGCGGTGCAGACGCTTCAGTTCGGTCCCGCGCAGCTGCTTCACGTCGTCGTACCTCGTCCGCTCTCGGAGCCCTCGCCCACCTCGGGGCGGGGCCGCGCTTCCAGAATCCGGGACCCGTTGACCGACGCGACCCGAGTGGTCGGGTAGCCCTGCTCGTTCAGCCACTTCTGGAGTGAGTCCGAGCCCAGGTGCTTCTGCACCACCAGGAACGCCGAGCCGTCCGGGGTCAGCCGGTCGAGCCAGTGCGTGAGCAGGCGGCGCAGCGCGGCCTTGCCGATCCGGATCGGAGGGTTGGAGTAGATGGTGGCGAAGCGGACGTCCTCGGGGACATCGTCGGGCAGGGCGGCCCGGACGTTGCCGAGCCCCAGCGCCTCGGCGTTCAGCCGGACCAGCTCCAGGGCGCGCTCGTTGACGTCCACCGCCCAGACCGGGAGGCGCTTGCGGCGGCTCGCCCAGGTCAGGGCGATCGGGCCGTAGCCGCAGCCGATGTCCAGGATCGGGCCGCGCACCCGCGGCTGCGGGGCGTGCTCCAGCAGGATCCGGGTGCACGGGTCGAGTCGGCTGCGGGAGAACACCCCGGTGTCGGTGGTCAGTTCCAGGGTGAGGTCCGGCAGGGAGACCGTGATCGGCCGGCGGTCGCTGGCCACCTCGGGTGCACCGGTGAAGTAGTGCGAGCCGGACATGATTTCCCCGTCGTTCGTATGGGCCTCGGGGCCACCGGGTGGGTGTGGGTTAGCCCTTTGTACGGCACCGATCGTACCCCCGGCGGTGCGGACGGCGGTGCGGACGGCGGTGCGGACGGCGTTCAGGCCGGCGGTGGGGACGGCGCTCCGGACAGCGGTGCGGTCACGCGGCGCCGGGGGTCTTGCGGGTGGCCACGTTGATGCGGTTCCACGCGTTGATGGTGAAGCAGACCGAGATCAGCTGCGCCAGCTCGGCCTCCGCGAAGTGCGCGGCGGCCCGGGCGTACACCGCGTCCGAGACGCCGCCGTGGATCCGGGTGATCTCCTCGGCCAGCGCCAGGGCGGCCCGCTCGCGCTCGCTGTAGACCCCGGCCGGGGCCTCCTGCCAGACCGGCAGCAGGTAGATCCGCTCGTCGGTCTCGCCGGCCTTGCGGGCGTCCTTGACGTGCATGTCCAGGCAGTACGCGCAGCCGTTCAGCTGGGAGGTGCGCACCTGGACGAGTTCGACCAGGGCCGGGTCCAGGCCCTCGCGGGCGGCGGCGTCCAGGGCGATCATCGCGCGGAACACCTTGGGCGCGGTGCGGGCGTGGTCGAGGCGGGCGGGGGCCTCGGCGGCGTCGGTGGTCGGGGTGGTCAGGGCGCTCTCGTTCGTCGTCATGGCTATGACCCTAGGGGCGGAATGAACCTGTTCCCTGGGCCATTCGGGGCTCTGTTCCATGGGTCAATCCGGCGGGTCGGCAAGGGGTTCGCGACAGTCCCGGCAACACGCCGGAGCGGCGTCGGCACTTCGCGTCCCGGCGCCGGGCGGCGGATACTGCCAGTACGCCAGCCGGGCCCGTGAAGGCCTCCGAACAGTGAGGACGGATGCCATGCCGCAGGAACAGCACGAGGAATACCTGATCGAGGAGACCGCCGAGACCGTCGAGACCGACGAGAAGGCACCCGAGGGCGACACCTACGACGAGGTGGCCGAACGCCGGGCTCTCGGCGCTGACCCGGCGACCAACGTCGCGGACGTCGTGGAACAGACCCGGCCGGTCCGGCACGACGAGGAGGAGTACCGGGAGTAGCCGACGGGCGGGCGACGGGACCGGCTGCGGGCCCGCAGCCCCCCGCCCCGCCCCGCCCCGCCCCGGGCCGCCGCCCCGCCCCGAGCCCCCGCCCCACCCTGGGCCCGCCGCCCGCCCGGACCGGCCGTCCCGGCTACAGGGCCCGGCGGCGTTGCAGCCAGACGAAGGCCGCCCAGCCCGGCAGCACCGGCAGGATCAGCGTCAGCAGGCGGTACAGCGCCACCGCGGCCAGTGCGCCGCCCTGTTCCATCGAGGCGGTCTGCTGGAGCAGCGTGAGCAGCATCCCGTCCACCGCGCCGGCCCCGCCCGGGGTCGGCGCCGCGCTGCCCACCGCGTTGCCCACCAGGAACACCACCGCGACCGCGGCGAAGGACGGCTCCGGGCCGATCGCCCGGGCACAGCAGTACAGGCAGGCGATCAGGCAGATCGACACCAGCAGCTGCCCGGTCACGCCCACCGCCAGCCGGGTCGGGCTGCGCAGCAGGTCCAGCAGCCGCGGCAGCACCTCGGCCGTCAGCGGCCGCAGCCGCGTCGCCAGCCACCGGCGCGCCACCGGGATCGCCGACACCACCGCCAGCAGTGCCGCCGCCCCCGCCAGCCCGGCGACCACCGCGGGCAGCGCGTCCAGCTCGGAGCCGCCCGGCTCGAAGCCCAGCAGATAGACGAAGGCCCCCAGCTGCAGCAGGTGCAGCACCAGGCCGATCAGCGTCCCCACGCCGACGCTGGACAGCGCCTGCGCGGTGGGAATGCCCGCCCGCTGCAACAGGCGGGTGTTCAGCGCGACCCCGCCGACGCCGCCGGGCGACACCAGCTTCACGAACGACCCGGCCACCTGCGCCAGCACCGCGTTGCGGAAGTTCAGCCGCTCCGGCACGAAACCGACGAAGCCCATCGCCGCCGCGACGTGGCTCGTCGTCGCCGCCGCCAGCGCCAGCAGCAGCCACCAGGGGTCGGCGTCGGCCAGCGCGGAGACCGGATTGTCCTCCGCCGCGAACAGCTGCGGGATCAGCAGCCAGCCGGCCACCACGCCGCCCACGACGACCAGCAGGGTCCGCGGCCGCAGCCGCTCCAGCCGCACCGGGCGGCCCACCACCTGCGGGCGGGTGCGCAGGACCTCCGCGCGGATCTCGTCGAGGAGGCCGCCGGGGGCGGGGGAGTCGTGCGGGGTCCCCGGCTCGGGGGTGGTGGCGCCGCTGGCTGCGGCGGCAGGCGGGGGAGCCACGTCACCGGCCGCGGCGGCGGCTCGGGCGGTGGTGCGTTTGGCGTGCTGCCTGAGGGCGCGGCGGGTGGTGTGGGTGAGGGCGATGGGCTGGAGCAGCGGGAGGGCGGCGTCGATCGGGTCGGGGCCGAGGACGGCGGTGGCCGTGCGGACCGAACGGGCGGCGCCGGCGCGCAGGGCGAGGGTGGTGAGGAGCTGGGCGAGGTCGCAGCACAGGACGAGTTCGGTGGCGGCGATGTCGCCGTCGGCGAAGTCGACCAGGTGCACGGCGCCGGAGCCGTCGATCAGCAGGGAGGAGGGGACGAGGGCGCGGTGGGCGATCTCGCGGCGCTGGAGCAGGGCGAACTGCCGCCAGGTGTCGGTGAGCAGTTCGTCGGTGATCTCCTCGTCGGAGAGTTCGTCGAGGGTGCGTCCGGCCAGCCGCTCGTACGCGATGAGGGCGGTGTCCTGGCCGATGCCCGCGGTGGCGGCGATGCGGCGGGTGCGGACGCCGGCCGCGAGGGCCGCGTACGTGACCAGGGCCTCGTGCTCCAGGCCGGTACGTGGGGAGCGCAGGACGCGCGGGTCGGGGGCGGTGCGCAGGCGCAGCCGGCGCCAGGCGCGCTGGACGGCGGCGGCGGTGACGGCCTGCCGGTCGAGGAGCTGGACGTCGAGGTCGGGGCGGTCGTCGGCCTGCCGGACCCGGTAGCGGTCGGGGCCGGCCGGCCGGGCCTCGACCGGGCGCAGGCCGCTGTCGCGCAGGGCGCGCAGGACCTCGCCGGGCCGGGGGCAGGGGTCGGGGGTGCCGACCGCGTACAGGGTGCCGTGGGCGCCGGTCCAGCCGATCAGCAGCCCGAGCAGGAGCGCGGTGGGGGTGGCGTACCCGCCGGTCAGCCCGGCCAGGCCGGAGAGGGCGAGGACGGTCCAGGGCAGGCGGCGTTCCCGGCTGCCGGAGGCGGTCATGAAGGCGAGGGCCGGCGCGAGGTAGCCGTAGACGGACTCGGTGTGCCCGAGCCCGCCGCTGCCGGGCAGCGGCTGGGTGAGCGCGGAGAGCAGTGAGGGCGGGGCGAGGCTGTCGGCCCAGAGGTCCAGTCCGAGCGTGGCGCCGTACGCGAGGACGGCGGCGAGCAGTCCGTCGGAGACCTGCTGGAGGGCGCGTCGCCGGTCGGGGCCGAGCACCCGGCGGACGGCGAGGCCGACCGGGAGCAGCAGGACGGCGGCGGTGGTGAGACCGCCGGCCAGTCCGGCCAGCGGGCGCGGCACCAGGGAGGCCGCCTCGGCGACGTCGGCGGCGATGCCGCCGGTGGTGGCGCGGGCGTAGTCGGCGAGCAGCAGGGTGAGGGCGATGGTGAACAGGCCGCCGAGCAGCCGGATCAGGGCGACGGGCTGCCGGACCCGGTCGGTGGCGGGCAGCGGACGGGCCCGGAACCGGCCGGGGCCGGCCTGCTCGGGTATCCGGGCGGGGGCCGTTCCGGGGCTGCCGTCGGCCGGCACCCCGGTGCCGTCGGCGGACACTCCCGTGCCGGCGGCCGATGCCCCGGTGCCGTCGCCGCTGCTGCTGCCGCTGTCGGTGCCGCTTCTGCCGCCGGTGTCCCGCGTCCCCGTGCCGCGTTTCCGTTGCGCGGGCGCACCGCCGGGGTCGGCCCCGCCGGTGTCGCCGTTCGTTCTCCCCGTCACGATCGCCACGGATGGCATGCTCCCATGCCGCCCGCGGGCGAGGGGCGGGGATTCGGCAGCGCCGGACGACGTGGCCCTACGCCTGCCGGGTCGGCAGGACGACCAGGTGGCGCAGGTTGACGTGCCGGGGGCGGCTCACGGTGTAGGCGACGAGGTCGGCGACATCCTCGGCCGCGAGCGCCGGGATGGCGGTGAACATGCCGCCGAGCTGTTCGCGCAGCACCGGGTTGTCGATGTGCTCGGCGAGTTCGGTGTCGGTCAGTCCGGGTTCGATCGCGCTGACCCGGACGTCGCGCGGGCCGAACTCGCTGCGCAGGGCGGCGGACAGCTGGGTGAGCGCGGCCTTGGTGGCCCCGTACACCGCGTAGTCGGGGAAGACCACGTGCGAGGCGATCGAGGAGACGTTGACCAGGTCGGCGGTGCGGCCCTCGGCGGCGGCCGCGGTGAGGTCGGAGCCGAAGGCGCGGACGATCCGCAGCGCGCCGGTGAGGTTGGTGTCGACCATGCGGGTCCACTCGTCGATCCGGCCGTCGGCGAGCGGGTTGGGCAGCATCACCCCGGCGTTGTTGACCACCAGGTCGACCGGGCCGTAGGCGTCGTGGACGGCCTTCGCGGCGGCGTCCACCGAGGCCTGGTCGGTGATGTCGGTGGTGACGGCGAGCGCCTGTCCGCCCGCGGCGGCGATCTCGGCGGCGAGGGCGTCCAGCCGCTCGGTGCGGCGGGCGAGCAGGGCGACCCGGGCGCCGGATGCGGCGAGCAGCCGGGCGGTGGCGGCGCCCATGCCGCTGGCGGCTCCGGTGACGACGGCGGTGCGGTCGGCGGTGCGGGCGGCGGTGGACGGGTGGTTCATCGGGGGCTCCAGAGGTTCGGTCGGGCCGGTGCCGACCACTCTGCGCGGGCTGCGAGCGGTTACCCAGGGTTGCGCTTTTCCCGGGAACTCCCTTCCTGGGACGGGGGAACCGGGGAACGGCAGTGCCACCCTCGGGACGCCCGTCCATGGCCGCCCTGAGCGGGCGTTCCGTGCCGGGGCGGCATAGCCTTTCAGTCATGAGCGCCTGCGAAGACCTCGCTCTGGCCCCTCAGAACATCGAGCCCCGGCCGCCCGCCGACGGCTGCGCCGACTGCCTGGAGCAGGGCCGCCGGGACTGGGTGCACCTGCGGATCTGCCTGGACTGCGGCCACATCGGCTGCTGCGACTTCTCCCCGCAACGGCACGCCACCGCGCACTTCCACAACACCTCCCACCCGGTGATCCGCTCGTACGAGCCGGGGGAGGACTGGCGTTGGTGCTTCGTCCACGAGGTCATGGGTTGAGCCGGTCACGCGTGTGACGGGGCCCGCGTACCGGCGCTCGCGCAGGCTCCCGCGGACGTCTCCCGGGTGTGGCGCCCGCACATCCCTTCCGCACTGGCACGGACCTGCAATCCGGATAAAATCCGGACATAAAGCCCGTTCGGCCCCACCGGCCGGCATCCGTCCGGCCGGTGGCCGACGAAGGGAGGCCGACGATGACCAAGCGAACGCCCGGCAGCACCGCCAAGCTCCGCCAGGGCACCCAGGAACTGCTGGAACGCCGGGGCATGGCGAGCCCGCCCGCCCGGTTCGCGCCGATGCCGAGCGTCGGCGCGATGTCCTACGCCGCCGCCGGGCACGGTACCGGCGAATCGTTCCGGCACGGTGGAAGGGAAGCGCCGGGCGCGACGATGCACGCCGCCCCGGCGATGCACGCCGAGCTCAAGGGGCACCGGCACCGTGGCGCGGAGAAGCACTCCGCCCACTGAGCCGTGCCGCACCGTGCCGCACCGCACCGCACCGTGCCGCAGTGCACTGCACCGGACCGTTCCTGGCGCGTCGTCAGACGTTCCCCTTCCCCTGCGGAAGCCGGTCGGTGTCAGTGGTGTGCGCTACGTTCGTCCCGTTCACCAGGGCGCAGGTACAGGCGCAGGTACGGGGCAGGACGACGGGGGCGGGGCGCACGATGACCGACGTGATCACGGAGGAGCCGGTCGAGCTCCAATTGGAGCGGTACCGCACCGAGTTGACCGGTTACTGCTACCGCATGCTCGGCTCGGTCTTCGAGGCGGAGGACGCGGTGCAGGAGACCATGGTCCGCGCCTGGCGCGGGCACCGGGGCTTCGAGGGGCGGGCCGCGCTGCGCTCCTGGCTGTACCGCATAGCTACCAACGTCTGCCTGGACGCACTGAACGGCCGCAACGGCCGGGCCCGGCCGATGGACCTGGCCGGGCCGGTCACGGTGGCCGCGGCGCACGACACCCGGCTCCCCGAGGTGACGTGGATCGGTCCGGCGCCGGACGGCCGGGTGCTGCCCGAGACGGGGGACCCGGCCGAGGTGGCCGTCCAGCGGGAGTCGGTGAAGCTGGCCTTCGTCGCGGTGCTGCAGCGCCTCGCGCCCCGGCAGCGGGCGGTGCTGATCCTGCGCGAGGTGCTCGGCTGGAAGGCCGCCGAGGTGGCCGAACTGCTCGGCGTCACGGTGGCCTCGGTCAACAGCGCGCTGCAGCGGGCCCGGGCGGTGCTCGCCGTCGACGCCTCGGCGGCCCGGCCGGCCCCCGAGCTGGACGAGGGCCGGCGCGCGCTGCTGGACGGCTACGTCCGCGCTTTCGAGGCGTACGACATGGACGGTCTCGCCGCGCTGCTGCACGAGGACGTCACGCTCAACATGCCGCCGTTCTCGATGTGGCTGCGCGGGCGGGACGAACTCCGGGCGTGGATGCTGGGCCCCGGTCACGGCTGCCGCGGTTCCCGGCTGCTCCCGGTGACGGCCAACGGAGGTCCGGCCTTCGGCCAGTACCGGCCGAGTCCGGCGGGCGGGTTCGAGCCGTGGGCGCTGATCGTGCCGGAGGTGTCAGAGGGGCGGATCACCGGCTTCACCAACTTCCTGGACACCGACGTGCTCTTCCCGCTCTTCGGCCTCTCGCCCCGACTGGAGGCCGATCCCGTCGCGGAGTCCGCCGTCGAAGCTGCCGAGCCCGTCGAGCCCGCCGTGGAGTCCGTCGCCGAGTAGCTCCGCGAAGGCCGGGGGGTCGGCCGCGCCCGGCAGCAGCGCCGACAGGCCGCTGAACGCCAGCAGTTCGCGCAGCGGGCCGCCGGCGTTCAGCAGCACCACGGTCACTCCGTGCCGGGCGGCGGCCAGCCGCAGCCGGGCGAGCGCGTCGACGACGGCCAGGTCGGGGGCGGTCAGCGCGCCCAGGTCGCAGGTCAGTACGGGGCGTTCCGGTTCGGCTTCCACGGTGTTCATGCCGGATAGGACCGTCGGGGCGGCCTCGACTCATCGGTCGTCGGCTGGTGGCAGAGTGGGGGCGACCGAACCCGCCCCGTCCCAGGAGGAGCACCGTGACGGCTGAGCCGTTGAAGTCCCGCGAGGAATGGCTGGCCTCCCTGCCCCGGATCTACGCGGCGGCGGGGTGCCTGCTGCGGGACGGGTCCGGCCGGATCCTGATCGTGAAGGCCGGGTACCGCGAGCACTGGCAGTTCCCGGGCGGCACGATCGACCTCGGCGAGGGCCCGGTGGAGTGCGCCGAGCGGGAGCTGCAGGAGGAGACCGGCCTCGTCCGGCGGGCGGGCGAGCTGCTGGCCATCTCCTGGACCCACGCCTCGGCCGAACTCGACCACCCCGCCCAGCACTTCATGTTCGACTTCGGCGCCGTCCCGGACGGCACCCCCGTGACCGTCCCGGCCGGCGAACTGGACGACTACCGCTGGGCGTCGGTCGGGGACGCCCTGGAGCTGCTCGGCCCGGCCCGGTCGGCCCGGCTGCGGGCGGCGCTGGAGGCGGCCGGGGACGGCCGGGTGCGGATCGTCACCACCCGCGTCTCCGGGTTCTGATCGCACGTGCCCCGTCCCGGGCGGGAGTTCCGTCCGGGACAGGGCACGGGGCCTCACTGCTGCGGCTCGGCCTCCGCGTCCCGGGCGGCGACGATGGCGGCGATCGCCTCCGAGACGAAGGCCTCGGCGGCGGGCTTGTCCACCTTCAGCCCGGCCAGCACGCCCTGGCCGTTCTCCAGCTCCAGGAGGGCGAGCAGGAGGTGCTCGGTGCCGACGTAGTTGTGCCCGAGCTTGAGCGCCTCGCGGAAGGTCAGTTCCAGCGCCTTCTTGCTCTCGGCGTCGAACGGGATCAGCGCCGGCAGGTCGTCGGCGGCGGCCGGCAGGGCGGCGGCAGCCACCGCCCGCAGGGCCTCCGGGGTGACGCCCTGGGCGGTGAGCGCCTTCATGCCGATGCCTTCGGGCTCGGCGAGCAGGCCGAGCACCAGGTGCGCCGTGGTGATCTCGGCGTTGCCCGCCTTGCGGGCCTCCTCCTGGGAGGCCACCACGACGCTGCGGGCCCGGGGCGTGAACCGGCTGAACCCCTGGCTGGGGTCGAGGTCGTTCGGGGCGCCCGGATCCTTGGGCACGAAGCGCTTCTGGGCGGCCTGCTTGCTGACGCCCATGCTGCGGCCGATGTCGGTCCAGGAGGCTCCGGAGCGGCGGGCCTGGTCGACGAAGTGGCCGATGAGGTGGTCGGCGAGCTCGCCGAGGTGGTCGGCGGCGATGACCGCGTCGGAGAGCTGGTCGAGCGCGTCGGTGTGGACCTTCTTGATCGCGGCGATCAGGTCGTCGAGGCGCAGCGGAGTGCTGTTGGGAACAACGGGATTCTCCATGCGTCAACCGTAGGTTGTCGATCCGGGGATCGTCAACCATCGGTTGACGATGGTTTGCGGAGTTCTTCCCGGGCGTCCCGGGGGATCCTTTCGGGAGCCCCGGCGGCTCCGGGGGCCGCGCTACTCGGTGGGCAGCAGCCGCTCCCGGACGGCGGCGATCCGCTCGGGTGCGACGCCCGCCGTGAGCAGGTAGCCGACCGGGTCGAAGTCGTCGAGCGCGGCCGCCAGGGCGTCCTCGGCGGTGGTCCCGGCCTCGGCGAGCACCGCGTCGATCCGGCGGTACGGGTCCGGCAGGCCCAGCATCCCGTACAGCGGACGGACGTTGGGGCCGCTCATCAGGTAGTCCTCGGCGATCGCGGCCCGGTCGACCCCGGCCAGGGCGAGCAGCAGCAGGACGGCCAGGCCGGTGCGGTCGCGGCCGGCGCCGCAGTGCACGACCACGCCGCCGGGGCGGGCGTCGGCGAGCGCGGAGACCAGCGCGGCGGCGGCGTGCGGGCAGTGGTCCAGGTAGGGGCGGAGCGCGAGCGGGGTGCCGTCCAGTCGTCCGTGGGCCTCCCACCAGGCGGGGCCGGCCAGTTCGTCCAGCGGGACGCGGACCAGCTCGACGTCCTCGGGGAGCGGGAGGAGCGGCTTGTACTCCTCGGCGTTGCGCAGGTCGACCACGGTGCGGACGCCGTGGTCGAGGAGGGCGTCCCAGCCCTCGGCGGTGAGGCGGTCCAGGTTGTCCGCCCGGACCATCGCGCCGTGGGCGGTGGGCCGGCCGGAGGCGGTGGGCAGGCCGCCCAGGTCGCGGACGTTCAGGCAGCCGTCCCAGACGAGCGTGCGGTCCTCGGTGCTGCTCGGCGCGTGCGTCGTCCGGTACATGGGGGTCCCCGTTTTCTTCGGCGGGGGTCCCGTTACCCCCTCGTTATGAACGACTCCCGGGGGATCCGGATGGTTCCTCGCCGTTCGAGTCCCGGGAACCGGCCGTTCAGGGAAGTGTTCGGGGAAGTGTTCGGGGAGGCGGCTGTTCGGGGAACCGGGTGTTCGGGAGAGCGGCGGGCCGTGTGCTCAGGCGGCGGTCGGGGCCTCGGCCTCGGCGCGGACCAGCCGCTCCATCGGCTCGACCGCGATCTGGCCGAGCAGCGAACCGGCCACGATCGCGCCGATCAGGACGACGGTGGACAGCCAGGCCATGGTCGACACCGGCAGGGTGAAGGCGCCGACCACCCGGGCCGCGCACTCGGCCAGCAGCGCGGTGCCCCAGATGCCCGAGAACCGGCGCTCGTGGCGGCGGAAGGCCCACGCTCCGGCCGCCCGGCCCTCGACCAGCCGCTGCCAGGCGGCCGCGCGCTCCGGCCGGCTCTTGGTGAGGAAGGGCATCAGCATCGGGGTCATCACCGGTCGGCCGACCAGCGCGGAGACCAGGATCGCCAGTGCCACGGTGCCGCTCAGCCCGCCGTCCTTGGCGATCATCAGGCGGGCGTCGCCGGTGACGAAGGTCAGCGCCAGGCCCGCCAGGTTGACGGTCAGCATCAGGGTGGCCCACAGGTTGAGCCTGCGCTCGACCAGCAGGCCGAGGACGGTCCGGGCGGCCGGGAAGGCGCTGCTCCAGGCCAGTGCGGCGAACTCGCTCAGGCCGAGGGCCGAGTGCAGCAGGTAGTAGCCGGCCAGCGGGGCGGCCACGTCGAGGGCCAGCGGGCGGAGCCCGGAGACCAGCGGGTTGGGGGCCTTGGCGCGGGTGGCGGCGCCGGTGGCGGGGAACGTGGTGGCGGACGCGGACGCGGCCGGGGCGGTGCCGGTGAGGGCGGCGGCGCTGGTGACGGCGGCGGCACTGACGGTCTGGCTCACGGTGGGTTCCTCCCCGGCTGGTGGCCGCGGGCCGCTGCCCGCGTCGTGCCTCCAGTCTTTCCGTCCGACCCTCCGTCAGAGCAGTGCCGTCCGTTGCGTCATCCGCGTGACGGTTGTCATGGTGCGCCCCGTGACACCGCCTCCGACCTGCGGATTTCCTACCCCTCGTCGGGGAAGGTCCACAGCGCGCGGCCCAGGGTGTCCAGGCAGCGGGCGGTGCCGAAGCGCTCGTCGCCGGCGGACAGGAAGCCCTGCGCGACACCCGCCAGAACGGTCCGGGCGACGCCGTCGCCGCGGGTCCAGGCGCCGGTCAGCACCAGCGCCCCGTCGGCCAGCTCGGCGCGCTGCACCCGGGCCACCGCAGCGGTCGGCAGTGCGGCGTTGACCGCCTCCAGCTCGGCGGGCAGGAGGTAGGTCTCCCCGGTGGAGGTGCGGTCCGCCTCGGCCCGGCGCCGCAGCTCCGGCAGGCCGTAACGGTGCACGGCGGCGACCGCGTCGTCCAGCGGGAGCTGCCAGCGCGGCCCGGGCAGCACCTCCCACCAGACGTCCTCGCCGACCGGCAGCACCTCGCCGATCCGGGCCCGCCAGGTCTCGACGCCGTACCGGGTGCGCGGGTCGGGGCGGTGGCCGGGGAGGGCCGCGACGCTCCAGTCGGTGCGGCGGACCACGCTGAGCTCGAAGGTGAAGGGCACCCGGTCGGCGGCGGGGCGCTCGACCAGGCCGACCAGCAGCCAGTGGGTCTCGTCCGGCAGGCTGAAGGTCCGGCGCCACCCGATGAGGCCCAGGGCGCGCAGGGCGGGTGCGAGGTGCTCGCGCAGGCCCTTCGCATGGAGCTCGTGGAGCCCGTGGAGCTCGTGGGCGGTCGTCATCGCGGTCTTTCCCTGCTGGTCGTGGTGCCGGACGGGTGCGCCGGGGGCGGTGTGCCGGGCCCGGTGCCGGTGGTGGTCCCCGTCAGTGCTGGTCCCCAGCGGCACGGCTCAAACCAGGCGGGGTCGTGCGACCGGGGCCCGCGCGGGTCGTGCGTGCGCCCTCGGACACGGCGGGGGTACGGCGGCCGACCGGGTGCTTCGGCGGACCCGGCATCGGGGCGGACCGTCGGCCCGGACTGCTTCGCCTACCGACAACGTAGGCCGGACGGGCCTGCCCGGGCCGTGGGCGAACGACAGCAGTCCTCGGGACCTTGGCCCCGGTCGCGGGCGGTCGTTCGGCCGGAGCCGAAGTGTTCGCCCGAATGGCGCATCATGTGGCGGGTGCAGAGTGCAGAGCGCCCCGGAGCGGGCACCGACGGACCCGTCGGCCGGTCCGGACCAGTCCCACCCGCCGGCCCGCCGCCGGGCCCGGCCCCCGCTCCTCCCCCCGACCTGACCGAGGCGGTCCGGGCCGCGCAGGCCGGGGACGAACAGGCGTTCCGGCTGCTGTTCCGGACCGTCCAGCCGGGCCTGCTGCGCTACCTGCGGGTGCTGGTCGGCGGCCGGCCGGAGGACGCGCAGGACGCCGAGGACATCGCCTCCGAGACCTGGCTGCAGATCGCCCGCGACCTGCGCGGCTTCTCCGGCGACGGGGACGGCTTCCGCGGATGGGCCGCCACCGTCGCCCGCCACCGCGCCCTTGACCACCTGCGCGCCCGGCGCCGCCGTCCGGTCACCGACCTGCCGTTCGAGCAACTGGTCGAGCTGGCGGCGGGGGACGACACCGCGCGTGCGGCGCTGACCACGGTCGGCACCGCCGACGCGCTGGCCCTGATCTCCCGGCTGCCGCGCGACCAGGCCGAGGCCGTGCTGCTGCGGGTGGTCATGGAGCTGGACGCGGAGAGCGCCGCCCGGGTGCTCGGCAAGCGGGCCGGCAGCGTCCGGATGGCCGCCCACCGGGGGCTGCGGCGGCTGGCCAAGCTGGTCGAGCCGCGCGCCTCCGGGATCGGCATCCCGGCGGCCCGGACCGGCGCGGCGACGGGCGGCGCCCAGGCCGGGGCCCAGACCGGACCGGGCGCCGGGGCCGCGGGGAACGCCGCCGGGGCCGCGGGGAACGCCGCCGGGGCGGCGGCCGGAGTGAGCGGGGGCGAGGCCGTCGGGCGACCCGTGGGGAAACCCGCGAGAAAAAGTTCTCCGCAGGGTGTGACAGAACGCCGGGCCGCGACGCTGAAGGACATGAGATGAGCACCAACCGATCCCGTCGGATCGACCGTGATGCCGCCGAGCAGCTGCTCGGTGGTGCCGTGGGCGGCCCGTCGGCCGGGCAGGACGCCTCGCTCACCGGACCGGACGGCGGTCCCGGGCAACTCGCCCGGGTGCTCGCCGCGGCCGCCGCCCCCGCGACGGCCGGCGAACTGGCCGGGGAGGAGGCCGCCCTGGCCGCGTTCCGGAAGGCGAGTCTCACGCCCGACCCGACAGTGACCCCCGTCCGGAGACGATCGATGGCAACCGCGGTGCTGGCCAGGGCCTTCAGTACGAAGGCCACCGCCGTCGTGCTCGGCACCACCGCGCTGTGCGGTGTCGCCGTCGCCGCCGGCACCGGCAACCTGCCGCCCGCGCTGGGCGGCGGCCCGTCCGCGCCGGAGCACAGGCTCTCGGGCCGGGACGCGGTCACCGGCCCGGCGTCCGGCCCGGCGGCCGTCGGGTCGTCCGCGGGCGCGGCCCCGTTCGGTGCCGTGGCGTCCGGTTCCGCCCGTCCGTCCGGCAGCGCCTCCGCCGGACCGCAGGCGGTCGTCCCGTCCGGCCCCGCGACGCCCGGCACCCCCTCGCCCGAGGGGCGCGGTGGCCGTTCGGCCGTCCCGCCCGCACTGCTCGGCCTCTGCACCGGCTTCGCCGACCGTACGGCCAAGGGCGACCGCCCGAGCCGACTGGCCGGCGAATCGCTGTACGGCCCGCTGGTCGCCGCGGCCGGTGGCGCGGACCGCGTGACGGACTACTGCCGGGCCGCTATCGACGACGAGGACGGCGAGGACGGCGACCACCAGGGCGCCACCGGCCCGGCGCGCGACCCCGGCCGCACCGGCAGCGGCAGCGGGGCGAACGCCGGATCCGGCAAGGGGAACACCGGCGGCGGCCGGACCGACGGAAGCGGCAACAGCAGCGGAAGCGGCAGCGGAAACGGGCGCGGCAACGCCAACGGCGGCAGCGACGGCGAGGACACCGGCGGCGCCGGTACCAGACCGGGCAAGTCCGGCGTGACCGCCCCGGCCGTCCCCAACGCGCAGGACGGCCGCCCGGACAAGCCCGACCGGACCGAGAACGAACAGTCGGCCGGGAGGTAGCCCCCCAGGACTCCGGGTGAGCGGCGAGCGACTCCCCCCGGGCTCGCCGCCCACCCGGAACAGCACCACCCGCACCACCCGTAGGACCGCACCACCCGCAGGAAGCAGTACCACCCGAAGACCCCGGGTGGCCGGTCGGCTCCCCCGTGCCCACCGGCCGCCCGGCCGGCCCGGAAACGTGCGGCCCGCCCGCCCGCAGTCAGGGCGGGCCGCACCCCCGTGCCGGCGGCCGGGGGACCGCTGCCCGGTCCCCCGACCGCCACCCTCCGCCCCTGGTCGGCGCGTTCGGCGGGGCGGCTATCGTGCACAGGTGCACGAGGCGGCCCGGGACCCCGGGCAGGGCACGTGAGGGGAGCTCCAGGTGATCGGACGGGCGCTGAACGGGCGTTACGAACTCGTCGACTTGCTCGGCGTCGGCGGGATGGCCACCGTCTGGCGCGGGACGGACCGGGTGCTGGGCCGTCAGGTGGCCGTCAAGGTCCTCAACGGCGGACTCGCCGACGACCCCCGCTTCGCCGAGCGCTTCAGCCGCGAGGCGCAGCACGCGGCCATGCTGGCGCACCCGAGGATCGTCATGGTCTTCGACTCGGGCGTGGACCAGGGCACCCCGTTCATCGTCATGGAGCTGGTCAGCGGTCGTTCGCTGGCCGCCCTGCTGGCGGAGCAGCAGGCGTTGCCGGTGGAGCGCGCCGTGGGCATCGCGGCGGCGGTCTGCGAGGCGCTGTCGGTCGCGCACGCGGCCGGGCTGGTGCACCGGGACATCAAGCCCGGGAACATCATGATCACCGATGACGGCGGGGTGAAGGTCGTCGACTTCGGCATCGCCAGGGCCGGGTCCTCCAGCAACCTGACCCAGACCGCGAGCGTGCTCGGCACGGCCGCCTACCTCTCGCCCGAACAGGCCACCGCCTCGGAACTGGACGGGCGGACGGACCTGTACGCGGTCGGCTGCGTGCTGACCGAGATGCTCACCGGCGCGACCCCGTTCACCGCCGAGACCCCGGTGGCGATCGCCTTCAAGCACGTCAGCGAGCAGCCGCTGCCGCCGTCCGTTCGCCGCCAGGGCCTGCCGCCCGCGCTGGACGCGGCGGTGCTGCGGCTGCTGGCCAAGAACCCGGCCGACCGCCCGGCCGACGCGGCCACCGCGCGGGCCGAACTCCTCGGCACCGTACCGGGGCTGATGGTCGCCGACCCGACGGCGGAGCTGCTCGCGAACGCGGGCGGGGCCGCCACCCAGCTGCTGCCGCCGGTGCCCCACTTCCCGGCGCCGAACCAGCAGCACACCACCGTGCTGCCGCCCCAGCCGCCGGCCGCCACCTCGGTGATGGCGCCGATCCCCGCCCCGGCGGCTCCCGCCTACGTCCCGGTCCCGAGGCCCGGGCCCGCGCCCGGGAACACGGCTGCCCGCAGCAGGCGGAAGCCGCTGGTGTTCGGGGCGTTGGGCGTGGTGGGCCTGGCCGGCGTCACCGCGCTCGCCCTCACCGCCTTCGACGAGCCGGCCGGCAACGCGGCCGCCGCCAAGCCCGCCGCGGCCACCGCCCCGTCCACCGCCCCGGTCGCGACGCCCACCCCGAAGGCCTCCGCGGCCTCGGCGGCGCCCACCAGCAGCTCGGCGGCGCCGTCCGCGCCCCCGGCCCCCACTCAGGCCGTCCCGCGCAACCAGCCCGCAGCGCTGCAGATCCAGGCCTTCCGCCAGGCCGTCGCCCAGGCCCAGGTCGGCAGGGAGCGGGACAAACAGACCGACCTGTTGAGGATCCTCGACACCACCGCCGCGCGCCTCAACGAGGGCAACCCGGACGACGCCGCGCAGGAGCTCAAGGACGCCCAGAAGGTGGTCAAGGACATGGGCAAGAAGCACGCCATCGACGTCCCGACGTACGCCAACTGGAACGCCCGCCTCTCGGCCCTGTTCGCCACCCTGCACACCGCCGTCGATCTCCAGGACGACTGACGGGCCCGGCCGCCTGCCACCGGCTACCGGCTCCGGCCGTCAGCTGCCGGCTTCGCGGAGGCGGACTCGTGTCCTTCGCCGCGGGTGAGGGTTCCATCGTGAGTGCACAGCACTGTCCACAGCCTGTGGACAGTGCTGTGGGCCGATCACGCCGACCACGCCGACCGCACCGACCGCGGCGGCCCCGGCAGCCGAGGGGCGAGGGCACGGGAAGTCGGCCCGGCCGACTTCCCGTGCGACGGAGGCCCCGCGAACCGGCCGGCGGAAACCCCCGGGGGCGCCTACCGGGCGGCGGTGACGGGCTTGCGGGCCCGGGTCAGCAGGGAGACGCCCGGCAGGCCCTGGACGGGCAGGTAGCGCTCGGCGGCGATCACCGTGCTGAGCGCGGTGTTGATGAAGGCCGGAACGTCGTCCAGGTCGCTGCCGGTGCTCTTCTTCCGGCGCCAGGCGGCGGCCGGGCGGAGCAGGACGTTCCAGCTGTCCAGGGTCTCCATGGTGAAGCCGCTGCCGACGATCACCTCGCGCAGGGTGTCGCGGGTGTAGCGGCGGACGTGGCCGACCGCGACGTCGTGCGCCGACCAGAGCCTCATGTCGCTCGGCACCGCGATGAGTGCCACCCCGCCGGGGCGCAGCACCCGGTGGATCTCGGCCATCGCCGCGTCGTCCTCCTCGATGTGCTCCAGCACGTCGAAGGCGACCACCAGGTCGATCGCGCCGTCGGCGACCGGGAGCCTGCGGGCGTCGGCCCGCATCACGGTGAGCCCGCGGTCGCGGGCCACCTGGGCGCCCTCCTCCCCGTACTCGATCGCGATCGGCTTCCAGCCGTTCGCCCTCAGCACCCGGGTGTTGCCACCGCCCGCGGCCCCGATGTCCAGCGCGGTGCCCGCCTTGCTGAACTTGGCGAGCTCCCGGCCCAGCAGTATCCGCCGCTCCTTGTACCACCAGTGCCGGTCTTCGAGCTCGGCGAGCTTGCGTACCTCATGACCTTCCACGGACCCTCCCGGACTTCTTCGTCTCCCTGGCCGCCGCGGAACGCGTCGTCCGGCCGAGCGAAAACATGAGAATTTTGTGAGGTCACTTTACGGGTACGGCGTTCTCGCGGATCCGGGCAGCCCGGTTGGCCGGAGCGTGGTGCCGGCCGGGTGCCGGCGCTCGACCCGCTGCCCTCGGCGGGGCGGCCGGTGTGGAGCCAACTACCAAAGAACTAAAGAATTTTGACGGATTGTCGGAAAGGCATTTCGGTGGGGTGGGTGCAGGGGTGCCGACGGGGTGGGCACAGGGGTGCCGGGCGGACGCCCGCTGCCGTCCGCGCCGGCCTCAGTCCTGCCGTCGGATCCGTCGCTCCACGTTCCCCCGGACCGCCCGGGACGCCGTTCCGGCCGCCGCCGCGAGGAACACGAAGTTGTACCCGATCTGCAGCACCACCACGAGGCGCGCCGTCTGCCCGGCCGGGGTGATGTCCCCGTACCCGACCGTCGCCATCGTCACCACGGTGAAGTACAGCGCGTCCAGCCGGGTCTCCAGCCCGGCGAACTCCGACTTGTGCGCGCCCATCACGTAGTACGTCCCCGCGAAGATGGTCAGCGCCAGGAAGATGAGGAAGGCCAGCCAGACCACCGGCCGCTTGGCCGTTCCCCGCATCACCCCGACGATCTTGGCCAGCATCAGCCAGGTCAGCCCGACCAGCGCCCCCGCGAACACCAGCCAGCTCAGCACCGGCCGGCGCTCGCCGAGCCACTCCAGGGGCAGCGTGAAGTACCCGACCATCAGCAGCGTCGACGCGATCAGCAGCCAGAGCCAGGCCCGCAGGTCGGCAGGGGGTGGAGGGTTCTCGGACATCCCGCCCAGCCTCCCCGGGCCCGGGCCCGTCCGCTCGCCCGCCTGGTCCGATCGGGCGAGCCCCCGCGCCGCCGACGCCGGAAGGCCCCGCAGGCCCCGGCAGGCCCCGCGCCCCGGGTGGCCGCCCCTCAGGCCGAGGCCCCGGCTCCTTCCCCGGGCTGCCCCGCCCGGTCCTGCCCCGGCGCGTCCAGCAGCTCCAGCACCGCCAGGACGGCGAGCAGCCCGAGCGCCAGGCAGAGCGTCACCAGCACCGTCGGGTGGCTCCACAGCACGAAGGCCAGCGCCGTGAGGGCGACCGCCAGCCAGCCCAGCGGGGCCTTCCAGCGGTGGACGAACCGGCCGACCGGCCCGAGCCGCAGTCCGGCCCGTGCGGCCACCCGCCGTACCGCGCCCAGCCCGGCGCGCCAGCCGCCCCGGACGGTGCGCGCCCACCGTCCGGGGCCGATCACCCAGGCGCCGAGGGCGACGAGCAGGCCGAGGGTGACCACCACCCGGACGGCCGAGCGCAGGTACCGTACCAGGGTGTCGTACACCGCCCGGGCGGCCGCCTGGTCGACATCGGCCGGGAGCCGGTCCAGGTAGACGGCCCGGAACGCGCTCAGCCCGATGCCCAGCAGCAGCGCCCCGCCCGCCATGCCGAGGGCCGTCGCCACCACCGCCCGGCGGCGCCGGGTCGCGAGCAGCACACCGCCGAGCGCGCAGGCCCCGGCCAGCACCGGCACCCAGAAGCCGGCCAGGTCCAGGACCCGCAGGGTGGTGCGGACCTCGGGGAGGGCGTCGGACCGCACCAGCGGGTAGGAGGTGTGGATCTCCGGGATCCGGGAGGCCAGCGGGAGCCCCTGGTCCACCAGCGCGGACTTCACCCGGGCGATCACCGGGGCGAGGTCGAGCACCACGGTGTCGTCGTGCACCTCGACGGCGCCGCCGCCCTGCCCGGTCACCATCTTCTCGACCGCGGCGTGGGCGTCCCGGTTGACGTCCGTCCAGAGGGTGACGAAGGCGTCGCTGTTCACGAGCCGTTCGACCTGGGCGTGGACGAGGCTGCCGAGTCCGTCGTCCAGGGCTTGGCCGATGCCGCCCAGCAGGGCGCCGAGCTTGGGCCGGTCGTCCGGGGCGAGGCCGTCGAGCAGCGAGTCGAGCGGGAGCTTCTTCATGATCTCGGCGGTCACCCGGTCGGTGACGGCCGCCTTGATCCTGGGGTCCTCGGCCAGCGGGGCCATCGTCGCGAGGTAGCGGTCGGTGTCGCTGATCTCGGACCGTGCCCAGAGCGCGAGGGCGCCGAGCGGGGTGAGCGCGCAGGCCAGCACGATCAGGAGGGCGGCGAGGAAGGAGCGCACCCGGTGCCGGGGCGGTGGGCGGTCCGCCGGGGGCGCGGCCGGCCCGGCGGCCAACTGTTCGGCGAGCCGTGCCTCCTGGGCCTCGACGGCGCTCAGCCGGGCCCGCAGCTCGGCCAGTTCGTCACCGGGCCCGCCCTCGGGCCCGGCGCCGGGTCGGTCGGTCGGCATGCCGGGCGCTCCGTTCCTCCGGTGGGTGCGTACCAGGAGACAACGGATCAGATCGGACGGCCAGTCGGGAAGGGCGGTGGCCGGAGCGGGCCCGGAACGGCTCGGGTCGGCCCCGGAACGGCTCAGGACGGCCCCGGAACGCGGAAAGCCCCTGGTGGTTCACCAGGGGCTTTCCGGAGGAAGGGGGCGGACTCAGGCGGTCGTCTCGGGCCGCTTGGTCTCGGTCGCCTTGGTCACGTTGGTCGGCGTGACGGCCGGGCGGTCGGCGCTCTGCTGGGGAGCGGTGGCGCCCTGCTGAGGAGCGGCGGTGCTCTGCGCGGTGCCGGCCGCGGCGTCCGCCGGGGTGTCGTCCTCGCGCATGGCCTTCGTCTCGGCCTTCAGGATGCGCATGGACTTGCCCAGGCCACGGGCCATCTCGGGCAGCTTCTTCGATCCGAACAGCAGGATTACGACCGCCAGCACCACGAGAATGTGCCAGGGCTCAAGACCGTTCCGCAGCATCCCTGGCCACCGGTCCCTTCTTGTCAGGAGTCATGGCGGGCGCTAGCGCCCGTGCTGGCCAGTATGCCTGTACCTGACGGCGAACGGATACACCAGCCGGGAAACGCTGGCCAAAAACCAGGTGCCGTTCGAGCGGATCGCGAGCGCGGCGGCACCGGCCCGGCCGGACGCGGGTGCCGAAGTTCACACCCGGCCGACCGCGTCGGGGCCTTCAGTGGACGAACGGCACCATGCGCTTCGTCACCCGGCGGTACTGCGCGTACTCGCTCCCGAAGGCGTCCAGCAGCAGCCGCTCCTCGGCGGAGATCCGCCAGCCGTACGCGGCGAGCAGCAGGGCCGCGACCACCAGGGCGGCCGCCCAGCTGCCGGTGCCGACCGCGTAGCCGACCCAGACCAGCAGGCTGCCGGCATACCCGGGGTGCCGGATCAGCCGGTACGGGCCGGTGCGGACCAGGCACTGGGTGTCCACGGTGCGCAGGGTGCGCGTGTAGTAGCGGCCCAGGGTGCGCATGCCCCAGGCCCGCAGCGCCAGCCCGGCGACCACCAGGGCCACCCCGAACCAGGCGGCCCAGGAGGGCAGTTCGCCGATCCCGGCGCGGTCGAACAGCACCACGACCAGGACCGACAGGGCGTAGCAGCCGAGCAGCAGCCGGGTGGACCCGCGGTCGCGGCGGTCGGCGTGCCAGGTGCCGGCGGCGGTGTCCTCGCGTCGGCGCAGCAGCAGCTCGTAGGCGACCCAGCAGAGGACGCCGAGGAGGGAGAGGAGGGCGGGCAGGGACATGAGGGGCTCCCGGCGGTCGGATCCGAGGTGTGCTTCCACGGTCCTCCCGGCGGGCGGCCGGTACACGCACCCGGGGGTGGACCCGGCGCGGTCCACCCCCGGGTGGAGGCGCGGCGCGGGGCCGCGCGGGCGTTCGGCGGGACCGCTGCGCGGGGGCGGGGGGCGACTCCCGGGACAGCTCCCGGGGCAGCGGCTCCCTGGACGGCGGAGAGCCCCCGCCCGGGATGGGCGGGGGCTCTCGATGACTCGCGTGGATCGGGCCGGACGGGCCGGACGGGTCGGACGGGTCAGGCGGCGGCGGGCTCCGGAGCGGGTTCCGGGGCGGCGGCGGGGGCGGCGGCCGGGAGGTGGCGCATCAGGCGGTAGGCCAGGACGGCGGCACCCAGGGCGAAGACCAGGCCGACCACGGCCGCGACGTGCAGGCCGTCGGTGAAGGCGGCGCGGGTGGTCTCCAGCAGGTCGGCGCCGAGCCGGCCGGGCAGGTGGGCGGCGACGGTGACCGCTCCGCCGAGGGTGTCCTGGGCGGTCCGGGCGGCCTCGCCGTCGACGCCGGCCGGGAGGGCGCCGTCCAGCCGGTGGCGGTAGACCGCGGCGCCGGCCGCGCCGAGCAGGGCGATGCCGAGCGAGCTGCCGAGCTCGACGGCGGTCTCGGAGGTGGCGGAGGCGGCGCCGGCCTGCTCGACCGGGGCGGCGGAGACGACCATCTCGGCGGTCATCGTCATGGTGCCGACCGTCCCGGCGGCCAGCACGCCGGCCGCGGTGAGGATGAGCGCCAGCGGGGAGTGCGGGCCGACCAGGGTCATCATCGCGAAGCCCGCCGAGCCGACCAGGAAGCCGCCGCCCATCAGTACCGCCGGGCGGACCTTCCCGGCCAGCGCCGAGCTGGTCCCGACCGCGGCGCCGACGCCCAGGCTCGGCACCAGCGACCAGAGCGAGGCGGTCAGCGGGCTCATGCCCTTGACCAGCTGGAGGTACTGCGAGGTGAAGAGGGAGAAGCCCATCATCGCGAACATCGCGATGCTGTTGACGCTGATCGCGCCGCTGAAGGTGCGGATCCGGAACAGGCTCAGGTCGAGCAGCGGGTTCGCGGCGGTGCGCTGGCGCCGCACGAAGGCGCCGGCCAGCAGCAGTCCGGCGGCGACGGCCAGTCCGGGCAGCAGGCTCCAGCCCTCGACGGCGATCGTCTTGACTCCGTAGACCAGCGGCAGGATCGCGGCCAGCGACAGCACGGCGCCGAGCAGGTCGAAGCGGCCGGTGCGGCCGGTGGAGCGGTACTCGGGGAGCAGGACGGGCGCGGCCAGCAGCACCAGGGCCATCACCGGGACGGCGAGCAGGAAGGCCGAGCCCCACCAGAAGTGCTCCAGCAGGAGCCCGCCGGCGACCGGGCCGAGGGTGGCCCCGGCGGTGAGGATGCCGCCCCAGGCGCCGAGCGCGATCTGCCGCTGCTTGGGGTCGTGGAACATGTTGCGGATCAGCGCGAGGGTCGAGGGCATCACGGTGGCCCCGGCGGCGCCGAGCAGCGCACGCGCCGCGATCAGCTGGTCGGCGTCGTGCGACCAGGTGGCCAGCAGCGAGGCGCCCGCGAAGCCGGCGGCGCCGATCATCAGCAGTCGGCGGCGGCCGATCCGGTCGCCCAGCGCGCCCATCGTGATGAGCAGTCCGGCCAGCAGGAACGAGTACATGTCCATGATCCACAGCTGCTGGGTGCCGCTCGGCGCCAGCGTGGTGGAGATGTACGGGACGGCGAAGAAGAGCACGCCCATGTCCATGGTGAGGACGAGGGTCGGGAGCAGGAGGACGGCCAGGCCGATCCATTCGCGACGGCCTGCGCGGCCGGTGGTTGCGGTCATGGGGAAGACGGTACGGATGACTCAGACGCTTGTCTAGTACGTATGTACAAGACGGACGAGCGAGTAAGACGAATGTGCGAGACATTCGTCCATGGCTTCCGTAGGATCGGGGCATGGGAAACCGCGAAGACCTGATGGGCGGCGCCAAGCGCTGCCTGTACGAGAAGGGCTACGGCCGCACCACCGCCCGCGACATCGCGACCGCCTCCGGCGTCAGCCTGGCCGCGATCGGCTACCACTTCGGCTCGAAGGACGCGCTGCTCAACGCGGCGATGATCGAGGCGATCGGGGAGATGGGGGAGGCCCTGGGCGCGGTGGTGATCGCCGCCAACCAGGTGTCGGACGACCCGGAGGTGCGCTTCGCGGCCGTCTGGGACGGCCTGCGGGACGTCTTCGTCGAGCACCGCGGGCTCTGGGCGGCCCAGTTCGAGGCGCTCGCCCAGGCGGGGCACGCCCCCGACCTGGCGGACGCCTTCGCGGCGGCGCAGAAGGAGGGCCGGCTCGGACTGGCCGCGGTGTTCCAGGGGCTGCCCGAGGTGCCGGACACCGCGGAGGAGGTCGCCCGCGGATCCTTCTACCAGACCCTGCTGGCCGGCTACTGCGCCCAGTGGCTGGCCGCGCCCGAGCTCGCGCCCGGCGGGCAGGACTTCCTGCGCGGACTGCGGCTGGTCAGCGACAGCGTGTTCGCCCCCGTGGAGCCCTCGCCCGCTACGGAGCCCTCGCCCGCTACGGAGCCCTCAGTCGTTACGGAGTCCTCTCCCGCTACGCGGTGACGGCGGTCAGCAGCACCACCGAGTCGACGTGCGCCAGCAGCCCGTGCCGCTCCTGCGGGACGGGCTCCAGGTGCCCGGCCGGCAGTTCCAGCCGCCGGCCGGCGATGGTCAGTGACACCCGGCCGCGCAGCACCTGGACGCTGCCCGCGGTGGGCGGGTTGTGCTCGTCCAGCGTGGTGCCCGCGGTCAGCGCGATCACGGTCTGCCGCAGGATCCCGTCGTGCAGGACCAAGTGGGCGCTGCGCCCGTGCGGGCTCTCCGCCGCCCGGGCGGCGTGCTCCACGGCGAGCTGTTCGAGATCGGGCACCGTGCCTCCTCCTGGCTCCGGGCGCACTCCGTGAGCCCAGGGTCGCGGACGCCCGCGCGCCCCGCACCCGGAGGTAACGCGGCCGGGCGGTCCGAGGTGCAGGCTCCGCCGACTGCCCGCATCGTGGAGGCATGGCGACCAACGACAGAGTCATTTCCGGGTTCCAGGTCAACCGCCCGCTGCTGACCGGCGGCGTGGCGCTCACCGCGATCGGCACGCTGCTCAGCGCGACCGGGACAGTGGTGGTGTGCGCGGCGCTGATCGCGGCCGGCCGCAGCTGGGTGCGCGGTCTGGACACCCCGCCGACCGCGCTCGCCCAGCGGGCCCTGCGGGAGGCGAAGGTGGCGTCCAACGCGGGCTGGGAGGCCTGGCGCGCCGAGCACAGCTCACCGAACTAGCCCGCCCGCCGGGCCGGCGAACAGCGGGGCGGGCCGCCGCGGAAGGGCGGCCCGCCGTGCCGTCGGACCCGAACGGCCCTACAGGCCCAGCGACTTGGCGATGATGCTGCGCATGACCTCGCTGGTGCCGCCGTAGATCCGGAACACCCGGTTGTCGGTGTAGAGCCGGGCGATCGGGTACTCCAGGATGTAGCCGTAACCGCCGTGCAACTGGAGGCACTTGTCGATCACCGTGGAGGCCGACTCGGTGCAGAACAGCTTCGCCGCGGCCGCGTCCGCGACGGTCAGCTCGCCCTGCTGGTACAGCTCCAGTGCCCGGTCCACCATCGACTGCTGCGCCACCACCTGGGACTCGCAGTCGGCCAGGGTGAACTTGGTGTTCTGGAACTCGGCCACCGCCTTGCCGAACACCTTGCGGTCCTTGACGTACTGGACCGCGAACCGCACCGCCGCCGCGGCCGCCGCGTACGCGCCGACGGCGATCGCCAGCCGCTCCTGCACCAGGTTGTGGGTCAGGTAGGAGAAGGCCCTGCCCTCCTCGCCGAGCAGGTTCTCCACCGGCACCCGGACGTCGCTGAACGCCAGCTCGGCGGTGTCCGAGGTGCGCAGGCCGATCTTCTGGAGCTTGCGGCCGACGGTGTAGCCCGCGGAGGCGGTGTCCACGCAGAGGATGGACAGCCCGGCCCGACGGTTCTCCGGGTCGTACGGGGCGGTGCGGCAGACCACCAGGACGAGATCGGCCAGCACGCCGCCGGTGATGAAGGTCTTGGCGCCGTTCAGGACGTAGTGGGTGCCGTCCTCGGAGAGCCGCGCGGTGGTGGAGATGCCCGCGAGGTCGGAGCCGGCGCCCGGCTCGGTCATCGCGATCGCGGTCATGATGTCGCCGGAGACGAAACCGGGGAGCCAGCGCCGCTTCTGCTCCTCGTTCGCGTACTCCAGCAGGTACGGCAGCACCAGGCCGGTGTGCACGCCGGAGGAGCCGAAGCTCACGCCCGCCCGGGCGGTCTCCTCGGCGATCACCGCCTGGTACTTGAAGCCGCTCTCGCCCGCGCCGCCGTACTCCTCAGGCACCTCGATGCCGTAGACGCCGAGTTCGCCGAGCTGCCGGTAGAAGTCGCGCGGCGGGTGACCGTCGGCCTCCCAGCTCTCGTAGACCGGGACGACCTCGTTGGCGATGAAGTCCCGGATGGTCTCCCGGAAGGCCTCGTGGTCCTCGTTGAACACGGTGCGGCGCACGGCGGTGCTCCCTTCGACGGCGCCGGCCGGGGCTGCCGGCCGGGGCGGAACCTGCCTGGTGGTGGCTCCACAAGTTAATCCGGGGTAGCTTCGGCTGTCCAGACTCGGCCGGGCACGGAAAGCCGGTGGGGAGCACGGTCTGCGGGGGTGCGAAGTGAATCCTTGCTAGCCTTCCGTCGACGCCGGTCACGGTTCAGTTCCAGAGGCCGGCGCCGTTCCGGAGGCCGGCGTGGTGCCGGGCCGGTGCGGGACCAGTGCCGGGCCGGTGCCCGGCCGAAGGGGAGGGAGGCTCGCCATGGTCGTCCGACGGCCGCCCGGGCGGCGCGCCCAGATCCTGGCCGTGGCCGCCGACCGCTTCCACCGCAGCGGCTACCACCAGGTCTCGATGACCGAGGTCGCCGCCGGCGTCGGCATCACCGCGCCCGCGCTCTACCGGCACTTCCGCGGCAAGCCCGAACTGCTGGACCGGGCCGTCCGCTTGGGCCTGGACGCACTCGCCGAAGGCCTGCGCCCGGCCCGCACCACCGCCGACCTCGGCGCCGCGCTGGCCGCCGTCGCCGTCGGCCACCGCCCGCTCGGCACCCTGGTGCAGCGCGACGCCCGGCTGCTGCCGCCGGCCCGGCGGGCGGCGCTGCGCCGTGAACTGCGCGCCGACGTCGCCCTGATGGTCGCGGTGCTGCGCGTGGAACGGCCGGAACTCGCCGCCGGGGACGCCGAGTTGCTCTGCTGGTCGGCGCTCTCGGCCTGCGCCGGGCTGTCCTACCAGTCGGCGGTGCCGCAGCCCCGACGGGCCGAGGCGCTGCTGCGCGGGATGGTCGCCGCCGTCCTGGCGGTCCCCCTGGACGGGACGGACGCGGGGCCCTGCGCCGGGCCGGTGCCGGCGGCCCCGGAGTCCGCCTCCGGGGCAGTGCCGGTGGCGCCGGAGACCGCCTCGGGGCCGGTGCCGGAGCCCAGGCCGCGGGCGCGCCGGGAGGAGCTGCTCGCGGCGGCCGTCCGGCTGTTCCACCAGCGCGGCTTCGACAACGTCAGCACCGACCAACTCGGCGCCGCCGTCGGCATATCCGGCCCCAGCGTGTACCGGCACTTCGACAGCAAGGCCGAGCTGCTCGCCGCCTCACTGGTGCGCAGCCGCGAGCGGCTCTGGCACGAGGTGGACGGCGCGATCACGGCCGCCGCCGGGCCGGGGGAGGCGCTGGAGGCCGGGCTGGGCGCGTACGTCGGCTTCGCGCTGCGCAACGGGGACTACCTGGGCGCCATGCTGAGCGAGACGGAGCGGCTGGCCCCGCCGGACCGCCGGGCCGCGGTGGACTTCCGGCGGGACTTCCTGCGCACCTGGGTCGGCCTGCTGCGGCAGGTGCACCCCGGGCTCGACCCGGCGGCCGCCCGGATCCGGGTGCACGCGCTGTTCGCGCTGGTCAACGACGGGGTGCGGAACCGTCCCCACAGCACCAGGCCGGACCTCGGGGACTGCCTGCTGCGGCTCGGCCGGGCGGTGCTGGGGACGTCCGGGGGAGGGGCGCTCTAGCGGTTTCACCAGTGCGGTGGACGAACTCCACCGAACGGGTGGCAATTCCCCCGATGGGGGAGGATCGGTCAATTCGGAGTTGACGGTATTCCGTCATTCCGTCAGGACGGTGCCGAAGAAGAAAGAAATGGTCGCCAGATAGTCGCACTGGCACACTGGGGACCCATGTCTGATGGTGCCCCGCCCGAGCCCACCCCCGCCGAGGAGCTGCGCACGACCGAGGTCGATCTCGGCGGCCTGGTGAACGTCCTCGCCACCCACCTCTACTCCACCCCGCTGGTCGCCCTGCGCGAACTCGTCCAGAACGCGCACGACTCGCACACCCGCCGGCTCCTGGAGGACCCGGACGGCCACCACCGCCCGCTGATCCGGGTGCGCGCCGACGCCGCCCGGCGGACCGTCGCCATCGAGGACACCGGCGCCGGCCTCACCGAACCCGAGATCCACTCCTACCTGGCCACCGTCGGCACCGGCTACACCCGGATGCTGCGCGAACTGACCGGCAACCAGGAGCTGATCGGTGCCTTCGGCCTGGGCTTCCTCTCCGCCTTCTCGGTCGCCGACGAGGTCACCGTCACCACCACCTCGCACCGCGAACCGCACCTCGGCCACCGCTACCGCAGCCGCGGCGGCGAGCAGTACCGGGTCGAGCCGGTGCCCGCCCGGCCCCGCCCGGGCACGGTGGTCGAGCTGACCCTCAAGGCCGAGCACGCCCACCTCGCCGACGAGGACGTGCTGCGCGACGTGCTCACCCGCTACTGCGTGCTGCTGCCGGTCCCGGTCCACCTCGGGGACGACGAGCAGCCGGTCAACTCCGTCGAGGTGCCCTGGCGCCACCCCTCCGACGGCGACCAGTACGCCGCCCGGATGCGCTTCGCCGCCGCCTTCGGCCGCCGCTTCGAGCCGCTCACCGCCTTCCCGGTCCACCCGGTCGAGGACGTCACCGACGCGGTCGGCCTGCTCTGGGTCCAGGACGGCGGCACCTACGGCAGCAGCGACAACCGCGACCTCGCCGTCTACCTGCGCGGCATGCTGCTCGCCGAGGACGCCCGCGACCTGCTGCCCCGCTGGGCCGGGTTCATCGGCGGCGTGGTCGAGTCCAACCGGCTCACCCCCACCGCCAGCCGCGAGGACCTCCAGCGCGACGAGCACTACCACGCGCTGCGCAAGGCCCTCGCCGACGCCATCGTGGACGGCCTCTACGAGACCGCCCGGCTGCGGCCCGCCGCGTGGCGCCGCATCCTCGCCCGGCACGGCAACGACCTGCTCGGTGCCGCGCTCTGCGACGACCGGCTGTTCACCCTGCTCGCCGACGACGTCCCGGTGCCCACCTCGCAGGGCGACCTCACGGCCGGCGCGCTGCGCGCGGCGGGAGGCGGCGCGGTGCACGTCGCGCTCGGCAGCGGCGGCGGCTTCGAGGAGATGCTGTACCGGGCGATGCGGGTGCCGATCGCCCGCGGCGACCGCTACGCCGTCCTGCCGTTCCTGCGCCGCTACGCCCAGCTGCGCGGCTGCCGGGTGGTCGAGCTGGGCAGCGAGCAGGGCGACCGCGAGCTGTTCCGCGACCCGGAGCGCCCGCTGCCGGAGCACGAGTCGGCCTGGCTGGCCGGCGCCCTCGCCGACCCGGGCGAGCAGCTCGTCCCGGCCCGCTTCGACCCGCCCGGCCTGCCGCTGGTGCTGGTGCCGGACCGCGAGGCCGAGCTGAAGGCCCGGATCGAGGACGACCGGGCGGACGCCCGGATACCCTCGGCCGCCCTGCGGCTGGCCCGCGCCTTCACCGCCCGCACCGACGGCGAGGTCCGGGCCCGGCTCTACCTCAACCTGGCCAGCCCGGCGGTCCAGGACCTGCTGGCCGCCTACCGCGGCGGGCACACCGGCAGCGCGACCGCCGCCGGGCTGCTCCGCTCGATCAAGGTGATCATGGCCGCGGCCTCGTCCGGACCGTCCGAGGGCGACCTCACCGCCGCGCTGGCCGGCATCGGCACCGCGGTCTCCGCCCTGACCGCCGCCGTCCCGGCCGGTCTGCCGGAGGTCCCGGACAGCCCCGGCGCGCTCTCGGAGGAGCGGTGACGGACGGATTGTCAGTGGGGTGCGGTAGACACCTCATCAGCACGACGCAGGGGGAGCAGGCATGACCACCGACATCTGGGCCTGGGTGCGCGACACCCACCGGCAGCTGGCCGAGGCCGGCCACCACCGGCTGGCCGACGCCATCGTCGAGCTGCCCGAGCACGCCACCGAGGGGCGGAACGAGCAGCTCGACGCGCTCTACCCGGAGGCCGTGGCCGCCGCCCGGGCGCTCGGCCTGCCCTGGGTCGAGGTCTACCTGCGGCACTGGCGGATGCAGAACCTGCTGAACAAGCGCCAGCAGGGCGAGGCGGTGCTGCCCGAGGCGGTCGACCTGCTGGACTTCGCGCACCGGGAGGAGACGGCGAACTGCCCGCAGTCCGTCTGCGTGGTGCAGGACTTCGCGATCTGCCACGCCCGGGTCGACGGGCCGGGGTACGTGGCCGAGCGGCTCGCCGTGGTCGGCGAGACGCTGGACCGGATCGAGCCCGACCGGGCCTGCTACGACTGCCTGTCCCGCGAGTACTCCGACGCCCTGGAGGACGACGGCCGGGCGGCCGAGGCGCTGGACCACCTGGACTCCGCGGCCAACCGGATGCGGGCGGCCGGCCAGCCGGTCTCGCTCCGCTTCCACCAGGCCCGGGCCGGCACCCTGCACCTGCTGGGCCGGCACGAGGAGGTGCTGGAGCTGCTGGCGACCGCCGAGCGGGCCGAGCAGACGCAGGGGCGCCGGCTGGACGAGCGCGACCAGCGCTGGGGCGCCCTGCTGCGGGCCCGCGCGCTCGCCTCGCTCGGCCGCACCGAGGAGGCGCTCGCCCTGTTGCCCGAGCGGGCCGAGGCCGAACGGCACGCCGACCTGCGCACCGCCTGGACGCAGACGGTCGAGCTGCTGGTCGCGGCCGGGGCCCGGGAGAACGACGCCGAACTGGGCGCCGTCCTGGCCGGCTGGGTCGGCTACCTGGACGGCGTCGGCGCGCACCGCCCGTGCGTGGACCTGCTGCTGGCGGCGGGGCGGCTCGCGCTCGCCCGCGGTGCCCGTACGGTGGCGCTCACCCTCGCCGCGACCGGGGAGCGCAAGCTCACCCGGCTGCGGCGCACCGACGGCGTGTCGGAGCAGGTCGCGGCGCTGCGCGCGGCCGCCGAGGCACTGCCGGAGCCCGAGCTGCCCGTCCCGCCGGGCGAGCTGACGGCGCACCTGGCCGAGGTCCGGGTGCCCTACGAGACCGGCGCCGACCTGCTCTCCGTCGCCCTGGACCGGTACCGGGGTGAGCAGGCCGGCGCCACCGGACTGGCGGTGCTCCTGGCCACCGTGCTGGGCGGCCTCGGCCACGCCCGCGCCGCGGCCGACCTGCTGTGGCGGTACCTGGAGGACGACCCGGCCGACCGCGAGCTGACCGGCGCGCTCGGCGAGATGCTGATCGAGGCCCGGGACGCCGAGGGCATCCGCCGCCTCGCCGACCGGGTGGCCGCCTCCGCCCCGGCCGACGGACACTGGATACGCGCCCGCTGGGCCGCCGCCGAGGGCCGCTGGGCCGAGGCGCTGGAGCAGTGCCGGGCGATCCTGGCGCTGGACGACGAGGTGATCAACACCCGCCGCCTCGCCGCCCACGCCGCCACCGAGCTGGGCGACCACGCCACCGCGCAGCGGATGTACCTGGAACTGCTGGAGCGCGCGGCGCCGGCCGCGGACTCCGCCGCGGACAGCACCGAGGACAGTGCTGAGGAGGACGGCCACCGGGCGGTCCGGGAGCCGGACCTGTGGCACCTGATCACCGCGGCCACCGCCAACCGGGACTGGGCGGTGGTCCGCTCCACCGGCGCGCTGCTCGACATCGAGTTCGACGAGCCCGAAGGCCCGGTGGACGAGGAGTGGCAGCTGGTCACCATTCGGGCCACCCGCACCAACGGCGCGACGTCCGACCTGCCCGCCCTGCGGACCGGCCCGGCCACCGCCCGCATCCTGCCCGTGCTCGGGGACGACCTGACGCTCAACCACGGCGACGTGGTGGTCTTCGCCCCGGCCCTGCTGGAGCGCCCGCCGGCCGAGGACGCCCCCGAGGAGGAGCGGCAGCGCTGGCGCCCGGTGTTCGAGCTGCTCACCCTGCTCGACCCGGCCGGGTACACCACCTACTGGATCGACGGCGGCTGGCCCGGCGACGAGCCGTGGTCAGCCCTGCGGGAGGAGCTGCACGGGGCGGGGTACGCGGTCTGGGTGTACAGCGGGGAGCAGTACCGGATCACCGACCCGGCGGACGGCGGCGACACCCTGCCCGGTGTCTACGCGGCCCTCGGCGTCCCGCCGACCGCCTCGGCCGCCGAGGCCGACGCCCTGCTGCTGCGGCTGACCGAGGGCTGGGCCCACCCGCTCGCCTGGGCGGAGCTGGCCAAGGCGGCCGGCGCGGCCCCCGCCCGGCACGAGGAGATCGTCGAGCGCTACGGGCTCTGACCGTCCTCGACCGCGCGGCCCCGGCGGGCCGGCCCCTCCCGGGCCCCCCGCCGGGGCCGCGCGCGTTCCCGGTCGTCCCGCGCGCTCCGCGCCCCGCCGTGTGCGGCCCGGCCCGGGAACCATTCCGCCTCCAGCCGAGTCTTTGTCAATGCTTTACTGTTTCATTGCCAAGACTCGACCTCCCGGAGTGCCCGCACCGTGACCAGCCTCGCCCTCGGCCCGTCCTGGCTCGATCCGACCACCCTGATCTCCACCTTCGGCCTGATCGGCATCCTGGCCATCGTCTTCGCCGAGTCCGGTCTGCTGATCGGCTTCTTCCTGCCGGGTGACTCGCTGCTGTTCACCACCGGCCTGCTGGTGGCCGGCGGTACCTACCTGCACCAGCCGCTCTGGCTGGTCTGCGCGCTGATCGTGGTCGCCGCGGTGGCCGGGGACCAGGTCGGCTACCTCTTCGGCCGCAAGGTCGGCCCGAGCCTCTTCCGCCGTCCCGACTCCCGGATCTTCAAGCAGGAGAACGTCGAGAAGGCCGCCGCCTTCTTCGACCGGCACGGCCCCAAGGCGATCGTGCTGGCCCGCTTCGTGCCGATCGTGCGCACCTTCACCCCGATCGTCGCCGGGGTGAGCAGGATGAACTACCGCGGCTTCGTGGTGTTCAACCTGGTCGGTGGCGTGCTGTGGGGCGGCGGCGTCACCGTGCTCGGCTACTTCCTGGGGCAGATCCCGTTCGTCCGGGACAACATCGAGGCCATCCTGGTCGGCATCGTGCTGGTCTCGGTGATCCCGGTGGCGATCGAGCTGCTGCGGGCGCGCCGCTCCGGCGCGGCGTCCGCCACCCGCCACCGCGCCGGGTAGGCGTCCGCCGCTCCTGCCACGGGACGCCGCGTACATGTGCGTCCGGCTGTTCGATCAGGCAAGGTGTAACCCGAGATCGAGCGGTGGCCGGAGGCCGCCAGGGGTGGCAAGGAGCGGAAGTGCCTAAGCGGGGCCGACCGGGTACGGGCAAGCGGGCCAGGGGAGGCAGGGCGGTCCGGCAGGCGCGGCAGGCACCCCCGAAGCCGGTGCACCCCGCCGACGCCCCGCCCACCGAGGGCCTGCTCGGCTACCCCGCCCCGCCGGTCGAGCCCACCACCGTCGTCCCGCTCGCGCTGCCCGTTCCGGAGACCAAGGGCCTGCTGGCCCCCGAGCCCGAGCCCGAGCCCGAGCCGGTACCCGAGCCGGTACCCGGGCCGGCGGTCCGCGCCGCGACCGGACCGGCCGGGACCGAGCGCCCGGCCCGTCGCCGTTCGGTCGCCGAGGACACCCTCACCCCCGAGGAGTGGCGGGCGGCCGGCTACACCCCGCCCACCGGCATCCCGGTCCCGGACCTCACCGCCGGCGCCCCCGGCGAGGCGCCCTGGCCGGACCGGATGCGCACCCTGCTGCGCACCCCGATGTCCGAGCGGCCCGCCTTCGAGCGCACCGCCCGCGAAATGCACCCCTCCGCGTCCGTCACCCGCAACGTCCCGCGCATCCTCGACCTGACGCTGCGCATCGGCGAGCTGCTGCTGGCCAGCGGCGAGGCGGCCGAGGACGTCGAGGCGGCGATGCTCGGCATCGCGCACGCCTACCGGCTGGACCGCTGCGAGCCGCAGGTCACCTTCACCCTGATCGGCATCTCGTACCAGCCCTCGCTGGTCGAGCCGCCGGTCACCGCCGACCGCGTGGTGCGCCGCCGGACCTCCGACTACACCCGGCTCGACGCGGTGTACGCGCTGGTCGCGGACATCACCGCGGAGAACGTGACGGTCAACGACGCCTACCGCCGGCTCGCGCTGATCCGCCGCAACCGGCACCCGTACCCCGCCTGGTTCCTCGCCCTGACCACCGGCCTGCTGGCCGGCGCGGCGACCTTCCTGGTCGGCGGGCGGGTGGACGACAAGGCCTGGCTGGTGTTCGCGAGCGCCTTCGTCGCGGCCGTCCTCGGCGACCGGCTGGCCTCCGCGCTGGCCCGGCGCCGGCTGCCGGAGTTCTACCAGTTCGTGGCGGCCGCGATGCCGGCCGCCGCCTCCGGCATCATCCTCTCGCTCAACGACTGGGGCCTGCGCGGCTCGGTCGTGATCACCGGTGGCCTGTTCGCCCTGCTGCCCGGGCGCGCCCTGGTCGCCGCCGTGCAGGACGGCCTGACCGGCTTCTACATCACCGCCGCGGCCCGCCTGCTGGAAGTGATCTACCTGGTCGCGGGCATCGTGATCGGGGTGATGGTGATCCTCTACCTGGGCGTCGGCTTCGAGGCGAACCTGCGCCCGGACGAGAGCCTGGTGGGCGTCAACTACCCGCCGGTCCAGATGGTCGCCGCGATGCTGCTGACCCTGGCCTTCGCGACGCTGCTGCAGACCGACCGCCGCACGCTGGCCCTGGTCACCGTCAACAGCGGCATCGGCTGGGCCAGCTACGGTGCGCTGGTGTACAACGCGGGCGTCAACCCGATCGCGGCGACCGGCGTGGCGGCCGGGCTGGTCGGCCTCTTCGGCCAGCTGATGGCGCGCTACCGCAACGGGTCGGCGCTGCCGTACGTGACCGCCGCGATCGGTCCGCTGATGCCCGGTTCGGCGCTCTACCTCGGGATGCTCGCCTTCGCCCAGGGGCACTCCAGCGCCGGCCTGGTGTCGGTCTTCCGGGCGGCGGCGATCGCGATGGCGCTGGCGGTCGGGGTGAACCTGGGCGGGGAGATCGCCCGGCTGTTCCTGAAACTGCCGGTCGGCGCCGAGCGCCCGTCGCTCTACCCGGTCGTGCCGCGCCGGGCGGCCAAGCGCACTCGAGGGTTCTGACCGGACGTCGGGCCGGTGCCGGGGCGATGCGGTCCCCGGGCCCAGGCCCCGGCCACCGGGCCACGTCACGGCAGGCAGGACGCAGGACCAGGAACGAAGGTAAGACCCATGACGACACTGCTGGACGGCTACCGCGAGCACATCGTCGCCGCGCACAAGCAACCGCTGTTCCTGCTGCTGGTCGGATTCATCACCTCTTTCGTCTTCATCCGGTTCAGCGTCCGGATGATCCGCGCCCAGGTGCGCTGGTGGCCGGGCAACGTGACCCCGGGCGGCCTGCACATCCACCACATGGTGTTCGGCCTGGGCTTCCTGCTGCTCGGCGGCATCGGGGTGTTCGCCACCTACGGCGGGCACCCGTGGATCGACGTGTTCGGCCTGGCCTTCGGCATCGGCTGCGGTCTGGTGCTGGACGAGTTCGCGCTGATCCTGCACCTGGACGACGTGTACTGGAGCGAACAGGGCCGCAAATCGGTGGACGCGGTGATCTTCGGCATCCTGTTCACCTCCCTGCTGCTGGTCGGGTACGTGCCGCTCGGCGTGGTGCCCGGCGAGGAGACCAGGTGGGGCCTGATCACGATCATCTCGGTGAACTCGCTGGCCTCGGTGATCACCCTGCTCAAGGGCAAGGTGTGGACCGGCCTGCTCGGGATCATGGTCCCCGGCCTGTCCTGGATCGGGGCGATCCGGCTGGCCCGCCCGAGCAGCCCGTGGGCCCGCTGGCGGTACGCCACGCGCCCCCGCCGCCGGGCGCGTGCGCTGCGGCGCGAGCGCCTGCTGCACCGGCGCGCGGACCGGGCCCGCACCTGGCTCTTCGACCTGATCGCCGGCGCCCCCGACAAGGTGCCCGCCAACCACCCGGCGGCGCACCGGGTGGCCGAGCGGATGGCCGCCCGGGCCAGCGCCCACCTCGACGCGCACGCCGCCCGGGCGCTGGCCCGCCGTCAGGCCCGGCTGGCCGACCGTCGTTCGGCGGCCGCCGCCGGGACGGCCCGGGGCGCGGCGGACCCGGCGCTCGGATCGGCCGAGGCCGGTCCGGACCGCTCCCGCCTGGCGCAGCAGCGCCGTCGTACGGTCCGGGCCGGGCGCAGCCGGGTCTTCGCCGTGGGGCCGACCGGGCTGGAGAGCCGGCCGGAGCGGCACCACCGGCTGCGCACCCACACCCGTCGGATCGGCCGGTAGCCCGCCTCCTGCGCGCGGGTCCCGGTCCGTGTCCCCGCCCGCCCCGCGGTCCGGCCGGAGCCGAGGCTTGGTCAGATCATCCGATGGTCACCCGACCGGCGGAGCACTTTCCGGGTGTGAAGGCCGCCGGAATTGAGAACATGAGCATCATGTGACCGTTCTGTCACGTGATGGGATGATTCATCGGACCCCCGCCGACCCCCGGGCCGCCGACCGCCCGTACGCCGCGCGCCGTCCGACGCCGTCCCCTCCGGACCCGTCAGAAGGGATGTCGCGTGGCGCGCAGGATCCTGCCGACCCTCCTGTTGTCCCTCACCGCCCTGCTCGGGCTGCTCCCCGCCGCCCAGGCCGCCCCGGCCGACCCCGAACCGACGGCCGGCCGGGCCGTGGGCGAGGACCCGTACCCGACCACCGAGGAGATCGACCGGGCCCGGGCCGAGGCCGAGGGCAAGGCCTCCTCGGCCGCCGCTCTGGAGACCGCGCTCACCGCCGCCCGCACCGAGCTGGACCGGGCCGGGCGCACCGCCGAACAGGCCGTCGAGGCCTACAACGGCGCCCGGCTCGCCCTCACCCGGGCCCGCGCCGAGGAGGTCGCCGCCGCGCGGCGCGCCGCCGCCGCCGAGACCGAGCGGGCCGCCGCCGCCGAGGACGCGGCCCGGCTCGCGGCCGAGACGTACCGGCAGGGCGCGGGGGCCGAACTGTCCGCCCTCAACGCCCTGCTCGGCGCCCACGGCGCGCGCGACGCGGGCGACCGCGCCGCCGCGGTCGGCCAGGTCAGCGAGCGCACCCGGCAGATCCTGGACGCCGCCACCTCCACCGCGGCCGCCGCCCGCGGTGCCTCCGCCGCCGCCCGGGCCGCCACCGAGGCCGCCGGGAAGGCCGCCGCCGAGGTCGGCGCGGCCAAGGTCGGGGCGGAGCGGCGGCTGGCCGCCCAGCAGGACGAGGTGGCCGCCGCCGGGCGGCGCCGCGAGCAACTGCTGGCCGAGCTGGCCGCCGCCCGGAACACCACCGTCGAGCTGGAGCGCCGGCGCCGCGAGGCCCTGGAGGAGATCGCCGCCCGCGAGGCCGAGGCCGCCGCCCGCGCCGCCGCCGAGCAGGCCGCCCGGGAGGCCGAGGCCGCGGCGGCGGCAGCGGCCGCCGCTGCCACCAGGGCCCACCCCGCACCGCCCCTCGCCCGCCCGTGGTCCGCCGAGGGCGCGGCCGCCGCCATCGCCTTCGCCAAGTCCAAGATCGGCCTGCCCTACGTCTGGGGCGGCGAGGGCCCGGGCGGCTACGACTGCTCCGGGCTGACGATGATGGCCTGGCGCGAGGGCGGCCGGCAGCTCAACCACTTCGCCGCCGACCAGTACGCCCAGAGCACCCCGATCGGCTACCGCCAGCTGCGCCCCGGCGACCTGGTCTTCTGGACCGACACCGGGCGCGCCGCCGACATCCACCACGTCGGGCTCTACATCGGCGACGACCAGATGATCGAGGCCCCGCGGGTCGGCATGCCGGTCAAGCAGGCCAGCCTCTGGATCATGGGGACCCCGGACTTCTACGCCCGCCCCTGACGCCCGGGCCGGCGGGTGCCGGTCAGCACCTCACGGGTGCGACCGGCCCCGCCCCCTGCGCGGCGGCCGCGAGGACCGGGGCGGGCGCGACCGGGGCGTCCCGCGGGGCCGGGTCGGCGCGAGGCACTCGGCACCGAGGGCGTCCGGGAGGCCGAGCCGGCCGCCGTCCCACCCGGCTACCGGCCGGCCACGGCGGCCACCGCCCGGCGGCTGTCGCGCAGCCGCACCACTGTCCAGCCCCAGAGCGCGGCGACCGGGAGCGACACGAGGAAGACGGCGAACGCGCCGCCGACCCGGCCGATCATCTCGGAGTCGCAGGCCTCGGCCAGGTGGAAGCCGGTCGGCTGGTAGAAAGCCGGTGAGCCGCACAGCCCGTTGCCCGGCGCGAGGACCAGCCAGAGCGCCCAGAGCCAGCCGGCCACGGTCAGCCCGCCGACCAGCTTCGCCGTCAGCGCCCGGCTCTCGTACTCCTTCAGCCTGCGGACGTACTCGTCCTCCATGGTGCCCCCCGAAGCGGATCGTCTGTACCTGAACCGGCACGAGGATGCCAGGCGGGCCGGCCCGGGCGCCACTGTCGGTGGGGCGCGCTAGCGTGACCGCGAGGACCGGCACTGAGGAGGCGTCGTGCGACTGCGGGATGTTCGGGCGGGGGACGTCGGGGCGTACGTCCGGATGCGCTGCGACCCGGTGATGATGGCCGAACTCGGCGGCCCGCTGCCCCGGGCGCGGGTGGAGGAGCGGCTGCGCGCGGACCTGGCCCTGGTGGCCGGGGACAGCTCCTGGATCAGGATGATCGTGCCGGACGGCGCGCAGGACGGAGAGGCGGCGGGCATCGTCACGCTCTGGTCGGACCAGGAGGACGGCGAGAGCGTCTCCGAGATCGGCTGGATGGTGCTGCCCGAGCACCAGGGGCGCGGCCTCGCCAAGGCGGCGGTCCGCAGCGTGCTGGACGCCGCCGCCGAGGACGGCCGCTGGGGCGAGGTGCACGCCAACCCGGGGACGACCAACGGAGCGTCCAACGGGATCTGCCGGGCGCTCGGCTTCCGGCTGGTCGGCGAGCGGGACCTGGACTTCGCGGACCGCGTCCTGCGCACCAACCACTGGGTGGTGGTGCCCGGCGAGCACCACGGGTCGGGCACGGAATAATTCGGATGCCACCCCCCGGAGGGCCGCCGTACGGTGGCCCCATGGGCAACAGCATCGATCACACGGACGTCGACAGCGTGAGCGGGCTCCAGGTCCGGGCCGTCTCGGTGGACGAGGTGGCGGAGTGGAACCGGGCGCTCAACTTCGGCTTCCTGCGCCCCCACGTGCCCGTCGCGGAGGACCTGCGCCGCCGGCAGTGGGAGCCGGGCCGGATGCTGGCCGGCTTCGACGGCGAGCGCCAGATCGCCACCTACCGCAGCTTCGACACCGAACTGACCGTCCCCGGCGGGTCCGTCGTCCCGGCCGACGCCGTCACCAACGTCACGGTGAGCTCCACCCACCGCCGGCGCGGCCTGCTCAGCGCGATGATGCGCCGGGACCTCGCGGCCGCGGCCGAGCGCGGCTGCGCGGTCGCCGTCCTGATGGCCGCCGAGTACAACATCTACGGCCGGTTCGGCTTCGGTCCGGCCACCCACGGCAGCGGCTGGAGGATCGACCTGCGCCGCACCCGCGGTCTGCGCGAGGGCCTGCCGGGCGTCCCCGGCGGCCGGATCGACTTCGTGACCATGGCGGAGCTGCGCGAGCTGGGCGCGGACCTGTACGAGCGCTGGCGGCGCACCCAGCCGGGCGCGATCGAGCGCGACGCGCTCTGGTGGGAGCGCACCAGCGGCGAAGTCCGCACGCCCGGCGACGACTTCAAGGAGCCGTTCGCCGCCGTCCACCGGGATGCCGCCGGCACGGTCACCGGCCTGGTGCTCTACCGGATCGACCCCAAGTGGGACGGCGCCTACCCCGACGGCACGCTCTCCGTGGACGAGTTCATCGCTCTCGACCTGCCCACCGCCGTCGAACTCTGGCGCCTGGTGCTGTCGGTGGACTGGGTGGCCCGGGTCGAGGTGCGCAACCTCGGCCCGGACGACCCGCTGCCGCTGCTGCTCCAGGACCCGCGCGCGGCCACCCCGCACGAGGACAACGGAGACCTCGTCTGGGTGCGAGTGCTGGACGTCGAGGCCGCGTTCCGCGCCCGCAGCTACGGCGCCCCCGGCCGGGTGGTGCTGGAGGTCGACGACAAGCTGGGCTACGCCTCCGGCCGTTGGGCGCTGGAGGCGGCCGAGGACGGCACCGGCCGCTGCACCCGGACCACGGACGACGCCGACCTCGCGCTCGGCGCCTCGGAGTTGGGCTCGCTCTACCTGGGCGCGGAGACGGCGTCGAGGCTGGCCGCGGCCGCCCTGGTCGGCGAGCTGCGCCCGGGGGCGGCGGCCGCCGTGGACCTGCTGCTGCGCACCCCGGTGCGGGCCTGGACGCCGACCGAGTTCTGAGCCCGTTCCGACACCGGAGGCCGGCCCGTTCGCGGGCCGGCCTCCGGTATTGCCGCGGGCGCTACTTGACCGCCGTCTTACCGATGGTGGGCAGGATGAAGTCCTGGATCAGGCCCTTGGCGTCGCGGACGATCGGCCGGAACACCCGGTAGCGCGAGAGGTTGATCACCCGGGCCGCCATGGGGGTGGACCGGCGGACGAACTCCCGTGTGCGCTCGGTGTCCTCGGTCCGGTCGAAGACCCAGTAGAGGACCACGATCATCAGGTACAGCCAGAGCACGTCGGGCAGGAGCTCGACCAGTTCGGCGTCCAGTTTGGGCGCCAGCTCCGAGCCCTGGAGGACGTCGCGGAACAGCTCGACCGCCGTGGCCCGGGCCGGGTGGGAATCGTTGGAGAACGGGCTCAGCGAGCTGGTCGGGTCGGCTGCCGTCCTGAAGAACTGCGCGGCGAACTCGTGGTACGGCGCGGCCGTGTCGAGCCAGGAGGTCAGTGCGATCTCCAGCCGCTCGGAGAAGTCCCGGGTGTGGGACATCCGGCGCTTGGCGTCGGCCGCGTGCTCGTAGGTCATCCGGTCGTAGAACCCCTGGATCAGGAATTCCTTCGCCGAGAAGTAGTAGTACGCGTTGCCCACCGAGACGCCGGCCTCGGTGGCGATGGCGCGCATGGTGGTCTTCTCGTAGCCCCGTTCCTGGAACAGCCGCATGGCGGTCTCCAGGATCAGGGCACGGGTCGCCTCACTCTTGTCGGTCTTGGGCCGGGCCCGGCCGCCGGGCAGTGCTCCGCCCTCCGGCCCGGTCCCGCTCCCCGGGTCGGGCGCGGCCGGAGCCCCGGCCGTGCCGTTCTCGCCGTCCGTTCGGTTCGTCGCTGCCAGGTCGTCCACGAGCACGAGCCTAGCCGGAGACGACGTTCCATCCGGTGTCGGTGTTCGTGGCACCGGATGCCCCCTCCGCATCCGGTGCCACGGCGACCCCCCTTATTTCGAACGCGTTCAAAAGCTGAGCGGTACTGTAGACGTATCGGTTGAACATGTTCAACTCCATCTCTGTGGGAGGCTGGTCACATGATCAGTTCAGGACGGACCGTCATTCGGCGCGGCGGAGTGCAGGACGCCGAGCCCGTCGCCGAGTTGCACGCCCACAGCTGGCGCACGACCTACCGGGGAATCGTCCCCGACGCGGGACTGGGTGACGGGATGGTCGCCCAGCGACGCGAGCTGTGGACCCTGCGCCTGGACACCGACTGCGCCGACTACGGCGGGCCGGAGAACACGCCCGAACTGCTGATCGCCGAACGAGCGGGCGCGATGGTCGGATTCATCTACCTCGTCCCGCAGCCGGACGGCGGAGTGCTGATCGACAACCTGCACGTCCGCCCCGGCCTGAACGGCGGCGGCATCGGGCGCGAGCTGCTGACCGCGGGCCGCACCCACGTCGCCGAGCGGCACCCCGGGGCCGGACTCTCCCTGGAGGTGCTGCGGGACAACACCCGCGCGATCGCCTTCTACGAGCGCGAGGGCGCCGAGCGGGTCCGGGCACAGGAGGGCGAGTTCCCCGGAGGGTTCCTGCTGCCCGAGTACGTGTACGCCTGGCCGGCCGCGCGCGTGGCGGTCGGGTCCGACCGGGCGGAGCCGGCTGACCGGTAGGAACCGGTCGACGGGACGGTGGAGAGGCGCGAAGGCGGATCGGTGGAAGGGCAGGACCTGCTGGAGCAGGCCGTCAGTCGACGTCGTAGACGGTCACCGGTACGCCCCGGGCCGTCAGCCGGGCGGTGACCAGCGGTTCGACCCGGTCCCATCGCCCGCCCGCCAGGCCGCAGCCGATCCGCGGCATGTGGACGGAGGCACCGAGCCGGAGCGCGTGCTCACCGAGCGCGGCCAGTCCGGTGTCGATCGCCTCGTACCGCACCGGCACCCCGGTCGAGCGCCCCGTGCGGATGCCGCGCTGGCCGACCAGGTTGGCCACCCAGACGTGCGGATCGACCGCCACCAGTTGGACGGCGCCCAGGCCGAAGTCGTTCTTCGCCCGCTCTCGATGCCAGCGCCGGTACGCGGCCTCGGGTTCGGGCCAGCGTCTGGAGAGCGCGAGCACGAAGCCCTTGCCCCAGCCGCCGAGGTCGTTGCAGACGTGCGCGACCACCTTCACGCCCTTGCCCTGGGGCGTGGTGGCATCGCCTCGGACGTACGTGATTTCCCCCATGCCTCGACGTTAGAGGGTGGGACTGACAATCTGCGCGGCATTTTCCGGGGCCCCACTCGACGCCCCGCCCGGCACTCCACCCGGCACCCTCTCGGGCGGTGCGGCCGCCGCCGCCCCGCGCGCCGTCAGGTGCCGGCGCCCCGCCAGCGCGATCAGCAGCGCGAGCCCGGCGGCCGCGGCGGGCAGGAGGTAGCCGGTGCCCGGAGCGGCCCGCTCCGCGACCGCCCCGGCGAGCGCCGCCCCGGCCGAGATGCCGACCACGATGCCGGACACTGCCATCGCCATGCCCTCGTTGAACTGCCGCTGCGGCAGCAGCTCCTGGACCAGCGTCATCCCGGTCACCATGGTCGGCGCGGTGGCGGTACCGGCCGCGAACAGGGCCGTCCCGAGCAGCCCGAGTCCGGCCCCGCCCAGTCCGGCGGCGAGCGGCAGCAGCAGGACCGAGGCCATCGCGGTGGCGCCGAGCAGGAACCGCGTGCCCGGTGCCCGGCGCGGGGTCAGCAGCCCGAACAGCAGCCCCGCGACGCAGGAACCGGCCGCGAACAGGGCCAGCAGCAGCCCGGCGGAGGCCTTGTGGCCGAGCGCGTCGGCGTACGCCACGGTGGTGATCTCGGTGGCGCCGAAGACCGTGCCGGTCGCCAGGAAGGTCAGCACCAGCACCCGCAGCCCGGGCACCCGCAGCGGGGAGCCGTGCCGCGGTCCGGCCGGTTCCCGCCCCTGCGCCGGGGCGGGGGGCAGCGGGGGTTCGGTGCGCCGCTGGGCGGCGAACAGCAGGGCGCCGGTGGCGCCGAGGGTCCCGGCGGTGATCAGTCCGGCCTCCGGGGCGAGCGTGGTGCAGAGCAGCATGGCGAGCACCGGGCCGGCCATGAAGCAGAGTTCGTCCAGGGCCTGTTCGAAGGAGTTGGCCAGGTGCCGGGCGGCCGGGTCGTCCCGGTACAGGTGCGCCCAGCGGGAGCGGGCCATGCCGCCGAGGTTGGGTGCCGCCGAGCCGGCCGCGGAGCAGAGGAGGAGCGTCCAGTCGGGTGCGCCGAGCCGGACGCAGAGCAGCAGCCCGGTCAGCGGAACGGCGTTGTACAGCGCGGCCGGTACCGTCACCCGCGCCTGCCCGTACCGGTCCACCAGCCGTCCGATCAGCGGCATCCCGACCGCGCCGGCGACCAGTCCGGCCGCCGAGACGGCCCCGGCCAGCCCGTACGAGCCGCGCCGCTCGGAGAGCAGCACCACCAGGGCGACGCCGTTCATCGACAGCGCCAGCCGGCCGAGCAGCCCGGTCAGGGTGAAGGCGACGGCGCCGGGGGCCGCGAACAGCCGCCGGTAGGAGGTGAGGACGGCGCGCGGGGGCATCGGGCTCCTGTGAGCAGGGGGAAGGGGGGTGCTCACAGCCTGGTGCCGGTGGCGGGCGGCCGTCCAACACCTGTTTCGCCGCACTCACAACACGCTGTTGTTAATCTGCCGCCCATGCCCCGTGACCTGCACCCCCGCCTGCTCCGCGGCTTCGTCGCGACCGCCGAGACCCTGCACTTCGGCCGGGCCGCGGAGCGGCTGCACACCGCCCAGCAGGCACTCAGCCGGGACGTCCGGACCCTGGAGGGGCAGCTCGGCGAAGCACTGTTCACCCGCACCACCCGCAGTGTCGAACTCACTCCGGCCGGGCGGCGGTTGCTGCCCCGGGCGCGCGGGTTCCTCGCCCTGCACGACGAGATCCTCGCCGAGGCCGCGGCCGGATCCGGGGCCGCCGCCCGGCCGCTGCTGCTCGACCTCAACAGTGACGTCACCGGCCCGGACCTCACCGCCGACCGGGTGCTCGAACGGGCCCGGGCCGCCTGGCCGGAGGGCGAACTGCTGGCCCGCTTCCACGGCGGACTGGCCGCGGCGGCCGCCGAACTGCTGGCCCACCGGCTGGACGCCTCCTTCGGCCGCTTCGCCGGGCTGCCCGCCCCGGTGCGCGGTCGACTCGTCCAGCTGCCGGTGCGGTTGGAACGGATCTCGGTGATGATGGCGGACACCCATCCGCTGGCCGACCGCTCCGTGCTGCGCCCGGCCGAGCTGGCGGGGCACCCCGTCGACGTCTGCGCGGGCAACCCGGCGACCACCGAGTGGGCCGACCTCGGCACCCGGCTGCTGCGGGAGCACGGTCTGACGGCGGCAGCGCCGTACGTGCCGCCGGTGGGCGTGGACGAGACGGCCCGCTACCTCGCCCGGCACGGCGATCCGATGCTGACCACGGTCGGCGGCCCGCGGATCCCGGGGACGGTGAACGTGCCGCTGGTGGAACCGGTGCCGCTGAGCCTGGTCAGCCTGGTGCACCGGCCGGGGGAGCGTCACCCGGGGCTGCGGGCGCTGGCCGCCGCGGCCGGTGCGCTCGGCGCGGCCGAGGGCTGGCTGCGCCGTCCGCCGGGCAGCTGGCTTCCCGAGGCGGACGCGGCGCTGCTGCGGTAGGGGCGGACGCGGGCGGCCGTCATGTGAAGACCGCCCCTGCCCCGGGGGGAAGGGCAGGGGCGGTGCTCGGGGGGACGGCCGGCTCAGGCCGCCTTGACGGCGGAGATGTCGAAGCTGAGCTTGACCTTCTCGCCGATCAGCACGCCGCCCGTCTCCAGCGCGGCGTTGTAGGTCAGGCCGAACTCGGTGCGGTCGACGACGGCCTTGCCCTCGAAACCGACCCGGTCGGCGCCGTACGCGTCGGTGGCGCTGCCGGTGTACTCCAGGTCCAGCACGACCGGGCGGGTGGTGCCCTTGATGGTGAGGTCGCCGGTCATCCGGTACGAGTCGCCGCCGATCAGCTGGGCGGAGGTGCTGCGGAAGCTGATCTCCGGGTGGGCGTCGACGGCGAAGAAGTCGCCGGTGCGCAGGTGCTCGTCGCGCTGGGCCTGGTTGGTGTCGACGCTCGCGACCTTGATCACCAGCTCGGCCGAGGAGTTGCCCGGGTGGGTCCCGTCCAGGTGCAGCTTGCCGTCGTACTCGGTGAAGCGGCCCTTGACGTTGGTGACCATCGCGTGGCGGACCGAGAAGCCGATCTCGCTGTGGGTGTTGTCGACGGTCCAGTCGCCGGTCAGGTGGGCGAGGTCCGGGCCGGCCGGGGTCGGGACGGTGGTCGCGGCGGGGGCGGTGACGGTCTTGGTGCGGTTGAACAGGCCCATGGCTTCCTCCTTGGTTCGAAGCCAGTTGTTTAGGCTTCAACTTGTTGGCTCCAGCGTAGGGCAACTTCGTTCAACTTTCAACCATGGCGTTCCGGGTTCCTCCGAACGGCTCAGCGGACCCGCCCTGTCGGACCTCCCGGATAGGCTGCGAAGGACGGTCCCACCCCGCCCGGAAGGCCCCCGATGTTCGTCCTGCACGCGCTCTGGCGGGCGGACGGGCACCTGGTGCTCTGGGCCGAGGACGCCCGCGCCCACCCCGGCGCCGCCGAACCGCAGCCCGACCGGCCCGCCCCGCGCGCCCACCCCTACGCCTGCCCGGCCGGCGAGCTGGCCGCCGTGCTCGGCGGCATCGGTCCGGGCCTCGGCTGGCTCGCCGGACAGGCCCCCGAGCGCTGGGCCACCCTGCTGCTGCCGACCGTCGGCACCGTCCCCGCGCCCTCGCCCGACCTTCCGGTCGCCCCGCCGCGCGGCGGCGCCGTGCTCACGCCCTGGCGGGTGCCGGCCCTGCTCTTCGGGGCCGGGGCCGCCGCCCAGCTGCTCGGTGAGGTCTTCGACCCGGTCTGGGCCGTCACCAGCAGCGATCTGCCCGGCGCCGGACGGGTCGAGGTGGTCCACGGCCCCTCGCTGCGCTGGCTCACCGGAGTGCACGACCTCGCCTGGCGGACGGTCGGCCGCGGCCGGGTCCAGCCGCTGCCCGTGACCGCCGCCGACGGCCGCCCGCAGGCCCGGTGGCGGCCCGACCTCACCCCGGCCGGGCGCCGCGAGGCCGCCGCCCTGGCCGCGGGCTGCCCGCCCGTCCTGCTGGGGGAGTGGCCGCACGGCGCCGACGACGGGGACGCGCTGCTGGGCGCGGCCCTGGGCGCACTGGTGGACGCCGAGGCCCGCGCCGCACTGGCGGACGCCCCGCCCCCCTTCCCGGTCGACGGCGGCGCCGGACCGGGTGCGGCCGTCGCCGAGCGCTGGCTGCACGCCCTCACCACCCCCGACGGCGGGTTCGACGGCTCCCCGCCCGAGGAACTCGCCGAACTGCGCCGCGGGCTCGGCGCCTGGTACGCCGCCGCCGAGCCCGTCGATCCGGCGCTGCGGCTCTGCTTCCGCCTGGTCGAGCCGCTCGGCCCCGACCAGGACGACCCGGAGGGCCGGCCCTCCGACGACGCGTGGCAGCTGGAGTTCCTGCTCCAGGCCGTGGAGGAGCCCTCCCTGCTGGTCCGCGCCGCCGACCTGCACGAGGGCGGCGCCGCCCACGCCGCGCTCGCCCGCAAGGGCGCCGACCCGGTCGACGTGCTGGTCGCCGAACTCGCCCGCGCCGCCCACCGCTGGCCCGCCCTGGACGGGCTGCGCCACCGCTCCCGCCCGTCCGCCCTGCCGCTCGGCCGGGCCGGCGCGCTCGACTTCCTGCGCACCGCCGCGCCCGCCCTCGCCGAGGGCGGCTTCGGGGTGCTGCTGCCCGCCTGGTGGCGCCGCCGCCCCCGGCTCGGGCTCGCCCTGCGCGCCACCACCCCGCCCGCACCCGGCTCGCTCGCGGCCACCGCCCAGGTGGACCGGGACGCCGTGGTCGCCTTCCGCTGGCAGGTCGCGCTCGGCCCGGAGGGGGAGCCGCTCACCGAGCGGGAGCTGGCCGAACTCGCCGCGGCCAAGCAGGAGCTGGTCCGGGTGCGCGGCACCTGGCTGGAGGCCGACCCGGCCCAGATCGCCGCCGCGCTCGCCTTCCTCGCCGACCGGCGCGACGGGGTGCTCGCCGCCGGAGAGCTGCTGCGGCTCGCCCTCGACCCGGAGGCGACGGTCGCCGGGCTGCCGGTCACCTCGGTGCGCGCCGACGGCCCGCTCGGCGAGCTGCTCGCCGGGCAGGCCGCCGCCGCCCCGGCCCCGGAGCTGCCGGCGGACTTCCGGGCCGAGCTGCGCCCGTACCAGGAACGCGGGCTGGCGTGGCTGCGGACCATGTCCGGACTCGGCCTCGGCGCCGTGCTGGCGGACGACATGGGTCTCGGCAAGACCGTCCAGACCCTCGCCCTGCTCGCCTCCGAGCAGGCGGAGGCGGCGGAGGCGGCAAAGGCGGCGGACGGGCTGAAGAGGGCGGACGAGCCGGAGGCGGCGAAGGGGACGGCGAAGGGGGCGGCGAAGGGGGCGGAGGACACCGCCGGCCCCACCCTGCTGGTCTGCCCGATGTCCCTGGTCGGCAACTGGCAGCGCGAGGCCGAGCGCTTCGCCCCCGGTCTGCGACGGTACGTCCACCACGGCGCCGGCCGCCTCGGCGCGGAGCAACTCGCCGCGGCCGTCAGGGGCGTGGACCTGGTCATCACCACCTACGGACTGGTCCAGCGCGACCTCGCCGCCCTGCGCGCGATCCGCTGGCGCCGGGTGGTCGCCGACGAGGCCCAGCACATCAAGAACAGCGGCACCGCGCAGTCCCGGGCGATCCGCGCGCTTCCCGTCACCCGGCACCGGATCGCGCTCACCGGCACTCCGGTGGAGAACCGGCTCGCCGAACTGCACGCCGTCCTGGACTTCGCCAACCCGGGCCTGCTCGGCCCGGCCGAGCGCTTCAAGGAGCGCTACGCGATCCCGGTCGAACTGCACCGCAGTCCCGAACGCACCGCCGAACTCCTTCGCCGCACCGCACCGTTCGTGCTCCGCCGGGTCAAGTCCGACCCGGCGGTGGCGGCCGAGCTGCCCGCCAAGCAGGAGATGACCGTCTGGTGCAACCTCACCGCCGAGCAGGCGGGCCTCTACCAGGCCGTGGTCGCCGACCTGCTGCGGCGGGTCGAGGGCATTCGGGGCGTGGAGCGGCGCGGCACGGTGCTGGCCGCGATCGGCAAGCTCAAGCAGGTCTGCAACCACCCGGCCCAACTGCTGCACGATGGTTCGGCGGTGGGCGGGCGCTCGGGCAAGGTCGCCCGGCTGGCCGAACTGCTGGAGGAGGCGCTGGCCGAGGGCGACCGGACGCTGGTCTTCACCCAGTACGCGGAGTTCGGTGCGATGCTCCGCCCGTACCTGGAGCGCCGGCTCGGCGAGGAGGTGCTCTACCTGCACGGCGGCCTGCCCCGGGCGCGCCGTGAGGAGCTGGTCGAACGCTTCCAATCCCCGGACGGGCCGGGGGTGTTCCTGCTCTCGCTGCGGGCCGGCGGCACCGGCCTCAACCTGACCGCCGCCAACCAGGTGATCCACCTGGACCGTTGGTGGAACCCGGCGGTCGAGGAGCAGGCCACCGACCGGGCGTTCCGGATCGGCCAGCGCCGGGACGTCCAGGTCCGCCGGCTGGTCTGCGTCGGCACCGTCGAGGAGCGGATCGACGAACTCCTCGCAGCCAAGCGCTCGTTGGCCGAGGCGGTGGTGGGGGAGGGGGAGCGCTGGCTCACCGACCTGCCGGTCGAGGCGCTGCGCGAACTGGTCGCCCTCACCCGGGAGGACGCCGTGGCCGAGGAGGACGCGTGAGCGAGGAACCGAAACCGCCCGTGGTCAACGTCGCCGCCTACTGGTGCGGCGACTTCACCCTGCGCCGCGCGCCGGCGGCCGCGGAGGAGGACGGTCCGGACGAGTCCTCGCTGCGCCGCCTCGGCCGCTCCGGCATCACCGTGCACGGCCGCGATCTCGCCGTCGTGCTCGCCCCCGCCTACGAGGCCTTCCGGGGCTGAGCACGGCGGCTACCGTGCGGTAGCGTCGCGCGGGTGACCGACACCCACGACGCGCCGTCGGCCGACTCTCCGTTGGCCGACTCCCGGTTGGCCGACTTCGAGCAGCACCGGCGGACGGTCTTCGGCATCGCCTACCGGATGCTCGGCAGCGTCGCCGATGCCGAGGACCTGGTCCAGGACACCTGGCTGCGCTGGAGCGGCGTCACCGGCCCGGTCGCCGGTCCCGGCGGCTTCCTGGCCCGTACGGTCACCAACCTCGCGCTCAACAAGCTGGACTCGGCCGCCGTCCGCCGCGAGTCCTACGTCGGCCCCTGGCTGCCCGAGCCGCTGGTCACCGAGCCGGACACGACCGAGGGCGTCGAGCGGGCCGAGACGGTCTCGGTGGCCGTGCTGGTGGTGCTGGAGAGCCTGTCCCCGCTGGAGCGGGCGGTGTTCGTGCTCAAGGAGGCCTTCGGATTCTCCTACCGGGAGATCGCCGAGGCCCTGGACCGCACCGAGGCCGCCTGCCGTCAGGTCGGCAGCCGGGCCCGGGCGCACGTGCGCGCCGGCCGGCCGCGCTACGACGCCCCGCCCGAGCTGCGCCGCCGCGCCACTGACGAGTTCCTGGCGGCCTGCGCCGGCGGCGACCTCAACCGGATGCTCGAACTGCTCGCCCCCGACGTCACCGCCTGGACGGACGGCGGCGGGGTGATCCGCGCCGCGCTGCGGCCGGTCGTCGGTGCCGAGAACGTCGCCCGCTTCGTCCTCGGGGTGCTCGGGCAGCTCGGCGCGGGTGCCGGTGCCCGTCCGGTCCTGGTCAACGGCGACCCCGGTGTGCTGGTCACCGTGGACGGAGCCGTCGACTCCGTGTCGGTGTTCGAATTCGCCGAACAGCCCGACGGCACCGTGCGGATCGCCGGGATCCGCAGCGTCCGCAATCCGCACAAGCTGGCCCACCTCGCCGGCCCCGCGCCCCGCTGGGCCCCCGTCCCTTCCGCCGTCGACGCTCCCGCCCCCGGCGACGGCGCCGACCGGCCCGACCCGGCTTGACCCTCGACCAGGTCGAGCCCGCAGAGTCACCGGCATGGAGAGCGAGCTGCACAGCATCGGCGAACTGGCCCGCGCCAGCGGACTGGGCGTCGGCACCCTGCGCTACTACGACGGCGCCGAGGTGCTCACCCCCGCCTGGGTCGATCCGCAGACCGGCTACCGCTGGTACCGGCCCGGCCAGCTCGCCGACGCCCGGCTGCTGGCCAGGCTGCGCCGGGTCGGCCTGCCGCTGGCGGACGTCCGCGCCGTGCTCGGCGCCGCGCCCGGCGGCGAAGAGGCCCGGCGGGTGCTCGACGCGCACCTGCGCCGGCTGGAGGACGGCCTCGCCGACGCCCGCCGCGAGCTCTCCCTGATCCACGCGATGATCGACCAGAGGGAGCAGCCGATGACCACCACCCCCGCCGGACTCCGGTTCACCGTCCCGGCCGAAGAGCTCGCGGCCGCCCTGGACGCGGTCCGCTTCGCGGTCTGCGGGGACCCGGAGCTGCCCTTGCTCGCCGGCGTGCTCTTCGAGCCCGACGGCCCGGTGCTGCGCCTGGTCGCCACCGACCGCTACCGGATGGCCCTCGCCGAGGTGTCCGCCGCCGGTGACACGTCCGAGCGGCCGGTGGCGGGCACGGTCGTCCCGACCGCGCTGGTGGACGCGCTGCGCGCGCTGCTCGGCTCGGGGGCGGCGGAGGTCGCGCTCACCCTCGGCGGCGGTCCGGTCCGGGCCGAGGTCGGGGAGCACCGGATCGAGGGCGCCGCGCTGGACTTCGACTACCCCGACCACCGGGCCGTCACCCGGCTCGTGCCGGAGCACCGGATCACCCTCTCCGCCGCCGAACTGCGGGCGGCCGTGGCGGCCGGGGCCACCCGTACCCTGCCCTCCGGCCCGGACGGCGCCGACTGCGAGGTCACCGTCCTGACCCTGACCGGGGACGGCCGCCTGACGGTCGCCGACGACCCGGCCCCCGAGGGCTACCGACTGGCCGTCAACCGGGACTTCCTGCTGGAGGCCCTCGACGCCGGCCGCCCCGGGCAGCTGCTCCTCGAACTCGGCGGCCCGATCGCCCCGCTGGCCGTTCGCACGCCCGGTCGTTCGGGCACCTTCTCCGTGCTGATGCCGGTCCGGCTGCCCGAGTCCGGCTGACCGGCGGGCCTCGCCGGGGCTCTGGAAGGATCACCGCATGAGCCCGCACGCCGACGCCCCCGACGCCCCTGCCCCGGACGCCCCCGGCTTCGAAGCCACCGGCTCCGGGGTCCACGTCCCCGCGGAGCACGTTTCCGCGGAGCACGTTTCCGCGGAACAGGTCCGCGCGGTCCACGTTCCGGCCCCCGGCGGCGGCCGGCTGTGGGCGGAGCGCCGAGGAGCCGGCAGCCCGGTGGTGCTGCTGCACGGCTCCGGCATGGACTCCCGGCTGTGGGACGCCGTCGCCCCGGTGCTTGCCCGCCACCACGACGTGATCCGCTACGACGCCCGCGGCCTCGGTCGCTCCAGCACGCCGGAGCGGGCCTTCGACGACGTCGCGGACCTGGGCGCCGTCCTGGACCACTTCGGTCTGCCCGGTGCCGCGCTGGTCGGTCTGAGCATGGGCGGGGAGACCGCCCTGGACTTCGCCCTCGCCCACCCCGGCCGGGTCACCGCGCTCGGCCTGGTCGGCGCTTCGGTCAGCGGCCACGACTGGCCGCCGTCCCCGGAGACCACCGCCTACGCCGAGGCCCGGCGCCGTGGCGACGCGGCGGAGCTGGCCGGGCTGGAGCTCTCCGTCTGGGCCGCCCTGGGCCGCGGCGCACCGGGCGGCGAGCTGATCGCGGCGATGGTCGAGGAGAACGCGGCCCGCCGGATCGTCAGCGAGCACCACCTCGCGGGCGCCCCGGCCCGGGCGGCCGAGCCGCTCCTGGGCACGGTCGCCGCGCCCACCCTGGTCGTCCACGGCGACCGCGACCACCCGGAGATCGCGGCCATCGCCCGGCGGCTCGCCGACGACATCCCCGGCGCCCGCGGCCACCTCGTCCCGGACGCCGACCACTACCTCCCGCTGCGCACCCCCGAACGGCTCATCGAGCTCCTCCTCGCCCATCTGGCCTGACCGCCCGGTCCGTCCGGCCCCGGCCGTGCCCCGACGGGGCGCGCGCGTTTGCTGCCGCTAGCACCCTGCTTGCATTTGCAAGCAGGGTGTTGCAGGCTGTCCGCATGGCCTCACTGAACGTCGGCTCGCTGGGCGAGTACATCCGCGAGCAGCGCCGCAACGCCCAGTACTCGCTGCGGCAGCTGGCGGAGGTCGCCGGCGTGTCCAACCCGTACCTCAGCCAGATCGAGCGCGGGCTGCGCAAGCCGAGCGCGGAGATCCTCCAGCAGATCGCCAAGGCGCTGCGGATCTCGGCGGAGACGCTGTACGTCCAGGCCGGGATCCTGGAGGAGCGGCGGGGCGAGGGCCTGGAACTGCGGGCCTCGATCCTGGCCGATCCGCTGATCAACGAGCAGCAGAAGCAGGCGCTGCTCGCGGTCTACGACGCCTTCCTCAAGGAGAACGCCGCGTCGGCCCCCACTCCGACGGCCGACGGCCCAGCCACCCAGAACACCCACCGGGAGGACCGGTAACCATGCCCATCACCGACGAGATCAAGAAGACCTTCAGCGACCCGACCCCGCTGTACGCCCTGGCCGGCGCCGGGGACCTCGCGTACGAGAAGCTGCGCGAGGTGCCGGGCCGGGTCGAGGCGCTGGCGGCGGACCGCAAGGGCGCTCAGGAGAAGGCCACCGCCACGCTCCAGGAGGCGCAGTCGCTGCTGACCGGGGCGCAGGCCAAGGTCACCGAGACCGTCACCAGCATGCCGACCGACCTCAAGGCCCTGCAGGAGCGGGCCCAGGGCTTCGCGCTGCAGCAGGTGGCCCGCGCGGTCGAGCTGGCGGTGAAGGCCAAGGAGACCTACGACGAGCTGGCAGAGCGCGGCAAGGTCGTGGTGGACAAGGCCCGCCCGGGAGCCTCGGAGGAGGGCGAGCCGTCCGAGCGGCCCGAGCTGACCGTGGAGCCGGTCGAGGTCGCGGAGCCGGTCGGGGTCGCGGAGCCGGCCGAGCCCGCCCCGGCCGCGGAGGGCGGCGCCGAGCCCGCCCCGAAGAAGCCCGCCCGGGCCCGCAAGGGCGCCGCCGACGCCGCGGAGTGACGTGGTGCCCCGAGGGGCACAGTAGGTGACCGTAGGACGTTGACCCCGTTGCGGACGGTCGTCGTGCCAGGATGGGCGGCGGTCGCAGTGCCGGAGTCGAGAGCAGAGGAGATCGAAATGGTCGGAGTGTTGCAGATTCTGGCCTTTTCCTATCTGAACCCGATCTGGTGGGCGACCATCGCCATCCTCGGCTACAAGCTGTTCGCCCTGGTCGACGCGGTCACCCGCCGGGAGGACGCCTACCGGGCGGCCGACAAGAAGACCAAGGGCTTCTGGGTGGCGATCCTGGCGATCTCCTTCGGCTGGGACTTCCTGTTCGGGGTGAACTTCTTCACCGGCATCGGCACCCTGGCCGGTCTGGTCGCCTCGATCGTCTACGTGGTGGACGTCCGCCCGGCGATCCGGGCACTGACCGGAGGCAGCGGCGGCCGGGGCGGCCGGAGCAACACCGGTCCGTACGGCCCCTGGTAGCCCCGGCGGCGGACGACGCGACGGCCCGGGCGGGGAGTTCACCCGCCCGGGCCGTCGCGTGCACGCCGCGTACCCGGCGCATGCCCGGCTGGCGGCGCGGAAGCCCGGCCCGTCAGCCGAGGATCAGCTGCACCGGGTTGCGCTCCAGCAGCAGCACCGCGACGTCGTCGGTCAGCGCCCCGCCGTTCAGCTCCTCGACCTCGGCGATGGCGCTGTCGACCAGCCGCCCCCGGGTCAGCCCGGCGGCCTGGTGGTCGCCGACCAGGTCGGCGAGCCCGTCCTGGCCCAGGCGGCGGGACCCGGCCCCGACCCGGCCCTCGATCAGCCCGTCGGTGTAGAGCAACAGCCGCCAGCCGGCCCGCAGTTCGACCTCGTGGGCGGGCCAGGCGGCCTGCCCGTCGTGGCACGGCAGCAGGCCGAGCGCGGGGCCGGCGAGGTCGGAGGGCAGCGAGATCGGATCGTGGTCCCGGCCGAGCAGCAGCGGCGCCGGGTGCCCGGCGAGGTAGAGCCGGGCCCGCTCGCCGGCGCCGAGCGAGCCGAGGTCGCTGCCGCTGCCGCCGGGCTCGATGACCAGCATGCAGAGCGTCGCGAAGATCTCGTCGCTGCGCCGCTCGTGCTCCAGCACGTGCTGGAGGGTGGTGAGCAGGGTCTCGCCGGTGAGGCCGGCGAAGACCAGGGTGCGCCACGCTATCCGGAGCGCGACGCCGAGCGCGGCCTCGTCCGGGCCGTGGCCGCAGACGTCGCCGATCACGACGTGAACGGTGCCGTCGTCGGTGCGCACGGCGTCGTAGAAGTCGCCGCCGAGCAGCGCGCGGCGGCGGCCGGGGCGGTAGCGCCGGGTGAAGGAGAGCCCGGCGCCGTCGAGCAGCGGGGTGGGCAGCAGGTGGCGCTGGAGGCGGGCGTTCTCCTGGCCGCGCAACTCGGCCTCGACCAGGCGGCGCTGGGACTCGTCGGCGCGCTTGCGCTCGACGGCGTAGCGCAGGGCACGGGCGAGCAGCGGGCCGTCGGTCTCGTGCTTGAGCAGGAAGTCCTGGGCGCCGGCCGCGACGGCGGCCGCGCCGAGCTCGGCCCCCGCGGCGTCGGTGAGCACCACGACCGGGGTGTGCGGGGCCCGGCGGAGCAGTTCGTGCAGGCCCTCCAGCCCGTCCGAGGGGTCGGACGGGTGCGGCAGGTCGGCGGGCGAGGCGAGGTCGAGCAGCACGCAGCCGAACTCGGGGGTGCGGGATCGCCCGCGCCGGGCCCAGGGTGCGGGCGGGGCGAGCAGTTCGGTGGCCTGGTCCAGGCCGCGGGCCCAGTGGATCTCGATCGAGGTGCCGCTGTCGGCCACCGCGGCCTTGATCAGCTGGGCGTCCGAGGCGTCGTCCTCGATGACCAGCAGCCGCAGTGGCGTGCCGTCGGCGGGCCCGTCCGCCGCGGCGGGGCCGTCCGGGTCGGGGATGTGGGACGGGTGGGAGGCGTGCGCGGCCCGTGAACGGGGGTGAGGTATCGGGGAAGTCGCCGTGGCCGGTCCGGTCGTGGCACGGCCGCGGGCATGGCCGACACGGGCGCCGTCATGGGCGCCCGGCAGGTCCGCGGCACCAGGTGCCCGCCCGTCTCCCGTTGCGGGCATCGGTGGTTCCTCCCTTTCCCCGACTGCGTAACGGCCGGCGTCCGTCCGCAGTGCCCGCCTGGCACCGCGCGTCGGGGAACTTCTCGCGACCATAACGTGATCTCCGGGGATTTCTCCGGCCGACCGGCGCCGTTGTGGCTATTGCCACGCCGGTGGCGGTGCGGTGACTGGACTCGGACGACGACTCGGTTCCGTCCCGGCGGATGCCGGGCGGCCCGGGAGAGGGAGCGGGAGCGGGCGATGGTGGAGCGGATCACCCTGGTGGAGGGCGACATCACGGAACAGCCGGTGGACGCGGTGGTGAACGCCGCCAACTCGTCCCTGCTGGGCGGTGGCGGGGTGGACGGCGCGATCCACCGCAAGGGCGGGCCGCAGATCCTGGAGGAGTGCCGCCGGCTGCGCGCCTCGCACTGGGGCAGGGGGCTGCCCACCGGACGGGCGGTGGCGACGGCGGCCGGACGGCTGCCGGCCCGGTGGGTGGTGCACACCGTCGGGCCGGTCTACCGGGCGGAGGAGTACGAGGAGCGGGCGGAGCTGCTGGCCTCCTGCTATCGCGAGTCGCTGCGCACCGCGGTGGCGCTCGGCGCGCGCACGGTGGCCTTCCCGGCCGTGTCGGCCGGGATCTACGGCTGGCCGCCGGCGGACGCGGCCCGGATCGCGCTCGGCACCGTCGCGGAGGTGCTGGACGGCGGTGACGCGGAGGCGGGTGCGGAGCTGGCGGAGGTGCGGTTCGTGCTGTTCGGGTCGGAGATGTACGGGGTGTTCGAACGGGCTCGGCGGGAGCTGTCCGAGCGGGACGCCTGACGGCCTGGTGGGGCGTGGTGCCGGCCGGGTGGCGTGTGGTGTCGCCGCTCGGCCGGGTCCATGGTGGCGTGCCGGGGCGTCAACACGCCAGAGATATTCGATAACTCGTTCGAGTGAATGCATCGGGTCGGTCACCAGCTCCGGCGCTCGCGGGCATGCGCGCGCCCCGAACCCGGCAGCACGCGCCGACCAGCCGTTACCGCGCCGACCAGCCGTTACCGCGCCGGCCCGTCGTTGCCGCGCCGGCCCGCCGTTACGGTGCGAGCGCCGACCAGGGCAGCGTGACCTCGCCCTGCCGCCACCGTCCGCGCGCGTCCACCAGCGGCCAGCCGCCCGCCAGCGCCGTGCAGGCCGCCACCCAGCGCTGCCGCGCCCCGAACGCCCCGTACGGCGCGGCCGCCGCCCAGGCCCGGTCGAAGTCGGTCAGGAAGGCGTGCACCGGCCGTCCGGGGACGTTGTGGTGGATCAGCGCCTTCGGCAGCCGCTCGGCCAGGTCGGAGGGCTGGCCGAGGCCGCCCAGCCGGGCCGCGAAGGTCACCGTCCGGGGCCCCTCCGGACCGAGCGCGACCCAGACGTGCCGCCGCCCGATCTCGTCGCAGGTGCCCTCGACCAGCAGCCCGTCCGGGGCGAGCCGCGCGCACAGCCGCTCCCACACCCCGGCGACCGCCGACTCGTCGTACTGCCGCAGCACGTTGGCGGCCCGGATCAGCTGGGCCGGCGCGCCGCCGTCCAGCGGCACCTCGAAGCCCCCGCGCCGGAAGGTGAGCAGCGGCGGCTCGGCGTACGGCAGCGCGGCGGCGACCCGCTCCGGCTCGATCTCGATCCCGACCACCCGGACGTCCGGCCGCACCGTGCGCAGCCGCCCGGCCAGCTCGACGGCGGTCCACGGCGCCGCGCCGTAGCCGAGGTCCACCGCGACCGGCGGGCGCTCGGCGGCGCGCAGCGCGCGGCCGAGGGTGTGGGCGATCCAGCGGTCCATCCGGCGCAGCCGGTTGGTGTTGGTGGTGCCCCGGGTGACCGTCCCCACCGGTCGCCCGGTCCGTCCGCGGGCGGGCGCGGCGGGAACGGGTTCGAAGGAGGCAGCCATGCCCAGAAGGGTAGTCGGGCCGTCGGCGGCACCGCGCTGACCTGGGGCGATGGCGACCGCCCCGGCCGGTGGGCCGGGGCGGGAATGCCGAGCGCGGTCCGTGTGGTTGGCAGACTGGTGGTGATGTGTGCCCGGGACGGGGCAGCGCACACCGGACAACGGGCGGCCCGGTACGGACCGCCTCGACGGGCAGCACAGAGGAGGCTTCAGCCAGGTGATCCAGCACCCCGTCCGTTCGGTCCGCCGTGCCCAGTCGGCCGCCCCCGCGCGCGGCCGGCTCCAGTCGCTCGTCCCCGGCCGCCGCCGTCCGCGCCGGATCGCCATGCTGAGCGTCCACACCTCGCCGCTGCACCAGCCCGGCACCGGGGACGCCGGCGGGATGAACGTCTACATCGTCGAGCTGGCCAAGCGCCTGGCCGACCTCAACATCGAGGTCGAGGTGTTCACCCGGTCGATCTGCTCGGACGACGCGCCGACGGTCGAGCTGGCCCCGGGCGTGCTGGTCCGCCACGTCACCGCCGGGCCGTACGAGGGCCTGATCAAGGAGGACCTGCCGGCCCAGCTGTGCGCCTTCACCCACGGGGTGCTGCGGACGGAGGCGGGCCACCGCCCCGGCCACTACGACCTGGTGCACTCGCACTACTGGCTCTCCGGGCAGGTCGGCTGGCTGGCCGCGCAGCGCTGGGGGGTGCCGCTGGTGCACACCATGCACACCATGGCGAAGGTCAAGAACGCCGCGCTGGCCGCGGGCGACACGCCCGAGCCCGCGGCCCGGGTGATCGGGGAGACCCAGGTGGTGGAGGCGGCCGACCGGCTGATCGCCAACACCACCGAGGAGGCCGCCGAGCTGGCGCTGCACTACGCCGCCCGGCCGGACCAGCTGGCCGTCGTCCACCCCGGGGTCAACCTGGACGTCTTTCGTCCCGGCGGGCCGCGGACGCCCGCCGCCGCACGGGCCCGGCTGGGCCTGCCGCAGGACGCCGCGGTGCTGCTGTTCGCGGGCCGGATCCAGCCGCTGAAGGCCCCGGACGTGCTGCTGCGGGCGGTCGCCGCGCTGCTGGCCCGGCGCCCGGAGCTGCGCGAGCGCCTGGTGGTGCCGGTGGTCGGCGGGCCGTCCGGCACCGGGCTGGCCCGGCCGGAGAGCCTGCACAAGCTCGCCGCCCAGCTGGGCATCTCCGATGTGGTGCGGTTCCACCCGCCGGTCGGCCAGGAGCTGCTCGCCGACTGGTACCGGGCGGCGACGGCCCTGGTGATGCCCTCGTACAGCGAGTCCTTCGGGCTGGTCGCGCTGGAGGCGCAGGCCTGTGGCACCCCGGTGGTGGCGGCCGCGGTCGGCGGTCTGCCGGTCGCGGTGCGGGACGGCGAGACCGGCACCCTGGTGCAGGGCCACGACCCGCTGGACTGGTCGTACGCGCTGGAGCCGTACATCACCGACCGGGGCCTGGTGGCGCGGCGCGGCGCGGCGGCGGCCCGGCACGCGGCCGGCTTCGGCTGGGACACCGCGGCGGCGACCACCGCCGAGGTGTACGCCGGCAGCATGGCCCGGCCGGCCGGCCGGATGGCCGCGGCCCGTCGCCGACTGGCCTGAGCGCGGGACGGCCCGGCCTCGGTCGGCCCGTCGCCGACCGGCCCGGGGGCGGCCCGGCGGAACGTCGCGCGGCCCGTCGCCGGCCGGCCGAGGCTGCGCCCGCCCGGTACCGGCGAGTAACGTCACCCCCATGGCAATCCGCACCAAGGACGAGGCCCTGACCCTCCTGCGCACCGCCCTGGACGACGCCGGGGTGGCCTGGGAACCGGCCGCCACCGACCCGTACACGCTGGTGGCGGCCCTCCCGGGCACCCGGAAGCTGAGCACCACCTGCGCCCTGCGGGTCGGCGACCACACCCTGTCGGTGAACGCCTTCGTGATCCGCCGTCCGGACGAGAACCACGAGGCCGTCTACCGCTGGCTGCTGGAGCGCAACACCCGGCTGTACGGCGTCGGCTACGCGGTCGACGCGCTCGGCGACGTCTACCTGGCCGGCCGGCTGCCGCTGGAGGCGCTCACCCCGCAGGTCGTGGACCGGCTGCTCGGGACGGTGCTGGAGAACGCGGACGAGCCGTTCAACACCCTGCTGGAGCTGGGCTTCGCCACGGCGATCCGCCGGGAGTGGGAGTGGCGGACCAAGCGCGGGGAGTCCACCCGCAACCTGGCCGCCTTCGCCCACCTGGCTGCCCCGAAGGAGCCGCCGGCGGGCGCCCCGGACGCGGACTGACCCGTGCGGACCGACCCGTTCGGTCAGGCGCCCGCCGGGGTCTTCCCGGCGGGTTCCGCCGCGGGCACCGGGACCGTGACGACGGTCCCGCCGGGCCGGATGCCCTGCGCGGCGCCGGTCCGCTTGCCCAGCAGCAGGTAACCGACCGCGGCGACCGTGCCGCAGACTCCGCACGCACCCCACAGCGCCCCGCCGCCGGCCCGCTCCAGCAGCACCCCGCCGACGGCCGGGCCGAGGAACGAGGCGAGCGACCAGGCGAGCGAGTAGACGCCCTGGTAGCGCCCGCGGGCATGGGTCGGCGACAGCTCGGCGATCAGGCCCATGAGGGTCGGCGTGTAGAGGATCTCCCCGACCGTCCAGACCGCCACCGTGCCGGCGTAGAACCACGCGGACGACCCGGCCAGGGCCGTCAGCCCGAATCCCCAGCCGATGAACAGCGAGGCCGCCGCCAGCATGGCCGACCGGCTGCGGCTCTCGACCCACCGGGTGAGCGGGATCTGCAGCAGCACGATCAGCAGCCCGTTCAGGCCGATGACCAGGCCGTACTCGGTGGACGTGATGCCCCGGCGGCCCATGTCCACCGCGAGGGTGGTGGCACCCTGCTGCAGCACCAGGGCGAGCAGCAGGGTGAGGCCGACCACGGCCATGAAGCGGCGGTCGCGGAACACGGTGCCGAGGCCGACCGCCGGTTCGTCGGCCTTCGCCGTCCGGACGTCGGGCTTCGTCTCCGGGATCCTGACGAAGATCACCACCGCGCACAGCGCCGTGGAGAGCGCGTCCAGCAGGAAGAGCGTGAGGTAGCCGTGGCTGGCGATCAGGCCGGCGACGGCCGAGGAGAGGCCGAAGCCCAGGTTGATCGCCCAGAAGTTCAGCGAGTAGGCGCGGACCCGGTCGGCGACCGGGACGATGTCCGCGATGATCGCCGAGATGGCCGGCCGGGTGGCGTTGTTGCAGAAGCCCACGAGGAAGGCCACCACCGCGATCGCGACCTGACCGTCCGTGAAGCCGAGCACGGCGGTGAACAGCGCGGTGCCGAGCTGGGCGGCGAGCAGGGTCGGACGGCGTCCGACCCGGTCGGTCAGCACGCCGGCGATGATCGCGGAGGCCGCCGAGCCGAGGCCGAACAGGGCGGCGACCAGGCCCGCGTAGGTGGCCGAGTAGCCGCGGCTGCTGGTGAGGTAGAGCGCGAGGAAGGTGACCACGAAGGCGCCGAGCCGGTTGACCAGGGTCGAGACCCAGAGCCACCAGAACTGGCGCGGCAGCCCGCCCGCCGTCTCCTGGATCATTCTTCGGAAACCGGCGGTGACGAGCATGTGGGGGCTCCCGGGGGCAGGCGTCCGCCGATCGGTGCGGCAGGCCCGGTCAGCCGACGCTTGTAAGTGTCAGATGCGCGAGGCACACATTACACATTGGGCGAAGGTCCCCACCAGGGGTTTTCCGGGCCCCTACTAAGCTGGGGGCCATGGCTGACACGACGTACCGACTCATCCTGCTCCGCCACGGCGAGAGCCAGTGGAACCAGAAGAACCTGTTCACCGGTTGGGTCGATGTCGACCTCAACGAGAAGGGCGAGAAGGAGGCCGCCCGCGGTGGCGAGCTCCTGGCCGCCGAGGGTCTGCTCCCCGACGTGCTGCACACCTCGCTGCTGCGCCGCGCCATCCGCACCTCGCAGATCGCCCTGGACAAGGCCGACCGGCACTGGATCCCGGTCAGCCGCAGCTGGCGGCTGAACGAGCGCCACTACGGTGCGCTCCAGGGCAAGGACAAGGCCCAGACCCTGGCCGAGTTCGGCGAGGAGCAGTTCCAGCTGTGGCGCCGCTCGTACGACACCCCGCCGCCGGTGCTGGCCGACGACTCCGAGTACTCGCAGGCCGGCGACGCCCGTTACGCCGAGATCCCGAGCGAGCTGCGTCCGCGCACCGAGTGCCTGAAGGACGTCGTGGAGCGGATGCTCCCGTACTGGTACGACGCCATCGTCCCGGACCTCGCCGCCGGCCGGACCGTGCTGGTCACCGCCCACGGCAACAGCCTGCGCGCGCTGGTCAAGCACCTCGACGGCGTCTCCGACGAGGCCATCGCCGGCCTGAACATCCCGACCGGCATCCCGCTGGTGTACGAGCTGGACGCCGACTTCAAGCCCGTCACCCCGGGCGGCCGCTACCTCGACCCGGACGCCGCCGCGGCCGCCATCGAGGCCGTCAAGAACCAGGGCAAGAAGTAAGCCGCTTGCCGCTACGGCCCCGCCCCCGGTCCGACCGGGGGCGGGGCTCGTTCGTTTTCGGTCGGTTCGTTCTCGGTCGGTTCGGGTTCAACCTGACTGTGCGGGAGGGGAGTTGGGCAGTGCATGGGAAACTGGTTCAGACCATTGACGGGCTCGGTCGGCCACTCCTACCGTGAGGGCACCGGACTGGCGCAGGCATGCCGGGATCTCCCCGTCCGGGCCGCCGCACCCCCACGCGCGCGCGTCCGCGCCCCCGGCGCACACTCCATCCACCCCCACGGAGGAGCACCATGCGCACACGTCACATCGTCGGGGCCGCCGTCGCCGCGCTGGCGATCCCGCTGACCCTCGCCTTCCCGGCCTCGTCCCACGGCTGGATCTCGACCCCGCCCAGCCGGGCCGCGCTCTGCGACACCCACGTGGACGGCGTCCCGTGGGACTGCGGTGACATCCAGTGGGAGCCGCAGAGCGTCGAGGGCCCCAAGGGCTTCCCGGCCCTCGGCCCCTCGGACGGCACCATCTGCGCCGGCGGCAACGCGCGCTTCGCCGAGCTGGACGACCCCCACGGCGGCGCCTGGCCGACCACGCCGGTGACGGCGGGCCAGCAGCTCACCTTCACCTGGACGTTCACCGCCCGGCACGCGACCGCCGACTTCCGGTACTACATGACCAAGCCGGGCTACGACGCGAGCCAGCCGGTCACCCGCGCCAACCTGGACCTGACGCCCTTCCTGACCGTCCCGTACGGCGGGAAGCAGGTGCCGAGCACGCTCAGCCACACCGCGACCGTCCCGGGCGGGCGCACCGGGCACCAGGTGGTCGTCGCGGTCTGGACGATCTCCGACACCGGGAACGCCTTCTACTCCTGCTCCGACGTCCGGTTCTGACCTGCGGAAGGCCCGCGGGAGGGTGAGCGGGCGAGCAGGCCGGAACGCGCGAGGTGCACGGTCGCCGGTGGGCCGTGCACCTCGGGGAGCTCCTCGGGCGGTGCCGCGTTCAGTGGCCGCCGCAGCAGCCGCCGTCGGCGCCTCCGCACTGGCAGGGCGCGCCGGACTGGCAGCCGCAGCCGCAGCCCGGGCCGCAGCCGCAGCCGGCCGCGAGGACGGGAAGCAGCTTCGGGGCGGGTGGCTCGACGGAGTCGTGGGCGGTTGCCGGTCGGGACGGGTTGGCCTTCATCGAGCTTCCCTCCTTGTGACGGGCACAGTCCTGTGCCCCCAACGTCGAGTGAAGCCGTCGAACGGATGAGCGTCAACGGGCGCGCAGTGGTGGGGCGCACGGAAGTCCGTGCGCCCGCACCACCCTTGCCACAGGTTTACTCACCCCTCGGGTGAGCCCGGACCGGCGGTCAGTCGACCGGCGCGGCCTCGGCGGCCTCGGTGGCGGCCACGAACTCGGCCACGTGCTCGCCCGTCACCAGGTACACCACGCGCTTGGCGACCGACACCGCGTGGTCCGCGAAGCGTTCGTAGTAGCGGCCGACCAGGGTGATGTCGACGGCGGTCTCTATGCCGTGGTGCCAGCGCTCGTCGATCAGGTGCGACAGCAGCTCGCGGTGCAGGGTGTCGATCGCGTCGTCGTCCTGCTCCATCTCCAGGGCCTTGTCGACGTCCTTGGTGGCGATGACCAGGCCGGCCTTGGCCACCAGGCGCTGGGCGAGCTGGCCCATCTCCAGGACGGTGGAGTGCAGGTCGCTCGGCACGGCGGTGTCGGGGTAGCGCATCCGCGCGACCTTGGCGACGTGCCGGGCGAGGTCGCCGCAGCGCTCCAGGTCGGCGCTCATCCGCAGCGAGGTGACGACGATGCGCAGGTCGGTGGCGACCGGCTGCTGGCGGGCGAGGAGGTCGATGGCCCGGTTCTCCAGCTCGTGGTGGAGCTCGTTGACCTTCTCGTCGGCGGCGATCACGCTCTCCGCCAGCGCCAGGTCCGCGTCGAGGAGGGCGGTGGTGGCCCGGCCCATCGCCGATCCGACCAGCCGGGCCATCTCGACCAGGCTGTCGCCGATCGCATCGAGTTCCTCGTGGTACGCGTCGCGCATGTTCTCTCCTCAGTAGCTGTGTCGGTGGCGGTGCCGACCGGCCGGCCCGTACGACCGCCGTTCCGGCGTCCGGGTGACCGCTGCTGGTGGCGCGCATCGTACGCGCACACCCGAGCCGATGGCCGCTGTTCGGCACACCGATCTCTCCCACACGGGCTGCCCGGCCAACTTTCCGCCGCCAGGGCGACGGTGCACGGCCGCTACGGTGAATCGACAGCTACCTGAAGGTGAATTCTCGGCAACGCGTGGTGGATGCCTTGACCCAGTGCATGGGGACTGCCCTGGTCGTGCGCTTACGCTGGCCACATGGACGTGAACGTGGCCGCCGCCGCTGCCTGTGCCATAGCCGGGCTCGGCGTCGGCCTCACCGCCTCCATCGCTTTCCGCTGGAGCGAGCGCGAGCAGGCCAGGGGCAGGTACAGCGCAACCGGCGGCAGGAACCCCGGCCGGTACCAGTCACTGGGCACCGGCAACCCCGAGCCGCCGCTGCCGCCCGGGGTCGACACCGTGCTCTCCGTGCTCCGCTCCTGCGCGATCGTGCTGGGCGAGGGCGACGAGGTGGTCAAGGCCAGCTCGGCGGCGTACGCGATGGGCCTGGTGCGCGGTGGCGCCGTCGCCGTGGACCAGATGCTCGGGCTGGCGCGCGCCACCCGCAGGGACGGCGAGATCCGCCAGGTCGAGCTGGAGGTGCCCCGGCCGGGCGCGGCCCGCGCGGCGGAGCCGCTCGCGGTCTCCGTCCGGGTGGCCCCGCTGGGCTCCCGACTGGTGCTGGTGCTGGTCGAGGACCAGACCGAGCGGCGCCGCGTGGAAGCCGTCCGCCGGGACTTCGTGGCCAACGTCAGCCATGAGCTCAAGACCCCGGTCGGCGCCCTGTCGCTGCTCTCCGAGGCGGTCGTCGACGCGTCCGACGACCCGGAGGCGGTGCAGCGCTTCGCCGGCCGGATGCAGGTCGAGGCGGCCCGGCTGGCCAGCCTGGTGCAGGAGATCATCGACCTCTCCCGGGTCCAGGACGACCGGCTGATGGTCGACCCGGAGCCGGTCGCGGTGGACGAGCTGATCGCCGAGGCGATCGACCGCTGCCGCCAGCAGGCCGCCGCCAAGCAGATCCTGATCGCGGCGGGCGGCATCGCCGGCCTCTACCTGCACGGCAACCGCGGCCAGCTCGCCGCCGCGCTCGGCAACCTGGTCGAGAACGCCGTCAACTACAGCCCGCCCCGCACCCGGGTGGCCATCGCCACCCGCCGGATCTCCAGCGCCGCGGCGCTCGGGGAGGCGGACGGCGAGCTCATCGAGATCTCGGTCACCGACCAGGGCATCGGCATCTCCGAGAAGGACCGCGAGCGGGTCTTCGAGCGGTTCTACCGCGTCGACCCCGCCCGCTCCCGGGCGACCGGCGGCACCGGCCTGGGCCTGTCCATCGTCAAGCACGTCGCGGCCTCGCACGGCGGCACCGTCTCGGTGTGGAGCGTCGAGGGCCAGGGTTCGACCTTCACCGTCCGCCTGCCCGCCGGGCAGGCACCCACGGAGGACGAGCCCGACGACGCGTTCGACGACGAGCCCGACGCGTTCGACGGTCTCGTTGACGCGCCGGACCGCGCGCCGGACCGCGCGCCGGGCGGCGACCCCGCCGGGCCCGCCGCCGCACCCCGAACCCTCACCACGGCCCGTACGGACCGTCCGTTCCCCGCCGGGGAACGGAAACAACACCTGTCAGACACAACCCCTCAGCTTGCCCCGGAGGCCTGATCGTGACCCGAGTACTGGTGGTCGAGGACGAGGAGTCGTTCAGCGACGCCCTCTCGTACATGCTCCGCAAGGAGGGCTTCGAGGTGGCCGTCGCCGCCACCGGCCCCGACGCCCTGGAGCAGTTCGAACGCAACGGTGCCGACCTCGTCCTGCTCGACCTGATGCTGCCGGGCCTGCCCGGCACCGAGGTCTGCCGCCAGCTCCGGGTGCGCTCCAACGTCCCGGTGATCATGGTGACCGCCAAGGACAGCGAGATCGACAAGGTCGTCGGCCTGGAGATAGGCGCTGACGACTACGTCACCAAGCCGTACTCCACCCGCGAGCTGGTCGCGCGGATCCGCGCGGTGCTGCGCCGCCGCGGCGAGGACGGCGGCGCGGGCGACAACGGCGGCGGCCCGGGTGCCCTGGAGGCGGGCCCGGTCCGGATGGACGTGGACCGCCACGTGGTGACCGTGGACGGCGCCAAGGTCGACCTGCCGCTGAAGGAGTTCGACCTGCTGGAGATGCTGCTGCGCAACGCGGGCCGGGTGCTCACCCGGATGCAGCTGATCGACCGGGTGTGGGGCGCGGACTACGTCGGCGACACCAAGACCCTGGACGTCCACGTGAAGCGCCTGCGGGCCAAGATCGAGCCGGACCCGGGCGCGCCGCGCTACCTGGTCACCGTCCGCGGCCTGGGCTACAAGTTCGAGCCGTAAACCGTCCCGACCACGCGGAAGGCCCCCGCCGGCAGCAGCCGGAGGGGGCCTTCGCGTCGCTCCGGCGGGCCCTGGCGGGCCCGCCGGGGGCGGGGTGCGGTGTCAGTGCGCGGCCGGGACGGCCGGAGCGGTGGTGCCGGCCGGGACGGCGGCGCCGGTGGTCGGCGCCCCCGGGGTGGTGGCGCCGGTGGCCGGGGCGGTGGCGCCGGGGGTGGCGGTCTTGGCGGGGGTGGCGGTCGGCGACGGGGTCGGCCCGTAGCCGTTGTAGAGGCCGAGGTCCGGGTTCACGCCGGCCTGGGCCTCGACCTTCTGGCCGTCCTTGAAGGTGAAGACGGTCGGGGCGAAGCCGCCGACGTGGACGGTCGCGGAGGCGACGGTGGCGGACGGGTTGCCCTGACCGCCGATCGCGACCGCGCCGCCGGCCGGGACGACGATGCTGGACAGCGGAGCGCCGGCGGCGTCCGCGAAGGTGGCAGCGGCACCGCCGACGGTGACGGACTGGAGCTCGGCCGGGATGTTCGCGGTGTTCGCGATGTTCACGACCACGCTGGCGGCACCGGTGTAGTCGCCCGCGGTGTTCTCCCCGGTGACGACCACGATGTTGTTCAGCCGGAGGTTGGTCCCGAGGGTCGCCGCAGCGTTGTCGGGCTTGATCTGCAAGGTATCCGGCGTGTTGCCGGCGGCGCAGGAGGACAGCGAGGCGATGGCGATGGCGGCGATGGCGGCGATGCTGCCGCGTCGAAGGCTGCGGCTCACGGCGGCGGCTTCTCCTAAGTCACGTGTCGGTAGGTCAGGTCTCAGATTATCGACCTCACTTATGCGCTCCTCACGGGGTGGCCCCCGTGTCGCACTCCCGGGGGCCGCCGGGGGGCCGTCCGGCGGCACGCTCGACGTGTCCAGGTCACTCGACGGACAAGGTTCGACCAAGATCGAATAACGATTCGGTCGCGACCCGAAAAGGGGTGAAAGCTCAAGATCCAATCATGGTTGCGGGGGTGTTGCGCAAGGGTTTCGTCCAACCCCGGAACCGCCTCCGACCTGCGGGAAGCCGCTCTCGAACATCGGTCGCAGCACGTCATGGGGGTCGTTGTCAAGCCCCGAGACCGGCCCTGACCTGCGAAAACGCCCTTCGAGTGTGCCGAGAAGCGTGTTATTCTGGAAAGCCACGGAAGGGGTCCTGTCACATGACGTTCAAGGTTGGCGACACGGTGGTCTACCCCCATCACGGGGCCGCGCTGATCGAGGCCATCGAAACCCGCCAGATCAAAGGTGTGGACAAGACCTACCTGGTGCTCAAGGTGCAGCAGGGAGACCTGACGCTCCGCGTGCCCGCCGAGAACGCGGAGTTCGTCGGTGTGCGCGATGTGGTCGGCCAGGAGGGTCTGGACCGGGTCTTCGAGGTGCTGCGGGCACCGTACACGGAAGAGCCGACCAACTGGTCCCGTCGCTACAAGGCGAACCTGGAGAAGCTCGCCTCGGGTGATGTCATCAAGGTCGCCGAGGTCGTTCGCGACCTCTGGCGCCGCGAGCGCGAGCGCGGCCTCTCGGCCGGCGAGAAGCGAATGCTCGCGAAGGCGCGCCAGATCCTCGTCAGCGAGCTCGCGCTGGCGGAGAACACCAACGAGGACAAGGCGGAGACGCTGCTCGACGAGGTCCTCGCCTCGTAGCGCGCGCCACCGCAGTGCGGTCGGGCTGCCGCCCAACGCTCACAGCGCCCGGTGCCGGCGCGCCGCTCCTCGGACGAACCGTCCGGGAGTGGTGCATTGGCACTTCGGGCGCTGAGGCATGTCCGGACCACGCCACCCGCCCTGGCCGGCCGAGGCCGGCAAGACCGTTTCGGCCCCCGCTGTTGCGGGGAGCTTGCGGAGCTGTGCGGCGGGCGGTGGACCGTGGTTCTTCGGAAGGGGCCCGGTGCGCCCGCCGGGCACGCCATGGCCATACCCACTTCGCCGAAGGAGTGAAACCTGAACGCGTCAGGAGCAGTCGCAGCAGCAGTGGTGCCCGCCGCCGGACGCGGTGAGCGGCTGGGGCCGGGGGCCCCGAAGGCCCTGCGGGAACTGGGGGGTGTGCCGCTCCTGGTGCACGCCGTCCGGGCCCTGGCCCGCAGCCGGGCGGTCGGCCTGGTCGTGGTCGCCGCGCCCGCCGACGGGGTGGCCGAGGTGGTCGCCCTGCTGGACAGCCACGGGCTGGACGACAAGGACATCCGGGTGGTGGCCGGCGGGGCGACCCGCCAGGAGTCGGTCCGGCTCGGCCTGGCCGCGATCCCGGACGAGGTCGGGATCGTGCTGGTGCACGACGCGGCCCGCCCGCTGGTCCCGGTCGAGGTGGTGGACGCCGTCGCGGCCGCCGTCCGGGCCGGGGCGCGGGCCGTGGTGCCCGCGGTGCCGCTGGCCGACACGGTGAAGCGGGTCGAGCCGAACCCGGGCGGTCCCGAGCCGGTGCTCGACACGCCCGAGCGCGCCACCCTGCGCGCGGTGCAGACCCCGCAGGGCTTCGACCGCGCCACCCTGGTCGAGGTGCACGCCAAGGCGCTGGCCGAGGAGAGCGACGGCACCGCCGACGCGCCGCCGGTCACCGACGACGCCGGCCTGGTCGAGCGCTACGGCGGCCGGGTCGTCGTGGTGCCCGGCCACGAGGAGGCGTTCAAGGTCACCCGTCCACTGGACCTCGTGCTCGCCGAGGCCGTACTCGCCCGCAGGAGGGCCGCCGATGCCTACTGACCCGCAGACCGCCCCCGTGATCCCCCGGGTGGGGATCGGCACCGACGTGCACGCCTTCGAGGCCGGCCGCCCGCTCCGGGTGGCCGGGCTGGACTGGCCGGACGCCGGGGCCGGGCTCTCCGGGCACTCGGACGCCGACGTCGCCGCCCACGCCGCCTGCGACGCGCTGTTCTCGGCCGCCGGGATCGGCGACCTGGGCGCCCACTTCGGCACCGACCGCCCGGAGTGGGCCGGCGCGTCCGGGGTGAAGCTGCTGGGCGAGGCGGCCCGGCTGGTCCGCGAGGCGGGCTTCGAGATCGGCAACGTCGCCGTCCAGGTGATCGGCGTGCGGCCGAAGATCGGCAAGCGGCGGGACGAGGCGCAGGCGGCGCTGTCCGGGGCGGTCGGCGCCCCGGTGTCCGTCTCCGGCACCACCACCGACGGACTGGGCCTGACCGGCCGGGCCGAGGGGCTGGCCGCGATCGCCACCGCCCTGGTGTACGAACGGCGTTGAGCCGGTCGCGGTGAGCGGGCGGGAAGAAACCGCTTCTGACGGGTGTTCACCCGGTGTCCGCGGGGCCCGAGTCGCTACTGTTCGGCTCGGGCCCGTACGGGCTTCCGCTCGGGCCGAACCGCCGACGAGAAGAGGTAATCCGTGACCGCCCAGCTCTCCGACCGTGCCAAGGCGCTGCTCGACGACAAGAGCTTCGCCGTGGTCTCCACGATCCAGCCCGACGGCAGCCCCCAGTCCTCGGTGGTCTGGGTCAAGCGGGACGGCGACGACATCCTGTTCTCCACCGTCCAGGGCCGCCGCAAGCACCTCAACCTGGAGCGGGACCCGCGGGTCTCGATCCTCGTCAACCCGTCGGAGGACCCGTACGAGTACCTGGAGGCCCGCGGTGAGGTCTCGCTGACCACCGAGGGCGGCCGGGAGCTGATCGACGAGCTGGCCGCCAAGTACCGCGGCGTGGACAAGTACACCTGGGACGGTCCGGACGACGTCCGGGTGGTCGTCCGGCTCGCCCCGCGCAAGGTGCTCGGCAGCATCTGACCCCGCCCGCGGGCCACTGTTTCCCCGGGATCACGCCCCCGTTGTCCCGGGGAATGTGGCGGGGCACCCCCTGCTGCCCACTACGCTTGACGCTGTGAGCATTCGTCTGTACGACACCAGCACCCGCCAGGTACGCGACTTCGTCCCGCTTGTACCGGGTTGTGTCTCGATCTACCTGTGCGGCGCTACCGTCCAGTCGGCGCCACACATCGGGCACATCCGGTCGTACCTCAACTTCGACATCATGCAGCGGTGGTTCGCCTACCGCGGCTACCAGGTGACCTTCGCCCGGAACGTCACCGACATCGACGACAAGATCATCGCCAAGGAGCGCGAGCTCGGCACGCCGTGGTGGCAGATCGGCTACGAGAACGAGCGCGCCTTCAACGACGGCTACGACGCGCTCGGCTGCCTGCGGCCGACCGTCGAGCCGCGGGCCACCGGGCACATCCCCGAGATGATCGCGATGATGCAGGGCCTCATCGCCAGGGGCCACGCCTACGCGGCCGACGGGAACGTCTACTTCGACGTGCGGTCGTACCCCGACTACCTGGCGCTCTCCAACCAGAAGCTGGACGACCTGCGCCAGCCCGAGGGCGAGGGCGAGACCGGCAAGCGGGACCAGCGCGACTTCGCGATGTGGAAGGCCGCCAAGCCGGGCGAGCCGAGCTGGGAGACCCCGTGGGGCCCCGGCCGTCCGGGCTGGCACCTGGAGTGCTCGGCGATGGCCCACAAGTACCTGGGCGCGGCCTTCGACATCCACGGCGGCGGGCTGGACCTGATCTTCCCGCACCACGAGAACGAGATCGCCCAGTCCAAGGCCTACGGTGACGACTTCGCCAACTTCTGGGTGCACAACGCCTGGGTCACCATGGCCGGCGAGAAGATGAGCAAGTCGCTGGGCAACTCGGTGCTGGTCTCCGAGATGGTCCGGGCGTGGCGGCCGATCGTGCTCCGCTACTACCTGGCCGCCCCGCACTACCGCTCGATGATCGAGTACAGCGAGGAGTCGCTGCGCGAGGCCGAGGCCGGTTTCGGCCGGATCGAGGGCTTCATCCAGCGCGCCGTCGAGCGCTGCGGCACGGTCGACGCGGCGCCCGAGGTGCCGCCGGCCTTCGCCGAGGCGATGGACGACGACTTCGGCGTCCCGCAGGCGCTGGCCGTCGTGCACACCGCCGTCCGCCAGGGCAACAGCGCCCTGAACGCGGACGACAAGGAGAGCGTGGTGGCGCGACTGGCCGAGGTCCGTGCGATGCTCGGTGTACTGGGCCTCGACCCGCTCGACCCGCACTGGGCCGGGACGGAGCGCGGCGAGGACCTTCACGGCGTGGTCGACTCGCTGGTCCGCCTGGTCCTGGACCAGCGGCAGGCGGCGCGCGAGCGCAAGGACTTCGCCACCGCGGATGCCATCCGCGACCAGCTCGGCCTGGCCGGGCTGGCGATCGAGGACACCCCGTCCGGCCCGCGCTGGACGATCAACAGCCAGTAACCCCATCCGACGATCGGGGTGATGGGTGGGCCGTACCGGACCGGTACGGCCCTCCCGCATGACGTACGCATGTCGTCGGCGGCCACCGGGCAGACCGGGGCGGTCGGGGCATGCCGGACAGACAGGAAGTACAGCCATGGCCGGCAACAGCCAGCGCAGGAACCGCCGCAACCCCGGATCGAAGAAGGGCGCGTCTGTCGGTACCGGCGGGCACAGCCGGAAGGCGCTCCAGGGCAAGGGTCCGACCCCGCCCGGTGCGGAGCGCAAGGGTCACCCCAAGCAGCGCGCCGCCAACGCCGCGATCAAGCGCGAGCGGGACGCCAAGGCCCGGGCCGGCATGCGCCGGGCCGGCGGCGGCGGCCGCGGCGGCCGCGGCGGCGCGGGCAGCGCCGAACTGGTCTTCGGCCGCAACTCGGTGGTCGAGGCCCTGCAGGGCGACGTGCCGGCCAACGCGCTGTACGTCCAGCAGTTCATCGACACCGACGACCGGGTCCGTGACGCCTTCCAGGCCGCCAACGACCGCGGCATCCCGCTGATGGAGGCCCCGCGGCCCCAGCTGGACCAGATGACCGGCGGGATGAACCACCAGGGCCTGGTGCTCCAGGTGCCGCCGTACGAGTACGCGCACCCCGAGGACCTCCTGGCGGATGCCGCCGACGCCGGCCAGGACGCGCTGATCATCGCGCTGGACGGCGTGACCGACTCGCGCAACCTGGGCGCCGTGGTCCGCTCCGCCGCCGCCTTCGGCGCGCACGGCGTGGTCATCCCCGAGCGCCGCGCGGCCGGCATGACCGCCGGTGCCTGGAAGACCTCCTCCGGCGCCGCGGCCCGGCTGCCCGTCGCCCGGGCCACCAACATGACCCGCGCCCTGGAGGCCTACCAGAAGGCCGGCCTGATGGTGGTCGGCCTGGCCGCCGACGGCGAGGCCGAGATCGGCGACCTGGCGCTGCTGACCGGTCCGGTGGTGATCGTCGCGGGCAGCGAGGGCAAGGGCCTGTCCCGGCTGGTCTCGGAGACCTGCGACATGCGGGTCCGGATCCCGATGTCCGGCCTGACCGAGTCGCTGAACGCCGGTGTCGCGGCGGGCATCGTGCTGTACGAGGCCGCGCGGCTGCGCGCCAAGCGCTGAGTGCCGAGAGCTGAGAGCTGAGCGCTGAGCGCTTGGTGCTTGGCGCTTGGCGCTTGGCGCTTGGTGCCGAGCGCTTGGTGCTGAGCACGGCGGGGGTGCGGAGCGCAGGCGATCTTCCGAATTCCCCGCAATCCGAGTGGAAGGCGATCGGGCCCGATCGGGCCCGATCGCTTTTTTCATGATCACTTCAAGTGTGCGCCGGACATCCACCCGGCAGAGTGTCCTAAGCGGCCGTCACCCGGTTAGACGGGCGTGGACACCAGAACACTTCGGCGCCCCCTGTTCGGCAACGGCAGTTCCGGGATAGACGCGGGCCCCGCCCTCAACACCGTCAAGGTGGAGTCGGACCCTTCGCGGCTCAGCAGCACCCAGGCGAGCTTCCGGCTGCGGCTCGGCGCCCCGACGGCGCCGCTGATCGAGGCCCCGGCCGGACTGCTGTCCACCGGCGCCGCGTTCGGCGACCCGTACGCCAACCAGGGCCTGATCCGCCGTCCGCTGGTCACCCCGCAGGTCGTCGTGCCCGCCTCCGCCGTCCCGGCGCTGGCCGGGGCCGGCGGCGCGCCGCGCCGCAAGGGCCGGGTCACCGCCGTCACCTGGACCGGCCAGGCACCCCCCGGGGACCTCGCGGCCACCCAGCTGCTGGAAGCGGTGCGCCTCGGCGGCACCCCGGCCGGCGGCGTCCGCCTGGTCGAGCCGGACACCCGGGCGCTCCCCTCCCTCGCGGGCGCCCGGGCCGTCCCGCGCCAGCCCCGCGAGGGCGCCGGCACCGCCACCGACGCGGGAGTCGGCCCGGTCGGCGAACCGCACGGCTGGACCCCGAGCGGCGAGCTGCCCGAGGTCTCCGCCGCCGACGCCGCGGGCAAGCAGCCCTGGTACCCCGGCCGCCGGGTCGACCTCGGCCTGGTGCTGCTGCCGCTGCGCGCCGTCCTCGGCTCGCTCTCGGTCTACGCCGGGTTCAGCAAGCTCTGCGACCCGGTGTACTTCGACGGCGGCGAGCGCGGCTCGATGATGCGCTGGCTCTCCTCGCTGCACCCCTGGAGGGTCGCCGAGCCGCTGCTGGCCTTCGCCATGGCGCACCCGGTGGGCGCCGGCCTGGCGGTGTCGTTCACCCAGATCGTGGTCGGCGTGCTGACCGTCCTCGGCCTCTGGCAGCGGCTCGCCGCCGGCGCCGCGATGGCGCTCTCCGCCGCGCTGCTGTTCACCGTCAGCTGGCGGGCCGTCCCGGTCTACGACACCCCGGACCTGATCTTCCTCGCGGCGTGGAGCCCGCTGCTGATCGCCGGGGCGCCGTTCGCCTCGCTGGACGGGCGGCTCGGCCTGGAGGCCTGGCGCCGGTTCGGCGCGGACACCACCGGGGCACTGCGCCGCCGGGTGCTGCGCCGCGGCGCCGTGGTCACCACGGTCGTGGTCGGCCTGACCCTGCTGCTCGGCTCGATGCTCGGTGCCGCCGTCCGCACCGGCGCCCGGGCGCACCAGGCGCCGGACCGTCCGGCCACCGACTACGGCACCCCGGTCTGGCCGTCGGGCAGTCCGTCCGGCACCCCCGGCAGTGGCAAGGGCACGTCCACCACGCCCCCGCCCGCCGCCCCGCGCCCGGCCACCCCGACGCCGAGCGCGACCACCCCGGCCACCACGCCGCCCGCCAAGCCCGCCACCCCGACGCCGAGCGGCAAGGGGCACTCGGGCAGGGCGGAGGCCGGGTCGGGCGCTTCCCCGGCCGCGCCCGCGCCGCCCACCGGCCCGGGCGGCACGGCACCCGCGTCGCGCAGCACCCCGGGTGCCGGCGGCGCGGGGCCGGGGTCCAAGTCCAGCCCGAGCTCCGGCGGCCTGCTCGGCGGGGTGCTGGGCAGCGCGCCGCTGGCCGATCTGTCGGGCGGCCGGGCCTCCCACCCGGGGGCGCCGACCGCGACCTGACGCCCGCAGTAACGGCGATCGGCCGGGTGCTCCGTGGGGGAGCACCCGGCCGATCGCCGTGCGCGTGCGGTGGGGCGGGGGCGTCCGCGTTCGCGCCGGGTCGGGCGAGCGCGTCCGCGTCCGTGTGCGGTGGGCAGTCGGGCGGGGCCTGCGACTGTCCGGTCGCGGCGCGGACGGGCCTGCGGTGCCCGTCGGCTACCGGGGCGCCCGGCCGGCGCCGGAGGCGAGCTCCTTGGCCGCCTCGGTGAGGTCCTTGGCGGTGTCGATGGCCCGCCAGTACACGCCCTGCGGCAGCTGGTAGCCCGCCAGTCGCTTGCCGCGGGCCAGCTGGGGGAAGGTGGTGCGCTCGTGGTCGCCCACGTCCGGCAGCAGCTCGGCGAACTCCGGGCTGAACACGTACAGGCCGGCGTTGATCAGGAAGGGCGAGGGCGGGGCCTCGATGAAGTCCAGCACGTTGCCGAACTGGTCGGTCTCCACCGCGCCCCAGGGGATCCGCGGCCGGGCCAGCGCGAGCGTCGCGACGGCGTCCCGCTCGTGGTGGAAGGCGGCCATCTCGCGCAGGCTGAAGCGGGTCCAGATGTCGCCGTTGGTGGCGTACCAGGGCTCGTCCGGGCGGGGCAGCGCCTTGGCCGCGTACTTGAGCCCGCCACCGCGCCCGAGCGGCTCCGCCTCGACCACCGTGCGCACCCGCAGCGGCAGGTCCGCCTTGTCCAGCCACTCCTCCAGCACGTCGGCGAGGTGCCCGCAGGAGATCACGACGTCGGTGACGCCCTCCTCGGCCAGCCAGGCCAGCTGGTGGCCGAGGATCGGCGTGCCCGTCCCGGGGATCTCGACCAGCGGCTTCGGGCGGTCGTCCGTGTAGGGGCGCAGCCGGGAGCCCTGGCCGCCGGCCAGGATGACGGCCTGGGTGACGGGCGTCGTGGTCGGCCGGGGCGGGTGGGGCTGCGGGGGCCGGGCGGACGGGAGGTCGGCGGTGGGGCCGGAGTCAGCGGTCATGCCTGAACAATAAGGCGGCGGACGGGGGTGTCCGCCGCCTCGGGGACCGGGGTCCTCCCGGCCTTCCGCAGCCGTCTCCGGCCTTCTCCGACCGTCTCCGGCCTTCCTCAGCCGACGACGCCGGCCGCGAACGAGCCGTCGCAGACCGGGCGGGCGAAGGAGCGGGCCCGCTGGACGTCGCCCTGGTACTTGCGCACCGCCGCCTTGCCCAGCTCACCGGCCAGCGACGTGCAGTAGGGCGTCAGCGAGGGCTGCTCGCGCATCGAGCGCTCCAGCAGGTCCAGCGCGGCGGAGGGGTTCTTCGCGCGCAGCTCGTCGAGCAGCGCCACCCGCAGCGAGTCCTGCGGGGCGAGCCCGTCCGAGGTCCTGGCCGCGGCGCCGGTCGCGTTGTTGGAACGCCCGATCCCGGCGCCGTCGCCGCTCGACGCCGCCACGACCTGCTGGTCGAGCCCGGTCGGCGGGGCCCACGGGACCCGGGTCACGGCGAGGGTGCCGGTGGTCACCAGGACGACCGGCAGGGTCAGGGCGACGGTCTGGCCGATACGGCGCACTAGCTGCTTCACCCTCAGGAGAGTAGCGGTGGGTACGGGCAGGATCGCCCTCCGTTACACCATCGAGTGACACACTGTCCGGTTTCGTCCCTCCGCCGTGTTGACGCGGGGGTGCACGGACGGAGCCCGCCGGACCACGGGGGTCCGACGGGCTCCGGGGAGGCGCGAGGTCGCGTCAGTTGCTCAGGCGCAGGCCGGAGCTGGTGGAGAAGACGTGGGTCTCGTTGGCGATCGGCACGACGTGGATGGTCTCGCCGCGGGCCGGGATCTGGCGGCCGGGCACGCGGACGACCAGCTCGTGGTCCTTGCCGCCGATCTGGGTGGTGCCGTAGACGAAGCCGTCCGAGCCGAGCTCCTCGACCACGTTGACGGTCACCGCGACGCCCTCGATGCCGCCCGACGGGACGACCTCGAAGTGCTCGGGGCGGATGCCGACGGTCACCGTCTTGTCGGTGCCGGCGCCGGACAGGTCCTCGCGGGAGATGTTGACGACCGAGCCGCCGAACTTCACGCCGCCGTCCACCAGCGGCACCTCGACCAGGTTCATGGCCGGCGAGCCGATGAAGCCGGCCACGAAGAGGTTGGCGGGCTTGTCGTACATGTTGCGCGGGGTGTCGACCTGCTGGAGCAGACCGTCCTTGAGCACCGCGACCCGGTCGCCCATGGTGAGGGCCTCGGTCTGGTCGTGGGTGACGTAGACCGTGGTGATGCCCAGGCGGCGCTGGAGTCCGGCGATCTGGGTGCGGGTCGAGACGCGGAGCTTGGCGTCCAGGTTCGACAGCGGCTCGTCCATCAGGAAGACCTGCGGCTGGCGGACGATCGCGCGGCCCATCGCGACGCGCTGGCGCTGACCGCCGGACAGCGCCTTCGGCTTGCGGTCCAGGTAGTCGGTCAGGTCGAGGATCTTCGCCGCCTCCTCGACCTTGGTGCGGATGTCCGCCTTGTTCACGCCGGCGATCTTGAGCGCGAAGCCCATGTTGTCGGCGACGGTCATGTGCGGGTAGAGCGCGTAGTTCTGGAACACCATGGCGATGTCCCGGTCCTTCGGCGGCAGGTGGGTGACGTCGCGGTCGCCGATCCGGATCGCACCGGCGTTGACGTCCTCCAGACCGGCCAGCATGCGCAGGCTGGTCGACTTGCCGCAGCCCGAGGGGCCGACCAGCACGAGGAACTCGCCGTCCGCGATCTCCAGCTCCAGCGCGTCCACCGAGGGCTTGTCCGCCCCGGGGTAGACGCGGGTCGCCTTGTCGTACGTGACAGAAGCCATGGTTGTCGCTCTCCTTCACCGGCAGGAACGTGCCGGACGATCCGAGTAAAGGGGGGTTTGTCAGGGTTCCGCCGGGCCGCCAGTGGTCTGAACCACTGCTCGAACCGACTCCCGGCGACGCTACCTGCGGTTCCGTGACTTGTCAGCCCCCACCCGCCCCGATTTCGGCATCGGTTCCATCACGCCCACCCATCCCACCAAGCCCCGGATATCCCCCCATCCCGTCACCCGGGCCCGGTAGACTGCCCCCGGTGCCGCCGTGATCCATCGCGGACGGCCACCGTGCCTCCTTAGCTCAGCTGGCCAGAGCACCGCTCTTGTAAAGCGGGGGTCGTCGGTTCGAACCCGACAGGGGGCTCAGGTATGCGAGGGAAGGGCCGGTCCGACGGGTTGTCGGGCCGGCCCTTTCGCGTGGGCGGGCTCAGTCCGGGGGAAGGGCCAGGGTGGCGACGGCGCCGCCCTCGGGGTGGTTGGTGAAGGTCAGGGTGGCGCCGATGACGCGGGCGTGGCCGGTGGCGATGGTGAGGCCGAGGCCGTGCCCGCGGCCGCGTTCGGGGGCGTTGGTGCGGAAGCGCTGCGGGCCGTGCCGGAGGAGGTCCTCGGGGTAGCCGGGGCCGTGGTCGCGGACGGTGATCCGCAGGCCGTCGACGTGCAGGTGGACCGGGCCGGCGCCGTGGCGGTGGGCGTTGAGGATCAGGTTCCCGAGGATGCGGTCCAGCCGGCGCAGGTCGGTGCGGACCTGCCGGTCGGCGGTGATGTCGACGGTGACATCCAGGCCGGTGAGGGAGACGGTGCGGCGTGCCGCGCGCTCCAGGGGGACGGCGGAGAGGTCGGGGGACTCCGCGTCGGCGTCCAGGCGGGAGACCTCCAGCAGGTCCTCGACCAGGCCGCGCAGTGCCTGGACCCGGTTCTGCACGAGCTGGGTGGGGCGTCCGGGCGGCAGCAGCTCGGCGGCGGTGACCAGCCCGGTGAGCGGGGTGCGCAGCTCGTGGGCGACGTCCGCGGTGAAGCGCTGCTCGTCCTCCAGGCGCCGGTGCAGGGTGCGGGACATCAGGTCGACGGCGGCGGCGAGGTCGGCGACCTCGTCCTTGCCGTCGATGAGTTCGCCGATCCGGGTGTCCGTCCCGCCGGCCGCGATGCCCCGGGCGGCGGTGGCCGCGGTGCGCAGCCTGCGGCTGATCCGGTCGGCGACGAGCACGCCGGCCAGCACGGTGGTGAAGACCGCGGCGACGACGGTGAGCAGGATGATCCGGTCCAGGTCGGCGATGGCCTGCCGGTCCTGGGTGAAGTCCACCCGGACGGACAGCACCCCGTTCTGCACCGGGCCGGCCGCCCACATGGACTCGCCGGTGCCGTCGGCGGCGAGCAGCGAGCCGTGCCGGCCGCCGTCGGCGAGGGCGCGCAGCCGGTCGGGCAGGGCCGGGTCGTTCACGGCGGCGCCGTGGCCGGCCACCTCGCCGTCGCGCCCGTAGCCGGCCAGGGCCGAGTCGAGGGCGGCGAGTGCGGAGGAGCGGGCCTGGTCCACGTGCTGACGGATCATCGCCTGGTGGACCAGCAGGCCGACGGCCACCGCGACCAGGACGGCGATGGCGGCGACGGCGGTGGCGATCTGGCGGCGCAGGGTCATGCCGGGCGCCGCAGCTTGTAGCCGAACCCGCGGACGGTCTCGATCCGGCCGGAGCCGATCTTGGCGCGCAGCCGCTGCACGTGGACGTCCACGACCCGGGTGTCGGCGCCCCACTCGTAGTCCCAGACGCGTTCGAGCAGGGTGGAGCGCTCCAGCACGATCCCGGGCGCGGCGGTGAACTCCAGCAGCAGCCGCAGTTCGGTGGGCGTGAGCGGGACGAGGCGGCCGTCCACCCGGACCTCCATGCTGTCGGTGTCCACCTGGAGGCCGTCGAAGCTGCGGACGGACGGGGTGGGGGCGGGGGCGGTCGGCGGGACCACCGGCTGCGGGACCCCGGGGACTCCGGGGGTGCCGGGGAGCGGCGGGGCGTCGGCCGCCGGGGCGTCCGGGGGCGGTGGGGCGTCGGTCGCCGGGACGACCCGGACGCGGCGCAGCACCGTACGGATCCGGGCGACCAGGACGGCGCTCTCGAAGGGCTTGACCACGTAGTCGTCCGCCCCGGCCTCCAGCCCGGAGACCACGTCCACCGGGTCGGTCCGGGCGGACATCATCAGGATCGGCAGCTGGCTCTCCTCCCGGATCCGGCGGCAGAGGCCGACCCCGTCGAGCAGCGGCAGCATGACGTCCAGCAGGAGCAGGTCGGGCCGGACGGCGTGGAACGCCTCCAGCCCCTCCAGGCCGTCGGCCGCCGTGGTGACCGGGAAGCCGTAGCGTTCCAGGGCCATCCGGGTGGCCTCGCGGATCACCTCGTCGTCCTCGACCAGGAGGATGTGCGGGTGGGCGGGGGCGGTGGCGGGGGTCATCGCTTGGCTTCCGGGAGCACGGCGGGGACGGAGGGCCCCGAGGGGGTGGAGGGCGCGGCGGGCCCGGAGGACGGCCGGACGGGGCGCGGGGACGGGACGGCGGCCTCGGGGGCCGCCTGCCTCGGCGCGAACGGGGTGGGGCGTGCCACTGCCGGGCCGGACTCGGGGGCGGCGGTGTCCGCGCCGGTGTGCGGGAGCAGGCCGACGCCCTCGTCCTTGCGTTCCTTCAGGACGAGCCTGTTGTCCTTCCACTGGTAGAGGCTGGTGGTCCGGGCGTAGGCGCTGGTGGGCTCGAACAGCCGCAGGTCGGTGCCGACGGTGGCGGCGCTGAACGCCGGCAGGACCTGTACCTGGAGGACGGGCAGCAGGTGCTCCTCGGCGAGGGCGTAGACGTGCAGCACGACCCGCCCGGGGGTGGTGACGACGGTGATCAGCTCGGGCTGCCCGTCCCCGGAGAGGTCGCGGAACTCGGGGGCGCGGACCTCGCACCCGGCGCAGGAGCCGAGCGCCTGGCGCTCCTCCGGGCCGACGTTCGGGTCCTTGGCGAGGACGGTGCGCACGTCGACCGCGGTGATGTCGTGCCCGGGGACGGTCACGTCCGGTACGGGCTGCGGCGGCTCCTGGGTGACGTCGGCCGCGGCCGCGGACGGCGGCGGGGAGGTGGGCAGCTTCGGCCAGAGCGGCTGGGGCACCGGCGGCGGCGTGACGGCCCGGACCGGGCCCTGGTCGCGCAGGTCGCCGGGGGTGGCGCGGCCGAAGGCCAGGCCGGCGAGGGCGAGGACGACGACCAGGCCGGCCAGGGTGGCCACCTGGACGGCGCCGGGCCGGCGGCGGGGTGGTGGTGTCGCTGCCACGGTCGGTGTTCGTCCTCCTGCTCTGCGGCGTCGCTCCGGTCGTCGTTCCGGTCGTCGCTCCCGTCACCGCCCCGGTGGTAGGTCGCGCGGTCGGTGGTCGGCGGTTCCGCGACGGTAACTTCGTGCGGGCTGTGCGGGCTGTGCGGGCTGTTCGGGTAGTCCGGACCACGTGGGTCGTACGGCTCGTACGGTCCACGTGGTTCATGTGGTTCATGTGGTCCGTACGACCCGTCCCGGCCGTCAGGCCAGATCCGCCAGCACGATGATGTTGTCCGTCCAGTGGCCGTCCGAGCCGATCCGCCCGCCGCAGGTGATCAGCCGGAGTGCGGGCGCGGGCGTGTCGCCGTACACCTGCTCGGTCGGGAAGTGGTCCTTGGCGGCCTGGAGCAGCGTGCGGACCTTGAAGTCCACGGTGCTGCCGTCGGCGCGCCGGATCCGGATCAGCTCGCCGGGCCGCAGCTTCGGCAGCTGCTTGAAGACCGCCGGGCCGTGCGCGGTGTCGTAGTGCCCGATGAGCACGGCCGGGCCGTTCTCGCCGGGTGTGGGGCCGTTGCGGTACCAGCCGACCTCCTCGCCCCGGTCGGCCGGCGGCACCTCGACCGTTCCGTCGGCGTTCAGGCCGAGGTCGGTCACCGGTGCGTCCACTCCGACGGAGGGGACCAGCAGGCGGGTCGGCGGCGAGGACGCGTACGGCTTCGGGGCGGTGGACGTGGAGGTGGACGCGGCGCCGGTCGTGGCCGGGGGGCCCGGGGTCATCGCCGGGGCGTCCGTGCCGGTGCCGGTGCCGGTGCCGTGCCCGGAGGTCTCGACCCGCACCACCGGGGTCTCCCGGCCGGACAGCGCGAGCGAGGTGCCGAGCACCAGGCAGAGCAGGCCCGCGGTGCCGAAGGCGGTGCGGCGCAGCGGGCCCGGAGCGGGCCGGGCGGCGCGTCGGCGGCCCCGCCGGTGGTCCTTGGCGCGACGGCGGGTGTCGGTCCCCGCCACCGGGACGGCCCCGGCGCCGCTTCCCCGCCCGGCCGGGTTCGGGGAAGCGGCGCCGGGGTGCCCGGCGGACTCGGGACCGGTGTCAGCCGCGCGCACCGGAGCGGCGGCGCAGAACGGCGAAGCCCAGGGCCGCGGCGCCGACGGCCGCGACGGTGCCGCCGCCGGCGAGCATCAGGCCGGAACCCTCGGAGGCGGCGGAGCCGTCACCGGCCTGCGCGGCGCCCTTGGGCACCTCGCGGACCTGCGGCTGGGCGCCACCGGGCGCGACCGGGGCGGGCGAGGCGACGCCCTTGGGGGCGGCCACGGCCGGCGAGGCGTCGGCCTTCGGGGCGGCGGACGGCGTGGGCACGGCGGTCCTCGGCGCCGCGTCGCCGCTCGGGGCGGCGACACTGGGGGCGGCCGGCTTCGGCACGCCGTCGGCCCAGGCCTGCCCGCCGCTGATGGTGGCCAGCAGCGCGGCGCCGGTCAGGGCGCAGACCGCCAGGACGCGGCGGGCGGGCGAGTGGTGGGTACGGCTCCTGCTCATGCGGGGTGTCTCCATCTGCATCGGTCGGTACCTGGGCGGCCGGCGGTCCGCGGTGCGGTGCGCGGTGCGGTTGGCACCGCGTTCGCTCCGCGCTTCGCGGGCCCCGGTGTGCTGGTGTCGCGGGACGTCCGTCGTCGGCGCCGGACGCGTACGTCCTCGTCGCGGACGCCCTCCGGCCGGCTCGATCGGTTCGGCCGGTGGCGTCGAGGACGACGGTAGGAGGGCCGTGTCGCGGTCCTCGGCCGGTCGTGTCACGGCCGCCCATCGGCTGCGTAACGGCCGCCGCCCGTGACGTCACTCGGGGGCCCGCAACCCCGCCGCGCGCCGCGCGCCGCCGCCCCGCGGCTACCGCGCCGCCCGCAGTCGGCGGAGGGTCCAGCCCGGGCCGAGCGGCCGGGTGTGGGCCGTGAAGAGCTCGGCGGCCCGGCGGTAGGAGAGGCGGGCGTGGCCGGTGTACGGGCAGCGGTCGCGGGCGGGGGTGCCGGCGGGGGCGCGGCGGTCGGTGAGGAAGAGCGGGCCGGTGGCGCGGCCGGCCACCAGCAGGGGGAGCAGCCGGGCGGTGCCCGACTGCCAGTGGACGGTGGCCTGCCCGGGGCGGGTGCGGCGGCGGGGCAGGTCGAGGTGGTCGGCGTCCAGGGCGAGGACGGTCTCGATCGCGGCGCCGGACTCGTGCAGCAGGTGCCAGAGCGCCTGTTCGCGCAGCGGCGCGCGGAGGGTGAACAGGGCGTGCAGTTCCTCGGGGGTCAACGGGCCTGCGGCCGCTGCGGGTTCGGGCAGCGGGCGGGCGAGCAGGCCGGTGGTCGGGTCGCCGTCGAGCCAGCCCCTGGCCCGCCACCAGGCCACGGCCGCGCGCAGGGTGGAGAGTTCCCGGTTGAGGGTGCGCGGGTCGGTGTCGGCCGCGCGTCGGGCGGCCGCGTCGCGCAGTCGTTCGGCGGCGTCCGGGTGGTCGAGCAGGGCGAGCGGCAGGACGGGCGGCCGGGCCCGCCGCCGTTCGGGGCCGGTGGGGGAGGGCCGGTCGGCGAGCGCCCAGGCCCAGGTGTCCAGCGCGATCCGGTAGATCCGCCGGGAGCCGTCGGCGAGCCCGGAGGCGGCCAGGTAGTGCTCGACGGCGACGGCGTACTCGACCGGTGGGAGTCCTGCCGCAGTTTCTGTCACGATCGCCTTCTTCCGCAGTAAATCAATTCCGCCAAGCTGCTCGAACCCTAGCCAGGAATCGCAGTAAAGGGCAGGTCGGGAGCCATTGAATGACGAATTTACTGCGGCAGTTCGCTCCGTTCGGAAAATTGACTCCAAAAGGCTCAACTTTTTCGCCGGAATCCCTTGAAGCGCTCCCTGTCGGACCGCAGACTTGCTGCACATGGCAATGCAGACCGAACGGATCCCGGCCCGCAGAAGGCGACTGGGAGACCGTCTCGCCGTGCTCGGCGAGCGCGAATTCACGTGGTTCTTCATCGGATACACGACCTCCCTGATCGGCTCCTCGATGGCGCCGGTCGCGGTCGCCTTCGCGGTGCTCGACGGCGAGGGCGGCTCCGGGGGAGCCGGGGGTGGCGGCGGCACCGCCCTGGGGTGGGTGATGGCGGCCCGGATCCTCCCGGTGGTGCTGGTGCTGCTGGCCGGCGGGGTGATCGCGGACCGGCTCGGCAGCCGCCGGGTGATGCTGGGCTCGGACCTGCTGCGCGGCCTGGTCCAGGCGCTGTTCGCCGGACTGCTGGCGGCCGGGCACGCGCCGGTCTGGGCGATGGTCGCGCTGGTGGCGCTCTGGGGGGTCGGCGAGGGGCTGTTCATGCCGGCCTTCGGCGCGATCGTGCCCGATCTGGTGCGCCGCAAGGAGCTGATGGCGGACGCCAACACCCTGCTGGGACTGGCCCGTTCGGTGTCCACCGTGGTCGGCCCCGCCACCGCCGGGCTGGTCACCGCCGCCTGGGGGCCGGCGACGGTGCTGCTGGCCGACGCGGTGACGTACGGCGTCGGCGCCTTCGCACTGGCCAGGTTGCGGCTGCCGGTACGGGCGGCGGCGGGCGGCGAGGAGTCGATGATCCGGGACCTGCGGGCCGGCTGGTCGGAGTTCGCCTCCCGCCCGTGGCTGTGGATCACCACCGCGCAGATGGGCCTGTTCAACCTGCTGGTCTGGGCCCCCTTCCTGGTGCTGGGCCCGCTGCTCTCGCAGCGGGACCTCGGCGGCGCCCGGGCCTGGGGCCTGGTGATGGGCGTGTACGGCGCCGGGGCGGTGCTGAGCGGCCTGCTGATGCTCGGCCGGGCGCCCGCCCGTCCGCTCGCGGTGGCGTCCGCGGCGGCGCTGGCCTGGGCGCTGCCCTCCGGGGCGCTCGCGGCCGGGGCGGGGCTGCCCTGGGTGGCCGCCGGCGCGCTGGTGGCCGGGGCCGGCTCGGCGGTCTGCGGGACGCTCTACAACACCACCCTGCAGAAGTGGGTGCCGGTGGAGCTGCTCGGCCGGATGACGGCCTTCGGCGTCCTGGGCGCCTTCGCCCTCGGCCCGCTCGGACTGGCGGCGGCCGGGCCGCTGGCGGGCCGGTTCGGCGCGGACACCGTGCTGCTCGTCGGGGCGGTCTGGCAACTGGCGGCCGGGGCCGTAGTGTTGGCCGTACCGGCGGTACGGAACCGCCGATGGGAGGAGGGCCCGGACAGCTGACCAACCCCTCGGACGGCTTCGGGGCGCACCCCCGGCCCACCGCGCACCGCGCCCGGCCGGCCCCGGAGCGCAACCGGCTGCCCCTCCCGCGCACGCAGGCCTCCGCGGCGGGCGGGGCGGCCGACCCGGTCGTACGGTGGAGAGCGGGGGAGACGGAGGAGGTCGATCATGCCCGGCTCGCTCACCATCAGCCATCACGGGACCGCGGTCACCCTGGACCACGCGGACGCGGAGCGGCTCGCCACCGTACTGGCGGACCTGGCGTACCTGCTGGAGATCCCGGGGTCGAACCGGCTCAGTGACGACCAGCTGGCCGTGCTGTGCGAGGGACGGTCCCCGGACCGCGCCGATCTGGTGCACTGGTGCGCTTCGCTCGCCCGCGGGCTGAAGACGCAGCTCTGACCGGAGCCGCCCGTGCCGCAGGCGGGCCGTCGTACGGCGGACCGCTGCGCGGCCGCCGGCCACCCCGGCACCCGTCGCGCGACGGCCCGCCGCACGACGGCCCGGCGCGCGACCGCCCGCCGTACGATGGCGCGCGGGGCGGGGACGCCCCCCGGGTGCCGGGGTGGCCGGCGGCCGGTCCGGCGGAGGGTGGGGGCCCGAGCGTGTCGCAGTCCTGGTCGATGTCCTGGCTGACCGTGCCCACGCCGCTGCCCAGCGGGCCGATGCGCATCGCGGTGACTCCGCTCGGCGTGGCGTCGGCCGGTTACACCGGGTCGCGCGAGGGCGAGGTGCCGGCGTGCACCGACGAGTCGAAGATCACCGCCGTCACCGAGCGGATCGGCGCCTACCTGGCGGGCCGCACCCGCGAGTTGGGCCTGCCGGTCGACTGGAGCCTGAGCTCCGGCCCGCACCGGGCGGTGCTGCAGACGCTCTGGCGCGAGGTGCCGTACGGCCGGACCATCACCTACGGCGAACTGGCCGCCCGCAGCGGGGTTTTCGAGGACATCACGGAGCCCGGCCTGGCCGCCCGCACGGTCGGGCAGATGATGGCCGCGAACCCCGTCCCCCTGCTGGTGCCCTGCCACCGGGTGGTGGCGGCGGACGGGATCGGCGGCTTCGGCGGCGGCCGGGTCGGCATCGAGGTGAAGCGCTGGCTGCTCACCCTGGAGGGCGTGCTGGAGCCGACCCTCGACTGGAACGGCCCGCTGTAGCGGCGGGGGTGCGGGCGGCGGCGAGCGGCCCGCGGCCGGCGGTGGGCCCGCCGCCCATGTCGGTCGTCGCGCCCGGGCCGCCGCTCCCGCCGGCCGTCACACCCGGGCCGCCGCCGGATGCGCCCCCGGAGACACCCTCCCGGGCCCCTGCTGCGGGTGCACCGGCCGGATGCCGGGCACCAGGGTGTACTCGATGCCGCGCACGTCCGGCTCCGCCCCCGAGCACTCCGGCCGCTCGCCGAGCGCCAGCCGCACCGCGTCCCACGGCAGGTTGAGTCCGCACAGCCGCAGCTGGTGGAGCCCGGCGGCGGGGCGGGTGTTGACGTCGATGACCACCGGCAGGCCGTCGAGGCGGCGGAACTGGACGTTGGACAGGTACGCCATCCCGGTCGCCCGGACCAGCCGCCGGACGGGCTCCAGGTAGCACTCCTCGGTGGTGAAGCCCCGGCGGCGGCCCTCCTTGGTGCGCCCGACCGCGGCGAGCGGGCTGCCGTCCCGGTCGGCGAGGCAGTCCACCGAGACCTCCGGCCCGTCCAGGTGGGGCATCACCAGCAGGTCCACCGGCTCGCCGTCCGGGCCGCCCCCGGCCAGTGCCGCGGCGACCTGTTCGACCTGCACCCGGTGGTCCCAGCCGGCCAGCCGCCGTGCGTCGTAGGGCTCCCGGGTGAGTACCCGGAAGCCCGCGCCGCCGGCGCCGGTGGTGGGCTTGAGGCAGGCGGTGCGGCCGGTGTCCTCGATCCGTTCGACGGCGTGCCACAGCTCGGCGGGGGTGCGGACCCGCCACCAGGGCGGGGTGGGCAGTCCGGCCCCGGCGATCGTGGCGTAGCCGTCCGCCTTGCTGGTGAAGGCGGCTATCGCGGTGGCCGGCGGGCAGAGCAGCGTGGTGCCGATCGCCTCGAACTCCGGCCGGGCGAGGGCGATGGCGAGCTGGTGCAGCTGGGGGACGAAGACGTCGATCGCGTGCCGGGCGCAGTAGTCCAGGGCGTATCCGACGTAGCCGTCCGCGGCCAGGCCGGCGGGCTCCGGGGTGCCGTGGTCGGCGGCGGCGAGCACGGGGGAGTCCGGGTCGCCGTGGGTCGCGTGGACCACGACGGGGCGCGGGGCGGCGCGCAGTTGCTCGATGAAGAAGACGTTCTCGGCGTAGGTGCGGTTCAGCCAGACACGTACGGGTGCACTCATGTGACCCTCCCGGGAGGGAAGTTGACGAAGGGTCAGGGCACCCTAGCGGCCTGTTCGAACGGCCCGGACGGCAGGGGCACCGTGGGCGGATGGTGGCGCGGGGTGGCGCGCGCCGGGGCTTCGATGGGGGAGGATGGGGCGCGGCACTCCGATATGTTCGAATAAATAGTCGAACAAATATCGATCGGGTGATCCATTCGTACTATTTGTTCGGCCATTCGGAACCACTCGAACGAGTGATTGCGGGGCGCCCCTGAATGGGCCCACCATGAAGCTGCAACACGCATGTGCAAGGCGACGCTTCATTGGGATATGCGAAGGGCTCCCCTCATGTCGACCGAAACGAATGCCGGTATTCCCGCGCCCGGTGCGCAACCGGAGATCCGGCAGCAGCAGAGTCTGAGCACGGCGGGCGCGCGGAACCTCGCGACGACCACCAAGTCCGCGCCGCAGATGCAGGGCATCAGCCCGCGCTGGCTGCTCAGGAGGCTGCCCTGGGTGCAGGTGTCCGGCGGCACCTACCGGGTGAACCGCCGCCTGCGCCACTCGGTCGGCCGCGGCCGGGTGGGTTTCGTCAAGACCGGCGCCGAGGTGCGGATCGTCCCGCCCACGCTGGCCGAGGTGCCGGTGCTGCGCGGCTTCCAGGACGAGGCCGTGCTGGAGGAGCTGGCCTCGCGCTTCGTGCAGCGGGACTTCGGCGCGGGCGACGTCCTGGTCCAGGCCGGGGCGCCGATCACCGAGGTGTTCCTGATCGCCCACGGCAAGCTCGACCGGCTGGGCACCGGCAAGTACGGCGAGGAGACGGTGGTCGGCACCCTCGCCGACGGCGACCACCTCGGCGACGAGGCGATCCGGCAGGACGGCGGCGACTGGCCGTACACCGTCCGCGCCGCGACCTCCGGCACCGTACTGACGCTGTCCTGGCCCTCCTTCCAGGAGCTGCACGACCGCTCCGAGGCGCTGCAGCTCCAGGTCATCGAGTACCTGAACGGCTTCCAGCAGGCGCAGAACAAGCACGGCGAGGCCGCGATCGGCCTCGCCGCCGGGCATCAGGGCGAGTACGAGCTGCCCGGCGCCTTCGTCGACTACGAGCTCAAGCCGCGCGAGTACGAGCTGAGCGTCGCGCAGACGATCCTCAAGGTGCACACCCGGGTCGCCGACCTCTACAACCAGCCGATGAACCAGACCGAGCACCAGCTGCGGCTGACCATCGAGGCCCTGCGCGAGCGCCAGGAGCACGAGCTCGTCAACAACCCCGAGTTCGGCCTGCTCGCCAACGCCGCGTACGAGCAGCGGTTCCAGACCCACTCCGGCCCGCCCACCCCGGACGACATGGACGAGCTGCTCAGCCGCCGCCGCGGCACCAGGATGTTCCTGGCCCACCCCAGGGCCATCGCCGCTTTCGGCCGGGAGCTCAACAAGCGCGGCCTCTACCCGGGGACGGTCGAGGTCGAGGGCAAGCAGATCATGTCCTGGCGCGGCGTCCCGGTCTTCCCGTGCAACAAGATCCCGATCGTCGGGAGCACCAGCTCGATCATCGCGATGCGCATCGGGGAGGACAACCAGGGCGTCATCGGCCTGCACCAGACCGGAATTCCGGATGAATACCAGCCCAGCCTTTCGGTGCGGTTCATGGGAATCGACGACAAGGCCATCATTTCCTACCTGGTGAGCGCCTACTACTCCGCCGCGATCCTGGTGCCGGACGCGGTCGGTGTCCTGGAGAACGTGGACATCGCGCAGTACTGACGGATCGCGCAGTACCGACGGTTCGCGGGGCCGCTCGCAGAGCCGCGCCGTCCGCCGGGGCCGTCCACCGGCCCCGGCCGGGCGGGTGCGTACCGGCCCGGCGCGTACCTGCTGCGCAGCGGCCCGGCGCGTACCGCTGCGCAGCGGTACGGCGCGCACCGGCACAGCGCAACCCCGGCCCGCCGCCGGCGGGCCGTCCCACGACAGGCGCCCGACAGGGGGAACCACCCATGACCAGTCCCACGCTGGAGCGGGACCACAAAGAGGGCCACGAGGCGGCCGACATCCTCGCCCGGACCCGCGCCCTGGTCGACCCGGTCCTGCGGGCCGCCGTCGACTCGCTGCCCGGCACCATGCGCAAGGTGGCCGGCTACCACTTCGGCTGGTGGGAGGCGGACGGCACCCCAGCCCAGGCCTCCGCAGGCAAGGCGATCCGACCGGCCATGGTCCTCGCCGCCACCCAGGCCCTGGGCGGCAAGCCCAACGAGGCCGTCGCCGCGGCGGCCGCGGTGGAGCTGGTGCACAACTTCACCCTGCTCCACGACGACGTCATCGACCGGGACGACACCCGGCGCCACCGGCCCACCGCCTGGCGGGTGTTCGGCACCACCGAGGCCATCCTGGCCGGGGACGCCATGCACTCCCTCGCGCTGCGCCTGCTCGCCGAGGACAACCACCCGGCGGCCCACGGCTCGATCCGCCGGCTCGCCGACTGCGTGGTGGAGCTCTGCGAGGGCCAGCAGATCGACTGCGCCTTCGAGCGGCGCAACGACGTCTCGCTGCCCGAGTGCCTGGCGATGGCGGAGGCCAAGACCGGCGCGCTGCTGGGCGCGGCCTGCGCGATGGGCGCCCTGTACGCGGGCGCCTCCGAGGAGGCGGCGCAGGCGCTGGACTGCTTCGGGCGGGAGATCGGCCTGGCCTTCCAGCTGATCGACGACCTGATCGGCATCTGGGGGGATCCGGCGGTCACCGGCAAGCCGGTCGGCGCGGACCTGGTCGCCCGGAAGAAGTCGCTGCCGGTGGTCGCGGCGCTGGGATCCGGCACCGTCGAGGGCAAGCTGCTGGCCGAGCTGTACGCGATCGAACGCCCGCTGGACGCCGAGGAGTTGGCGCAGTGCGCGGCGGCCGTCGAGGCGGCCGGCGGGCGCGGCTGGGCGCAGGGCGAGTCCTGCGAGCGGATGGCTGCGGCGATGGCGCAGCTGGCCGCCGCCGTCCCGGAGCCGGCCGCGGCGGACGAGCTGCTGGCGCTCGCCGAGCTGGTCACCCGCCGCACGCACTGAACGGGGCACCCGCGCCGAACGCGTCCCCATGGCGCTGTGAGGAGCGCCCTGAGGAGCGTCCCAAGGAGTCCTGCCGGGCGTGGCGCTGGGCGTGGGGAGTCGGCCGGACCGACTTCCCACCCCCGGTGCCCGGGCGCCGCTGCCGACCGGCGCCGCCGTCAGCCGAGGGCGGCCAACAGCCGCCGTTCCTTGGCGGGTTCGATGCCCTGCCGCACCGCCGCCCCCGGCCGCCCCTTGCGACCCTCGGCGTCGGTGTCCTCGACCGGCCCGCGCTGCCGCAGCCACTCCCAGGTGTCCCGCGCCGTCTCGGCGAACGGGCGGCAGCGCAGCCCGGCCGCCTCCGCCCGGCCGGTGTCGGCCAGCCAGGCGCCCGCCATCTCGGGCAGGTCCGGTGCCCAGAGGGGGAGTTCGGTCCACGCGCCCACCTGGTCCGGCCCCTCGGCGAGCAGCGGCTCGTCCGGCACCCAGACCAGCTCGGTGTCCGCGGCCCCAGCGACCTCCCGGCAGGTCGCCAGCCACTCGCTGAAGCTCAGCCGCCCGGGCGGCGCCGTGGTGATACAGCGCCCCGCCGTCCCGGCCGTCAGCAGGTCCAGCCCGAAGCCGGCGAAGTCCCGGACGTCGATCACCTGCATGGTCCGCCGGGGATCCCCCGGGGCCAGCACCCGCCCACCGCGCGCCATCCGCTCCAGCCACCAGGGCAGTCGGCCGCCGAACTCGTACGGTCCGACGAGCAGTCCGCTGTTCAGCACCAGCGTGCGCCCGGCGCCGAACCCCGCCAGCACGGCGCGCTCGCAGCCGGCCTTCAGGGCGGTACCGGGCGGCTGGCCGGGCGGGGTGTCGGCGGGGCAGGGGTGCAGTGCGGAGTCCTCGTCGACCGCCCGGGCGGGCCAGTCGGCGAAGGCGTGCACGGAGGAGACGAAGGTGTAGTGGCCGGCCCGCTCGCGCAGCAGCCCGGCGCTGAGCGCGGCCTGGGCGGGCTGTTGGGCGGAGGTGTCGACGACGGCGTCCCAGCTGCGGCCGTCCACCAGCCGGGCGAGGTCCCCGGCACTGTCGCGGTCGCCCCGGACCGCCTCGACGCCGGGCAGGTCGGTGGCGCTGCGACCGCGGTTGAAGGTGGTCACCCGGTGGCCCCGGGCGAGGGCCTCGGCAGCGTAGGCCCGTCCCAGGAAGGACGAGCCCCCAAGCAAGAGGATCTTCATACCGAGGACCCTCTCCCGGCCGCACCGCCCGTACGCCCGGATTCGCGGTCAGCAGATGCCGGGCCGGATAAGTCGGGCCGCAGAAGTCGGGCCGCAGAAGTCGGGTCACGGGAGTCGGTTCGCCGGATGCCCGCGGGGCGTCCGGTCCGACATGCCGCCCCACCCGGCCCCGCTTAGCATCCGAGGTGTACCGCGGTCGGCGACCGAACCCCGGTCCGGCGCCCGCCCGGAGCACGGCCCGGACCGCGGACCCGCCGGCCGCCGCCGGTGACGAACGGCCCGCCGACGCCGAGCACTCCGCCGACCGGCTGCCCGCCCCGGACGAAGGACCCGCGATGAACCAGCCCGAGCTGGAGGCCCTGGCCGCCGACGCGTACGTCTACGGCTACCCGCTGGTCGCCGGCCTCACCATGGTCGAGCGCTTCGCCCGCGGCGGCCTGGGCACCCTGCCGGCGGCGCCGTTCAACCACATCAGCCACGCCACCCGGCTGGCCGGTCCGGCCGACCGCTTCGTCTCGGTCAACAACGACACGATCTACTCGATCGCCCAGCTCGACCTCTCCGAAGGCCCCCAGGTGCTGCGCGTCCCGGACACCGCGGGCGCCTACTACGTGCTGCAGATCATCGACGCCTGGACGGACAACGTCGCCTACCTCGGCCGCCGGGCCACCGGCACCGGCGCGCAGACCTGGCTGATCGTCCCACCCGGCTGGCACGGCACCCCGCCGGACCCGAACCGGGTGATCGAGCTGCCGACCACCGTCGGCACCCTCGTCGGCCGCTTCGCCTGCACCGGGCCGGAGGACCTGCCCCGGGTCCGGGCCCTCCAGTCCGCCCTGGAACTGGAGCCGCTGGAACCCGGCGGCCTGGTCGCCGGACTCCCCGAGCCGGACGGGGACGTCCCCGAGCGGCTGGCCTTCTTCGAACGGCTGCGAGTCTGGATGCAGGCCTTCCCGCCCGCCACCGCGGACATCGAGTACCAGCGCCGCTTCGCCCCGCTCGGCCTGCTGGACGACGGCGCCTCGCCGTACCGTTCGGCCGCCCCCGAATGGACGCTGACGCTGGCCAAGGGCCTGGCCGCCGGCCGCGAACGGGTCGAGGACGCCACCCGCCCGCCCGAGGACCACCCGCCCGGCGAGTGGCGCAGCACGCTCCACCTGTTCGACTACAACACCGACCACCTGGGCCCCGGCACCCTGGACGACCCCGAGTGGCGCATCCCCGACCGTCGCGCCGCCTACCTCAGCAGGGCCGCCGCCGCCCGGGCCGGCCTCTGGGGCAACCACGCCTACGAGGCCTCGTACGCGATGACCTACGACGACTCCGACGGCCGACCCCTCACCGGGGCCCACGACTACACCCTGCGCTTCGACCAGCCGCCCCCGGCCGGGGCCTTCTGGTCCGTCACGATGTACTCCGTCCCGGACTACTACCTGGTGGAGAACCCGATCGACCGCTACTCGATCGGCGACCGCACCCCCGGCCTCGTGCACGGCGAGGACGGCTCACTCACCCTGACCCTCCAGCACGACCAGCCCGAGGACCCGGCCGCCGCCGCCAACTGGCTCCCCACCCCGTCCGCCGAGTTCCGCCCCATCCTCCGCATCTACCAGCCCGAGCCCGCCGTCCTGGACGGCAGCTACCAGCCCCCGCCGATCCACCGGGCCTGACTCCCCGCAACCCGCCCACCGCCCTCTCGGCCTCTCCCGCTGGTGTGCTGGCTCCGCACCTCGCACGGGAAGTCGGCCTGGTCGACTTCTCACGCATCCCTCCCCGCCCGGGCTCGCGGCCGGGACGTGCAGGCCGGTCCACGCGCGCGCTGCTGGGCTGACCCTGTTGCCCGCAGGAAGTCGGCCCGCTCGACTTTTCGGGCGCCCTTGGTCCGGCTTCTGGGGGTGGCACTGGGCGGCCGGTCTGCATGGCCGCCCAGTGCCCGACGCGTTGGGCGTGAGAAGTCGGCCCGGCCGACTTCTCACACGCCCGGGTGCCCCGGCGGGCTGTGGCGTCAGCGAGATGGCGGTGGGGTGTTCGGACCGGGGGCGGTGGTGGCCGTGCCCGAGGAGGACGGGGAGCCGGACGGCGAGGGGGACGACGTGGGCGGGCTCGACGTGGCGGGGGCCGCCGTGGGCGAGGTGCCAGCGGAACCGGTCGGTGTCGGCGTCGGTGCCGGTGCCGGTGCCGAGGACGGCGACGGATCGGCCGGGGAGGAGGCGGAGCCACCGCGATTGTGCGGCCCGCCCTCCAGGGTGACCACCGCCTGCGAGGGCGGCAGCGCGATCCGGGCGGTCCAGTGCGCGGTCGGCGCCTGGTCCTCGTCCACGGTGACGATCACGGTGATCCGTTGGCCTGGCGCGAGGGTGCCGGAGTCGCGGCTGAGCCGGAGCCAGCCGGCCTCCGTCACCGCGTGCCAACGGATCTCGGTGGTGCCGGAGTTGGTGAGGGTGAGGATGGTCCGGCTGCCGTACTCGGCGGCCTCGACGGTGAGCAGCCCGGCCGGGGCGGGTTCTCCGGTGCCCGTCGCGGAGGCCCGGTCGACGGATGGGGCCGGTGCGGCGACCAGGGCCGGGCTGTCGAGCGGGGTCGCGCCGTGGGCCGGGACCGGGATCACCGAGCCCTGGAAGGTGAGCCGCGGAAACCCAGGAAGCAACGTTTCTGCACCGTCCACACCGGCACCATCCGCGACCATCCCGGCCCCGGCTCCCGCCAGCTCCAGCCCGGGCACGCCGGGCGCACCCGAGCCCGTCGGGCCGTCCACCGCGGGCCGTGGCCCCTGCCCGGCGGGCCGCCCGGCCCCGTCCACCCGCACCGCCGACACCGAGGCCGCGGAACCCGAGCCGCCACCGCCCCGGTGCCCGGCCCAGAGCGCGATCACCGGCGCCGCCAGGACGGCCGCGAGCACCCCGGTGGTCACCACCCGCCGGCGCACCGCAAGCCCGCGCCCCGCGTCCGGCGCCCGGTGCCGGGGGAAGCCGCTCTGGTCGAACCGCAGCCCCGGCTCCGCCACCCGAGTCGCCGCCACCCGAGCCGCCGTCGCCGGAACATCCGTCGCCGGAGCATCCGCCGCCCGAACGGCAGCAGCCCGGGCGGTCGCCGCGCCGGTGACCGCGCCGGTCCCGGAGGCGTCCACCGGAGCGCGCAGCAGCGCCAGCCCCGACAGCCCGGCCGCACCCTCGGCGGCCTCGTGCGCGGCCACCCGCTCCGCCGTACCCCGGCAGGTCGGGCAGTCCAGCACGTGCTGCACGAGTTCCCGTCGCAGGGCCGGGCCGAGCACCCAGTCCCGCCAGGACTCCGCCCCGGCGCCGCCGAGCCGGTCCAGCTCCGGGCAGCTGCCCACGCCGAGCACCAGCAGTGCCGCCCTGGTCCGGGCGACCTCGGCCTCGGCTCCGGCCAGCAGCGCGCGGGTCCGTTCGAACGGCAGGCCCAGTACCGCCGCCACCTCCAGCGGGGTCAGCCGGTGCCGGACGGACAGCTCCAGTGCCTCGCGCTGTTCCGGGTCGGTGCCGGCCGCCTCGGGCCAGGCGAGCGAGGACAGCTCGCGCCGCCGCCGGGCCGCCTCGGCCTCGGTCTCGTCCGCCTCGGCCTCGTCCGGTGCAGCGCCGGCCGCTGCCGCCGCCCGCCCGGTCCCGGACCTGGCACCCGCCACCGCCGGGCCACCGTCCGCGAGCCGGCGCAGGCAGCAGTACCGGGCGAGTGAGAACAGCCAGGCGCGGAGCAGCCCGGGCTCGGCGAGCCGGGCGCCGTGCCGCCGGGCCAGTTCGCGGACCTCGCGCAGGGCGTCGGCGGCCGCGTCGTGCTCGCAGAGCACCGAGAGGCAGTAGGTGAACAGGCCGTCCACCTGCCGGTCGTACGCCGCGAGCGCGGCGCCGGTCCGCTGCTCGACGGGATCGGCCGAGCCTGCGGCCCCGGCCGATCCCGTGGCCCCGGCCGACTCGGCGGGCCCGACCGGTCCGGTCAGCCACCGGGACCTCCCCGGCCGGCCCGACCACCCCGGCCCGACCGCCCCGGTCGGCCCAACAGTTCTCGTCGTCACCCGTCCGACGGTAGAGAACGCGGACGGCTGACTCCGACCATTCGCCGCGTATGTACTTCTTTCGGGTAACAACATCGTCCATCTGTCTGGATGCGCGGCGGGCCCGCCGTCGGCCCGTCGTTGTCACACCCAGGCGCTACGGTGGGCCGCATGCCTCCGCGTTCCAAGACCACCGCCAAGCCCCGCCCGGCGTACCGATGCACCGAGTGCGGCAACCAGCTGCCCAAGTGGGTCGGCCGCTGCCCGGAGTGCAACGCCTGGGGCACGGTCGAGGAGTACGGCGCGGTGCCGATCCGCACGACGGCCGCCGGTCCGGTCAGCGCGCCCGCCCGCCCGATCGCCCAGGTGGACGGCCAGGTCGCGACGGCCCGTTCGACGGGCGTGCCGGAGCTGGACCGGGTGCTCGGCGGCGGCCTGGTGCCCGGCGCGGTGGTGCTGCTGGCGGGCGAGCCCGGCGTCGGCAAGTCCACCCTGCTGCTGGACGTCGCCGCCAAGGCGGCCACCGCGCAGCACCGCACGCTCTACGTCACCGGCGAGGAGTCGGCCGGCCAGGTCCGGCTGCGCGCGGACCGGATCAACGCCCTCTCCGAGCACCTCTACCTCGCCGCCGAGCAGGATCTCGGCGCGGTGCTCGGGCACATCGAGGCGGTCAACCCCGGCCTGCTGATCCTGGACTCGGTGCAGACCATCGCCTCCGCGGAGCTGGACGGCGCCCCCGGCGGCCCGGCCCAGGTCCGCGAGGTGGCGGGCGCGCTGATCCGCGCGTCCAAGGAGCGCGGCATGGCCACCCTGCTGGTCGGCCACGTCACCAAGGACGGCCAGATCGCCGGCCCGCGCCTGCTGGAGCACCTGGTGGACGTGGTGCTGAGCTTCGAGGGTGACCGGCACGCCCGGCTGCGGCTCATCCGCGGGGTCAAGAACCGCTACGGCGCCACCGACGAGGTGGGCTGCTTCGAGCTGCACGACGAGGGCATCGTCGGCCTGGCCGACCCGTCCGGCCTCTTCCTGACCAGGCGTGACAAGCCCGTCCCCGGCACCTGCCTCACCGTCACCCTGGAGGGCAAGCGCCCGCTGGTGGCCGAGGTGCAGGCGCTGATGGTGGATTCGCAGATCCCCTCGCCGCGGCGCACCACCTCGGGCCTGGAGTCCCCCCGGATCGCGATGATCCTGGCCGTGGTCGAGCGGCACGGCGGGGTGAAGCTCGGCAAGCAGGACATCTACACCGCGACGGTCGGCGGGGTGAAGCTGACCGAGCCCTCCGCGGACCTCGCGGTGGCGCTCGCGGTGGCCAGCTCCTCCACCGACACCCCGCTGCCCAGCAACCTGGTGGCGATCGGCGAGGTCGGCCTGGCGGGCGAGGTGCGGCGGGTGACGGGTGTGCAGCGGAGGCTCGCCGAGGCGCACCGGCTGGGCTTCACCCACGCCCTCGTCCCGCCGGACCCGGGCAAGGTGCCGCCGGGCATGAAGGTGGTCGAGGTGGCCGACATCGGCGAGGCGCTGCGGGCCATCCCGGGCCGCCGCCGATCGGCCGCCAAGCCGCGCACCGAGCCGCGCGGTGAGGCACCGTCGGCGCCGCCGGCCCCGCGTTCCGCCCGGGCCGCGGACCGCCCCGCGGCGTACCCCGAGGAGCTGATGGAGGGCTGGGAGCCGCTGGACTCCGACGAACTGCGCTGACCCAAGCCCTGCCGAAGCCACACACAGTTAGACTTTCCCCAGTCTCATTGGCCAAAAGGCAGTACCGAGCGGTACTGAGCGACAGAGCAACAGACCGCGGACCGGCGCACGGCGTGAGGCGCGCGGCACGGGTCGACCGGAGGAGTCACGTGGCAGCCAGCGACCGGGGGGCGGACAAGGCCTCCCGCGAGGAGGCCCTGCTGCGGGCCTCCCTCACCGCCATCGCGCCCGGTACCGCGCTTCGTGACGGCCTGGAGCGGGTCCTGCGGGCCAACACCGGCGGTCTGATCGTGCTGGGCTTCGACAAGACCGTCGAGTCCCTGTGTACCGGCGGCTTCGTCCTGGACGTCGAGTTCAGCGCCACCCGGCTGCGCGAGCTGTGCAAGCTCGACGGCGCGGTGGTGCTCGACAAGGACATCACCAAGATCGTCCGGGCCGGCGTGCACCTGATGCCGGACTCGACCATCCCCACCGACGAGACCGGCACCCGCCACCGCACCGCCGAGCGGGTCAACCGGCAGACCGGCTACCCGGTGGTCGCGGTCTCGCACTCGATGCGGCTGATCGCGATGTACGTCAACGGCACCCGCCGGGTGCTGGAGGACTCCACCACCGTCCTGTCCCGCGCCAACCAGGCGCTGGCCACCCTGGAGCGCTACAAGCTGCGCCTGGACGAGGTGGCCGGCACGCTCTCCGCGCTGGAGATCGAGGACCTGGTGACGGTCCGGGACGTCACCGCCGTGGCCCAGCGCCTGGAGATGGTCCGGCTGATCGCCACCGAGATCGCCGGCTACGTGCTGGAGCTCGGCATCGACGGCCGGCTGCTCTCGCTCCAGCTGGACGAGCTGATCGCGGGCGTGGAGCCGGAGCGCGAGCTGGTCGCCCGGGACTACTTCCCGGAGCGGGCCGCCAAGAAGGGCCGGACGGTCACCGAGGTGCTGGCCGACCTGGAGGCGCTCACCCACGCCGAGCTGCTGGACCTCCAGACCGTCGCCAAGGCGCTCGGCTACTCGGGTTCGCCGGAGTCGCTGGACTCCGCCGTATCGCCGCGCGGCTACCGCCTGCTGGCGAAGATCCCGCGCCTGCCCAACACGGTCATAGAGCGCCTGGTCGAGCACTTCGGCGGCCTGCAGAAGCTGCTCGCCGCGAGCATCGACGACCTGCAGACCGTCGAGGGCGTCGGCGAGACCCGCGCCCGCTCGGTCCGCGAGGGCCTGTCCCGCCTTGCCGAATCGTCCATCCTGGAGCGCTACGTCTGACCTGACGCGCAGCCGTACGGACGCCCGAACTCGGCGACGGCCCCCGGGGTACAGACCTCCCCGGGGGCCCTCGCACGTCCGCACGAACGGGAGCCGCACCGAACCGGAGCCGCACCGACCCGCCCCCGGACGCGGCGGAGCCCCCGGCCGCGCGGCGGCCGGGGGCTCCAGGAGAAGTTGACCGGTTCTCAGCTGTCCAGTCGGATCGAGGCCCGCGCCGAGACCTTGTCCCCGGAGAGCCCGGTGAGCTCCGCGAGCACCACGTAGGTGCCGCTCGGCGGCGGCGTCTGGTCGGCGGTCGCGCACTGCGGCTTGCTGCGGCTGCGGTCCCAGGTGAAGGTCTCGGTCTGGCTGCCGTTCGCGCCGAGCTGCACCCAGATGTTGCCCTTGTCGGCCGGGCAGTCGCCGGAGGACCAGACCCGGTCGTTGGTGCTTCCGCTCACCGTGATCACGGAGGCGGTGCGGCCCAGGTCCACCCGGCAGTTGGTGCCGGAGGAGTTCTTGACCGTCAGGGCCAGCCGGGGCTTGTCCTTGGGCTGGTACGAGTTCTGGGTACCGGCCAGCTCCAGCGCCACCTGCGAGGAGGCGCAGACCGGCAGCGCCATGATCTCCGGGGTGTTCACGGCCGGGGCACCGCCCGTGCCGCCGCCCGTACCGCCGCCGGTCGCCGGCGCCGCGCCGCCTCCGGGGGCCGGGTTGGCGCCGCCGGTGCCGGTGCCGCCGCTGAGGTTGACCTCGGTGCCGCCGCCGCCCGCCACCGGGCCGCCGGTGCCGCCGCCAGGACGCGCCGCGGGGCCGCTCGGGGAGGCGCCGGGCGTGATGGCCTGGGCCGGGGTCTGGTTCTGGGACTGGGACGGAACGGCCTGTGCGGCCTTGCCCGGTGAGCCGCCGTCACCGCCTCCGCCCGGGTCGATCATCAGCCAGGCGATCAGGGCGACGACCGCCGCGGCGGCGACGAGCACGACGATGCGCCGACGCCAGTAGATCGAGGCCGGCAGTGGTCCGACGGGTTGACGCAGAGAAGGCACGATCAAACTCTACGAGACTGTGTGTGGCGATTGACTCACCAACACCGCACAGTCGCCCCTTCTTTCACATGATCCGCCATTTGATCCGTTCGAGCGAGCTCCAATCGGACGATTTCCGGAGCTGCCCCGGGAGGATCCGGAGTGGCCTGATCCACTTCGGCCCGGTCGGCGGGCATGGGAGGATCGAAGGGCCATGACTGCCATCACCACCCCCGCCGTCCCTGTCTCCGCCGCCGACGCCGCCCGGCTGCCGATGCCCTTGCCGCTGTTCCATTCGACCGTCCTGGACTGGTACGAGGCGAGCAAGCGGGACCTGCCATGGCGGACCCCCGACGCGACGCCCTGGGCGGTCATGGTGAGCGAGTTCATGCTCCAGCAGACCCCGGTCAAGCGCGTGCTGCCCGCCTGGGAGGCCTGGCTCACCCGCTGGCCGACCCCGGCCGCCCTCGCCGCCGAGCCGTCCGGCGAGGCGGTCCGGATGTGGGGCCGGCTGGGCTACCCGCGCCGGGCGCTGCGCCTGCACGCGGCCGCGGTGGCGATCACCGAGGAGCACGGCGGCGAGGTCCCGGACGACCACGCCACGCTGCTCTCGCTGCCCGGGGTGGGGGAGTACACCGCCGCCGCCGTCGCCTCCTTCGCCTTCCGCCAGCGGCACGTGGTGCTGGACACCAACGTCCGCCGGGTCTTCGCCCGTGCGGTGACCGGGGTCGAGTACCCGCCCCAGGCGACCACCGCGGCCGAGCGCCGCACCGCCACCGCGCTGCTGCCGGACGACGCGGAGACGGCGGCCACCTGGGCGGTCGGCGTGATGGAGCTGGGCGCGCTGGTCTGCACCGCGCGCGGCCCGGAGTGCGGGGACTGCCCGCTGTTCACCGCCTGCGCCTGGCAGCGGGCCGGCCGCCCGCCGTACGAGGGCCCGGCGCGGCGCGGTCAGTCCTACGAGGGGACGGACCGCCAGGTGCGCGGCAAGCTGCTCGCGGTGCTGCGCGAGGCGCACGGGACGGTGCCGCAGGCCCGGCTGGACGTGGTCTGGCCGGACGCGGTGCAGCGGGCCCGGGCGCTGGACGGCCTGGTGGCGGACGGCCTGGTCGAGCCGGTCGAGCAGGGCGTCTACCGGCTGCCCCAGTAAGCGGCGGAACACGACGGCGCCCCCGGGAGAGGACCTCCCGGGGGCGCCGTCGTGTGCGGGGACCGTCAGACGGCCGCCGCCTCCAGCGAGGCCTCGGCCGGCTTCTCGCCCTTGCCGGTCCCGCGCAGCGGCACCTCGCGGAGGAACACCGCCGCGGCGATCGCGATCACGGCCACGCCCGCGCCCCACAGGAAGACGGTGTGCATGCCGTTGGACACCGCGTGGTTGTAGGCGTCCTGGACGTAGTCCGGCAGCTTGTGCAGCTCCTCCAGGCTGCTCTGCTGCGGGTCCTTCATGCCGCCCGGGGGCATCGGCTTCCCGGCCAGCATCTCCGCCATCGTGTCGGTCACCCGGTTGTTGAACAGCGCGCCGAACAGCGCGACACCGAAGGAGCCGCCGATGGTGCGGAACAGGGTGGCGGTGGAGCTGGCCACGCCCATGTCCTTGAGCTCGACGCTGTTCTGCGCGACCAGCATGGTGATCTGCATCAGGAAGCCCATGCCGGCGCCGAGCACGACCATCCAGCAGGCCGAGGTGAACCTGCTGGTCCCGATGCCCATGGTGGATAGCAGGATCAGGCCGGCGGTCATCACGATGGTGCCGATGATCGGGTAGATCCGGTACTTGCCGGTCTTGGTGACGGCCTGGCCGACCACCAGCGAGACGATCAGCATGCCGAACATCATCGGCATCAGCAGCAGACCGGAGTTGGTCGCCGAGGCGCTCTGGACCGTCTGCTGGTAGAGCGGCAGGAAGACGGTCGAGCCGAACATCACGAAGCCGACGATGAAGCCGATGATCGAGACCAGGGTGAAGTTCAGGTTCCGGAACAGGCTCAGCGGGAGCATCGGCTCCTCGGCCCGCTGCTCCACGTAGCAGAAGGCGATCAGCGAGGCGGCGGCGAGCGCGGTCAGGCCCAGGATTTCCTTGGAGCCCCAGGCGTACTGCTGGCCGCCCCAGGTGGTGATCAGCACCAGCGAGGTGATGCCGGTGGTGAGCAGCACGACGCCCGCGTAGTCGATCTTGGCGGTGTTGCGGACCTTCGGCAGCTTCAGGGTGACGACGACCACGGCGAGCGCGATCACGCCGAGCGGCAGGTTGATGTAGAAGGTCCAGTGCCAGCTCAGGTGGTCGGTGATGAAGCCGCCGGCCAGCGGGCCGCCGATGGTGGCGAGGGCCATCACCGCGGCGAACATGCCCTGGTACTTGCCGCGGTCGCGCGGCGGGACGAGCGCGCCCATGATCGACATGACGCCGACCATCAGACCGCCGGCGCCCAGGCCCTGCACGGCGCGGAAGCCGATCAGCTCGTTCATGTTCTGTGCCAGGCCGGACAGCGCCGAGCCCACCAGGAAGATCACGATCGAGGTGAGGAAGGTGCCCTTGCGGCCGTACATGTCGCCGAGCTTGCCCCAGACCGGGGTGGAGGCGGCGGTGGCCAGGGTGTAGGCGGTGACCACCCAGGACAGGTGCTCGCCGCCGCCGAGGTCGTGGACGATGGTCGGCATCGCGGTGCCGACGATCAGGTTGTCGAGCATGGCCAGCAGCATGGTGACGACCAGGCCGACCATGACGAGGCGGATCTCGCGGGGCGACCGCGGTTGCTCCTCCTCGGCCGTCCTGTCCTCCGGCGCCGGGCCGGTGGTCTTGGGCTGTGACATGAGAGGGGTCTCCCGGAGGGTGGTTCGGACGGAGCGTCGTGCCGTGCGGCGGCTCACTTACTTGTCGCCCGGCTAGTTTATCGACCGTCGGCACGGTAGGTTGTTTACTAGCCGGTCGTCAAGCCAGTTTCCCGACCGGCCTTCTGGGCAGGGAGAATGAGTCCGGGGCGGCCGCCGTCCCGGGGTCCGCAGTAGTCACCGACGCAGTCATGAGGCAGGCCATGGGCACTCCGCACAGCCCCCGCAGCGACACCCGGGCTCGCATCATCGAGGTGTCGCTGGAGCTCTTCTCCGAGCAGGGCTACGAGCAGACCTCACTGCGCGAGATCGCCGACCGCCTGGGTGTCACCAAGGCCGCGCTCTACTACCACTTCAAGACCAAGGACGACATCGTCCTGGGCATCGTCGAGCGGATGGCCGCGCCGATCGACGAGACCGTCGCGTGGGGCCGTCAGCAGGTCTGGAGCCCGGAGGTGCGCGACGAGCTGATCCGCCGCTTCGCGGACGGGATGGCCGAGCGGGCCCCGCTGCTGCGCTTCTTCCACGAGAACCAGCCCGCGCTGCGCGAGTCCCCGGCCGGGCTGGCCTTCAGGGATCGCATGATCACCATGATGCAGCTGGTGCACGGGCCGGACGCGGACTTCCACGACCGGCTGCGGGCCGCGATGGCGCTGTTCACCGTCCATTCGTCGCTGTTCCTGGTCAAGCAGGACAACGCGGACTGCGGTCACGCCCCGAACGTGTGGGGCGAGCGGCTGCCCCCCGCCGACCTGGACGAGGCGATCCGCGCGGCCCGGGACATCGCGCTGGAGATCGGCGCCCGGATCAGCCACCCCGCGCCCGGCGCCGGCTGAGCGCCGCGGGGCGGCTCAGAAGTTCGTGACGCCGTGCCCCGCGAGGTAGGCGATCGGGTTGACCACCGCGCCGTAGCGGTTGCTGGTGCGGATCTCGAAGTGCAGGTGCGGCCCGGTCGAGTTGCCGGTGCTCCCGGACATGCCGATCCGCTCGCCCGCCGACACCCGCTCGCCGGCCGAGACGGCGACCGAGGACATGTGGGCGTACTGCGCGAAGTGCCCGTCCGCCAGCCGCAGCACGACCTCCTTGCCGTACGCGCCGTCCCAGCCGGCCGACACCACGGTCGCGTCGCCGACCGCCAGCAGCGGCGTGCCCGGGGCGACCGCGAAGTCCACCCCGGTGTGGTACCCGGCCGCGTAGCTGCGGTTGGGCTTCCCGTACGGGTTGCTGGTCGGTGCGTTCGGCACCGGCGCCGACCATCCGGGAACCGGGGCCGGCCCGGGGTCGGGCGCGGGTCCGGGCTCGGGAGCCGGCTCGGCGGCGCCTTCCGGTTCCGGTGCCGGTTCCGGTGCCGGCGGGTCGAACGGCAGCAGGTTGGCCGCCACGGCCACGGACTGCTGCGCGGAGTCGCCGTCGTCGGGCAGCTTGTAGGCGCTGGGTCCGGCCACCTGGACCAGCCCCGCGCTCGGCACGTCCACCTTCGGCACGGTGAAGGCCGAGCTGCCCGGGGTGGTGGGCAGCACGGTCTGCGCCGAGGCCGAGCCCGGAGTGGCGACCAGCAGCACGCCGGCGAGCAGCACGGCGGCCGCTCCGGCCGAGACCAGCGCGTGGTCGTGCTCGGCCCGCTGCCGGCTGCCGGGCAGCGTGGTGTGCCGGGGCGATCCGAGCGTGCGCAGCGGCGCGGCGTGGGTGCGGACGGCGTGGTCGAGCCGGGGCTGCCAGGCCGCGGCCTGGGCCGCCGTACGGGCGGCGAGCGTGCGCAGCGGCGCGGCGTGGGTACGGACGGCGTGGTCGAGCCGGGGCTGCCAGGCCGCGGCCTGGGCCGCCGCACGGGCGGCGAGCCGGCGCAGGGCCGGCGCCAGGGGCGGGACGTTGGACATCGCTTGCCGTACCTCACGGGTCGTACGAGGGCAGCACGAAGGGCCCGTTCGGGCGCGTGCTGAGCGGGGGACCACTCAGGTTTAACGGTCACCGAGCGGAGTCCCAAACGGGCTGACGTACTACGGCGTGTAGTCGGCGTGGCGCCGGAGATTCAAACCGATGGAGTACCGATCATGAGATCCGATCGTCCAGGTCCGCTCCGGCGCGCCCGTCGGTCCCCTCGGGCCCGCTACTACCGCCGGTCGTACCGGGCCGCGGGCCTGTGACCAGCGCCACGCGCGGCCCGGGTTTGGCGGGCTCGAACCGCTTTCGTGCGGACCGCTGACCGGTCCGGCCCGCTGCGGCACCATCGAGCCATGTATGGCAACAGGAGCGAAGACCCCGACGCCAGTGACCGCCCGAGCCTGCCGGACCGCCGCTTCGCCGCCCTGCGCGGCTGCGAGCGGCTGCTGTCCGGCGTCCGGCCGCAGAGCATCCGCGAACGCCTCGCCGACCTGGCCGGCCCGCTCCCGGACGCCGGCCCCGGGCCGGACACCGCTCCCGGGCCGGGCTCCGACGCCGGGCCGCACGCCGTCCCCGACCTGGACGGCCGCCCGGACCAGTACGGCGACGGCGTGGTCCGCACCCTGGAGCACCGGGTCGCCGAGCTGCTCGGCACCGAGGACGCGGCCTTCTTCCCGACCGGCACCATGGCCCAGCAGATCGCCCTGCGGATCCACGCCGAGGCGGCCGGCCCGCGCACCGTGGTCACCCACCCGCTGGCCCACACCGACCGGCACGAGCGGCACGCGCTCGGCGTCCTGTCCGGCCTGCGCAGCCTCTGGCCGACGACCGAGCCGCGCCAGCCCACCGCCGAGGAGCTGCGCGCCCTGGACGAGCCGTACGCCGCGCTCAGCCTGGAGCTGCCGCTGCGCGACGCCGGGTTCGTGCTGCCGGACTGGGCGGAGTTGGTGGAGCTGGCCGCGGTGGTACGGGAGGAGCACGGTGCGGCGCTGCACCTGGACGGCGCCCGGATCTGGGAGTCCGCGGTCGCCCTCGGCCGGCCGCTGCCGGAGGTCGCCGCCCTGGCCGACTCGGTCTACGTCTCCTTCTACAAGACGCTCGGCGGGATCAGCGGCGCCGCGCTGGCGGGTCCGGGCGGCTTCGTCCGCACCGCCCGGGCCTGGCGGCACCGCTACGGCGGGCAGCTCTACCAGCAGTGGCCGTTCGCGCTGGCCGCGCTGACCGGACTGGAGCGCGAACTGCCGCGGCTGCCCGGGTACGTGGCGCACGCCCGGACGGTCGCCGCGGCGCTGGACTGGGCGTTCGCCGCCGTCCCCGGCGCCCGGGTGCACCCGGCCCCGCCGCACACCCACCAGTTCCAGCTCTGGCTGCCGCACCCGGTCGGCGAGTTGGAGGAGGCCGCACTGGGGCTGGCCGAGGACACCGGGATCGGGCTGTTCGGCGCCTGGCGCGCGGGCGGGCCGCCCGGGCTGTCGATGACCGAGGTCACGGTCGCGGCGCCCGCCCTCGACTGGACCGCCGCCGACGTCACGGTGGCGGCCGCCGCCTTCCTGGACCGGCTGGCGGCCGTCCGGGCCTGACAAAGCGTCCGGCCCGCCCCCGCGCGCTGCGGGGACGGGCCGGACGTGGAGTTGTCAGAGCTGCCTGGTCACAGGCCGATCGCTACCCGGGGGGTGACGATCAGTTGTCGACCGGGCGGACCCGGATCCAGGTCTCCAGGTAGTTCGAGGACTCGTTCTCGACCTCGATGCTGGTGCCCGTCTTCGGGACGTCGACACCGGCGTACTGGTTGTCCTTGCTCCACCACGACTTCAGGTCGTTGAACTCGTCGACGCCCTTGGCCTTCGGGATGACGGTCTCGACGCCGGCCTTGTGCAGGGTCAGCGGGGAGACGCGACGGGAACCGAAGGTGGAGTCGAAGCCCTGGACGCGCGGCTTCATCAGGGCGCCGTCGGACCACTTCAGCGGCGTCGGGTGCGAGTCGACCGGCAGGACCAGGCCGTGGCCCGGGTGGGCGCTGACGTTGTTGTCGGTCTGCGACTCGTCCCAGAACCAGATCAGCAGCCCGGGCTGGTACGAGTAGTGCTCGACCCAGCCCGGCTTGTCGGCGAAGCCGAAGTTGTACGGGCCGGTCTTCAGGGTCTGGTCGAAGGACACGTACTGCCGGTTCTCCGCGATGTAGTACTGCGCGTAGTCCTTGGTGTACGAGCCGCTGAAGCGGGAGAACCCGTCGGCCACCCAGCCGTTGTCACCGTTCTCGACGTCGTCGCTGAACACGGTGGCGCCGTCGGCGACGACCGCGACGTTGTCCAGGGTCAGGCCGCGGAAGTGCAGGCCGCCGTCGCTGGTGTGGCGGTAGCGGAACTTGATCTTCTGGCCCGCGAAGGCGTCCAGGTTGAACGACAGGTCGCCCCAGGCGGCCACCTGGCCGCTGAGGGCCGGACGGCCGTTCTCGCGCGGCAGGGCGGTGCCGTTCCAGGTGCCGTCCACGACGGTCCAGTTCTTGCCGCCGTCGGTGGAGACCTCGCCGAACGCGTAGTCGAAGTCCTGCTCCAGCTCGTACCAGGCCTTGGCGTTGATGCTGGCCTTGGCCTTGCCGGTCAGGTCGATGTCGCGGGTGAGCGTGACGTTCAGGTTGTCGGCGCTGCCGCTCCACCACTCACCGGTGCCGCCGAACGGCTTGTTGATGTCGGTGGTGATGCTCTTCTTCGGCAGGTCGACGATCAGACCCTGCGGCAGGTTGCTGTTGTACTCCGCCGGGCCGATGTGGTGGGTCGACTCGGTGCCGGCCTTGGCGCGGTCCGCCTTCAGCCAGCCGAGCTGGTACTTGCTCCAGCCGTCGAGGTCGTTCGGCATGTCGCCGATGCTGTTCTTGCCCTCGCCGAGCCAGGAACCGGAGGACATCAGCGACCAGAAGCCGACCGAGTTGTCGATGCCCTTGCCGGCGGTGTCGTAGAGGTCCGGCAGACCGAGGTCGTGGCCGTACTCGTGGGCGAAGACGCCGAGGCCGCCGTTCTCGGGCTGCATCGTGTAGTCGCCGATCCACAGGCCGCTGTTGCCGACCTGGACGCCGCCGAGCTTGTTGCCCTCGGGACCGGCCGAGCCCTGCAGGTTGCCGTAGACGTACGAGCGGTGCGCCCACAGGGCCTTGGTGCCCTGCTTGCCGCCACCGGCCGACTTGTCCTCGCCGGCGTGCACGATCTGGAAGTGGTCGATGTACCCGTCGGGCTGGTTGAAGTTCCCGTCGTGGTGCGAACCGTAGCGGTCCCACTGGTCGTACGAGGCCAGGGTCGCCTTGATCTGCGCCTCGGTCTGACCCTTGGCCTGCTGGTCCTTATACCAGATGTCCACGGCGTCGCGGATCAGGTCCTGGGCGCTGGCGCAGACGTTGGAGCCGCAGTAGTCGGAGCCGTACCGGGCCTCGTTCCACGGGACGCGGACCCAGTCCTGGACCACGCCGTCGACCGAGTAGCGGCCCGAGGACTGCTTCTCGTAGTAGGTCTTCAGCGAGGGCTTGTCCTTGGCGAAGTACAGGTCCTGGTAGTGCTGCTGGTTGTAGTCGGCCTGCCACTGGGTCGAGTTGTTGGTGGCCGGGTCCGGCTTCTCGATCTCGTTGTGCTTGGGGCCGGCCTCGCCGCCGTACTTGACCTTGCCGTCCGGCGTCTTGGTGGTGTTGTCCACCTGGTCACCGAAGTCGACCAGGATGGTGAAGATCTTGTCCGTGCGCTCGCGGGCGAGCTCCACGTACTTGTCCTTGCCGAGCTTCACGCTGGTGCTGCCGTTGTGCTGCTCGACCTCGGCGGTGCCGTTGAGCAGCTTCTCGGTGGCGGCCTTCTGCTCCGCCTCCACCTTCGCGGTCAGCGGGCCCGGAAGGTTGTGCTCGGTGTTCTGGACGGCTTCGGCCGGGTCCCGCGGGACCGGGGCCGAGCCGGCGGCGACGGCGGTGCCCGGGAACAGGCCCGCGCCGAGCGTGACTATGACCGCTGCGGCCGTGGCAGCCGCAGCGGTTCTCCTGGTGCTCTTCAACGTTGTGACGTCCTCCCCGACCGGGGCCCAGCTCTTGGCCAAAGCCCGGCAAACCAAAATGAAAGACAGGTGGACGTCATTTGATACAAGCGTGCACAGAAAAGATAGACCTTGACCGTGACATGGTCACGGCGCTATCCTCCGCGACTCCCTATCACCTGACCGTCTGTCAACCGTATGTTGGTTAAAGCTCGCTGAGAAACCGAGCGCACCCGCACCAGCCCATGCGGAAGCCGCCGTCCCGGTCCGTACCGGTGCCGACCGCGGAGGGGCCGGAACGCACCGAGCCCCCGGCGCGAACGCCGGGGGCTCGGTGGCTGTGAAGTTGTCTGTTAAAAGTTGGGTTACTTCGTCAGGTCCGGACCGGACGAGGCGACCGCGGCCGGGGTGTCCGCGACGGCCGACTTCTCCTCGCCGCGGAAGGTGAACTTGGCCTCCTTGCCCTCACCGTCGACGTCGACGACGACGATGTGGCCGGCCCGCAGCTCACCGAAGAGGATCTTCTCGGAGAGGTGGTCCTCGATCTCGCGCTGGATGGTGCGGCGCAGCGGACGGGCACCCAGGATCGGGTCGTAGCCGCGCTTGGCCAGCAGCTTCTTGGCCTCGACGCTGAGCTCCAGGCCCATGTCCTTGTCCTTGAGCCGCTCGTCCACCTTGTCGATCATGAGGTCGACGATCTGGATGATGTCGTCCTCGGACAGCTGGTGGAACACCACGATGTCGTCGACGCGGTTCAGGAACTCGGGGCGGAAGTGCTGCTTGAGCTCCTCGCCGACCTTCGCCTTCATCCGCTCGTACCCGGTCTGGGTGTCACCCGTGGCCGCGAAGCCCAGGTTGAAGCCCTTGGAGATGTCCCGGGTGCCGAGGTTGGTCGTCATGATGATGACGGTGTTCTTGAAGTCGACCACGCGGCCCTGGGAGTCGGTCAGGCGACCGTCCTCCAGGATCTGCAGCAGCGAGTTGAAGATGTCCGGGTGGGCCTTCTCGACCTCGTCGAAGAGGACGACGGAGAACGGCTTGCGGCGGACCTTCTCGGTCAGCTGGCCGCCCTCCTCGTAGCCCACGTAGCCGGGCGGGGAGCCGAACAGCCGGGAGACGGTGTGCTTCTCGGAGAACTCGGACATGTCGAGCGCGATCAGCGCGTCCTCGTCGCCGAAGAGGAACTCCGCCAGCGTCTTGGACAGCTCGGTCTTACCGACGCCGGACGGGCCGGCGAAGATGAACGAACCGCCGGGGCGCTTCGGGTCCTTGAGGCCCGCACGGGTGCGCCGGATGGCCTGGGAGAGCGCCTTGATGGCGTCCTTCTGGCCAATGACGCGCTTGTGCAGCTCGTCCTCCATGCGCAGCAGGCGGGACGTCTCCTCCTCGGTCAGCTTGAAGACCGGGATGCCGGTGGCGGTGGCCAGGACCTCGGCGATGAGCTCCTCGTTGACCTCCGCGACGACGTCCATGTCGCCGGCCTTCCACTCCTTCTCGCGCTTGGCCTTGGCCTGCAGGAGCTGCTTCTCGTCGTCGCGCAGGGACGCGGCCTTCTCGAAGTCCTGCGCGTCGATCGCGCTCTCCTTCTCGCGGCGCACGTCGGCGATCTTCTCGTCGAACTCGCGCAGGTCCGGCGGCGCGGTCATCCGGCGGATGCGCATCCGGGAGCCGGCCTCGTCGATCAGGTCGATCGCCTTGTCCGGCAGGAAGCGGTCCGAGATGTACCGGTCGGCCAGGGTGGCGGCGGCGACCAGGGCGGAGTCCGTGATGGAGACCCGGTGGTGGGCCTCGTAGCGGTCGCGCAGACCCTTGAGGATCTCGATGGTGTGCGGCAGCGAGGGCTCGGCGACCTGGATCGGCTGGAAGCGGCGCTCCAGCGCGGCGTCCTTCTCCAGGTGCTTGCGGTACTCGTCCAGGGTGGTGGCACCGATGGTCTGCAGCTCGCCGCGGGCCAGCATCGGCTTGAGGATGCTGGCGGCGTCGATGGCGCCCTCGGCGGCGCCCGCGCCGACCAGGGTGTGCAGCTCGTCGATGAACAGGATGATGTCGCCGCGGGTGCGGATCTCCTTGAGCACCTTCTTCAGGCGCTCCTCGAAGTCACCGCGGTAGCGCGAGCCGGCCACCAGGGCGCCCAGGTCCAGCGTGTAGAGCTGCTTGTCCTTGAGCGTCTCCGGGACCTCGCCCTTGACGATCGCCTGGGCCAGGCCCTCGACCACGGCGGTCTTGCCGACGCCGGGCTCACCGATCAGCACCGGGTTGTTCTTGGTGCGGCGGGACAGCACCTGCATGACCCGCTCGATCTCCTTCTCGCGCCCGATGACCGGGTCGAGCTTGGCCTCGCGGGCGGCCTGGGTGAGGTTGCGGCCGAACTGGTCCAGGACCAGGGAGGTCGACGGGGTGCCCTCGGCGGGCCCGCCGGCCGTGGCCGACTCCTTGCCGCCGCCGGTCTGGTAGCCGGAGAGCAGCTGGATGACCTGCTGGCGCACCCGGTTGAGGTCGGCGCCCAGCTTCACCAGGACCTGGGCGGCGACGCCCTCGCCCTCGCGGATCAGGCCGAGCAGGATGTGCTCGGTGCCGATGTAGTTGTGGCCGAGCTGAAGGGCCTCGCGGAGCGACAGCTCCAGCACCTTCTTCGCCCGGGGGGTGAAGGGAATGTGACCGGACGGGGCCTGCTGGCCCTGGCCGATGATCTCCTCGACCTGCTGGCGAACGGCCTCAAGAGAAATCCCGAGGCTCTCCAGGGCCTTGGCGGCGACGCCCTCGCCCTCATGGATCAGACCCAGGAGGATGTGCTCGGTGCCGATGTAGTTGTGGTTGAGCATCCGGGCTTCTTCCTGAGCCAGGACGACAACCCGCCGCGCGCGGTCGGTGAACCTCTCGAACATCGTTTATCGCTCCTCAGAGCGGTCGGGCAGTTCGGGGTCCGTCCCCGCCCTGTCCTTCCGCATGCTAGTCCCGCTCAGCGGCGCGGCCCACGGATTCACTCCCCGGTAGAGGAGCGAGATGCTGCGCGACCAGCCGACACCAATCCCAACCTGATGCTGGGAAACGGTGTTCCCGCAGGCGGGCCGGATGCACCGGATTCCGCTACGCCATCGGCGAACACGCGCCGCCGGGGCGCGGCCGGAACCGTCGGGCCGGTCGCACATACTGCCCCTGGACGGGCCGAAGAACCCGTCCACCTGCATTCATACCCGGTATCGGGGCGGTTCTCGCGCAGTTTCCGCGGTGGCGGTGTTCGCCTGGCGAGAAGTCGGGCCGTGGTGACGGCGGTTCAACGGCGGCCGGGGCCGGGTACGTCGTCCCGGGTGTCCTCGTTACCGCTTCGCCCTTACAGCGTTGCACAGCCCGTGATTGTTCCGCCGCCCGAGCCCGTGCCCCGCAGGCCCCCGGTGCCGCGGCCCCGCGGGCACGCGCCGCGGGGCGCGGAGGAGACTCCTCCGCGCCCCGTGCGTGTGATGGCGGCGCCGCCTCCGGCCGCCGGGGCCCCGCACCCGCTCCGGCGGGCCTGCGGCGCCGGGATCAGGACGCGTTGGCCTTCTCGTAGGCCTCGCGGACGTTGCTCGGAACGCGGCCGCGGTCGTTGACCTCCAGGCCCTGCTCCTTGGCCCACGCGCGGATCTTGGCGGTGTCCGGGGCGCCGCCGCCGGCCGGCCGCGCCGCGGCGCTGCGGCCCGGGCGACGGGCACCGGCGAGCCGGCCGCTCTGCTTGCGGCCCTTCTCCACGTACGGCGCCAGCAGACCGCGCAGCTTGTCCGCGTTGGCGCTCTTCAGGTCGATCTCGTAGGCAACGCCGTCGAGCGCGAACGTCACCGTCTCGTCCGCCGAACCGCCGTCGAGATCGTCTTCAAGAATGACCTGCACCCTCTGTGCCACGGGCTTCCCTTTCCGCTAAACGACCCATTGCCTAAGGAAAGGAAAGCGCCTTTCTCCGGAAAACACAAACCCTTGACCCGGGTGGACCGGCTCAGAGGTGCAGCAGCATGCGCGAGTTGCCCAGTGTGTTGGGCTTCACCCGCTCCAGGTCGAGGAACTCGGCGACGCCTTCATCGTACGAGCGGAGGAGTTCTTCATAGACATCCGTAGCGATCGCCGCCGGGTCTGTCGTACCATCATCGGTTTCCTGGAGCTCGCCGATCTCGACGAAACCGTGTTTCGCGAAGAACGCGACCTCGAACGTCAAGCAGAAAATCCGACGGACGCCCAGCCAGCGTGCGGTCTGCACCAGCTTCTCCAACAGCAGGTGCCCGATCCCGGTGCCCCGGACGACCGGATCCACCGCGAGCGTGCGGACCTCGGCGAGGTCCTCCCACATCACGTGCAGCGCGCCGCAGGCCACCACGACGCCGTTGTCGTCGCGTTCCGCGACCCAGAACTCCTGGACGGATTCGAACAGTGTGACTGTGGGCTTGTCCAGCAGAATGCCGTCGCGCGAGTAGGTGTCGATGAGCCTGCGCACTGCCCGCACGTCCGTGGTCCGCGCCCGGCGGATGGTGACCTCCATGGTCCCGGACGTTATCGCGCCGCTCCCGGTTCCGTCGCACCGGTATCGGGTCCGTCGTCCGCGGAATCCGCCCCGGTCGGATCGGACGGGAACAGAGCCGCCACCCGCAAGGCGTCCCGGAGCGCTTCGCGTTGCTCGGGGGACATCAGGCCGAAGAAGTGCACCAGGGCCGCCGCCGGATTGTCGCTGGTGGCCCAGGCGTCGTTCATCAGCGCCGCCGTGTACGCCTCGCGCGAGGAGACCGGTTCATATCGATAGGCCCGGCCGACCCGCTCGCGGCGCAGCCAGCCCTTTCTGTGGAGCTTGTCCAGGACGGTCATCACCGTGGTGTACGCGATTTCGCGTTCCGACCGCAGATCCAGGAGAACCTCGCGAACCGTGACCGGTCGGTTCCACTGCCACACCCGGGTCATGATGGCGTTCTCAAGTTCGCCGAGTTGCCGGACCATAGTGCGGCCAGGATAGGGAGTGAATGGGGCAAATCTTGTGAAGTACGCCAAACCGGCGCGCCGCCACCCCCGGGAATCGGGAATGGCGGCGCGCCGGTCGTTCGGGGCGGCTGACGGCGTCGGTCGCGGGTTCCGCCCGCCGGTCCTCGCGGGGCCTGTCGGCCCGCGCGGGATCAGTCGACGTCTTCCTTGGCCCGCTGGGCCCCGCCCTGGCTGCGGACGATGGCCCGCACCAGGAATCCGAAGCCGATCGCCATGACCAGCGGCGGCACGATCGCGCTGACGTAGTCCATCAGGTCACTCCTCCTCGGTCTTCTCCGCCGTCGCGGCGGAAGCCTTCGGCTCCGGCTTCACCAGCGGGAAGAGCACCGTCTCCCGGATGTTCTTGCCGGTCAGCAGCATGATCAGGCGGTCCACGCCGAGGCCGAGGCCACCGGTCGGGGGCATCGCGTACTCCAGGGCGCGCAGGAAGTCCTCGTCCACCTGCATCGCCTCGACGTCGCCGCCGGCCGCCAGCAGCGACTGGGCGGTGAGGCGGGCGCGCTGCTCGACCGGGTCGACCAGCTCGGAGTAGGCGGTGCCGATCTCGGTCCCGAAGATCACCAGGTCCCACTTCTCGGCCACGCCGGGCTGCGAGCGGTGCTGGCGGGTCAGCGGGGAGACCTCGGTCGGGTAGTCCTTGATGAAGGTCGGCCGGACGGCGTTCTCCTCCAGCAGGCGCTCGACCATCTCCAGCACGATCTGGCCGTGGCCCCAGTCCTTCTCGAACGGGATGCCGTGCTCGGTGGCCAGCTTGCGCAGCTCCTCGACGCCGGTCTCCGGGGTGACCTGCACGCCCAGGTGGGCGGAGATGCCCGGGTAGACCGCGACCTCCTCCCACGGCTCGGCCAGGTCGATCTCGTGCTCGACGCCGTGCGCGTCCACGCCCTTGATGACCGTGGTGCCCAGCGCGTCCCGGGCCGCGTTCACGATCGTCTCGCGGATCAGCTCGGCCTGGGTGTCGTAGTCGCCGTACGCCTCGTACGACTCCAGCGAGGTGAACTCCGGGTTGTGGGTGGAGTCCGCGCCCTCGTTGCGGAAGTTGCGGTTGATCTCGAAGACCTTCTCGGCGCCGCCGACCACCAGCCGCTTGAGGTACAGCTCGGGGGCGATGCGCATGTAGAGGTCGATGTCGTACGCGTTGATGTGCGTCTTGAACGGACGGGCGTTGGCGCCGCCGTGCACCGGCTGCAGCATCGGGGTCTCGACCTCGATGTAGCCGCGGTCCTCGTAGGTGCGGCGGATCGAGCGGACGACCTTGCTGCGCAGGTGCAGGATCTCGCGGGCCTCGGGGTTGACGATCAGGTCCACGTAGCGCTGGCGGACCCGGGCCTCCGGGTCGGTCAGGCCCTTGTGCTTGTCCGGCAGCGGACGCAGGCACTTGGCGGTGAGCTCCCAGCGGTCCACCATCACGGACAGCTCGCCGCGCTTGGAAGTGATCACCTCGCCCTCGACGCCGACCTGGTCGCCGAGGTCGATGTCGGTCTTCCAGGCCGCCAGCCGCTCCGGGCCCAGCTTGTCCAGCGAGAACATCACCTGGAGGTCGCCGGTGCCGTCCCGCAGGGTGGCGAAGCAGAGCTTGCCGCCGGTGCGGGAGAGGATCACGCGGCCGGTGACACCGGCCCGTTCGCCGGTCGCGGTGTCCGGCTCCAGGTCCGGGTGCTTGGCACGCAGGTCCGCGATGGTGGTGGTGCGGGGGAATCCGACCGGGTACGGGTCGACGCCGGCCGCCCGGAGCCGGTCCAGCTTCTCGCGCCGGACGCGCATCTGCTCGGGAAGGTCGTCGGTCGCGGGAACAAGGCTCTGATCGCTCACCCCACAAGGGTAGCCAGCCACACACGGTGCTCCGCGCCGGGATTCCCGCGGGGGAGGCCGTGACGGCGGCCTCCCCCGGGGAACGGACCGGTCGGGTCAGCCGTTGCGGCGGGTCCGGAGCCGGCGGGCGGTGACCAGACCGGCGGCGCCGAGCACCACGGCGGCGGCGCTCGTCGCGGCCAGCGGCAGGGCGGCGGAGCTGCCGGTGGCGGCCAGCGGGCCGTCGGAGGCCCGGACGCTCCCGGAGCCGCCGGTGCCGGTGCCGCCGGTACCGCCGGTGCCCGTGCCGGTCTCCCGGACGGGGCTCGCGGAGTCCTTGTCGCTGAGGCCGGCCGGGACGACGGCGGTGGTCGGCGCGGGGGAGGGGTCGGTGACAGGCGCGGTGGTGGGCGTCCCGGTCGGGGTCGGGGCGGGGGTGCCGCCGGTGCCGGGGGTGGTGGCCGGGGTGGCCCGCAGGGCGACCTTCAGCAGGTCGTTGGCGGGGTTGCGGTCCCAGCTCATGACGGCGCTGGGGTGGCCCGGCTCGTAGGAGCTCGCCATGTTCTGCAGCGAGACCGTCGCGGTGAGCTCGTCGGTGCCCGCGGGGACCGAGAGGGTCAGCTTGTGGGAGTTGGTGGCGCCGGCCGGGATGAAGAACCCGCCCAGCCCCTCGCAGTTGAACTTGTTGAGCGGCTTGTCGGACTTCTGGCCGAGGACGTAGTCGTACGGCTGGCAGGTCGACGGCAGGCCGGTGACGGTGACCCCCTCCGGGAACTGCACCTGGAGTTCGGGCGCGCTCTCGCCGCCGCTGCGGTCCATGATCGAGGCCGGGCCGCCGCTGACGGCGCCGAGGGTGAAGGTGCCGGTGGTGCCGGAGGCGTCCGGTGCCCAGGAGCCGTTCACCGCGAAGTCGGCGTAGTTGTCGGCGAGGACCTCCTGCTCGGTGGAGTAGGCGTTCATGTCGAGGCCGTCCGGGATCCCCTCGCCGGAGGTCGGCACCAGCACGGCGGGAGCGCCGGTGCCGCGCTGGAACGACATCCGCCGGCGCAGGTCCGCAGCGCTGCTGCCGCTCGCTCCCTCGTCGGGGAAGACGGCGTAGTCGGCGAAGGCGTAGCGGGCGTCCGCGCCCACGGTGAGGTCGAGGCCGTTCAGCTTGACGGCCTGGCCGGGGGCGATCTCGCCGTCGATGGTGCAGATGCCGTGCACGGTGGGCATCGGGGAACCGAAACCGTGGCCCGCCCAGTCGCCCTTGTCCTTCGCGTACTCGCAGTTGGAGGGCCAGGTGGCCACGTCGAGGCCCGGGGTCAGGTAGACCTCGACGACCGCCCGCCGGGCCGCGACCTCGCCGTGGTTGGCGAAGGCGAGAGTCGACGGGAGCGTGCTGCCGACCTTGACGTCACGCTGCTCCGAGGGCTCCTTGGTGCGGAAGCCGGCACCGCCGATCTCCACCTGGATGTCGGCCTCGGCGGTCTCGGCGCCGGGGGCGCTGAGGGTGGCGTGGACGGTGCCGGTGGAGCCGGGGCGGACGCCCGCGACGGCGCTCAGCCACGGGTGGCTGGTGATGTTGATGTTCTCCAGGTCGAGGCGCCAGATGTCGCAGGTGATCACCTTGCCCGCGGTGGCGCAGCCCGGGACGCTGAGCGTGGCCAGCCCGTCGATGCCGGTGGTGTCGAACGCGAGCTTGGCGCCGGTCACGACGTCGGTGCCGGACCGGCCGATCCGCAGGTGGATGTTCTCGCCGAACTGGGGCTGAGGGGCCGGCTGGGTCGAGATCTGGATCGTGCCGGTCGGGAAGATCCGGAGCTGGGTGCCGGCGGCGTGCGCCGGGACGGCCGCGGTGCCGGCGGCCAGGGCGGCCACGATCGTGGCCGTGCCCGCGCCGAGGATCCGGCGCGTGCGAGTCGAAAGCATGTGAATCCCCCGTGTTGGAGTGGTGAGGCTCCGCACCCTAGGGATTGTTGAACAGTCGTCAACCCGGTTGATCCGTGGCCAATTCGCCCAGGACGGGATCGAACGGCCTGGTCATCGGGGTGAAGGTTATGAAGACGTGATCGACGGCGGCCGGCGGGATCACGGCATTGTCGACACATGGACCGGCCTGCGGGCGATGGAGCGGCCTGCCGGCGGAGGGCCGGCGCACGAACGGAGGGGAGACCGCGGTGGCGGTCTCCCCTCCGTTCGGCGGACGGGCCGGTTCAGCCGGTGCCGGTGGCGAGTTCGACGTCCTCGGTCTCCTCGGGGGACAGGTCGGCGGGCGGGACGGGCCGGGCCGGGGGCTTGGGGCGGCGGCCGAACAGCTCGGCGGGGGTGGGCATCCGGTGCGGACGGGGCGGGGTCTTCGCGGCGGCGGGCTGCTCCGGGCGGGACTCGGTGCTGCTCATGGTGGTCCGTCCTCCTACGGGGGTGGGGTGACTGTGCGGCGGTGCGGCGGGGCTCGGTACGGCCACCAGGTGGCGGGGCTGCCCGGTGTGGAGGGCGAGCCGTTCGCGGACGGCGGCCTCGGCCAGCGCGTGGCAGCGCCCGGCCAGCCGGGAGCGGCGGGCCCGCTCGCCCTGGCCGCAGGGCTGGCGGCTCAGCCCGCGCAGCGCGGTGAGGTCCTCGGGCCCGGGCAGGTACCCGTCGGACACCGCGTCCTCCAGCCGTTCCAGGTAGCCGGGGGCGCTGCCGGGCAGGGCGGAGCGGTAGCGTCCGAGGTCGGCGAGCAGGAAGGCGCGCAGTCGGCCGCCCTCCTGGACGGCCTCGTCGATCGCCTCGGTCAGGCGCAGGGCGTCCTGGACGTCCTCCGCCCAGAGTTCGGCGCCCGGCCCGGCGAGGGCCGGCCGGTCGGGCCGGAGGTGGACGGGGACGGCGGGGTGCAGGGCTTGGGCGAGGGCTCGGCGCAACACGCGGACTTCGTCGGCGCTGAAGGCCATACCGCCGCGCGATCCGTGTGGCGTAGGCATGGGCTGACACTACGTGAGGAATATCCGATTTGTCGGTAACGTCGCGCCGAACCACCCATGTTCGGCCTGGTGAAAAAACCTTTCGTCGCCACCTGTAACGCCATCCGGGGGCCAGCTGGTCATCCAGATGTCAGGGGAGAACGAGCGAGGGGGCCGGGCAGGATGCAACCGGACGGTCAGGGGAAGGCGTCCCGGGGCGGGCGGCGGGACGAGGACTTCCAGGCCTTCGCGGCCGCCCGCGCCAGACCGCTCTACCGGTCGGCCTGCCTGCTCGCCGGCGGGGACACCCACCTCGCCGAGGACCTGGTGCAGGAGGCGTTCGGGCGGATCTACGTCCAGTGGCACCGCACCTTCCCGTTCGGGGCCAAGCGTCGGATCGACAACCCGGCCGGGTACGCGCACACCGTGCTGGTGCGGGTCTTCCTCTCGCACCGCGGCCGCCGCTCCAGCGGCGAGCGGCCGGTCGACGCGGTGCCGGACGGCGAGGCCCCGCAGGGCGACCCGGAACTGCGGCTGGCCCTGGTGGACGCGCTCGGCCGGCTCGCGCCGCGTGACCGCGCGGTGCTGGTCCTGCGCTACTGGGAGGACCGCAGCGTCGAGGAGACCGCGGCGATCCTCCAGCTCACCCCGGGGGCCGTCCGGACCCAGTCCTTCCGGGCGCTCGGCCGGATCCGCACGTTGCTCGGCGGCGGTCTCGACGAGCTGGCCGAGCGCTGAGCCGGCCGGCACGGCACGGCGGCGTCTCCGCACTACTCACGTGCACTACTCACGTCAACTCGATTGGTAGAGAGGTTGGTTCAGCATGTCCGCTGAGCACGACGGGCCCGACGAGCGGTTCGAACAGTCCTTCACCGAGGCCCTCGGCCGGGCGGGCGGGTCCTACGACACCGAGGCCACCCGGCTGGTCGACACCGGCTGGTCGTACGGGCGCCGGCTGCGCCGCAGGCGGCGGATCGGCACCGTGGCGGGCGTCGCCGCGCTGGCCCTGGCCGGGGTGGGCGCGGCCGGGATCGGCAGCCTGCTGCCCGGGCCCGGCCCCGTGACGAGCGGCCCGGCGTCCGCCGGCCCGGCCTCCTCCGGCGCGGCGGTGGGCCCGCCGGTCTCCGGCCCGGAGTTCCAGCGGATGCTCACCGAACTGCTCCCGCCGGGGACGGTGGAGGTGGGCGAGGCGCGGGGGACCGAGAGCGACACCCCGCAGCTGCGGCTGGTGCTGGACGACGGGAACGGCCCGGTCCAGTACCTGTTCTGGATCATGCGCCGGGTCGGCGACACCACCTGCCCGCCCACGACGATCCCGGACGACACCTGCACCGAGGCCGACCTCCCGGGCGGTGAGCACCTGCGCATCTACCAGGCCGGCACGCGCGGCGGCGAGCCGGCCGGCTCCAAGACCTGGTCCGCCAAGCTGTCCGGGACCGGGTACGAGCTGATGCTCCAGGAGTGGAACCGCAAGCCGCTGGATCAGGGCACGCCGATCACCCGTACCGACCCGCCGCTGACGCCGGACGGGCTCGCCGCGGTGGTGAAGGACCCGCGCTGGAAGAAGGTCGTGGCGGCCATCCCGAAGGACCCGCGGGCGGGCAAACCGCTCCCGATCCCGCAGCCGGGCACGACTCTGCTCACCGTCCCGACGCCCGCGCCGACCGGCCTGACCACCCTGCTGCCCTCCGACGCGGTGGCGGGGGCCGCGTCGGCCCTGCCGGGCCTCCCGACCCCCGGCCGCTGAGCGCCGCTCAGCTCGCGGGGCGGTTGCGCTCGTACACCAGGCGCAGGCCGATCAGGGTCAGCCAGGGCTCGTGCACGTCGATGGTGGCGGCCTCGCCGAGGACCAGGGAGGCGAGACCGCCGGTGGCGATCACCTGGACGTCGTCCGGGTCCTTGGAGAGCTCCCGGGCCATCCGCTCGACCAGGCCGTCGACCTGCCCGGCGAAGCCGTAGAGGATGCCGGACTGCATGCCCTCGACGGTGTTCTTGCCGATCACGTTGCGCGGGCGGGCCAGCTCGATCTTGCGCAGCTGGGCGCCGCGGACGCCGAGCGCCTCGACCGAGATCTCGATGCCGGGGGCGATCGCGCCGCCGACGTAGTCGCCGCGCGCGTTGACGGCGTCGAAGGTGGTCGCGGTGCCGAAGTCGACCACGATGCACGGGCCGCCGTACAGGTGGTTGGCGGCCAGCGCGTTGACGATCCGGTCGGCGCCGACCTCCTTGGGGTTGTCCATCAGGACGTGCACCCCGGTCTTCACGCCGGGCTCCACGATCACCGCGGGGACGTCGCCGTAGTAGCGGCGGGTCACCTCGCGGAGCTCGTGGAGCACGGCGGGGACGGACGAGCAGATCGCCAGGCCCTCCACCGCGGCCTCCTTGACCGCGGTGTGGTTGCCCATCAACCCCTGCAGCAGCACCGCCAGTTCATCCGCCGTGCGGCGCGGATCGGTGGAGATCCGCCAGTGTTCCACCACTTCCTCGCCGTCGAACAGGCCGAGCGTGGTCTGGGTGTTGCCGACGTCGATGGTGAGGAGCATGGGCCGCTTTCTGCGAGTCGGGACGGGGCCGAGCGGGTCCGGACGGTCAGGCGCGCAGGTCCAGGCCGATGTCCAGGATCGGCGAGGAGTGGGTGAGCGCGCCCACGGCCAGGTAGTCGACACCAGTCTGGGCGACCTCGCGCGCGCTGGCCAGGGTCAGTCCGCCGGAGGCTTCCAGCTTCGCCCGGCCGGCCACCAGCGCGACGGCCTCCTTCAGCTGCCCGACGGTGAAGTTGTCCAGCAGGATCAGGTCGGCCCCGGCCTCCAGCACCGGCGTGATCTGCTCCAGGGTGTCCACCTCGACCTCGACCGGCAGCTCCGGGTACGCGGCCCGGACGGCCCGGAAGGCCTCGGCCACGCCGCCGGCCGCGACCACGTGGTTGTCCTTCACCAGCGCGGCGTCCGAGAGCGCCATCCGGTGGTTGGCGCCGCCGCCGCAGCGCACCGCGAACTTCTCCAGCGCGCGCAGGCCCGGAGTGGTCTTGCGGGTGTCCCGGACCACCGCGCCGGTGCCCTCCAGGGCGTCCGCCCAGGCGCGGGTCGCGGTGGCGATGCCCGACAGGTGGCAGAGCAGGTTGAGCGCGCTGCGCTCGGCGGTCAGCAGGTCGCGGGTGCGCGAGCGCACCGAGAGCAGCACCTGGCCGGCCTCGACCCGGTCGCCGTCCTCGACGTGCCGCTCGACCTCGAACTCCTCCTCGCAGACCAGCGAGACGACCGCCTCGGCGACCCGCAGACCGGCCACCACGCCGGCCTGGCGGGCGGTGAAGTCGGCGGTGGCGACGGCGTCGGCGGGCACGGTCGCCACCGAGGTGACGTCCTCGCCGCCGGCCAGGTCCTCGGCCAGCGCCAGGGTGGCGATGTCCTCGACCTCGACCGGGTCCAGCCCGGCCTGCTCCAGCAGCTCGGCCAGCTGCGGGTCGAGACCGGTCTCGTAGCCCTCGCCGTCGCCACAGGCGCAGCCGTCGCCGCAGCCGCCCTGGTCGGCCAGGGGGAGTTCCTCGTGGGAGTGGGTCATGGTTCTACTGCTCCTCAGGGGTGCTGACGGGACCGCCGGTGGCGGCGAGGGTGGTGATCAGGTGGCGCCGCCAGTGGGCGTCGTCGCGCTCGGGGAAGTCCTCGCGCCAGTGGCAGCCGCGGGTCTCCTCGCGCTGCGCGGCGGCCGCGACCAGGGCGGTGGCGACCAGCAGCAGGTTGGCGGCCTCCCAGGTCTCCACCCGGGGGTCGGCCGGCTTCTCCTCGGCGACGTGGGCGTAGGCCTGTTCGGCGAGGAGTGCGAGCCCGGCGGCGGTGTCGGCCATCGACGCGGCCGAGCGCAGGATGCCCGCGCCGCGCGACATCAGCCGCTGGATCTCGGCGCGCGCCTCGGACGGGGGCAGTGGGACGGGCTGCGCGGCGCGCGCGGCGGCGACGTCCACCACGCGCTCGGGCAGCTCGCCGGACCGGTCGCGGCCGGCCAGATCGGCGGCGATCCGCTCGGCGAAGACCAGGCCCTCCAGCAGCGAGTTGGACGCCAGCCGGTTGGCGCCGTGCACGCCGGTGCAGGCGACCTCGCCGCACGCGTACAGGCCGGGGACGGTGGTGCGGCCGTGCCGGTCGGTGCGGACGCCGCCGGAGGCGAAGTGCGCGGCCGGGGCGATCGGGATCGGCTCGGTGACCGGGTCGATGCCGTTGGCGCGGCAGAAGGCGAGGATGGTCGGGAAGCGCTGCTCCCACATCTCGGCGCCGAAGTGCCGCCCGTCCAGGAACATGTGCTGGGCGCCCTGCTCCTGCATGCGCCGGGTGATCGCCTTGGCGACGATGTCGCGCGGGGCCAGCTCGGCCAGCTCGTGCTGTCCGACCATGAAGCGGACGCCGTCCGCGTCCACCAGGTGGGCGCCCTCGCCGCGGACCGCCTCGGAGACCAGCGGCTGCTGGCCCTCGGCCTCCGGACCGAGCCAGAGCACGGTGGGGTGGAACTGGACGAACTCCAGGTCGGTGACGGCGGCGCCGGCCCGCAGGGCCAGTGCCACGCCGTCGCCGGTGGAGACCGCCGGGTTGGTGGTGGCGGAGAAGACCTGGCCCATGCCGCCGGTGGCGAGCACCACCGCGCGGGCCCGGACGGCGCCGACGCCGTCGCGCTGGCCCTCGCCCATCACGTGCAGGGTCAGTCCGGCGGCGTGGCCCGCCGCGTCGGTCAGCAGGTCGAGGACGAGCGCGTGCTCGATCAGCTCGATGTCCGGGTCGGTGCGGACGGCGGCGACCAGGGCGCGCGATATCTCGGCGCCGGTCGCGTCCCCGCCCGCGTGGACGATCCGGCGGCGGTGGTGGCCGCCCTCGCGGGTCAGCAGGATCTCGCCGTCCTGGCCCCGGTCGAACAGGGCGCCGGTGGCGATCAGCCGGCGGACGGCGTCCGGGCCCTCGGTGACCAGGGTGCGGACGGCCTCCTCGTCACAGACGCCGGCGCCGGCCACCAGGGTGTCGTCCAGGTGCTGTTCGGGGGTGTCCCCCTCGCCCAGGGCGGCCGCGACGCCGCCCTGGGCCCAGCGGGTGGAGCCCTCGTCCAGCACGGCCTTGGTGACCACCATGGCCCGCAGGCCGGCCTTGCGGACGTTGAGCGCGACGGTGAGGCCGGCGACCCCGGAACCGACCACGACCACGTCGGTGGTGGCGGTCCAGCCGGGGGCCGGGGCGGTGAGGCGGTGCGTGGACATCGGTGGGTGGCTCCTTCAGCGCGAGGCGGCGTCGGCCGCGCCGTTGCCGCCACGGTACGCCGCGTCGCCGCGCAGCAGTCCGGTGCCCTCCTGGGCTTCGGCCGGGTCCCCGCCCAGGCCGGTGATCCGGTTCCGCTCGTCCACGAAGACGACCTTCGGCTCGTAGCCCTTGGCCTCGGCCGTGTCCATCTGCCCGTAGGCGATGAGGATGACCAGGTCGCCCGGGTGGACCAGCCGGGCGGCGGCGCCGTTGATGCCGATCACGCCGGAGCCGCGCGGGCCGGCGATGGTGTACGTCTCCAGCCGGGCGCCGTTGTTGATGTCGACGATGTGGACCAGCTCGCCGGGGAGCAGGTCGGCGGCGTCGAGCAGGTCCTCGTCCACCGTGACGGATCCCACGTAGTGCAGGTCGGCCTGGGTCACGGTGGCCCGGTGGATCTTGGACTTGAGCATGGTGCGGAGCATTGCGGGTCACGCCTCCTGTGAGTGCATGCCGGAAGGGGGGTGGTGCCGGTGGTTCAGCGGTTCAGCGGACGATTCCGTGCTCGACGGTCGTCCGCCTAGCGGCAGATGACGTGGACGTTGTCGATCAGGCGGGTCGCGCCCACCTTCGCGGCGACGGCCAGCACCGCCTCGCCCTGGAAGTCGTCCGCCGCCTCCGAGAAGTCGTGCGGGTCGATCAGGGCGAGGTAGTCCAGGGTGATGCCCTCGGCGCCGTCCAGGGCGGCCGAGGCGGCCTCGCGGACGGCCTTCGGGCCCTGCGCGGCGGCGTCCCGGCCGGCGAACAGGGCCTTGGACAGGGCGAGCGCCTGCGCGCGCTCCTGCTCCGAGAGGTAGCGGTTGCGCGAGGACCGCGCCAGGCCGTCCTCCTCGCGGACGGTCGGCACGCCGACGATCTCCACGTCGAAGTCCAGGTCGGCGACCATCCGCCGGATGATCGCCAGCTGCTGGGCGTCCTTGTCGCCGAAGAAGGCGAAGTCCGGGTCGGTGATGTGCAGCAGCTTGGCGACCACGGTCAGCACGCCGTCGAAGTGGCCGGGCCGGGTGGCGCCCTCGTAGCGCTCGCCCATCGGGCCGGCCGCCATGCGCACCTGCGGCTCGCCGTTCGGGTAGACCTCCTCGACGGACGGCGCGAAGACCACGTCGGCGCCGTTCTCCTCGGCCAGCCGCACGTCCTCGTCGAGGCTGCGCGGGTAGCGCTCCAGGTCCTCGCCGGCGCCGAACTGCAGCGGGTTGACGAAGACCGTCACCGCGACCCGGCCGTCCCGGCCGACCTGCTTGCGGGCGGCCCGGATCAGCGCGGCGTGGCCCTCGTGCAGCGCGCCCATGGTCATCACGACGGCGTTGTCCACCGGCTGCTCGTCCGGCCAGAACGCGGCCTCGAATTCGTCCACGGTGCGGGTCACGACGGCCCGGTGGACCTTGGGCGTCCGCTGGGGCTTGTTCGACTGCTTACCGCGTGCCATCTAGCGCTTCTCCTCGTTCAGTACGTCCAGCAGCGCCGCCGCCGACGTTTCGTCGATCGTCCCGTTGGCGAGCGCCCGCTGCGCGGTGGCGCGGGCCATCGCACGGTAGGCCGCCGGGATGTCCGGGGACACCGTACTGAGCTGCGCCAGGTGGCGCCGCACGGTGCCCGAGTCGCCCCGGGCGACCGGGCCGGTGAGGGCCGCGTCGCCGGAGCGCAGGCTGTTGTCCAGGGCGGCGCCGAGCAGCGGGCCGAGCATCCGGCCGGGCTCGGCGACACCGGCCGTGCGCAGCAGGTCCATCGCCTGCGCGACCAGGGTGACCAGGTGGTTCGCACCGTGGGCGAGGGCGGTGTGGTAGAGCGGGCGGACCTCCTCGGGCACCCACTCGGGCTCGCCGCCCATCTCCACCACCAGCGCCTCGGCGACCGGCCGCAGCTCCTCGGGGGCGGTCACCCCGAACGGGCAGCCGGCCAGCCGGGCCAGGTCCACCGAGGTGCCGCTGAAGGTCATTGCCGGGTGCAGGGCCAGCGGCAGCGCCCCGGCCCGGGTGGCGGGCTCCAGGACGGCGACGCCGTGCGCGCCGGAGGTGTGCACGAGCAGCTGTCCGGGGCGGACCGCGCCGGTGGCGGCCAGCCCGGTCACCAGATCGGCCAGCGCGTCGTCCGGCACGGTCAGCAGCACCAGGTCGGCGGCGGCCAGCACCTGCGGCGGGGTGACGATCCGCACGCCCGGCAGCAGCGCCTCGGCGCGGCGGCGGGAGGTGGCGGACACCCCGGAGGCGGCGACCACGGTGTGCCCGGCGAGCTGCAGCGCCGCGCCCAGCGCGGGCCCGACCCGGCCGGTGCCGACCACGCCGACGGCCAGCCGGGCCGGGCGGTTGCCGGGGTCGCCGGGAGCACCGAAGACCTGGTCGCCGAGACCGTCGGCGAGCGGGGCGAACTCGCCGGAGTCGGCGAAGCCGGACGGATTCACGTCCACCCTTGTCCTGCCTTGTCCTGAATGACCGTTCCAGTCCACTCGACGGGTACCGGACGTACCGCCCCAGTCTACGGGCGCGCCCGAACGCCGGAGCGGATACGCCTCGGCGGCTCAGTCGGTGGCCCCGGCCCGGATCAGCCCGGCCTCGTACGCCAGCACCACGGCCTGGACCCGGTCGCGCAGGCCCAGCTTGGCCAGGATCCGGCCGACATGGGTCTTCACGGTCGCCTCGGAGAGCACCAGCCGGGCCGCGATCTCGCCGTTCGACAGCCCCTGGGCGACCAGCAGGAACACCTCCCGCTCGCGCTCGGTCAGCGGGCCGAGGACGTCCGAGCCGGGCGCGCTCTGCGGAGTGGGCAGCACCTCGGCGAAGCGGTCGATCATCCGGCGGGTGGTGGTCGGGGCGACCACCGCGTCCCCGCCGTGCACCGCGCGGATCGCGGCCACCAGCTCGGTCGGCGGGACGTCCTTGAGCAGGAAGCCGCTGGCGCCGGCCTTGAGCGCGGCGAAGGCGTACTCGTCCAGGTCGAAGGTGGTGAGGATGAGCACGTGCGGGGCGTTCGGCAGCGGGCTGCCGTCCTCGGCCAGGCAGATCCGGCGGGTCGCCTGCACGCCGTCCAGCCGCGGCATGCGGACGTCCATCAGGATCACGTCCACCTCGGTGCGCCGCAGCTGCTCCAGGGCCTGCGCGCCGTCGCCCGCCTCGGCGGCGATCTCGATGTCGCCCTGCGACTGGAGGATCATCCGGAAGCCGGTGCGCAGCAGTTCCTGGTCGTCGACGAGCATCACGCGGATGGTCAAGGTGGGACTCCTTGGGGGGATGGACGGCGGACGGGGGATGAGGACCGGACGGGGGCTGGGGGCTGGGGGCGGGGCTGGACGGAGGGGCTAGTGGGCCGTCCTGAGCGGCAGGACGGCGCGGATCCGGAAGCCGCCGCCGGGGCGGGGGCCCACGTCGAGGCTGCCGCTGACCATGCCGACGCGCTCGCGCATGCCGATCAGGCCGTGGCCGAGACCGTCCACGCCGCCGGCGACCAGCTGCTCGTGGGTGCTGCCGCGCCCGTCGTCCTCCACCAGGACGGCCAGTTCGCGCTCGCCGAAGTCGACCGCGACCCGGGCGTGGACATCGGGGCCGCCGTGCTTGCGGACGTTGGTGAGCGCCTCCTGGACGATCCGGTAGACGGTCAGCTCGACGCCGCGCGGCAGCTCGCGCGGCTGCCCGGAGGTGGCGTAGTCCACGTCGAGTCCGGCCGTGCGGACCTGCTCCAGCAGCTCCGGCAGCTCCTCGACGCCCGGCTGCGGCACGTACTCCTCGGCCTTGGTGTCGGAGGTGCGCAGCACGCCCAGCAGACGGCGCATCTCGACCAGTGCCTGGCGGCCGGTGGAGGCGATCGTGCCGAGCGCCTCCTTCGCCTGCTGCGGGGAGTTGTCCAGGACGTACGCGGCGCCGTCGGCCTGGACGATCATCACCGAGACGTTGTGCGCGACCACGTCGTGCAGTTCGCGGGCGATCCGGGCCCGCTCGGCGGCGACCGCCACCTTGGACTGGGCGTCCCGCTCGCGCTCCAGCCGGGCGGCGCGGTCCTCCAGCTCGGTCAGGTAGGCGCGGCGCACCCTGGTCAGCCGGCCCCAGGCCCAGCAGAGGATGAACGGCGTGCTCATCAGCAGCGTGATCAGCGCCGCCTCGCCGAAGGTGTACGGGCGGGTGTGCGCGTCGCCCGCCCGGTCGAAGACCGTCTTCACCGGCTTCATCTGCCAGAACACCAGCGGCCCGGCGGCCAGGCCGGCCACCAGGGCCAGCCGGGAGGTCCACTTCTGGCCGAAGGCGGCGCCGGTGTAGGCGAAGACCAGGTAGGCGATCGAGGAGCCGCCCGGCGACACGTTCGCGACCACCTGGCCGACCCCGATGCCCGCGGCGGCGGCCACCGTGAAGTCGGGGTAGCGCCGCCGGAAGACCATCAGCAGCGGCAGCAGCACCGCGACCAGGATCGAGGCGTCGAAGCGCCAGCCCTCGTCGAGGGAGGCGTCGTTCGGCAGCAGGCCGAAGAACAGCACAATCGACGCCCAGGCGGCGTCGACCACCATGGGGTGACGGCGGAGCCAGGCGTTGAGTCGATGCACGTGTCCAGCGTAGGCAGTCGCCCGGTGTGCCCAGGTCCGCCGGTAGGGCGATCCGTCCTACTCCGTAGGTCGGAGAAGCACCTGATCCGATGGGGAGGGGCGGTCCGGCGCCGGGTAGCGTCCCACCCCATGACTTGGATGCGGTGGGCGCCCGCCATGGAACAGGCCCTGTACGACCCCGGGCGGGGCTTCTACCGCAGGCCGGAGGGCCCCGCCGGGCACTTCCGCACCTCCGTGCACGCCTCGCCGAGGTTCGCCCGTGCGGTGGCCCGGCTGCTGCTGGAGGTTGACGCGGCCCTCGGTCGTCCGGAGGAGCTGGCCCTGGTCGACCTGGGGGCCGGGCGGGGCGAACTGCTCACCGGCGTCCTGGCCGAGCTGCCCGCGCAGGTGCTGGCGCGGCTGCGCCCGTACGGCGTGGAGATCGCCGACCGCCCGGCCGGACTGCCGTCCACAGTCCTGTGGACGGACGAGCCGCCGCGCGGGGTGACCGGGCTGCTGTTCGCCAACGAGTGGCTGGACAACGTCCCGCTGGACGCCGGCGAGGTCGACGAGGACGGGGTGCTGCGCTACGTCGAGGTGGACACCGCGACCGGGGAGCAGCGGCTCGGCGAGCCGGTGTCGGAGGCCGACGCGGCCTGGGCCGCCCGCTGGTGGCCGGTCGCGGAGCCCGGCGAGGTGGTGGAGTTCGGCGGCCCCCGGGACGCCGCCTGGGCCCGGGCCGTGGCCGGGCTGGAGCGCGGCCTGGCCGTCGCCGTCGACTACGGGCACACCGCCGGGCGGCGGCCGCCGTTCGGCACGTACGCCGGCTTCCGCGACGGCCGGGAGGTGGCCCCGGTGCCGGACGGCTCCTGCGACGTCACCGCGCACGTCGCGCTGGACGCCGTCGCCGCGCCCGCTCTCCACAGCCTGTGGACAACCCAGCGGGAGGCCCTGCGCGCGCTCGGCGTGAGCGGCGGGCGCCCGGCGCTCGCGCTGGCCACCAGCGACCCGGCCGGCTACCTGCGGGCGCTGAGCGGGGCGGGGGAAGGGGCCGAACTGACCGACCCGGGCGGGCTGGGCGGGTTCGGGTGGCTGGTACAGGCCGTCCGGATGTCGGAACCTGAGAGCCTGGCGCCCCTGCCGGGATGGCAGACTCTGGGGGCATGAGGGAGACCACGGTCGGCATCGGGGCGGGAGCCGAGAACTTCACCGGCGCGGCGGGCACCACCGACATGGTGCTCAACATCGGCCCGCAGCACCCGGCCACCCACGGCGTGCTGCGGCTTCGGATGCTGCTCGACGGCGAGCGCATCGTGAGCGCCGAGCCGGTGATCGGCTACATGCACCGGGGCGCCGAGAAGCTGTTCGAGGCCCGGGACTACCGGCAGATCATCATGCTGGCCAACCGGCACGACTGGCTCTCCGCCTTCTCCAACGAACTCGGCGTCGTCATGGCCGTCGAGCGGATGCTCGGCATGGAGGTCCCCGAGCGGGCGGTGTGGATCCGCACCCTGCTCGCCGAACTCAACCGGGTGCTCAACCACCTGATGTTCCTCGGCTCGTACCCGCTGGAACTCGGCGGGATCACCCCGGTCTTCCACGCCTTCAACGGCCGCGAGGACCTCCAGCACGTGCTGGAGGAGGCCTCCGGCGGCCGGATGCACTACATGTTCAACCGGGTCGGCGGCCTCAAGGAGGACCTGCCGGCCGGCTGGCTCGGCCGGGTCCGCACCGCCGTCGCCACCGTGCGCTCGCAGCTGCCGGCCTTCGAGGACCTCGTCCTCGGCAACGAGATCTTCCGCGCCCGCACCGCCGGCGTCGGCATCCTCACCCGGGCACAGGCCGAGGCCTACGGCGTCAGCGGCCCGATCGCCCGGGCCAGCGGCCTCGACCTCGACCTGCGCCGCGACGAGCCGTACCTCGCGTACGGCTCCGAGGAACTGCGACAGGTGCTCACCGTGGTCACCCGCGAGGAGGGCGACTGCCTGGCCCGCTTCGAGTGCCTGCTGGAGCAGACCCTCAACTCGCTGGACCTCGCCGACGCCTGCCTCGACAAGCTCGCCACGCTGCCGCCCGGTCCGGTCAACCAGCGGCTGCCCAAGGTGCTCAAGGCGCCCGAGGGCAGCACCTACGCGTGGACCGAGAACCCGCTCGGGATCAACGGCTACTACCTGGTCTCGCGCGGCGACAAGACGCCGTGGCGGCTCAAGCTGCGCTCGGCGTCCTTCAACAACGTCCAGGTGCTGACCGAACTGCTGCCGGGGACGCTGGTCGCGGACATGGTGGCGATCCTGGGGTCGATGTTCTTCGTGGTCGGCGACATCGACAAGTAGGGCGGTGCCGGGGAGTGGCCGGTACCGGGGGGCCGGTGCCGACCGGTGGGGCCGGTCAGTCCTTCGCCGGTCGGTCCTTCTTGGACTTCCTGACCGGGTCCGCCGGGTGCGGGGCCACCCTGCGGTCGCCCTTGGTGGCGATCCGCTCCTCGCACAGCCGGGCCAGCACCTCGTACCCCTTCCGTCCCATCAGCTCGGTGAGCTCGGGGCGGTAGCTGACGTACACCGCCTCCGCGCCCTGGTGCGCCGCCGGGGCACCGGTGCACCACCAGTGCAGGTCGTGGCCGCCCGGGCCCCAGCCGCGGCGGTCGTACTCGCCGATCGTGACCTGGAGGTAGCGACTGTCGTCGGGGCGGTCGATCCAGTCGTAGGTGCGGCGGACCGGCAGCTGCCAGCAGACGTCCGGCTTGGTCTCCAGCGGCTCGCGGCCCTCCTTGAGCGCGAGCGCGTGCAGCGCGCAGCCGGCCCCGCCCGCGAAGTCCGGGCTGTTCACGAAGATGCAGGCGCCGTCGACCCGGCGGGTCTGGCGGTCGCCGTCCTCGTCCAGCATGGTGATGCCGCCGTCGGACGTGATCCGGCCCTCGGCGTCGGTGCCCTCGGCGAAGTTCTCCCACAGCTCGGGGGTCAGCCGGGCCGCGTGCCCCAGGACGCGCTTCTCGTCGTCCTCGTCCGAGTAGTGCGCGCCGAGCGTGCAGCAGCCGTCCGACTCGCCGCGGCCCTCGCGGATGCCGTGGCAGCCCTGGCCGAAGACGCAGGACCAGCGGGAGGTCAGCCAGGTGAGGTCGCAGCGGAAGACCTGCTCCTCGTCGGCGGGGTCGGCGAACTCGACCCAGGCGCGGGGGAAGTCGAGCGGGACCTCGTCGCGCGGGATCTCGCGCCGCAGCGTCGGCATCGCGAGATCGACGGGGGCGGGGGCGGCCTCGGGCTTCGCCTTGGACTTCTTCTTGGACGTTTCTGCTGGTGCCACCCGGCAAGGGTAGAGCTTTCGGCGGCGGGAGCGCGGTGGCGGGACCGGTGACGGGGGCCCGAAGCGGGGCCGGAGCGGGGCCGAAACGAGGTCGAGGCGGGGCCGAAACGGGCCCGAAGCGGGGCCGGAGCGGCGGGACCGAGCGGCGTGAAGGCGGGGTGAAGAGCTCCGGCGGGCCCTGCGGGCGGGGCCGGAGGCGGGCCTACGATGGCGGCCGGTCCGCCACGGGCCGCTACCGGGCCGCCACCGGCCCGTGACGGGGAGGTACGGGGATGGCAGGCGGCAGCACCGGGGCGTCCGGCCGCGCGGGCGGGGAGTTCGTCCTCAAGCCGTGGGAACTGCACGGCGAGGGACGGGAGTTCGAGAAGCTCGGCGGCGAGCTGGCGAAAGCCGTCACCGCCCTGGAGCAGGGCCTCGCCGCGCTCGGCGCGCCCTGGGGGACGGACCGGCCGGGCAGCGGCTTCGCCGCCGTGTACGGGCAGGCGCGCGGTGAACTCGTGGGCGGGCTGAGCGGATTGGCCGAGAGGGTGACCGGGGTCGGGGCCGGGCTGCACACCATGGCCGCGCGGACGGCCGACGCGGACAGCTCGGCGGCGAGCGGGTTCGGGGCTACGGCGGTGCCGGGTGCGGCAGGTTCGGCGGTGCCGGGGGCGGCGGCAGGTGCGGCGGTTCCAGGGGTGCCGGGGGCCTCGCCGGTGGTGCCCGCGGTGTACTCCACGGCGCCGGGGGCAACCCCGGGGGCGGCTCCCGCCGTCCCCAAGGACATGTCGGTCTGACGGACCCGGCTCGAAGGGGGAAGCGCGTGTCCCGGAAACTGCCCGAGGAACTGGTCCCGGTGCTGGCCCGGACCGGCCAGCAGTGGCCGCAGGCCGACGAGGAGGGCCTGCGCAGGGCCGCCGGGGTCTGGCGCGAGTTCGGCAAGGAGGCCGACCGGCTCACCCGCCGCTGCGGCGAGTCCGTCCGGCGGGTCACCGCCGACAACTCCGGCCACGCGGTCGAGGCCTTCGGCACGTACTGGCAGAGCTTCAGCGCCGGCGGCAAGGGCCACCTGGACGACGCGCACAGCGCGGTCGGGCTGGTCGCCGGGGCCTTCGACACCGCCGCGCGCGCCGTGGACACCTGCAAGGCCGAGATCGTCGCAACCCTGCAGCAGCTCGCCGCCGACCTCCGGCAGGCCGAGGAGCAGGCGGCCAAGGCCAAGCAGACGGCCGCCGAGGTCGCCGAGGTCGCCGCGGCGGCAGGCGATGACCCGGCGCGGAGCGGGGTGGTCGGCGGACTGGAGAAGGCCGTCGGCGGCTTCGCGTCCAAGCTGAGGAACACCGCCACCGAGCAGGTCGCGGCGGGCGTGGCGGCCGTCGCCGTCGAGGCCGCCGGGCTGAAGATCGGCGGACTGCTCGCCGAACTCGGCCGCGCCATGAAGGACGCCCTGTCCGGCGTGCTCAAGGAACCGGCCGCCGTCGCCCTGCTGAAGCTCGGCACCGCGCAGGGGACGGGGATCACCGCCGCCTCGTACCGCGGCGGCGCGTTCGACCCGCTCGCCGCCGGGCTGCCCGCCGCCCTCGGCGAACCGGGTGTGCTCGGCGCGGACGGCTCCGGACTGGTCCTGCTCGCCGGGAAGGACGGCAAGCCGCTGGTCGGCGTGCCCGGGCTGACGGTCAAGGTGGACGAGCACGGCACGCCCGTCCTCGGCCAGGACGGGCAGCCGGTCATCCTCCGCGCCGACGGCACACCGGTGGCCGACGCCACCGGGCTGCTGGTCGTCCCCGGGCCGGACGGCAAGCCGGTGGTCGGGGTGGCGGACCTCGCGGTCCGGCTCGACGAGCACGGGCAGCCGGTGCTCACCGACGAGAACGGCAAGGCGGTCCGCGGGGTGCCGCTCGCCGGGCTGACGCCGGGGGCGGACGGGCCGGGGGGACCGGATGGGCCAGGTGGGCCAAGAGGTGACAAGCCCGGCGGGCCGTCGGATCCGAGGACGCCGGGCGTGGTGACGGTGGCCTCGGCCGCGGTGGCGGAGCCGGGGGCGGTCGTCGGCGGGCCGGACGTGGCGGTCGCGGCGAACGTGACGGCCGGGGCGTCCGCGGGGGCGCCTGCGGGCGGGGCCGGGGGCGGGTACGCCGCCGCCGGGGGCCCGCCGGGGCAGCACCGGGCGACGGGGAGCGGGGGCGGTGACTGGTCGCCACCGGCGCCGTCGGCGCCGTCCGCGGTCGCGCCGGTCCGGCAGGGCGGCGGGCCGGCGGTCCGGGCGGACGGGGACTACCCGCTCCAGGCGCCCGCGGCCCCCGCGCACGGCGGTGGCGGTGGCGGTGGCGGTGCGGGTGGTGCGGGTGGTGGTGGCGGAGGTGGGCCGGTGACCGTACGGACGGACTCGGTGAGTGCGCCGACCGCGCCCGTCACCGCGCCGTCCGCCGGTGGCCCCGCGTCCGGCTCGGCGCCGGACGCTCCGCCGCCGGTCCGTCCGGTCGCAGTGCCCGGGCAGTTCGGGACGCCGGTGTACGGCGGGTACCAGCCGGCCGGACCGGCCGGGCCTGTCGGCACCGTCGGGCCCGGGCCGCTGGCGGGCGCCGCCGGCGGGCCCGTGAACGTGGCGGCGCCGTTCGGCAGCGGTGTCGGGGCGGGCGGCGGGCCGGCCGTCGGCGGGCCGCAGCCCGGCGCGCCGGTGGCCCGGACCCCGGCCGGTGCGGCACCGTACCCGGTCGTCGGACCACCGCCCGTCCACGCCGCGCCGCCGGCCCCGGCTGCACCCCCGATCGTCGGGACCACCCCGGTGGTCGGCCGGCCCGAAACCCACCCGGTGGAGGCCCGGAGGCGGGAGAACGCGGCGGGACTCGCCGACCAGACCCTCGCCTGGGGCGCGGTCCCGGTTGCGACCGCCCACGCGATGGCCCTCCAACTCGCCCTGCGCGCACGGCGCGGAGCCCGGCCGGACGACCCGGCGGTCCGGCCGCGCAGCATCGCCGACAGCCGTCCGTACGGCCTGCCGGGCGGGCTCGCGCCGGTCGACCCGCAGCACCAGGCCGAACTCGAACGCCGCGCGCCCCGGGACGAGGACGGCCTGCCCGTCCGTCATCCCGACCCGGCGGCCGGCGGCTGGGCGGAGGCCGTCAACGACGGCGGCTACCGCGAACCGGGCCGGGCCAACAACAGTCTGGAGATCGCCCTCTCGGCGGTCGAGTGCCACACCGGCCGCCCGACCTGCGCGGCCCCGCGCATCCCCACCGACGGCGACGCCGGCGAACGCGGCGGCCGGGACCGCGCCGAACGTGAACTCGGCGCCCCCTTCCGGGACCTGGGCGACGGCGGCCGGGCCTTCGACCGCCTCGCCGAGGGCCTCCGCCGCGCCGGCCACGGCTCCCAGGCGCTACTCCTCACCCTCGACGCCTACGGCCGCCCGCACGCCTGGAACGCCGTCAACCACCAGGACACCGTCACCTACCTCGACCACCAGCTCGCCCGCCGGGCCCCCACCCCCCTCCACCCCGCCACCCACGGCCTCTGGGCCATCGCCCTCACCCCCGAAGGCCGCCCCCTCACCCCCACCCCCTGACCCCCAGGGCGCAGGAAGTCGACCAGGCCGACTTCCTGTGCGGCCCGCCACGCTGCCCCTCAGCGGTGGAATGCGCGGTTGCGGAGGGGTCCGCGTGGGAAGTCGGTCCCGCCGACTTCCTGTGCGGCGGGCCGCGGTGGTTTTTCTGGGCGGTGGCGCGCGGGGCAGTGGAAGGGGCCTGCGCGAGAAGTCGGCCCGGCCGACTTCCTGTGCGCATTCGGGGCGGCTGAGTTCGGGTCTGGCAGAAATATGTAGACCGACCGACATATTCACCAGGGTGATGCGCGGGAAGTCGGCTGGGTCGACTTTTCGCGTTCGCGTGCTGGGGTGTGGGGGAGTGGCAGGGGCCCGGGCAGTTCGCCAGGGTGGCGCTGGAAGGGGAGGGGGTGCGTGAGAAGTCGGCCGGGCCGACTTCTCACGCGGATCCGGTCCGGGCGGGCTTGGGTCTGCGCGTGAATATGTAGACCGGACGTCATATTCCTTCTTCCGGGTCCGGCTGCGGGGCGGCAGGGGATGTGGACGCCCGCGTGGGAAGTCGGCGGGGCCGACTTCTCGTGCATGAGGCATGAGGGGGGTGCGCCTCCGGTGCTTGGTGCGGGCGTGGGGCGCGGGCGTAGGGTCGCGGGTCGGGCCGGGATGGGCGGCGGGGAGTGGACGGGACGGGGGTGGCCGGGTGATTTCGCGGGCGCAGGCGGTGGAGGCGGGGCACCGGTGGGTCAACGGGGATCTGCCGCAGGGTGCCGGGGCGGTGCGGCGGGTGTGCACCCACGAGTTCGAGCTCGGCTGGGTGGTGTGGGCGGAGCCCGCACGGGTGGTGGTCGACCCGCGGACGGGGGAGCGGCGGGCGCCCGAGGAGGTGGGGGCAGCCTGTGCCGTGGTGGACCGGGAGAGCGGACGGTTCACGGTGTGGCCCTCGGTGCCGGTGGACGAAGTGGTCGGGCTGTACCGGGACTTCGTGGGCGCCGGCGGCTACGATCCGACCCTCCCGCCGGTGACCGGCCGGGGTGCCCGGGCCGAGCTGACCTACCGGGACGACACGGGTGAGGAACGGTCGCTGGCCCTGCGCTCCGCGGCGGGCCTGCCGCACCCGGCACTGCGCGGCTGGTGGTGGCTGCGCGAGCAGGGTGTGGCGGCCGAGGACGTGCTCGCCGTCCGGACCGACCTGCGGATGAGCGCCCTGCCCGGCGGCTACTGGTCGTACGCGCTGAGCGCCGAACTGCCCCGTGCCCGGATCGACTTCGAGCTCCCGTACGGCCCGCGCTTCGACCACCGGGCCGCCGCCGTACGGGCGCTGCCCGCGTCGCCGGACGGTCCGGCCCGCAACCGGGTGCCCTTCCCCCGCGCACCGGGCAGGGCACACCCGGAGGGCGAGGCGGCCGACGAGTCCGACACCGCGCTCGCCGCCCGGCTCGCGGAGCGGTTCGGCCTGGCGGGCGTCCAGCGCTTCGAGCCGGCGGACGTCGCCCGCGCCGAACTGCCCGGGGACGCGGCCGCGCTGCTGCTGGCGGTGGGCGTCCCGGTGGCGGTGCCCGGGTTCTTCGCGCTGCACCACCCGGGCACGGAGGCGATCGCCGACGGCACCCGCCAGGGCACCGTCCTGCCCCAGCTCGCCGCGCAGCTGGCCGAGTCCGGGCGCGGCACCAGGGCGGCCGAGCGGGAGCGCCTGGCGCTCGCCGGGCAGTTGGTGCTGGGGACGGACGGCTGGGCGCTGCTGGCCCTCGGCCCGGTGGACGGCGCCGTCCGGGCGGTGGACCCGGACTACGCGACCGTCCGTCACTGCAATGCGAGCCTGCGCGCCTTCGTCCGCTGCCTGGAGGTGTTCGCCGGCTGGTGGCCCGCTCTGCGCGGGCTCGACCCGGTGGCCGCGGGCGGGGCGGTGGACGCCCTGCAACGTGCGCTGGCGGAGGTGGACGGCACGGTGTTCGCCGACCCGGAGAACTGGTGGGCCGTCATCGTGGAGCAGCTGTGGGACGGCTTGTTGTGACGGTCGGCCGCCACAACGGGCTGCGCCCGTGCCGTCACCGTCGCCCACCCACACCGTCGTCGCCGTCGCCCACCCTGCCGTCACCCCGCCCGCCCGCGCGGCCACTGAGTGCCCGGGCGGTCCGGGTGGTCCGGGCGCGGACGACCCGGGCGGCCGGATCGCCGTCGGCCCCGCCGCCCGGTCCCGGACCAGCGCGAATACCGTCGCACCCCCTCTCACCAGGGTCCGCATCGCGTAGCGTGGAGAGTTATGCGACTCGGTGTGCTCGACGTAGGTTCCAACACGGTCCACTTCCTCGTGGTGGACGCCCATCCGGGCGCTGCCCCGCTGCCGGCCTACTCGCACAAGGCCGAGCTGCGCCTGGCCGAGCTCCTGGACGCGGACGGTTCGATCAGCGCGGCCGGCGTCGAGCGGCTGGTCGGCCATGTCGCGTCCTCGCTGCGGGTCGCCGAGGACAAGGGCGTCGTCGACATCCTCCCGTTCGCCACCTCCGCCGTGCGCGAGGCGGCGAACGGCGAGGAGGTGCTGCGCCGGGTGGCCGCCGAGACCGGCGTCGAGCTGCGCGTGCTCTCCGGACAGGACGAGGCCCGGCTCACCTTCCTGGCCGTCCGCCGCTGGTTCGGCTGGTCCTCGGGCCGGCTGCTCAACCTGGACATCGGTGGCGGCTCGCTGGAGATCGCCTGCGGCCTGGACGAGCAGCCGGACGTCGCCTGCTCGCTGCCGCTGGGCGCCGGCCGGCTGACCGCCCGCTGGCTGCCGGGCGACGTCGCCGACCCGGAGGTGCTGCGCGAGCTGAGACGACACATCCGGGCCGAGCTGGCCGCTGTGGTCGGCGAGATCAACCGTCTCGGCCCGCCGCGGCACGCGGTCGCCACCTCCAAGACCTTCAAGCAGCTGGCCCGGATGACGGGCGCCGCCCCCGCCGACGCGGGCCCGTACACCGACCGCCGGCTCACCCGCAGCGGGCTGGCCTCCTGGCTGCCCCGGCTGTCCGCGATGACCGTCGCCGAGCGCGCCCGGATCCCCGGCGTCTCCGAGGGCCGGGCCAAGCAACTGCTGGCGGGGGCGCTGGTCGCCGACGCCGCGATGGACCTGTTCGGCCTGCAGGAGCTGGACGTCTGTCCGTGGGCGCTGCGCGAGGGCATCATCCTGCGCCGCCTGGACGCCATGGACAGCCCGGCCGACCGCCGCCGCCCGGCGCTCACCCCGTAGCCCGGCCGCGCCTGGGCGCCGGTCGACCCACCGGCCGACCGCCGACCGACCGCGCCCGGGCGACGTGCCGGGTCAACGTGCCGGGTCAACGTGCCGGGTCAACGTGCCGGGTCAACGTGCCGATGGTCACTGCGCCGGTCATCCCGCCCCGTTCGCGGCGTGATCCGCTTACGCTGTCTCCCGTGGTGCAACCAGCGGGCGAGGACGGAACGCAGGAGGGCCGCACTCCCGGGAGCGGGCAGTCGCGGCCGGACGGTCCGCGCCGCCGGCTCGGCAAGGCGGTCACGGGCGCCACCGCCGCCCATGCCGCCAAGCAGGCCGCGAAGGCCGTCAAGGCCGCCCAGCGCACCGCGAAGACGGCAGCGGCGAAGACCGCGAAGCCGACCGCGGCAGGTCCGGCGAAGACGGCGAACACAGCGGACACGGCGGACACGGCGAAGACAGCCACCGAACGGAAGCGCACCGCACAGCAGCACACCGCGCAGCAGTCCGCCACCGGGAGGACCACCCCGAACAGAGCCGCCGCGAAGCCCGTCCCGAAGGAGACCCGCACCGCCCGGGCCGCCGGCGCCGCCAAGGCCGCCGTCCAGTCCGTCCGCTCGGTCAAGGCCGCCAAACGCGACGCCGCCCGCCCGCCGCTGCTGCGCACCACCGACCGGCTGGTGCTGCCGCGGCACCCGGCCCTGCACATCCCCGACACCAAGGTGGTGCTGTCCACCGCCTCGGTGTATCCGGCGAGCACCGCCGTGGCCTTCGAGCTGGCCGCCAAGCTCGGCTACGACGGGGTCGAGGTGATGGTCTGGAACGACCCGGTCAGCCAGGACATCGACGCCCTGCGCCGGCTCTCCGACGCCCACCGGCTGCCCATCCTGGCCGTGCACGCGCCGTGCCTGTTGATCACCCAGCGGGTGTGGACCACCGACCCGTGGACCAAGCTGGTCCGGGCCCGGGCGGCGGCCGAGAAGCTGGGCGCGAGCGCGGTGGTCGTCCACCCGCCGTTCCGCTGGCAGCGCCAGTACGCCAAGGAGTTCGTCGAGGGCATCAACCGGATGGCGGGCGAGACGGACGTCCGCTTCGCCGTCGAGAACATGTACCCGTGGCGCTACCGCGACCGCGAGATGCTCGCGTACGCGCCGGGCTGGGACGTCACCGACGAGGACTACCGGCACTTCACGATCGACCTCTCGCACGCCGCCACCTCCCGGATCGACACCTTCGCGATGGTCGAGCGGATGGGCGACCGGCTCGCCCACGTCCACCTGGCCGACGGCAGCGGTTCCGGCAAGGACGAGCACCTGATCCCCGGCCGCGGCAAGCAGCCCTGCGCCGAGCTGCTGGAGCACCTCGCCCGCACCGGTTTCGACGGCCACGTGGTGCTGGAGGTCAACACCCGGCGCTCGGCCTCCCCCGCCGAACGCGAGGCCGATCTGGCCGAGGCCCTCGCTTTTACCCGCTTGCACCTGGCCACCCCCTCGCGCGTACGCTGAGCCGTCCGGCCGGATCGGGCGCGAACCGCCCTGTCGAGGGGGAGAAGTGACGAACGATCAGAACGCCGGCGAGGCCGGCGGCTTCAGTGAGGTCCGCAACTTCCGCGAGCTGGCCGGGAGCTTCGGCGCAGTGGCCGCCGCGTACGACCGCGGCCGCCCTGGCTACCCGGAGGGGCTGTTCGACGAGCTGGAGCGGCTCTGGGGTCGCGGGCTCAAGGGCGCCCGGGTTCTGGACGTCGGCGCCGGCACCGGCATCGCCACCCGTCTGCTGGCCGCCCGCGGCGCGGACGTCGTCGCGGTCGAGCCCTCCGCCGGGATGGCCGCGCAGTTCCAGGCCGTGTCGCCGGACCTGCCGCTGGTCCGCGGCGTCGGCGACGACCTGCCGTTCCACGACGGTTCCGCCGACCTGGTCACCTACGCCCAGGCCTTCCACTGGACGCACCCCGAGAAGTCCGTCCCCGAGGTGCTGCGGGTGCTGCGGCCGGGCGGCGCCGTCGCGGCCTGGTGGAACGTCTTCGACGAGAGCGTCCCGTGGGTGCGCGCCCGGGACGAGCGGCTGTGGGCGGCGCTGTCGGGCCGGTACCACGGCTACCGCCGGATCGCCGAGCTGACGGCGCCCTTCGCCGCCGCCGGGCTGGAGGTCTCCCGTGCCGAGCTGCGCTGGCAGCGGCAGGTGCCGGTCGAGCAGGTGGTCGACAACCTCACCTCGCGCTCCTACTTCGCCTCGCTGGCCCCGGAGCGGCGCGAACCGCTGCTCGCCGCCGAGCGCGCGGCGCTGCTGGCCGAGTTCCCGGACGGGCAGGTGGTCGAGCCGTACGTCCTGGACCTCACCGTGGCCGTCAGGCGGGACTGACCGGGGAGGCCCGCCGCCTGCCCGCATCGCGGACGGAGCGTCCGCCGGCCGGACGGCGGGCGTAGGCTCGGTACCCACAGCGGCCCCCGGACCCTCCCAGCAGCGGGGTGCCCGCGAGAGCCCCGAAGGAGTGGAGCACAGTGCCCGAGCTGAGGTCCCGTACGGTCACCCACGGTCGCAACATGGCAGGCGCCCGGGCGCTTCTCCGGGCGGCCGGCGTAGCCCGCGAGGACTTCGGCAAGCCGATCATCGCGGTCGCCAACTCCTTCACCGAGTTCGTGCCCGGGCACACCCACCTCCAGCCGGTCGGCCGGATCGTCTCCGAGGCGATCAAGCAGGCGGGCGGCATCCCGCGCGAGTTCAACACGATCGCCGTGGACGACGGCATCGCGATGGGCCACGGCGGCATGCTCTACTCGCTGCCCTCGCGGGACCTGATCGCCGACTCGGTCGAGTACATGGTGAACGCGCACTGCGCCGACGCCCTGATCTGCATCTCGAACTGCGACAAGATCACCCCGGGCATGCTGATGGCCGCGCTGCGCCTGAACATCCCGACCGTGTTCGTCTCCGGCGGCCCGATGGAGGCCGGCAAGGCCACCCTGGTCGACGGCACCGTGCGCAAGCTCGACCTGGTCGACGCGATCTCCCAGGCGGTCAACGAGAACGTCTCCGACGAGGACATCGCGATCATCGAGGAGAACGCCTGTCCCACCTGCGGTTCGTGCTCCGGCATGTTCACCGCCAACTCGATGAACTGCCTGACCGAGGCGATCGGCCTCTCGCTGCCGGGCAACGGTTCGGTGCTCGCCACCCACACCGCCCGCCGCGCCCTCTACGAGAACGCCGGCCGGACCGTCGTCGAGATCACCAACCGCCACTACGGCCAGGACGACGCCTCGGTGCTGCCCCGGGCGATCGCCACCCGCGCCGCCTTCGAGAACGCCATGGCCCTGGACATCGCCATGGGCGGCTCGACCAACACCATCCTGCACCTGCTCGCCGCCGCCCAGGAGGCCGAGCTGGACTTCGACCAGCGGGCCATCGACGCGATCTCCCGCAAGGTGCCCTGCCTGTCCAAGGTCGCGCCGAACGGCTCGTACTACATGGAGGACGTGCACCGGGCCGGCGGCATCCCGGCCATCCTCGGCGAGCTGTACCGGGGCGGGCTGCTCAACGAGGACGTCCACACCGTGCACGCCGACTCGCTCGCCGAGTGGCTCAAGACCTGGGACGTGCGCGGCGGTTCGCCCTCCGCGGAGGCCGTCGAGCTGTGGCACGCCGCCCCCGGCTGCGTCCGCTCCGCCGAGGCCTTCTCGCAGTCCGAGCGCTGGGAGTCGCTGGACACCGACTCCGCCAAGGGCTGCATCCGCAGCGTCGAGCACGCCTACTCGGTCGAGGGCGGCCTGGCCGTGCTGTACGGCAACCTCGCCGAGGACGGCTGCATCGTGAAGACCGCCGGCGTGGACGAGTCGATCTGGACCTTCAGCGGCCCGGCCGTCGTGGTCGAGTCCCAGGAGGACGCGGTCGAGGCGATCCTCGCCAAGCGGGTCAAGGAGGGCGACGTCGTCGTCATCCGCTACGAGGGCCCCAAGGGCGGCCCGGGCATGCAGGAGATGCTCTACCCGACCTCCTTCCTCAAGGGCCGGGGTCTGGGCAAGGCCTGCGCGCTGGTCACCGACGGCCGCTTCTCCGGCGGCACCTCGGGCCTGTCCATCGGCCACGCCTCCCCGGAGGCGGCGTCCGGCGGCACCATCGCGCTGGTCGAGGACGGCGACACCATCGCCATCGACATCCCCGGCCGCCGGATCTCCCTGGAGGTCCCGGAGGAGGTCCTGGCGGAGCGCCGCCGGGCCCTGGAGGCCGCGGGCGGCTACCGGCCGAAGAACCGCGACCGGCAGGTCAGCCAGGCCCTGCGCGCCTACGCCGCGATGGCCACCTCCGCCGACAAGGGCGCCGTCCGCGACGTGTCCAAGCTCGGCTGACCCGGCCGGGCCCGCACGAAACGGCACCGGGCCCGTACAGAACGGCACAGGGCCCGCACGGAACGAGGCCGGGCCCGCACGGAACGAGGAGGAGCCGTCCCACCGGCCGGGACGGCTCCTCCGCCGTGTGCGGCGGTCGGGTGATAATCGACGGCGTGAGCGAGCAGCCCCCCACCCCCGCCCCCACTCCCGTCGGCGCCCCCGAGCCGGAGCCGATCCGCTGGTTCGGCACCAGCTGGCTGAACCGGGACAACGGCTACTGGCCGCGCCGGGTCGCCGTGTCGATCGGCGCCCTGGTCGCGGCCGCCGCCGTGGTGCTGCTGCTGCGCTTCGGAATCGAGGGCATCGCCCTCTCCGACAACGGCACGTTCCTCAACGGGCTGCTGACCGCCGCCATCGCGGTCTGCTCGATGATGGCCGTGCGGCGCACCTGGAAGGTGCTCACCGAGGGCAAGGACCAGCTGACCGGCTGGATGGCCGAGGAGAAGTCGCTCGGCGCGGTCTGGCTGATCGGCGGGGCCGGATCGCTGCTCGCCTACTTCGCCCGCAGCCTGGTCGAGGCCCCCGGCGAGGCGGTCCGGCGGGCCGCCTACGAGCGGGCCGTCGCCCAGTACGAGAAGCGCCAGGCGGGCCGCAGCCGCCGGCCCGACGCCAAGGCGCCGGGCCGGGCCAAGCGCAAGCGCTGACGCCTCCCGATGAGACCCTAGGTCCGGCTGACGCTGCCGCACTGGTCGGCCGGGGCGATGTCCTTGCTCCGGTCGTACGGGTCGGTGGTCGGGCCGGTCGGTGCCGGGTCGTGGCTGGTGAACTGCTGGAACTGCGGGTGCAGGAAGCCGTCGTAGACGTCGCAGGCGCTGTTGCCCGCGTCCCACTGGGTCTTGGCGAACACCAGCTTCTTCGCGTCGACCTTGTAGTGCTTCGGGTCGTAGAAGCGGACGTCGTCGACCTTGCGCACGATGGTGCGGGTCGTCCAGGTGTCGCCGTTGTCGGTGGCGGCGGTCCGGGTGACCAGGCCGACCGGCTTGGCGGTGCCGCCCGGCGCGGTGTCCGGGGTGCGGCGGCGGGACGAGGCCAGCTTCTCCGCGTCCGGGCCCGGCTGCAGCGGGTAGACGAAGGTGAAGTCGGTGTGCACCAGCACGCCGCCGTCACCGTCCTCCTCGAAGCTGATCCGGCCCTGGACCTTGACGGTGGTGCCCACCAGGGCGGCCTCGCGCGGGTCGAAACGGGTGAACCAGCTGGTCGGGTCGGTCTCCTTGGCGGGGTGGTCGAGGGCGGCGACGGCGTTGGCCCGTTCCTGGCGGTCGAGCATCGCCAGGGCGGCGTCCGGACGGGCCCCCGCGATCACCCGGGGGTCGAGGTTGGAGGCCGTCAGGTAGTCCTTGACCGACTGGAGCTGGGCGGCGACCTCGTCGGCCGAGAAGACGCCGACGGCCTTGGCCTCGGGCAGCACGAAGGCCTCCGGGCCGTTCGGCCAGCCCTCGGCGGGGGAGCCCTTCCAGGGGTGGTCCACGGTCGGCTGGTCGTCGGGGGTGGCCGGCGGTGCCGAGGTCGGCCTGGCGGTCTCCGGGGCGACGGTGGGCACCGGGCCGGCGGAGGAGCTCTTCCAGACGTGGTCCGAGAACCATGTGCGCAGCCCGTCGACGTTCAGGACGGAGAGCACCACCGCGATGGTCAGCACCACGAGCACCGGTGTGCGCCAGCCGCGCCGGCGCGGGCGGGGGCGGGGGTTGCCCCACGGGTCGAGCGCGGCGGGCTTCGGCTTGCGCCCGAACCGGCCCTTGGACGCGGACGGGCCGTCGTTGACCGAGCGGCGGCCGCCCGGGTCGACCGGCGGGGTGTGCTTCCACCGGGCGGACAGCATGCGGGTGCGCCCGCTCTGCTCCTTGACGGTGGCCCCGCGGACGAATTCCTCGTCCAGGACGAGGTCGGCGAACGGGTCCTTCCCGCCCGCCTCGCGGCCCGTCTCGGGGCGCGGTTGCGGATCTTCGGCTGTCGGCATCGCGCCAGTATGCCGACAGGGTGTGACGATCCGTTGATCGGGGGCACACTTCGTGGTGAACGCGTGTGCGTGATCCGTGGGAGCGGTGTCGTTTGTCCGGAAACGGGCAGGTCGCGGGTGGCCGTCAGCCCTTGCCGCGGGCCTGCTTGACCGACCCGACCACCCCGGCGATCGCCAGCAGGAGGCCGGCCGGCAGCAGCGAGAGGAAGAAGGCGCCGAACAGGCCCTCGTCGCCGAGGAACAGCTGGGCCAGCGTGTTCAGCGCCAGCAGGCCGCCGGCCGCCGGGAGCGCGGACTGCCACGGGTGCTCGTTCGCCCAGCGGCGCAGTCGCCGGTCGGTGGTGTCGCGCCGCAGTTGGCCGCCGACGGTGCCGACCAGGAAGAAGAAGAACAGGCCCCAGCCGGCCGGTGAGGCCAGCATGCTCAGCGACCAGTTCCCGGAGATCGCCTCGATCCCCAGGGCCGTCGCCCCCACCACCGCACCGACCCCCGCGGCGGTCCGCCACGGGCCCACGGTCGCCGAGGCGACGGCGAGTTGCCGGTTCTCACGTCGGGACATTTCGTCGTGTGCCATGACTCCACGGTGCGCTCCCCGGAGCCGGGAGGCCATAGGGGAAACCCCGGAGTTCTCTCCCTAGGGGCAAGGGTCGTTCGGGTCCGTGGCGACCACGGGTCGGACGGTCCCCGCGTGTGCCGGTGGGCGGTGCGAGGATGGCCGCAGTACCGAGGCAAGGAGCGGACGATGGGCAGCAGCGCAGCACGCGGACAGAAGATCGCCTTCCTGGGCACCGGCAAGATCGGGGAGGCCCTGCTCTCCGGTCTGCTGCGGGCGGGCAAGGATCCGGCCGATGTCCTGGTGACCGCCCGCCGCCCGGAGCGGGCGGCCGAACTCGCGGCCCGCTACGGCGTGGTGGCCGTCTCCAACGCCGAGGCCGCCAAGCTCGCCGACACCCTGATCCTGGCGGTCAAGCCGCAGGACATGGGCGCCCTGCTGGAGGAGCTGGCCCCGCACGTCGGCGCGGACCGGCTGGTGATCTCGGCCGCGGCCGGCGTCCCCACCGCCTGGTTCGAGGAGCGGCTGGCGGCCGGCACCCCGGTGGTCCGGGTGATGCCCAACACCCCGGTCCTGGTGGACGAGGGGATGAGCGTCATCTCGGCCGGTTCGCACGCGGGGGAGGAGCACCTGGTGCGCGCCGAGGAGATCTTCAGCTCGGTCGGCAAGGCGCTGCGGCTGCCCGAGTCCCAGCAGGACGCGGCCACCGCGCTCTCCGGCTCCGGTCCGGCCTACTTCTACTTCCTGGTCGAGGCGATGACCGACGCCGGCATCCTGCTCGGGCTGCCCCGGCAGGTGGCGCACGACCTGATCGTGCAGTCCGCGATCGGCGCCTCGGTGATGCTGCGCGACTCCGGCGAGCACCCGGTGAAGCTGCGCGAGGCGGTCACCTCCCCGGCCGGCACCACCATCGCGGCGATCCGCGAGCTGGAGAACCACGGGGTGCGGGCCGCGCTGCTCGGCGCCCTGGAGGCGGCGCGGGACCGTTCCCGGGAGTTGGCCTCCGGCGGGAAATGACCGCTGCGCGACCCCTCCCGTAATCGCGGCGCACCCCCTACGCTCTCGCCAACATCGTCCTACCGGCCGGTAGCGAGGTCTGCGAGGTCCGTGTGGAGTCCGCCTGGAGGTCCGCTTGAGTGCCGCACCGTCCGCAGGGCCCGTCCCGTCCGCCACGGCGCCCGGTCTGCGCGTCGGGCGGGCGGCGCTCGCCGTCAGCTTCCTGCTCCAGGGCGTCACCTTCGCCCTGCTGGTCACCTGCATCCCGGAGATCCAGCACCGGTACGGGCTGAGCGACGGGCTGCTGCCGGTCTTCCTGGCCGCGGTGCCGGTTCTGGCCGGGGTCGGTTCGATCGTCTCCGAGCAGCTGGTGAAGCGCACCGGCGCACGGACCGTGCTGCGGGTGGTCCAGCCCGCCGTCTGCCTCAGCCTGGCGGCCGCCGGACTGGGTGGCACGCTGTGGCAACTCGCCCTGGCCCTCGGCGCGTTCGGGCTGCTGGTGGGCGCGCTGGACGCCAGTATGAACATGCTCGGGGTGGGGCTCCAGCACCGCTACGGCCGCTCGATCATGATCGGCTTCCATGCGGCGTTCAGCCTCGGCGGCATCCTCGGCGCGGCTCTGGCGGGCCTCGGCTCGCACTACGACCTCGGGCTGCCGGTGCTGTTCGGCACGGCCGCCGCGGTGATCGCCCCGCTCGCCCTGCTGACCGGCGGCCTGCTCGCCGGCCCGGCCGAACTCGGCGACGCCGTCCGGGAGGCCGCGGAGGCCGCCGCCCGGTCCGTCCCCTGGCGTCCGCTGCTGCCGCTCTGCCTGGCGATGGCCTTCGCGTACATCGCGGACGCCTCGGTCTCCAACTACAGCGTCAAGTACCTCACCGACGGGCTGGGCAGCCGGGAGGACCTCGCCAAGCTCTCCTACCTGGGCTACATGGTCGCGATGCTGCTCGGCCGGGCACTGGGTGACCGCGCGGTGCAGCGCTTCGGCGCCGTCCCGGTGGTCCGTGCCGGTGCCGCGCTGGCCGCGCTCGGCTTCGGGCTGGCCGCGGTCGCGCCCGACGCCTGGGCGGGCATCGCCGCCTTCACCGTGCTGGGCTTCGGCATCTGCGCGATCATCCCGCAGGTGTTCGCGGCCGGCGGCCGGCTCTTCCCGGCCGACTCCGACGCCGCGGTGGCCCGGCTCAACCTCTTCAACTACGTGGGGTTCCTGCTGGGTTCGCCGCTGGTCGGGGCGATCGCGGACGCCGCCTCGTACCGCTGGGCGCTGCTCGCCCCGATGCTGCTGGTGCTCGCCGTCCTGCCGCTGGCCGACCGCTTCGCCCCGGAGCCCGCCCCGGAACCCGCCCGGGCCCCCGCCGTCGGGTGACGGCGGGGGCGGTCGACGGGACGTGGGGTCAGCTGATCACGGTCTGGAGCTCGGGCACTCCGTAGGTCCAGCCCTGGTCCTTGGCCGTGCCGTTGCCGACCTGGCCGAACTCGTAGTAGACGTACGGCGCCCAGTTCAGCGTGTACGGCGCGGTGCCCCACGCCGGGGTGTCGGTGATCTTGACGGTGAGCGTGACGCTCTTCGTCGCCCCAGGCGCGATCGGCGCGTTGAAGTGGAAGTTGGCGCTGTTCCCGTTGATCGCGCAGTCGGAGGTGTCACCGGTGCAGCTGAGCACGGTGAACGCTCCGGCCTGCGTGTTGGCCGGCCAGGTCGGCTGGACGGCCTCGTAGGCGAAGTAGATGGGACTGGTCTCACTGTTGGTGAGCGACAGCGTCAGGGTCAGCTGGTCTCCCGCCTTCGCCGTCGACTTGTCGACCGCGAACGTGGTGCCGCTGACCGCGGCGGAGGCCGGCTGGGCGGCGAAGAAGACGCCAAAACCCAGTATTGCAGCGAGAATTACCCCAAGGCGTTGCACGCTGAATGGCTTCATGGCGGAGAGGATATGGAGTCGCAAAGCGTTTGTCTGCACCGCCTCAACACCCGCCTCCACAGCTGCCCCACAACTTCCGTAGTTTCATTGCGCACCCCGGGCCCGGCAGCTCCCGCGAGTGCCGCCCCGGCGCGCCCTGACGGCGGTCCGGCCACCGCCACCCGCTACGGTGGAGGCCATGCCCGAAGCCGAGCGTGACACCCCCTGCGGCCTGCACCTCTTCTGGGACGAGGCTGTCACCGCCTACGACTTCGGCCCCGGCCACCCGATGGACCCGACCCGGCTGGCCCTCACCATGCGCCTGGTCGAGGCCCTCGGACTGAGCACCGGGCCCGGGGTGACCGTCCGCTCCGCGCCGCCCGCCGGCGAGTCCACCCTCCGGCTGGTGCACACCCGGGAGTACGTCGAGGCGGTCCGGAACGCCGCCGCCCATCCCGAGCGCTCCGACCCGCTGCACGGACTGGGCACCGACGACAACTGGTCCTTCCCGGCGATCCACTCGGCCTCGGCACTGATCGCCGGCCAGTCCGTGGCCGCCGCCGAGGCGGTCTGGCGCGGCGAGACCCCGCACGCCGTCAACTTCAGCGGCGGGCTGCACCACGCGATGCCCGGCAAGGCCTCCGGCTTCTGCGTCTACAACGACCCGGCGCTGGCCATCGCCCGGCTGCTCGAACTCGGCGCCGAGCGGGTCGCCTACGTCGACGTGGACGTCCACCACGGCGACGGCGTCCAGGCGGCCTTCTGGAACGACCCCCGGGTGCTCACCGTCTCGCTGCACGAGCACCCAGCCACGCTCTTCCCGCAGACCGGCTGGTCGATCGAGACCGGTGGCGTGGACGCCCCCGGCTCCGCCGCCAACCTGCCGCTGCCCGCGGGCACCGGCGACGCCGGCTGGCTGCGCGCCTTCCACGCCCTGGTGCCCGAACTGCTCGACGCGTTCCGGCCACAGGTCCTGGTCACCCAGCACGGCGCCGACACCCACCTGGAGGACCCGCTCGCCCACCTCGCCGTCACCGTGGACGCCCAGCGGCTGATCGCCGAGGCGCTGCACGACCTCGCCCACCAGTACGCCGGCGGTCGCTGGGTGGCCACCGGCGGGGGCGGCTACGCCGTGGTGGACGTCGTCCCGCGCACCTGGACCCACCTGGTCGCCACCGCCGCCGCCCGGCCCGTCGACCCGGCCACCGAGACCCCCGAGTCCTGGCGCGCCGAGGTCTACCGCCGCACCCGCCGCCCGGCCCCGCTGCGGATGACCGACGGCGCCCGCCCCGCCTGGCGCGACTTCGACTCGGGTTACGATCCGGCCGACCGGCTCGATCAGGCCATCCTCGCCACCCGGCGGGCGGTGTTCCCCCAGCACGGACTGCTGGCCTGAACCCGCCGCCCTGGTCAGGCCGTGCGTACGCCGGGCGGTGCCATCGGCCGATCGGCTACGTACTGCAACGGTCCTATCTCTCACCGTACGAGGACTGCACTTCCCCTCTTCCCACTGGTACCACCCATAACTACTCTGGGGATACACGTGTGCCGGTGGAGTCACCGGAGGGGAAGCCGGTGCCTTGCACACGGGTAAGGGTCGGGTGATGGTCATGAGTTCCGTCGAGCGCCCCCTTCAGGAAGTCGTCTTCCTGACCGTGGCGGAGGTCGCCGCGGTCATGCGGGTGTCCAAGATGACGGTGTACCGACTGGTGCACAGCGGAGAGCTGCCGGCCATCCGGGTCGGACGGTCCTTCCGGGTGCCCCAGCAGGCGGTGCACGAGTACCTCAAGGAGTCCTACGTGCGGCTCGAGAGCGCGTAGCGGCGGCGCGCGGGTGCGGGGTCCACACCGGTGGGCACCGCACCCGTTCGTCGGGGATTTCCCCCGAGTTTCCCGGTATCGGGGAGCACGATTACGGCCTTAGCACCATGGACGGTAGGCTAGGCCCTCACGTCAGTCGTATGGACTCCGTCTCTCACGGGCGAGAGTCTCAGTGAGCGAGGGTTGTTCCGTGGGCTCTGTCATCAAGAAGCGTCGCAAGCGTATGGCCAAGAAGAAGCACCGCAAGCTTCTGAAGAGGACCCGCGTTCAGCGTCGCAACAAGAAGTAAGCGCCCCCGGCCGCGCCTAGCGCGCCCAGCGCTTCCACCGCCCGCCCAGCCCCTCGTGGCCTGGGCGGGCGGTGTCATTTCACGGCCCGGCAGCGTGGCGCGGTACGGTGCACGCAGGCCGCTCGGGCCGGGGAACGGGGGCAGCACCGTGGGCGTGGTCGTACTCGTCACCGGCGTGGCGCGCCATCTCGGTGCCCGCTTCGTCGCCGAGGTCCGCCGCCGGCCGGGCGTGGACCTGGTGGTCGGCGTGGACGTGCAGCCGCCCCGACTGCCGCCCGAGGAGCCGGCCGGTCCGGCCGCCCCGTACCGCTTCCACCAGCTCGACCTGCGCCGCCCGGCGCTCTCCCGGGTGCTCGCCGAGCACCGGGTGGACACCGTGGTGCACCTCAGCGTCAGCGCCACCGGCCTGGGCTCCACCAACCGCTCCGCGGTGAAGGAGTCCAACGTGATCGGCACCATGCAGCTGCTCGGCGCCTGCCAGAAGGCCCCCGGGGTGCGCCGGCTGGTGGTGAAGTCCACCACCGGCGTCTACGGATCCGCGCCCCGCGACCCGGCGGTGTTCAGCGAGCGGATGCAGCCCAAGGACCCGCCCGGCGGCGGCTTCGCCAAGGACGCGGCGGAGGTCGAGGGCTATGTGCGCGGCTTCGCCCGGCGCCGCCCGGACGTCGCGGTGACGGTGCTGCGCTTCGCCAACATCGTCGGCCCGGACGCGGACACCCCGCTCAGCGAGTACTTCGCGCTGCCCGTGCTGCCGACCGTGCTCGGCTACGACCCGCGGCTGCAGTTCGTGCACGAGGACGACGCCGTCGCGGTGCTCTGCCGGGCCGCCGACGAGCCCGCGCCGGGCACCGTCAACACCGGGACCTTCAACGTGGCGGGGGAGGGCGTCCTGCTGCTCTCCCAGTGCGCCCGCCGGCTGGGCCGGCCCACCCTGCCGCTGCTGCTGCCCGCGGTCAGCTGGATGGCCGTGCTGGCCCGGCAGACCCGGCTGGTCGACGTCTCGCCCGAGCAACTGCGGCTGCTCACCCACGGCCGGGTGGTGGACACCGCGCGGCTGCGCGACACCTTCGGCTACCGCCCGGCGTTCGGCACCCCGGAGGCCTTCGCCGACTTCGCCGCCGCACAGGGGCCGGGGCTGCTGCCGCCCGAGCGGCTGGCCGCCGTCACCGACCGGCTGACGGCCCTGCTCGGCCCGGAAGGGGCCGCCCCCGCAGGGCCGGCCGCCGGACCGGACTCCGTACCGAACCGCCCCCGCCGACCGAGGAGCTGAACCCGCGATGAGTGCCGCAGCCGAGAACGCGTCGGGCGAGGCCAAGGTCATCCCGATCGAGTCCGCCCCCAGCTGGACCTCACCCGAGGGGCCGAAACTGGCCGACCGGCTCGCCGAGGCCGTCGGCGGCGTGCTGTCCGGGCCGCTCGGCCCGGCCGCCACCGGGCTGTTCGGCAAGGGCTGGGAGGGCCGTGCCGCCGAGCGGCTGGCCTTCCTGCGCCGCCGGGTGACCGGCGACTACGAGGTGGACGAGTTCGGCTTCGACCGGGAGCTCACCGAGGAGGTGCTGCTCTCGCTGCTGCGCCCGCTGGCCGAGAAGTACTTCCGGATCGACGTCCAGGGCGTGGAGCACATCCCGGCCGAGGGCGGCGCGCTGATCGTCGCCAACCACTCCGGCACGATCCCGCTGGACGCCCTGATGACCCAGGTGGTCATCCACGACCACCACCCCGCCCGGCGGCACCTGCGGATGCTCGCCGCCGACCTGGTCTTCGTACTGCCCGGCGTCAACGAGCTGGCCCGCAAGGCCGGCCACACGCTGGCCTGCAACGAGGACGCCCAGGCCCTGCTGGAGCGCGGCGAGGTCGTCGGGGTCTGGCCGGAGGGCTTCAAGGGGATCGGCAAGCCGTTCTCCGAGCGCTACAAGCTCCAGCGGTTCGGCCGCGGCGGCTTCGTCGCCTCGGCTCTGCGGGCGCGGGTGCCGATCGTGCCCTGCTCGATCGTCGGGGCCGAGGAGACCTACCCGATGATCGGCAACGTGAAGACCCTGGCCCGGTTGCTGGGCCTGCCGTACGTGCCGGTCACCCCGACCTTCCCGTGGCTGGGCCCGCTCGGGGTGCTGCCGCTGCCGACCAAGTGGACGATCCGCTTCGGCGAGCCGATCGCCACCGACAGCTACCCGGCGGAGGCGGCGGACGACCCGATGCTGGTCTTCGACCTCGCCGACGAGGTGCGCGAGACCATCCAGCACACCCTCTACCAGCTGCTGGTGCAGCGGCGTTCGGTGTTCTTCTGACGGTGCCTTTCCGACGGTGCTCCGCCGGCGGTGTCCTTCCGGCGGGTGCCCGGCCGAGGAGGCCCGGGTCCTTCCGCTGGGCCGGGGCTCCACGGAAGGACCCGGGTACGGCGGGGGCCCGGCGGATATCGCACTCCGCCGGGCCCCCACCGCCCTGCCGTCAGCCGCCCAGGATGCGCAGCCCGGGCAACAGGTCCGGGAGCAGCGGGGGCACCTCGACGCCCTGCGGCTGGGCCGCGTTCGGGGCGCCGGGGGTGGCCTGCTGCGGTGCCTGCTGCGGGGCCGCGTCGGCGCTCGGCGAGGGCTTGGTGCCGGTGAGGCCGCTGGTGAGGCCGCCGACCAGGCCGTTGACGGCGTCGGGGGCGCTGCTGGGCAGGGTGTCCGGCAGGACGCCGCCCTTGCCCCCGGTCCCGGAGGCGCCGGAGCCGGGGTTGGCCGGGGCGTGCTCGGGGGCGCCGGGGCGGTTGCCGGCGGAGCCCGGGGCCCGGTCGGCGCCGGCCGTGGTGCCGGATCCGGCCGCGGGGGAGCCGGCCGGGGAGCCGTCGGTGGAGTGGGAGGAGCCGTCGCCCGCTCCGGAGCCGGCCGCGCCACCGCTCTGAGCGGGGGGCAGGACCAGGCGCAGGGGCGCGACGTCCTCGCTTATGTCGTCGAAGAGGCGGTTCACCAGGTCGGCCTGCTGGGTGAGCTGGACGGGCAGCCGGCCCTGCAGCTCGCTCCAGCGGCCGTCCTCGTCGTGGGCGAAGCCGGCCAGCGCCCGCATCGGGTCGAGCGAGCCGTTGCTGCGGTAGACCGAGCGCAGCAGCTCGCGGCCCCTGAGGGCGTCGGCGTGCATGTCGTCCAGGGCGCGGCGGACCTGTTCGACGGTGGCCGGGCTGAGGCCGCCGGCCGGGCCGGTGCGGCCGACCAGGGTCTTGGCCTCGCCGAGTCGGGTGGCCGCGTTGTCGAGCAGCAGTTCGCCGCGCTCGGAGTCGGAACCGGCGAAGTCGAGCCGGAGTCCCTCCAACCCGCGCTTGAGGCCGTACAGCGTGTCCCCGGGGAGGGCGTGGGCGCTGGCCGCGGCGGCGCCGGTCAGGCTGCCGACGGCGAGCCCGGCGACCAGCCCGCCGATCGCGAACCGGCGGCTCCAGCGGCCGCGCGGCGCCGTCCGGATCGCCCGGTGGCGGCGCTGCCGGGGCACCGGGGTGCCCGTCCCGCCGGCGAAGGCCTGCTCGAACGCGGCCATCAGCTGGGCGCGTTGGACCGTGCGGACCTCCCGGTCCAGCACCGGCCCGGGCAGCGCCCCCAGCGCGTCGGTCAGACCGACCAGTTCGGCCATCGCGACCGGACCGGCGCCGGTGGCGGCGGCGTTGTCCCATTCGGCGTTGGCCGCAGCGCGTTGCTCTGCCTGGTGGGCCTCCAGCGCCTCGGCGAAGGCCTTCGCCCGCCGGTGCTCCAGCACGTTTGCCGTCACGGGCCACACCTCCCTTCGTCGTTGTCGACACCCTGGCCTGCCGGACGGTTGCCCTGGCTGGCCAAAGCCACTCCATCGGGTGATAGGCCGCAATTCGACTTGACCGTACGCCTGGTGGGGGCTTGCACGTTGGCCAACGAGTGGTGCGGGCGGTCGGTTACGCACGGCTGATCATCGGACCGACCGTTCACCCTGACGTGTCGGCCGGGCGCGAACGGTGACGGACGGCCGTGCCGTATGGCACCGGGGTCGTCCTCGGCACGGTTCATCGCGCGTCGGGCGGGAGCAGCCGGGCCAGGGTGCGGACGGCGCGGTACTGGAGGGTCTTGATGGCGCCCTCGTTCTTGCCCATGATCCGGGCCGTCTCGGCCACCGAGAGCCCCTGCAGGAAGCGCAGGGTGACGCACTCCTGCTGCTGAGGGTTGAGCCGGCGCACGGCGTCCAGCAGGGCGGCGTTGGAGAGCGACTCCAGCACCGACTCCTCCGGGCTGCGCTCGCACTCGTTGGAGTCCAGCATCTCGCCGGTGGTGACCTCCAGCCGGAAGCGGCTGGACTTGAAGTGGTCGGCGACCAGGTTGCGGGCGATGGTGACCAGCCAGGCGCCGAAGTCCCGGCCCTGCCAGGTGAAGGTGCCGATCCGGCGCAGGGCGCGCAGGAAGGTCTCGCTGGTGAGGTCCTCGGCCGTGGCCCGGCTGCCTACCCGGTAGTAGATGTAGCGGTAGACGGTGTCCGCGTAGTGGTCGTAGAGCCGGCCGAAGGCCTCGCTCTCGCCGGCCTGGGCCCGCTCGACCAGCTCCATGATCGGGTTGTGCTCGGTCTCGTAGCCGGGGTTGGGCGCCGTCCGGGCGCGGCCCCGGCCGGTGCCGGTGCTGCCGGTGCGGCCGCGCGAGCCGGTGCCGGCCGAGCCGGCGGCGGTGGTGCGCAGTGCCGGGCCGGGCGGCTGGGGCTGGGGCTGGACGAACGATCCTCCAGCCGGCGCGAGTTGGGGCAGGACGGCGAACTGGCTGCGGAGCAGGGTGCGCAACAGGGTCAGGCCGGTGGAGATCTGCCGCTCGGCGGTCGGCCGACCGCGCAGGCCGGTGCGGGGGCGCAGGGGCGCGGACGACGGGCGGGAGGGTGCAGGCGCGTCGTTCCGGACGGGTGGGTACACGGGACTCCCAGAGGCAGAACTGTGGACGGATCACCTCCGCCTGCGCGGAGAGCACTCCCCGAAGCGTCCGTTCGAGCGGGACGCGTGGTGACGTGCATCCAGGAGAGAATAACGCTTTGTGCAATGACAGCTACACCGTGTGGTCGAAGTGGTCGTTTGGGATCCATTTGTTGTGCATATTCGGCTGACACTGACCGGAGCTGTCATCGTTCATCCGGCTCAACGTGATCGAACAGGCGCTCAGGGTGACCAATTCGGCGGCCTGGGGGGCGGTTTCCCAGCCTTGGGGCTCGGCAACCCCTGACTTTCCCGGCCTGGCGAACGATCAGAACCGGTCACCGGGCGACAGGTTCGTGCAGGTGACTCGGACCACCCGGCGGTGCAGGGGAGTTCGCCCGTAAGAGGGGCCAGGTCAGAGGCCTTGTTGACGCCTGCTCACCCGCCGGGGCGAGCCCGTCCGGACGGCGTCCCGACGGCGTTCCGGCGGCTTCCCGACGACCCGCGGACGACCCGCCGGCGACCTCCCGACCGTCTTGGGGCGGACCTCGGGCGCGCCCCCGGCGACCTTCGGGAGCCCGCGCGGCCCCCGGCGCGGGAGGTTCAGGAGCGGCGCCTGCGCCGGTTCAGCGCCACCCCGGCCGCCGTCGCGCCGGCCAGCACCCCGAGCGCGGCCGCGGCCGGCAGCCCCACCCGGGCCGCCTTGCGCCCGGTCCGGAAGTCCCGCACCCGCCAGCCCTGGGTCCGGGCGTGGCGCCGCAGCGCGCCGTCCGGGTTCACCACGTACGGGTGGCCGACCAGCGAGAGCATCGGGATGTCGTTGGCCGAGTCGCTGTAGGCGGCGCAGCGGTCGAGGTCGAGGCGTTCGCGCCGGGCCAGCGCGCGGACGGCGGCGGCCTTGGCCGGGCCGTGCAGCAGGTCGCCGACCAGCCGGCCGGTGTACAGGCCGTCCCGGGCCTCGGCGACGGTGCCCAGCGCGCCGGTCATGCCGAGCCGCCGGGCGATGATCCTGGCCACCTCCAGCGGGGCGGCGGTGACCAGCCAGACCCGCTGGCCGGCGTCCAGGTGCATCTGGACCAGGGCGCGGGTGCCGGGCCAGATCTTGTCCGCCACGACCTCCTCGAAGATCTCCTCGCAGATCGCCTCCAGGTCGGCGGTGGGCTTGCCGGCCACGATGCCGAGGGCGGACTGCTTGGCGTCGGAGATGTGGTCCGGGTCCTCGGTGCCGTGCAGCCGGAACCAGGCCTGCTGCCAGGCGAAGCGGGCGATGTCGCGGCGGGTGAGGAAGCCGCGGCGGTAGAGGCCGACGCCGAGGTAGAAGATCGCGGCGCCGCGCAGGATGGTGTTGTCGCAGTCGAAGAAGGCGGCGGCGCGGGGGTCGTCCGGGTCCGGGGTGTGGTTCTCGGCCGAGGCCTTGGGGGCCTTGGGGGCCTTGCCGGGCTTCGCGGCGGCCGGCGCGTCCGGCCCGGTGCTGCCGTCGGTTCCGGTGGTGTCGTCCGTTCCGGTACTGCCGTCCGTTCCGGTGGTGCCGTCCGGCCCCGCGGTGCCGCCCGGCCCGGGCTCGGCCCGCAGCGCGGCCTCGGCCGCCTCGGCCGCGGCTTCGCCGGCCAGGGCGCTCCGCTCGCTGCTGGAACGCCTTGCCTGGGTGAGCCTTCTGAGCACGGCCATGTCACCGAGGATAGCCAGCCGGGCGCGCGGCGACCGTGACGGAGCCGTGCCCGCGAGGTGAACAGCTCCACCGGGTGCCGGGCGCCCCCGGGCGGGCGGGTGCCATGGCGGAGAATGGGGTGGTGAGCCCACTGCTGCGACGTAAGAACCCCGAGCCCGCGGACCGGACCGTGACCCTGGTCGGCAAGCCGGGCTGCCACCTGTGCGACGAGGCCCGCGAGGTGATCCTCCGGGTGACGGGCGAGCTGGGGGCGTCCTTCGAGGAGCGGGACATCACCCAGGACGAGGAGCTGTACCGCCGCTACTGGGAGCAGATTCCGGTCACCCTGATCGACGGTCGCCAGCACGACTTCTGGCGGGTCGACGAGCGCCGTCTGCGCACTGCCCTCGGCGGCTGAGCGGGGCCTGACCGGGCGTTCGTCCGTGTACCGACCCCCCCGCCGATCGGCGGGGGAGGTTCGCCGAATCGTTGCCAAAGACACGCCGTTCCGGCGTGGGGCGGGGCGGGTTGGTCGGCTTACGATCGAACGCGTTTGCGCCTGTGGGGGGCCGAGCACACGAGGAGTGCGCCATGCTTCCCGGTCCTGCCCTCGGGGTGTCCGGAGCTCCGGAGCCCCGGACGGTCCCCCGGGGCTTCGCCGTGGTGGACGTGGAGGCGACCGGCCGCAGCCCGTGGCGGCACCGGGTGGTCGAGGTGGCCGTGGTGCTGCTCGACGAGCGGCTGCGTCCCGAGGGCGAGTTCGCCACCCTGTTGGATCCGCTGGGCCCGGTCGGTCCGACCCATGTGCACCGGATACGCCAGTGCGACGTGGAGGGCGCCCCGCGCTTCCGGGAGATCGCCCCGCGGCTGCTGGAGCTGCTGGCCGGCCGGGTGCTGGTGGGTCACCACGTCAGCTGCGACCACGCCTTCCTGGATCGCGAGTTCGCCCGGATCGGGGTGCCGCTGCCGCCCGTGCCGCTGCTGTGCACGATGCTGCTGGCCCGCGCGCACCTGCCGCAGGCCCGCGGCCAGGGCCTGGCGGCCTGCGCGGAGGCGGCGGACCTCGGCTGGTATCCGGCGCACACCGCGCTGGGCGACGCCCGGGTGACCGCCGAGCTGCTGCGGCACTGCCTGGGTGCCCCGTCCTGCCCGCCGGGCGACTGGACCGGCCCGCTGCGCGAGGCCGCCGAGGTGCCCTGGCCCCGGCTGGGGTGGGCCCGTTCCCACTCGTCCGGCGCCGGCGTCCCGCTGCTGCGCAGGGAGGCCCCGTACGGCCCCTGGCTGCCCGGTTCGCGAGCCCCGGAGGTCGTGCTGACCCGGGCCGGTGCTATGCGGTCGATGGCGTGATGCGCATCACTGTGTAGGGACAAAACGGACACCATCTTTGTGCACACGTTCACAAACGCATAGCCTGGCTGCCAAAGCCCAGCTTCACCCACAGGAGCACCGTGGCAATCGGCCGATCACCACAGAGCAGTTCGCAGACGCCCGACCAGGGCGCCGCGCGCCGACCGTCGCGTGCCCGGGGCATCCCGGAGGCGACAGTCGCCCGCCTGCCCCTCTATCTGCGGGCCCTCACCGCGCTCTCCGAGCGCTCGGTGCCGACCGTCTCCTCCGAGGAGCTGGCCGCCGCGGCCGGCGTGAACTCGGCCAAGCTGCGCAAGGACTTCTCCTACCTCGGCTCCTACGGCACCCGCGGCGTCGGCTACGACGTCGAGTACCTCGTCTACCAGATCTCCCGCGAGCTCGGCCTGACCCAGGACTGGCCGGTCGTCATCGTCGGCATCGGGAACCTCGGCCACGCGCTCGCCAACTACGGCGGGTTCGCCTCCCGCGGCTTCCGGGTGGCCGCCCTGTTGGACGCCGACCCCAACGTGGTCGGTTCCACCGCGGCCGGACTGCCGGTGCGGCACATGGACGAGCTGGAGTCGATCGTCGAGAGCCAGCACGTCTCCATCGGCGTGATCACCACCCCGCCCGGCGCCGCCCAGCAGGTGTGCGACCGGCTGGTGGAGGCCGGCGTCACCAGCATCCTGAACTTCGCCCCGACCGTGCTGACCGTCCCGGACGGCGTGGACGTGCGCAAGGTGGACCTCTCCATCGAGCTCCAGATCCTCGCCTTCCACGAGCAGCGCAAGGCCGGCGAGGAGCCGGACGACCGTGCCGAGTCGGTGCTGGACCGCGCCCCCGGTCCGGTCCGGGCGGCCGCCGCCAAGCTGCGCCGCGCGGCCGGCGGCAGCGGCAAGCCCCGGGGCACCGTCGAGTCGGCGGCCAAGGACCAGGCCGAGCAGGCCAAGGGAAAGTCCGCCAAGGGCGGCGACGGGGATCTCTCCGCGGTGATGCCCGCATGAACACCGAGAGCTGTGGGGGGCGGGCATGAGCCTTCTCGTCGTAGGGCTGAGCCATCGCACCGCCCCGGTCGGGGTGCTGGAACGCGCCGCGCTGACGGGTGACGTACCGACCCGGCTGCTGCACGACGCGGCCGCCACCGCGACGGTCGGCGAGGCCGCGCTGCTGAACACCTGCAACCGGATCGAGCTGTACGCGGACGTGGACAAGTTCCACGCCGGCGTCGCCGAGCTGTCGCTGCTGCTGGCCCACCACAGCGGGGTGGACCTGGAGGAGCTGACCTCCCACCTGTACGTCCACTACGAGGACCGCGCCGTCCACCACCTCTTCTCGGTGGCCTGCGGCCTGGACTCGATGGTCGTCGGCGAGGGCCAGATCCTCGGCCAGCTGCGTGACGCGCTGGCCAAGGCCCAGGAGGAGCACACCGCCGGGCGCGGCCTGAACGAGCTGTTCCAGCAGGCCCTGCGGGTCGGCAAGCGCGCGCACAGCGAGACCGGCATCGACAAGGCCGGCCAGTCGCTGGTCACCTTCGGCCTGGAGCAGGTCGCGGCGGGCGCGGGCGAGATCGCCGGCAAGCGCGCGCTGGTGGTCGGCGCCGGCTCGATGAGCTCGCTGGCCGCCGCCACCCTGGTCCGCTCCGGCGTGACCGAGCTGCTGATCGCCAACCGGACCCCGGCCCGCGCCGAGCGGCTGGTCGAGATCCTCGGTCCGGACGTGGCCTCGGTCCTGGACCTGGCCAAGGTGCCGGAGGCGCTCGCCGAGGTGGACCTGGTGATCTCCTGCACCGGCGCGGCCGGTGTGGTGATCAAGGCCGAGGACGTGGCCGCCGCGGTCGCCTCCCGGCGGGACGCCCAGGGGCTCCGCCACGGGGCGTCCGAGCCGCTCGCCCTGCTCGACCTGGCCATGCCGCGCGACGTCGACCACACCGTGCACGAGCTGCCCGGCGCCCTGCTGGTCGACCTGGAGAGCCTCTCCCACGCGCACGCCGCCAGCCCCGGCGCCGGCGACGTCGACCAGGTCACCCGGATCGTCTCCGACGAGGTGACCGCCTTCGGCGCCGCCCAGCGGGCCGCCCGGATCGCGCCGACCGTGGTCGCGCTGCGCTCGATGGCCTCCGACGTGGTCGCCGCCGAGCTCGGCCGGCTGGACTCCCGGCTGCCCGACCTGGACGAGCGCTCGCGTGCCGAGATCACCCAGACCGTCCGCCGCGTCGTCGACAAGCTGCTGCACGCCCCGACCGTCCGGGTGAAGCAGCTGGCCGCCGAGCCGGGCGGCGCCTCCTACGCGGAGGCGCTGCGCGAACTGTTCGACCTCGACCCGGCGGCCGTGCACGCCGTGTCGGGCACGCCCGTCGGCGGGGCGCCCCAGCCCTCGGCCGGGGGCACCAGATGAACCGTCAGCCATCCCACGAGTACCACCGGGACGATCACCTCATGAATGGTCAACCGATCACGGAGCAGCCCTCGGCCACCGCGGCCCTGCGGCTCGGCACCCGGCGCAGCGCCCTCGCCATGGCGCAGTCGGGCATGGTGGCCCGCGAGGTGACCAGGGTCACCGGGCGCGCCGTCGAGCTGGTCGAGATCACCACCTACGGCGACACCTCCCGGGAGTCGCTGGCGCAGATCGGCGGCACCGGGGTGTTCGTCTCCGCGCTGCGCGACGCGCTGCTGGAGGGCCGGATCGACTTCGCCGTGCACTCGCTCAAGGACCTGCCCACCGCCGCCCCCCGGGGGCTGGCGCTGGCCGCCGTCCCCGAGCGCGAGGACGTCCGGGACGCCCTGGTCGCGACCGAGGGCCTGGCCCTGGAGGAGCTGGTGGAGAAGCTGGCCGGCGCCGGCCGCCCGGCCCGGATCGGCACCGGCTCGCCCCGCCGGATGGCGCAGCTGAACGCCTGGGCCAACGCCCGCGGCGCGCAGCTGGAGACCGTCGCGATCCGCGGCAACGTGGACACCCGGATCGGCTTCGTGACCAGCGGCGAGCTGGACGCGGTGGTGCTGGCGACGGCCGGCCTGAACCGGCTCGGCCGCAGCGCCGAGATATCCCAGCACCTCGACACCGAGGTGATGGTCCCCGCCCCCGGCCAGGGCGCGCTCGCGATCGAGTGCGCCACCGCCGACACCGGGCTGACCGCCGCGCTCGCGGCGCTGGACCACGCCCCCACCCGGGTCGCCGTGGCCGCCGAGCGCGCCCTGCTGGCCACCCTGGAGGCCGGCTGCTCGGCGCCGGTGGCCGCGCTGGCCACCTGGGGCCGGGAGAACGAACTGCGGCTGGACGGCGTGGTCGGCGACCCCGACGGAACCGCCCTGCTGAAGATGTCCGCCAACGGTCCGATCGTCCTCGACGAGACCGCCGAGCAGCAGGCGGTGGCCCTCGGCCGCGCGCTGGCTGACCGGCTGCTCGCCGCGGGCGCGGCCGCCCTGATGGGGGAGCGAGCCCGATGAGCCCCACCACCGCCACCGATGCCCTGTTCCCGGTGGGACAGCCCGCCACCGGACGGTGCACCTTCCTGGGCGCGGGCCCCGGGGACCCGGGCCTGCTGACCCTGCGCGCGGTCGAGGTGCTGTCCACCGCCGACGTGCTGGTCGCCGACCCGCTGACCGCCGCCGCCGTGCGCAGCCACTGTCCGGCCGGCGTGCAGGTGCACGCCCCCGCCGCCGAGGGCACCGACTTCGACCTGGCCAAGCTGGTCGCCGAGGCCGTCCGCTCCGGCAAGCACGTGGTCCGCACCGTCGACGGCGACCCCGGCCTGGACGGCTGCGCCGCCGAGGAGATGCTCAGCTGCGCGGGCGACGGGATCCCGTTCGAGGTGATCCCGGGCGTCGCCCAGTCGGTCGGCGTCCCGGCGTACGCGGGCGTCCCGCTGCGCGGCGGGTCCGGCACCGACGTGCGTTTCGTGGACGGCGCCGCGCTGCTGGCCGGCAGCCCGGTGGACCTGGGCGCGCCGGAGACCACCCTGGTGGTCCGCACCACCCTGGGCCAGCTGCCCGCCACCGCCACCGCGCTGGTCGCGTGCGGCCGCAAGCCGGAGTCGGCGCTGAGCGCCACGCTCTCCGGCACCACCACCCGCCAGCGGACCTTCACCTCCACCCTGTCCGGCATCGCGGCCGACCTGAAGGCCGCCCGGGTGCTGCCCTCGCCGGTCTCCGCCCCGGTCGACCCGGCCACCTCGGTGATAGCCGTGGTGGGCGAGCAGGTCGCCCACCGGGCCTCGCACTCGTGGTTCGAGACCAAGCCGCTGTTCGGCTGGAACGTCCTCGTGCCGCGCACCAAGGAGCAGGCCACCGGCCTGTCCGAGCAGCTGCGCTCGTACGGCGCGGTGCCGCAGGAGGTGCCGACCATCGCGGTCGAGCCGCCGCGCACCCCGCAGCAGATGGAGCGGGCCATCAAGGGCCTGGTCACCGGTCGCTACGAGTGGATCGCCTTCACCTCGGTGAACGCGGTGCGCGCCGTCCGGGAGAAGTTCGAGGAGTACGGCCTGGACGCCCGCGCGTTCGCCGGGATCAAGGTCGCGGCGGTCGGCGAGACCACCGCGCAGGCCCTGGTGGACTTCGGCGTGAAGCCGGACCTGGTGCCCTCCGGCGAGCAGTCCGCGGCCGGCCTGCTGGAGGACTGGCCGCCGTACGACCCGGTCTTCGACCCGATCGACCGGGTGCTGCTGCCGCGCGCCGACATCGCCACCGAGACCCTGGTGGCCGGCCTGGTCGAGCTCGGCTGGGAGGTCGACGACGTGACGGCGTACCGGACGGTGCGCGCCTCGCCGCCGCCGGCCGAGACCCGTGAGGCGATCAAGGGCGGCGGTTTCGACGCGGTGCTGTTCACCTCGTCCTCGACCGTCCGGAACCTGGTCGGCATCGCGGGCAAGCCGCACAACGTGACCGTCATCGCCTGCATCGGCCCGGCCACCGCCAAGACCGCCGAGGAGCACGGCCTGCGGGTCGACGTGATGGCCCCGGCGCCGTCGGCGGCCGCGCTGGCCCAGGCGCTGGCAGACTTCGGGGCCAAGCGCCGCGACACCGCGACGGCCGCCGGTGAGCCGGTCTACCGGCCCAGCGAGCGTCGTCCCGGCTCGCGCCGCAAGGCCCGCTGACACCCCTCATGGCCGGGGGCGGCCGACCGTCGCCCCCGGCACTGCACAACCGTTCGGAGAGAGAAGCCGTGTCCGCTGAATTCCCGTACGTACGCCCGCGCCGACTGCGCCGGAGCCCGGCGATGCGCCGCCTGGTGGCCGAGACCCGGCTGCACCCGGCGGAGCTGATCCTGCCGCTGTTCGTCCGTGAGGGCGTCAGCGAGCCCGTCCCGGTGAGTTCGATGCCGGGCGTGGTCCAGCACACCCGGGACACCCTGCGCAAGGCCGCGGTGGAGGCGGCCGAGGCGGGCCTGGGCGGCCTCATGCTGTTCGGCGTCCCGCAGGTGCAGGACGCGATCGGCAGCGAGGGCACCAACCCGGACGGCATCCTCCAGCAGGCGATCCGGGACGTGGTCTCCGAGGTCGGCGACTCCCTGGTGGTCATGTCGGACCTCTGCCTGGACGAGTACACGGACCACGGCCACTGCGGCGTGCTGGCCGCGGACGGCAGCGTCGACAACGACGCCACCCTGGAGCGCTACGCCGAGATGGCCCGGGTGCAGGCCGACGCCGGCGTCCACCTGGTCGGCCCGTCCGGCATGATGGACGGCCAGATCGCCGTGATCCGGCGGGCGCTGGACGAGGCCGGGCACCAGGACGTGGGCATCCTCGCCTACACCGCCAAGTACGCCTCGGCCTTCTACGGCCCGTTCCGCGAGGCCGTCGGCTCCTCGCTCAAGGGCGACCGCAAGACCTACCAGCAGGACCCGGCCAACGCCCGCGAGTCGCTGCGCGAGCTGGCGCAGGACCTCGCCGAGGGCGCGGACATGGTGATGGTCAAGCCGGCCATGGCCTACCTGGACATCCTGCGCCAGGTCGCCGACGCCTCCCCGGTGCCGGTCTCCGCGTACCAGGTGTCCGGCGAGTACGCGATGGTCGAGGCGGCCGCCGCGAACGGCTGGATCGACCGGGAGCGGATGATCATGGAGACGCTCACCTCGATCCGCCGCGCGGGCGCCGAGCAGATCCTCACCTACTGGGCCCTCGAAGCCGCCGCGATGCTCAAGTAGCGGACCCCGTACGGCGGAAGGCCGGGCCGCTCCCGTGGGGGAGCGACCCGGCCTTCCGGGTTTCTGTCGGGCCGTGGACTCAGATGCCCACGTCGCCGGCGTGCGCGAAGCCCGCGCCGCCGCCGATCACGTCGGTGGAGGTGGCGGCACCGCCGCCGAAGCCTCCGGCGACGACGTCACCGGCGTGGGCGACGCCGAAGCCCCCGCCGGCCACGAACGGCTGGTCGGCGGAGGCGACGAACTCGCCGCCGCCGGCCAGGCCGACGTGGGCGAAGGCCGGGGTGGCGGCACCCGCGAGCGCCAGTGCGGCGGCGGCGGTCAGGGCGGCCTTGGCCAGCTTGCTCTTCATGGAACTGCCCTCTCTCTGGGAGCGCCCCGCGGGCGCTCTGACACGTGATCACAACCGGCGGTCCTGATCGGCGATCCACGCGCCGGACCGGCCCGCCGCTCACCCGTCCGGACCGCGCTGCGGCGCGGCCGGCCGGACACTTCGCCCGCACAGCCCGGAGGGCCCGGGGAGGTGTTCCTCCCCGGGCCCTCCGACCGTGCTGTGCCCCTTGATCAGCCGATCAGGTGTGAGACACCCGCGTCGCCCGTGGACTGGGTGTTCTGGCCGACGTTGCAGATCTGCTTCGGCTGGTTGTTCAGGACCGGGACCTCGACCGGAACCGCGATGCCGATGACGGCGACGGCGACGTTGTGGATCTCCGGCAGGCAGATGTTCGGGTTGTCCAGAACGTGGCTGTTCGGGCTGCCGTTGCCGGCGGTGCCGGTGTGGTTGGTGCCGCCGTTGCCCTGGACGGAGGTGGCGGCGCCGTCCGAGTCGACGATGGCGGAGGCCGAGCCGGCGGACATCGCGAAGGCGGCGGCGGCCAGGCCGGCGGCGGCGAGGGACTTCTTGATCATCTCTGGTTTTCCTCTCGGGGTGAATCGGGGAGCGATTCGTAGGTGGATCGTGAGGGTGGTGCAGGGAGAGCGGAGCGGCGACCGATCAGCCGATCAGGTGGGACACGCCGCCGTCGCCCTGGCTCTGGGTTCCCTGGCCGACGGTGCAGTACTGCCTGCCGCCGTTGTTGGCGATCGGGACCTCGACCGGGACGGCCACGCCGAGCACGCCGACCGCGATGTTGTGGATCTCCGGCAGGCAGATGTTCGGGTTGTCCAGGAAGTGGAAGTTCGGGCTGTTGTTCCCGACCGTGCCCGTGAAGTTGGTACCGCCGTTGCCTTCGATGGAGGCGGCGGCGCCGTCCGCGTCACCGATGGCGGAGGCGGGCGCGGCGGCACCGGCCAGCGCGGCGACGGCCAGGCCGGCGGCGGCGAAGGACTTCTGGATCATGGCGAGATCCCTCTCTGAAATGCTCTTTGGATTCCGTGCGTACAACGCTGAGAACGCTCAGACCCGGTCTGCAGTCACTGACGTCCAGATCAAAGAACGACGGCACGGAAGGTTACGGGGATTTTTGAAAAGAGTCCCGGAGGCGCGACGGCGGGGGGAATCCGATCGGATTATTACTCCGAACCGGTTAACGGCCGCAATCCGCACTCCCGGTCACTCGTTGAGCAGATCGCTTTCCGGTTGCGGCCCCGCAGCCCTTCCCAGTGATCCCCAGTACGGACAGCAGAACGGTGAAAAGCATGAAGTTCTCCCAGCGGGCCGGCGCGATGCTGCTGGCGGTCGGTGCCGGTGTGCTCGCCTCCCAAGGTGCGGCCGGCGCCGCCACCCCGATCGGCCCCGACCAGGTCGGCGCGCTGGAGGACGCGCTGGCCACCCAGCAGGTCCCGGCGGACATCCCGCTCGCCCCGCTGGGCAGCCGGCTCACGGCCGGCATCCCGACCTCGCTGGTGATGCCGCCGGCGCCCGACCGGACCACCACCAGCGGCGGCGGCGCGCTGCTCCCGGAGCAGATCCTCCCCCAGCTGACCACCGGCAAGGTCGGCCCGAGCGCCAAGGCCGATCTGCCGCTCCCGCTGGTCGACCAGGGCGCCGACCTCGGCAAGGTGCTGCTGGACGCCCCGGCCGCGCCGCTGCACGCCAAGACCCCGGGGCTCACCCTCGGCGAGCCGCTCTCGCTCGCCCAGGACGGCGCCGGCCAGCTCGCCGACGGCCGGCTGAAGGTGGACGAGATCGACCCGCGCCTGATCTCCGGCGCGGTGCAGGTGGTCCCCGGGGCCAAGGCCAGCCTCGGGGGCGAGGACAGCCGGCTCTCCGTCACCGACACGGCGGCCGCCCTGGCCGGGACCACCACCGGGACCGCCACCGGCGTGGTGCAGACGACCGGGCTGGCGGGCCTGACCCAGCTCTGACCCGGCTCCGACCCGGGCGCCGCGCCCGGGACGAGAGCCCGGGACGAGAGCCCGGGACGAGAGCCCGGGGGCTCAGCCCGGCAGGAGGCCGGTCAGCCCGCCGACCAGCGGGAGGTCCTTGACGCCGCCGCCGGCGCTCAGCGGGCCGGTCAGCGTCCCGGTGCCGACGGCGGGCAGGCCCTGGTCGGGCTGGAGGGCCGCGCCGTTGTTGAGGAAGTCGGCCGAGGAGTTGGCCCACGGGTCCAGCCGCAGGCTCTTGATCGGCGCGATGCCGTAGCCGAGGCCGGTGGTGGTCCCGCCCAGCGCCTGGCCGAGGTCGGTCTTGGTCAGCGTGGCCGGGCCGGCCGGGGCCTCGCCCGGGGCGGTGGCGGCCTGCGCCGAACCGGCGCCGAGCAGCACCGCGGCACCCACGGCGGCGGCCAGTCCGGCCGCGTTCTTCTTCGAAACCATCGTGATCACCCTTCGGTGGATCGGGGATCCCGGACGGCTGTCCGGGGACGCCGAACTGCCCCCCGGCCGACTGGTCGGGGGGCAGGACGGCCGGAACACGTGCCGATCGGGGATCAGCAGTCGTCCGCGGGCGGCGGGGGCAGCTCCACGTTGGCGCAGGCGTTGCCGAAGGCCGGGTTCAGCAGGCCGACCACGTTGATGGAGTTGCCGCACAGGTTGATCGGCACGTGCACCGGGACCTGGATCTGGTTGCCGGAGATGACACCGGGGGAACCGACGGCCGCGCCCTCGGCGCCCGCGCTGGCGGCGGCGGAGCCCGCCGCGCCCAGCACCAGGCCGGCAGCGGCGGCGGAGAGGACGGCGGCCTTCTTCATGTTCTGCATGGGGGGTTGATCTCCTCGATCACACACGGGTGGAGCGTGCCGCGCCCCGGCGCTGCGGGGCGCGGCACGGGCTCGGTGAATCGGCTGTCGCCGGTGCGGCGACCGCGGGTTCAGCCGATGTTGGCGCACTGGTTGCCGAAGGCCGGGTTCAGCAGGCCGATGATGTCGATGCTGTTGCCGCACAGGTTGATCGGGATGTGCAGCGGGATCTGGATCTGGTTGCCGGAGAGCACGCCGGGGGAACCGGCGGCGACGCCCTCGGCGCCCGAGCTGGCGACCGCACCGCCGGCGGCACCGAGCACCAGGCCGCTGGCGGCCAGGGACAGGACGGCGGCCTTCTTGAAGTTGCGCATGTCATTCCTCCGATTTCTGCCCGACGGAATGGGAATGTCGGGAGTCGGGCGAGCGCGAATACTCACCCGAAGGCTTCAGGGATTGCCGTGATTGTCACTCGGTCGGCGCATATCGGCGTGTTCCGCCCATGGCTCGGGCGTGGCCGTGGCTGCCGGGTCGCGGTGCCTCCCGAAACGATTCCCGCACGGCCGGGAAAGGCTTCGGACAAAGGCGCGACCAGGTGGAATTCCGGTCGGGCGTTCCGGCACGGGTTGCCGGACGCCGGGTTCTGGGAGGCCCGCCGCGCGGGGGCCGGTGGAAACCGGGTTCCGTGAGGGAGAACGAGGCACCGCGCGGGGGGAAACGGTCCGACCCTCCGATCACCCGAATGCCCGGTCCGCGGCGCCGTTGCGCCGGATGGGTGACAGTGCCGGGACCGTCGCAACCGGTCCGGTGGGGTCTCGTTCTAGATGTCGCACTCCCCGTGCATATCTGTCGAACAGTCAGGAGGCTCGTATGAGCATCAAGAAGACCGCCGCCGTCGGCGCGGCCGTGGTGGGCATCGTGGCCGCCGGCGCCGGTTCCGCGATGGCCAGCTCCGGCGCCCAGGGCGTCGCCGCCGGTTCCCCCGGTGTCGTCTCCGGCAACCAGATCCAGGTCCCGGTGCACGTTCCGGTCAACCTGTGCGGCAACACCATCGACATCATCGGCCTGCTGAACCCGGCGTTCGGCAACAAGTGCGCCAACGTGGGCTGAGCCCGCACCCGGTTCGGCCGGTGCGAGCCGCCGTTCCGCGCCTCCCTCCTGGGGCGCGGGGCGGCGGCTCTTCGTTGTGCCGTGAACGTGTCGGTCCGTCGGTTCCCGGCGGTGTCACGAGTCTTGTTGCGTTACTTGTCAGTACCTAGAATGCGAGACCTGCTCACCTTTCCTGCTCCTCTCTTGCTCCGCACCGCTCGGCTCCCCGCCAGGGCGGTCCCCCACCCCCGCAAGGAGTCGCGTGTGATCAGGTCATCCCTGCCGGTGGCACGGCGAACGCGTACGGGTGCGTCCCGGTGCGCGGCACTGCTCGCCACCGGAGCCCTCCTCGCCACCCTCGGCCTGGCCGGCGCCCCCGCCGCCCTGGCCGACCCCGCCCCGGCCGCGCCCGCGGCCACCCGTCCGGCCGCGATCGTCGCCCTCGGCGACAGCGCCATCTCCGGGGAGGGCGCCGGTACCGACACCAACGACGGCTACTTCCCGGAGACGGACAGCCCCACCAACTACTGCCACCGCCACCCCAAGTCGGAGATCTTCGTCACCGACATCCCCGGGGTCACCCCGATCGACCTGGCCTGCTCCGGCGCCCAGACCGGCGACCTGGTCAGCGACCCGGAACTGGCCAAGGTCACCGGTCCCGGCAGCGGCGACTTCGGCGAGCCCAAGCAGGACGTCAAACTCGCGGACACGGCGGCCAAGTACGACGTCAGGATGGTCGTCGTCACCATCGGCGCCAACGACGACTTCGACTTCAGCGGGATCATGATGCACTGCCTGGCGCAGTACTTCCCGATCCCCAAGGACCAGGGCTGCCGGGACACCATCGGCAGCGACGAGATCCGCCGACGCGCCAAGGGCGTCCAGCCCAAGGTGGTCGCGGCGCTCCAGAACATCCGTCAGACCATGCGCAGGGCCGGCTACGCCGACTCCTCGTACCAGCTGGTCTACCAGTCGTACTTCAACCCGATCACCCCGGACATCCGGCGCAACGACTACCTCGGCAAGATCGCCGACGGCTGCCCGGCCTTCCCCGAGGACCTCGCCTGGGGCCACAACTGGGTGGTGCCGACACTCAGTGACGCGCTGCGCGGCGCGGCCGAGCAGGTGCCCGGCGTCCGGTACCTGGACCAGCGGCGGGTCGCCTTCGGGCACGAGGTCTGCGCGGAGTGGACGTCCTCCCCGTACGAGTACTCCAACGGGGACGTCATCAACCTCTCCGAGTGGGTGCGCAACGGCTGCGACTCGCAGATCGGCATCCCCGGGCTGTGCATGAACATGATCCGCCAGTCGTACCACCTGCGGGTGGCCGGCTACCGCGGCGAGGGCGTCTGCCTCGGCCAGTTCTACGCCCGGACCGAGCTGGCGCAGGCGTACTGCACGCTCAACCAGCAGAACACCACCTCGATCCAGCCGCTCACGCCCGGACAGCCGTTCGGGGACGTCCCCGAGGACGGCGCCTGGTACCAGCTGACCAACGCCGCCAGCGGCAACGCGCTCGACCTCACCGGCGGCGGCAGCTACGGCGACTCCACCAACGGGCGGCCCGCGATCACCTATCCGGCCACCGGCGGGCTCAACCAGTCCTTCGTCCTGGAGGCCAAGGCGGGCGGCAGCTACGAGCTCGACTTCAGCGGCAACCGGAACATGTGCCTGGACGCCAACGCCGGCTCCACCGCCCCCGGCACCCGGATCCAGCAGTGGGGCTGCAACGGCGGCGGCAACCAGCACTGGGTGTTCACGCCGGCCGGCGACGGCCGCTACAAGATCGCCGACTCCCAGGACCGCAGCAAGGTCCTGGCCGCCGGCAGCACCCTCGACGCCAAGGGCAACCCGTACGTCGAACTCGCCACCGACACCGGCGCCGCCAACCAGCTCTGGCAGCTCACCAAGCTCGGCATCGTCTACGTCCACGGCTGATCCACCCTGCACGCGCCCAGGCCGTCGCCGCCCCCGACCGGGCGGCGACGGCCTGGTTTTCGGCACGGGTGGCACGGCGCCGGACAGGGCTCCGGGGGCACCAGGGGGCCTCGGTTCGGGGGCGTGCCGTAGGCTCACGGGAAAATCGTTGCGCCGGAGCCGCGCGGACCACGAGCGGGGCGGGGAGTACCCAGACCAGATGAGCACGGCATCGAGCACTGAGTCGTCCAGCACCCAGTCCGGAGCGCCCGCGGCGCCCGCAGCGGAGTCGGCGGAGACCCCCGAGGAACGGACCGGCCGGGAGCCCGGCCGGTTCGGGGCGCTGGTGGACCGCTTCGGGCCCGCACTGGGCGCGTACGCGGCGGTCAAGGCCATCGGCGTGACCGTCTTCATGCTGCTGCTCTCGCACACCGGCGACTACCTGACCAAGCAGCCGGGCCGCGGGGGCGCTGCCAAGCCCTGGGACGTGCTGGGCACCTGGGACGGCGTCTGGTACCAGCGGATCGCCGAGAACGGGTACAACCCGCAGCTGATCCCGCTGCACGGCTTCCCGCTGGCGACCTACTACGAGAACTCGGCCGCCTTCTTCCCGCTCTACCCCTGGCTGATGCGGCTGGTCGGCGCGGTCACCGGGCTCGGCCCGTACGGCTCCGGGATCGTCGTCTCGGTGCTGGCCTCGCTGGTCGCGGCGGCGGGGATCTTCGCGATCGCCGAGCGGCTCGGCGGCTTCCGGGCGGGCGTGATCGCGGCGGTGCTCTGGGGCCTGTTCCCGGGCTCCGGCGTGGAGTGGGCGGTCTACTCGGACTCGCTGTTCGTCGCGCTGTCCGCCTGGGCCTGCTACTGCGTGATGACCCGCCGCTGGCTCGCGGCCGGTGTGCTGACGCTGGTGGCGGGCCTCAACCGGCCGACCGCCGCCGTGCTGATCGCCGCCGTCTCGATCGCCGCGCTGGTCGCGCTGGTCCGCCGCACCGACGGGGTGGCCCGTCCGCTGACCGCGATGCTGATCACGCCCTGGGGCCTGCTCGGCTACGTCGCCTGGGTCGGCTGGAAGATGGGCGACTGGGGCGGCTACTTCAAGCTCCAGCAGGGCGCCTGGAACCGCTACTTCGACGGCGGCTCCTCCACCCTGCGCACGATCAGGGACGTGATCACCGGCCACTGGACCTACTGGCAGGCCAACCCCGTCCCGGACCTGATCGCGATCGGTCTGCTGATCGCCCTGCCCGGGCTGGTGCTGCTGCTGTGGCGCACCCGGCCGCCGCTGGTGCTGTGGATCTACACCGGGCTCACCATCTTCACCGCGCTGAGCACCAACCAGATCTTCGGCAACATCTCGCGCTACCTGCTGCCCGCCTTCCCGCTCTGCATCGGCCTGGCGGTGGCGCTGCGCCGGGTGCGGCTCTCCTCGCTGGCCTGGCTGCTGGGGATGCCGGTCCTCGCGGCGGGCTGGTACGCGGGCTATGCGCTGTTCGAGTTGGGCATCCCGTAGACCCGGCGTTGGTTGGCTACGGGATCATCCGGGAGCAGACGGGCCGTTGCTAACCTCGGACGTATGACGACGACCCCGCCGCCCGTGCGCCAGATCCGCGACATCTCCGGGCTGATGGACCACGCGAGCCACGTGCTGGCCACCCGGATGGCGGCCGCCTTCACCGAGCTCGGGATCACCCCGCGCGCCTACTGCGTGCTGTTCCACGCGCAGGAGTCCGAACGCACCCAGATCCAGCTGGCCGAGCTGGCGGACCTGGACAAGACGACCATGGTGGTCACCGTCGACGAGCTGGAGAAGGCGGGCCTGGCCGAGCGCCGCCCGTCCGCGACCGACCGGCGGGCCCGGATCGTCTCGGTCACCGAGGCGGGCGAGCGGGCCGTGGTGCAGGGCACCGCGATCGCCGACCGGGTGCACCGCGAACTGCTGGAGGCGCTGCCGCAGCCGGAGCGCGAGGTGTTCGTCTCGGCCCTGACCCGCCTGGTGGAGGGCCATCTCGCGGAGCCGGTCGAGGTCGAGCGCACCGTCCGCCGTGCCCGCCGCTCCCGGGGCTGACCGCCTGACCTCAAGCTGCTCCCGAGATAGATAGTCCCGAACAAAACGATCTGATAGCGTCCTACCCGGTACTCGACGAACCGGGAGAACCGCCATGACCACGCACGCCCCGGCCGCGCCCACGCCGGCCTCCGCAGCCCCCGCCACCGCCCGCTCCCGCACCCTCGCCCTCGCGGTGCTCTGCGCGGGAATGCTGATGATCGTCCTGGACGGCTCGATCGTCACCGTGGCGCTGCCCGCGATCCAGGGCGACCTGCACTTCTCGCCCGCCGGCCTCACCTGGACGGTCAACGCCTACCTGATCGCCTTCGGCGGCCTGCTCCTGCTGGCCGGCCGGCTCGGCGACCTGATCGGCCGCAGGCGGATGTTCGTCGCCGGGCTCACCCTCTTCACCGCCGCCTCGCTGCTCTGCGCCGTCGCCACCGGGCAGCAGGCGCTGATCGCCGCCCGCTTCCTCCAGGGCGTCGGCGGCGCGATGGCCTCCGCCGTCAGCCTCGGCATGATCGTCACGCTCTTCCCCGAGCCGGCCGAGCGCGGCCGGGCGATCGGCGCGTTCAGCTTCGTCGGCGCGGCCGGCGCCTCGATCGGCCAGGTCCTCGGCGGGGTGCTCACCCAGGCGCTCAACTGGCACTGGATCTTCCTGATCAACCTGCCGCTCGGCCTGGCCGCCGTCCTGCTCTCCCTGCGGCTGCTGGAGTCCGACCGCGGCCCCGGCCTGCGGGCCGGCGCCGACGTGCTCGGCGCCGTGCTGATCACCGCCGCCCTGATGCTCGGCATCTACACCATCGTCGGCACCGGCGAGCACGGCTGGACGTCGGCCCGCACCCTGGGCCTCGGCGCGCTCTCGCTCGCGCTGCTGGCCGGCTTCCTGCTCCGGCAGGCCCGGGCCGCCCAACCCCTGCTCCCGCTGCGGATGTTCCGCTCGCGCGACGTCTCCGGCGCCAACGCCGTGCAGGTGCTGACCATCTCCGGGATGTTCGGCTTCCAGATCATGGTCGCGCTCTACCTGCAGCAGGTCCTCGGCTACGGCGCCGCCGCCACCGGCCTGGCGATGCTGCCGGCGGCGGCCGCCATCGGCGCGGTGTCGCTGCTGCTCTCGGCCCGGCTGAGCGCCCGGTTCGGCGAGCGCGCCGTGCTGCTCGCGGGGCTCGCCATGCTGCTCGCCGCGCTCGGACTGCTGGTCCGGCTGCCCGCCGACGCCGACTACGTCGTCCACCTGCTGCCGACCATGCTGCTGATCGCGGGCGGCGGCCTGGTGCTGTCCACGCTCGCGGTCCTCGGCATGTCGGGCGCCGGACCGCAGGACGCGGGCACCGCCTCCGGCCTGTTCAACACCACCCAGCAGGTCGGCGGCGCGCTCGGGGTCGCCGTCCTCGGCACCCTCGCGAGCGGCCGCACCGCCGCCCTGACCGCGGCCGGGCACCCTGCCGCGGACGCCCTGGCCGGCGGCTTCCGCCTCGCCTTCGCGGTCGCCGCCGGACTGCTCGCGGTGGCCCTGCTGCTCGCCGCCACCGTCCTGCGGCCGACCGGACGTCAGAACTGACGGCCCGCCAACCCGCTTTGCCCCGGCCCGCGTTCGAACAGCGCGCCGGGGCCGGGCGTCACGGCCAGACCAGGCAGTACAGCTGGTGCCCCGCCTCGTGCAGCCGGTTGGCGAAGTCCTGCCACTCGTGCAGCATGCTGTAGATCACGAACGCGTCCCGCGGCCCGCGCCGGTCCGGCACGGTGGACCAGATGAAGGCGGCGGCGCCGAGCTCCGTCTCGTCGGCCTTGCGCAACGGCTCGACGACGTTGTGGGGCAACTGGACGACGGCGTAGTCGGGGTGCAGCACGACCAGTTCCAGCGGCGGCACCTGGTGCAGCGGCACGCCCTGGATGCCGGTGAGCACCATGGCGCTCATCGTCTCCGGCTTGATCTTGGTGGAGAGGTGGCCGGTGGGGGAGCCGCTGGTCTCCATCAGGTCGCCGAGCCGTCCCAGCGAGCCGAGCTCGCCGGCGTCCAGGCCGAGTCCGCCCGGGCCGAGGGCGGTGGGGACTCTGGCGGCGGTCGCGCGGTCCGGGGCCCCGAAGTACTTGTAGGTCACCCCCACGCGTCCCTCACCCCGCCTCTCACCGCCGCGACGACCACGACCCGTACCCGCTCCCGTACCCCCGCGTGCGGTTTCGGCGGGCCTGCGGGAGCCCCCCGCAGCCTCGTCGTAGCCGTCCTGCGCCTCGGACACTCGGACCATCCTCACCGGAATTCGCCGGAATCGACAGACCCCCGCACATCCGGCGCCCACCGGACGTGCTCCTTACCCGTCATGCGCCGCCGTACCCAATCGCGGTACGCGGCAGTCCTCTCCACACCCCTGCACACAAACCGGAACGCCCGTGCACTCTGTGTACACAGTCTGACTGGTCCCCGGTCCGGCGCAGTCGGCGGCCCCTGCTGTACGGACAACCGTACAGACAACGGTGCCCGGATCATCGTTCCAGATGATCGGGTCGGACATGCAGAGCGTGAGGACACGATTTGAGACCATGTCTTTTGTGAGCTACCCCTACGAAGCCCCCCAGTCCCAGTCGCTGTTCGACCGCGCCTCCGTGGTGACGCCCGGCGGCGTCAACTCCCCGGTGCGCGCCTTCCGCGCGGTCGGCGGCACGCCGCGCTTCATGGTGTCCGGCACCGGCCCCTACCTGACCGACGCCGACGGCCGCGAGTACGTCGACCTGGTGTGCTCGTGGGGTCCGATGATCCTCGGCCACGCGCACCCCGCGGTGATCGACGCCGTCCAGCAGGCCGTCTCCAAGGGCACCTCCTTCGGCACCCCCGGCCAGGGCGAGGTCGAGCTGGCCGAGGAGATCGTCGGCCGGGTCGCCCCGGTCGAGCAGGTCCGCCTGGTCTCCTCCGGCACCGAGGCCACCATGTCCGCGATCCGGCTGGCCCGCGGCTTCACCGGCCGGGCGAAGGTGGTCAAGTTCGCCGGCTGCTACCACGGTCACGTGGACGCCCTGCTGGCCGCCGCCGGTTCCGGCGTGGCCACCTTCGGCCTGCCGGACACCCCGGGCGTCACCGGCGCCCAGGCCGGCGACACCATCGTGCTGCCGTACAACGACCTGGCCGCCGTCGAGCAGGCCTTCGCCGCCCACCCGGGCGAGATCGCCTGCGTGATCACCGAGGCCTCGCCCGGCAACATGGGCGTCGTCCCGCCGCTGCCCGGCTTCAACGGCGGCCTGGCCCGGCTCTGCCGGGAGAACGGCGCGCTGTTCATCTCCGACGAGGTGATGACCGGCTTCCGCGTCTCCAAGGCCGGCTGGTACGGCCTGGAGGCGGCGAACGAGGGCTGGGCGCCGGACCTGCTGACCTTCGGCAAGGTCATGGGCGGCGGCTTCCCGGCCGCGGCCTTCGGCGGCCGCGCCGACGTGATGGCGCACCTGGCCCCGGCCGGCCCGGTCTACCAGGCGGGCACCCTGTCCGGGAACCCGATCGCCACCGCGGCCGGCCTGGCCCAGCTGCGCGGCTGCACCGACGAGGTGTACGCCACGGTGGACAAGGTCGCCGCCGAGGTCTCCGGCCTGGTCACCGACGCGCTCGCGAAGGAGGGCGTGGCCCACCGGCTGCAGACCGCCGGGAACATGTTCTCGGTGTTCTTCACCGAGGCGCCGGTCACCGACTACGACGAGGCCAGGACCCAGGAGGCGTACCGTTTCACCGCCTTCTTCCACGCGATGCTGGCCGCGGGCGTCTACCTGCCGCCGTCCGCCTTCGAGTCCTGGTTCGTCTCGGCGGCCCACGACGAGCGGGCGATCGAGCGGATCGCCGCCGCCCTGCCGGCCGCCGCGCGCGCCGCTGCCGCCGCCACGGCCTGACCCGTCGCGGCCCGAACCCGATTCCCAGGAGTAGTCGAGAAGTGAGCGCCAAAGAGATCACCGTCGTCCACGTGATGCGGCACGGCGAGGTGCACAACCCGGAGGGCGTCCTGTACGGGCGCCTGCCGGACTACCACCTGTCCGAGCTGGGCCGGAAGATGGCCGAGCGGGTCGCCGAGGACCTGGCCGACCGGGACATCACCCACGTGGTGGCCTCCCCGCTGGAGCGGGCCCAGGAGACCGCCGCGCCGATCGCCGAGGCGCACGGCCTGGACGTCGCGGCGGACGGGCGGCTGATCGAGGCGGAGAACGTCTTCGAGGGCAAGACCTTCGGGGTCGGCGACGGTTCGCTGCGGAACCCGGGCTACTGGAAGTACCTCACCAACCCGTTCAAGCCCTCGTGGGGCGAGCCGTACCTCGACCAGGCGGTGCGGATGATGGGCGCGCTCGGCGCGGCCCGGGACGCCGCGCGCGGGCACGAGGCGGTCTGCGTCAGCCACCAGCTGCCGATCTGGACCCTGCGCTCCTTCGTGGAGCGCCGCCGGCTCTGGCACGACCCGCGCAACCGGCAGTGCTCGCTGGCCTCGCTGACCAGCTTCACCTTCGAGGGCGACAGGATCGTCTCGGTCGGCTACCGCGAGCCGGCCCGCGACCTGCTGCCCGCGCACCTGGTGGGCAAGGGCCGCAAGGGCGACAAGCCGGTGGGCAAGAGCTTCGGCGCCTAGCCTCCGCGCCTTCGCCGCCCCGCCTCCGTAAGCGGCGTGTAAGTATGACTTCGGGTCACCCGGCAGGTGCCGGGTGACCCGATTTCGTCGCAGGTCAGAGTGGGTGCGACGCGCAAGGCAGGACCCCGGCGAACCGGCCCGGAACTCCATGCGAAACTTTTCACATGTCTGCCATGACGCGCCCCCGTCCCCGTGTCGCCGCAGCAGCCGCCGCCACCGTCGCCGCCGCTGCGCTCGCCCTCACCGGCTGCTCCTCCTCGGGCTCGTCGGGCGGCGGCGAGGGCCAGGTCGGCTTCGTCACGGTCAAGGGCACCAACCTGTCGAAGGCGGAGGCCGGCAAGCGCGGGGACGCGCCGGACATCTCCGGCGAGACGCTGGAGGGCACCGCGGCCAAGCTCTCCGACTACCGGGGCAAGGTCGTCGTGCTGAACGTCTGGGGCTCCTGGTGCGGCCCGTGCCGGGCCGAGGCCAAGAGCCTCCAGAACGTCTCGGAGAAGTACAAGGACCAGGGCGTCCAGTTCCTCGGCATCAACACCCGGGACACCGAGAAGCAGAACGCCGTCCGCTTCGAGCAGGAGCAGGGCGTCACCTACCCGAGCCTCTTCGACCCGGCCGGCACCCAGCTGCTCAAGTTCCCCAAGGGCAGCCTCAACCCGCAGTCCATCCCGACCACCCTGATCGTCGACCGGGACGGCAAGCTGGCCGCCCGCGCCGTCGGCGGCACCACCGAGGACGCGCTGGAGTCGATCCTCCAGCCGGTGGTCGCGGAGCAGAAGCAGTGAGCCTGCCGCCCCTGTACCTCGCCGACGCCACCTCGACCGTCCAGAGCGGCGCGCTGCTGGCCGCCGCCCCGGTCGCGCTGGTGGCGGGGCTGGCGTCGTTCTTCTCGCCGTGCGTGCTGCCGCTGGTCCCCGGATACCTGTCGTACGTGACCGGCTTCTCCGCCGCCGACCTCGCGGACGCCCGCGGTTCGCGGCGCGGCCGGATGCTGCTCGGCGTGGTGCTGTTCATCCTCGGCTTCACCGCGGTGTTCGTCTCCACCGGCGCCCTGTTCGGCTACTTCGGCCAGGAACTCCAGGACTACAAGCGGATCATCAGCATCGTGCTGGGCTCGCTCACCGTGGTGATGGGCCTGGCGTTCATGGGCCTGGTGCCCGGGCTGAGCATGCGCGAGGTCCGCTCGCACCGCCGCCCGGCGGTCGGCCTGCTGGGCGCCCCGATGCTCGGAGTGGTGTTCGGCGTCGGCTGGACCCCGTGCATGGGCCCGACCCTGACCGCCGTGCAGAACCTGGCCCTCAACCAGGCCGACGCCCAGCGTGGCGCGCTGCTGACCACCTTCTACTGCCTGGGCCTCGGCGTACCGTTCATCCTGGCCGCGGTGGCCTTCCGCCGGGCGCTGGGCGCCTTCGGCTGGGTCAAGCGGCACTACCCGCTCGTCATGAGGATCGGCGGCGGCATGCTCGTCGCGGTCGGTCTGCTGCTCGTCACCGGGATCTGGGACTCGATGATGAGCCAGCTGCAGTCCTGGACCGCCGACTTCCAGATCGGAATCTGACCGTGAGCAACACCACGACCGAGACCGAGCAGCCGCCGGCGCCGGACGACAGTGCCGCCGAGCGGCTCAGCACCGCCCCGGTCGAGTCCGAGGGCCCGACCGGCATAGGGCCGTTCGGCTGGGCCCGCTGGATGTGGCGCCAGCTGACCTCGATGCGGGTCGCCCTGATCCTGCTGTTCCTGCTGTCGCTGGCCGCCATCCCCGGCTCGCTGATCCCGCAGAACGGGCAGAACCAGTTCAAGGTGCAGACCTGGAAGGCGCAGCACACCGCGGTCGCGCCGATCTACGAGAAGCTCCAGCTGTTCGACGTCTACAGCTCGGTCTGGTTCTCCGCGATCTACATCCTGCTGTTCGTCTCGCTGGCCGGCTGCATCGTCCCGCGCACCTGGCAGTTCGTCGGCGTGCTGCGCTCCCGGCCGCCGGCCGCGCCGCGCAACCTGACCCGGATGCCGGTGCACGCGGTCTGGCGCACCGAGGCGGACGCCGACCAGGTGAACGCCGCCGCGCACCGGCTGCTGCGCAAGCGCGGCTTCCGCGCCCACCTGTCCGGCGGCGCGGTCGCGGCCGAGAAGGGCTACCTGCGCGAGGTCGGCAACCTGCTGTTCCACCTGTCGCTGTTCGCGCTGCTCGGCGGCTTCGCCTGGTCCAGCCTGGCCGCCGGCACCGGCGGCAAGCTGATGATCGAGGGCGAGGCCTACTCCAACACCATCACCCAGCTCGACGACTTCACCGGCACCCGGTTCTACGGCAGCCAGGACCTCGACCCCTTCTACCTGAAGCTGGACGGCTTCACCTCGAAGTTCCAGGAGAAGGGCGACCAGATCGGCGCCGCCCGGCAGTTCACCGCGCACGTCCAGTACTCCGAGGGCGGCGACCCGTCCGCGCTGAAGAAGTCGACGATCGAGGTGAACCACCCGCTGGAGGTCGGCGGCAGCAAGGTCTACCTGATCGGCCACGGCTACGCCCCGATGATCACCCTCAAGAACGGCAAGGGCGACATCGTCTACCAGGGCGCCGTCCCGTTCCTGCCGCAGGACGGCAACCTGACCTCCACCGGCGTGGTGAAGGCCTCCGACTACGGCGTGGGCCCCGACGGCAACAAGACCCAGATGGGCTTCTCCGGGTTCTTCCTGCCGACCGCCCCGCTGAGCTTCGAGGGCACCGGCCCGGTCTCGCTGTTCCCCGGTGACGCCGCCCCCGAACTGGTGCTGAACGCCTTCGCGGGCGACCTGGGCACCGACTCCGGCCTGCCGCAGAACGTCTACCAGCTCAACACCCGCAAGCTCACCCAGCTGACCCAGGACGGCCAGCCGGCCAAGGCCAGGCTCAAGCCGGGTGAGGGCTGGAACCTCCCCGACGGCTACGGCTCCATCACCTTCGACGGCTACAAGCAGTGGGCCAGCTTCAACATCACGCACCGCCCGGGCAACGAGATCGCCCTGGTCGGCGGCGTGCTGGCGATCCTCGGCCTGATCGGCTCGCTGTTCATCCAGCGCCGCCGGATCTGGGTGCGGGCGGTCGCCCTGCCCGGCGGCGGCACCCAGGTCGAGCTGGCCGGCCTGGCCCGCAGCGAGTCGGCGAAGATCGCCGAGGAGCTGGCGGAGCTCGCGGTCGACCTCCAGGACGACGCCCCGGCCTCCGAGGACGACATCCCGGCCTCCGATGACGACGCCCCGGCCTCCGATGAGGACGCCGAGGACGGCGCCGGGGAAGCCGACACCGCGTCCGAAGCGACACCCCACGACCCCGAGGCCGAGGCCTCAGCCCCCGCAGTCCCTGCCGACCAGAACTCCAAGGAGTAGACGGTGCAACTCGCCTCGGCGGTCGACCCACAGCTGGCCGACCTCTCCAACAAGCTGATCTATTCGGCGATGGTGGTCTACACGCTCGCCATGTTCGCCCACATGATCGAGTGGACTTTCGGCAGCAAGGGCGCCGTCGCCGTCCGCTCGAAGGTCCAGGCCGGCAGCCTCGGCGAGAGCGCCGCCACGGCCGAGAAGAAGGCCAGGAAGGTCACCGTCACCGTGGCGGGGGCCGGCGGCGGCACCACCACACTCACCCGCACCGCGGTCGCGGGCGAGGGCGCGACGGTGGTCACCAGCGGGCGCGGCGTCGAGGAGGAGGACGGTCCGGGCGCGGCCGGCAGCAACGAGCGGGCCGACCTGGCCGGCCGGATCGCCGTCTCGCTCACCGTGCTCGGCGCGGCGCTGCACGCGGGCGGGATCGTCGCCCGCGGCCTCTCGGTCTCGCGCTGGCCGTGGGGCAACATGTACGAGTTCTCCTGCGCCTTCGCCTTCGCCATGACGGCGGCGTACCTGGTGCTGCTGGCCACGAAGAAGAACGTCCGCTGGCTCGGCCTGCCGGTCGTCCTCGCGGGGCTGCTGACCCTCGGCATCGCCACCACGGTGCTGTACACCGACTCCGAGCAGCTCGTCCCGGCGCTGCACTCGCCGTGGCTGGCGATCCACGTGTCCACCGCGATCTTCTGCGGCGGCGCCTTCTACGCGGCGTTCATCGCGACGCTGCTGTACCTCGGCAAGGACTCGTTCGACAAGCGCATGGCGGCCGGCCTGACCACCGGTCCGCTGGGCACCTCGGCCTCGATCTGGCGCCGGCTGCCCGCCGCGTCGACCTTCGACAAGCTGTCCTACCGGATCAACGCCCTGGTCTTCCCGCTGTGGACCTTCACCATCATCGCGGGCGCGATCTGGGCCGAGGCGGCCTGGGGCAAGTACTGGGAGTGGGACCCGAAGGAGACCTGGTCGTTCATCACCTGGGTCGCCTACGCCTGCTACCTGCACGCCCGCGCGACGGCCGGCTGGAAGGGCCGCAAGGCCGCCTACCTGGCGCTGGCGGCGTTCGCCTGCTGGCTCTTCAACTACTACGGCGTGAACATCTTCGTCACCGGAAAGCACTCCTACGCGGGGATCTGACCGGGGCACACGATGACCCACCGGCCCGGCTCTCTCCCACAGGTAGCCGGGCCGATGTGCAGGGGTAGTGCGTGCCGGCCGCCGGTCGGTGCGAGAGGGAATTGAGGAGGAAATCGCGCAATGGAGTGCGACGAGGTCATGCTGACCGTCCGAATCACCGCCGCCGAGCGCATGCTGCTCCGCAGGCTCGCCCAGGGACACCGGAGCGACGTGTCCGAGGTGGTGTCCGACGCGCTGCTGGACATCATCCCCACGCTCAGCGCACCGGGGGACGCCTACCGGCTGCTGGGGGCGCTGGCCATGCCCGCGCCGTGCGCCCTGACGGTCTGGCTGCCGACCGCGCTGGCCGACCTGCTGGTGCCGGGCGCGGCGCGGATCGCGCAGATCACCGACGTCCGGGTCGAGTCGGCCAGTGCCGCCCTGGGCGCGGCGCTGCGGTTGTGGCTGGCCCAGGACCCGGTCCGGCTGGCGACCAATCTCAGCGTGATGCACGCGGGCCGGCCGGCCGCACTGGTGGCCGCCTGACGGGGACGAGCCCCTGACGGGGACGAGCCCCTGACGGGGACGAGCCGCCCGTCGCGGACCGGCCACCCGGCGGGGGATCAGCTCGCCAGCGGCAGCCGGGTGCCGCCGAGGCCCGGCGCGGCGGGGCGGCCCTCGTAGGCCTCCCGCCGGGCCGGCACCCTCGGGCCCTCGGCCGGCCCGTCCAGGGGTGCGGTGAGCAGCAGGCACTCGGCCGCCGGCCGGCCGTCCTGGAGCAGCTGGACCCGTACCGCCAGCCGGCCGTCCGCCGCGGTCGGCCCGGCAGCCGGCCCGGCGGTCGGTTCGGGGACCGGTTCGGGGACCGCCCGGACGAAGCAGGGCCGGTCCAGCTCGATGTAGCGGTCGAAGGAGGTCACCAGCTCGACCGGCACCACCGGTTCGGGGTGGCGCAGCCGCTGGGCGGCCTGCCGGGCGGCCTCCAGCACCAGCATGCCGGGCACGTGGTCCAGCTCGTGGTCGAACAGCACCGGGTGGGTGGCGTCGGCCCGCAGCAGCCAGGTGTCCGGGGCCAGGGTCGGGCCGAGCACCACGTCGGCGGGCTGCGCGCGGCCGACCAGCTCGGGTGCGGCGGGTGCCGGCAGGAGCGGCGGGGCGGTGCGCCGCGCGGGCCCGCGCAGCCGGGCGTACGAGGCGGGGGAGAGCACCCGCAGCCGGCCGCTGCCGCGGCCGATCGGCCGGCCGTCCCGGGTGACGTCGACGCGGACCCGCAGGGAGACCAGTTCGCCGTGCCGCATCCGGACGTCCTCGCAGCCGACGGTCAGCATCAGCGAGGCGGGGCCGGCGGTGACGGCCAGGCCCGGCAGTCCGGGTTCGTGGAGCGCGTAGGAGAGGTCCTCCATCACGAAGTGGTGGCCGCGCGGCACCCCGAACCCGGCGTGGCCGATCAGCAGTCCGGTCTGCCGGATCGTTTCGGCGAGCAGCACCGGGTCGTGGTAGCGGTCCCCGGGCAGCCGGTAGAAGCCGTGCAGCCGGGGCCACTGGGCGCCGAGCAGGAAGTCGTACGGGCCGGTGGCCTGCCAGCCGGTGAGGAACACCTCGGACACCGAGGCGCGGTGCACCAGGTGCCGGGAGACGGTCCGGTCGTGGAAGTCGTAGCCGGTCGCAGGGCCGTCGTGGAAGTCGAAGCCGCCACCGCTGCCCGGGCCGGGGCGGGCGTACGGGCCGTGCGGGTCCGGCTCTACGATCGATGGCATGACGGGCCCCCGCTTCAGGGTGTCGGTCGGAGCGGCCGCCACGGCCGTCCGAGCAAAACATACATACCACCCGGTTTGTGTTTTGCGACTGGGGGTGCCCGGGCCGCATTCTCCGGCCCGATCACGCTACCTGCCCCGTGGGCTGGGGGAATGCCCGTTGAGGGGGTCCCGGACCATCGATGGGGGTCCGTCCCCGCTGGACGGCGGGGGCGAAGCAGGCGCTAGATTAGATACCAACCATGCGGTTTCGGAGGGTGCCGTCCGCATGCGAGCGCCGCCTCCGCAGGGGCCGCGCCGACAGCAGCCGGGTGGGGCGGGGATCGCGCCCGGCCGAGTCCGGAGGGGGCCAGTGGTCAAGCAGGAACGGGCTGGGCGGACCCGGCAGGCCGTACTGCTCGCCGCCGCGGAGACCTTCGCGCGCGTGGGCTTCGAGGCCGCCAGCCTGGTCGACATCAGCCGGCGGGCCGGGGTGAGCAAGGGGGCCCTCTACTTCCACTTCGTTTCCAAGCAGGCCCTCGCCGACGGGGTGCGCTGCGCCTCCGGACGGGAGGTCGGCTCGGCCGCGCTGCGCGCGCTGCGGGCCGACGGCCCGGCGCTCCAGGGCCTGATCGACTTCACGCACGAGCTGGCCCGGATGCTGCGCGAGGACGTGGTGGTGCGGGCCGGCGTCCGGCTCGGCCGGCCGGGGCCGCGCCGGGACGGTGCCCAGGAGGGGCCGGAGGGCCGGCCCGTTCCGGTGGCCCCCGATGTCGCCTGGCGCAGCCTCACCGCCGTCGTCCACCGGCTGCTGGACCGGGCCGCCGAGGCCGGCGAGCTGTGCCCCGGGGTGGACCGGCGGGCCGCCGCCGAACTGCTCACCGCGGTGGCGGCCGGCCAGGTGCTGCTCGCGGGCGAGGAGACCGGCCGGCCCGGTCCGGAGGCCGTGAGCAGGCTCTGGACGGCGGCGCTGCCGGCCCTGGTGGCGGCGGAGCGGCGGGAGGGCTACCGGGTCTGAGCCGGCCGCCGCGGCCGCCCCGCCCGGGGCGGCCGCGGCCGGTCGAGCCCGGCGGCCCGGCCGCACCTGGCGGCTCAGGCGCGCTCGGCGACGCTCAGCCGGGCGAGCGCGTGCGGCTGGACCAGGCCGGGCAGCAGCAGCGTCCAGAGGTCGGACAGCCGCTGGACCAGGTCCTGCCGGTCGGCCAGCACCTGGGAGCTCAGCTGGATGCCGGTGACGGCCCCGGTGATCACCCCGGCGGCCGCGGTCAGGTCGACGCCCGGGTGGAGGTCGCCGGCCTCCCGGGCGTGCTCCAGCAGTTCGCGGACCGTGTCCATCCAGCCCTGGTAGGCCGCGAGCTGCGGCTGGGTGAAGCTGCCGTGCTCGATCGTCAGCCGGATGCTGCCGCGCACCAGCGGGTCGGTCTGGAGCGCGCGGGCGAAGGCGTAGCCGAGGTCGATCAGGTTCTGCACCGGGCTGTCCGAGGCCGGTGTCCAGCCGGAGATGAAGACGCCCTGTCCCTCGATGACGGCGAGCGCCAGCTCCTCCTTGGAGCGGAAGTGGAAGTACAGCGCGCCCTTGGTGACGCCGGCCCGGTCCAGGATCTCGGACATCGTGGCGGCGGCGTAGCCCCGCTCGTCGAACACCTCGGCCGCGGCGACGAGTACCGCCTGGCGGGTCGCCAGTGCGCGGGCCTGCCTGGCCATCGCAGCCTCCCTGGAGTGTTCTGGTCTCGGCAGCGGCCGATCCTATGGGGGCGGACGGGGCGGCGGACGCATACCGTCCAGTAGGCATCCTACCGAGCCCTCCGCGGGCCCTTCCGGCCCCGGGCGGCCGGGCGGGGGCCGCTCCGGTGCGGCCCCGGGCAATGCCGGACGGCCGGTCACCCGGGCGGGGTGACCGGCCGTCGGCTCGGGCCGTGGGCCGTCAGGCGGCCTGCTGCCAGCTGAACGGCGAGTAGTACGCCGGGCGGCGCTCCAGGCGCTGCCAGTTGGCGATCGGCTCGATCGGCGCGGCGGCGGCGGCCTGCTGCGCGGCGGCGGCGCGCGCGGCGAGGACGGCGGTCAGGGCGGCGAGTTCCTCGTCGGTGAGACTGCCGCGGACGATGCGGACGAGGGGTTCGGCGGAAGCGGTCATGTCCTGGTTTCTCCCCCGGTTGCTGCGGTCTGAGGTGGGTGCCCGGTGTGTACGGGCGGTTGCTGCGGGGCGCGTGCGGTGCGCACGTGCGGCGGAGCGCGCCGCTACATCGGCGGGTTGCCGTGCTTGCGGCTGGGCAGGTCGGCGTGCTTGGTGCGGAGCATGGCCAGGGCGGAAGAGATCACCTGGCGGGTCTCGGCCGGGTCGATGACGTCGTCCACGAGGCCGCGCTCGGCCGCGTAGTACGGGTGCATCAGCTCGTTCTTGTATTCCTTGATCTTCTGGGCGCGCATGGCGTCCGGGTCCTCGGCGGCGTTGATCTCGCGCCGGAAGATGACGTTGGCCGCGCCCTCGGCGCCCATGACGGCGATCTCGTTGGTGGGCCAGGCGTAGGACAGGTCGGCGCCGATGGAGCGGGAGTCCATGACGATGTAGGCACCGCCGTAGGCCTTGCGCAGGATCAGCGAGATGCGCGGCACGGTGGCGTTGCAGTACGCGTACAGCAGCTTGGCGCCGTGCCGGATGATGCCGCCGTGCTCCTGGTCGACGCCGGGCAGGAAGCCGGGGACGTCGAGCAGGGTGACCAGCGGGATGTTGAAGGCGTCGCACATCTGGACGAAGCGGGCGGCCTTCTCGCTCGCGTTGATGTCCAGCACGCCGGCCAGCGACTGCGGCTGGTTGGCGATGATGCCGACGACGTGGCCGTCGATCCGGGCGAGCACGCAGAGCACGTTGGTGGCCCAGCGCTCGTGGACCTCCAGGTACTCGCCGTGGTCGACGATCTCCTCGATGACCTTGCGCATGTCGTACGGGCGGTTGCCGTCGGCGGGCACCAGGTCCAGCAGGCTGTCGTTGCGCCGCTCGACCGGGTCCTCGCTCATCACGGACGGCGGCATCTCGCGGTTGTTCTGCGGCAGCAGCGACAGGAGGTAGCGGACCTCCTCGATGCAGGACTGCTCGTCGTCGTAGATGAAGTGGGCGACACCGGAGACGCCGGCGTGCACGTCCGCACCGCCGAGGCCGTTCTGGGTGATCTTCTCGCCGGTCACCGCCTGGACCACGTCCGGGCCGGTGATGAACATCTGCGAGGTCTCGCGGACCATGAAGACGAAGTCGGTCAGCGCGGGGGAGTACGCGGCGCCGCCGGCGCACGGGCCGAGCATCACCGAGATCTGCGGGATGACGCCGGAGGCCTTGGTGTTGCGCTGGAAGATGCCGCCGTAGCCGGCCAGGGCGGTGACGCCCTCCTGGATGCGGGCGCCGGCGCCGTCGTTCAGCGAGACCAGCGGGGCGCCGGCCGCGATGGCCATGTCCATGATCTTGTGGATCTTCTGCGCGTGGGCCTCGCCCAGCGCGCCGCCGAAGATCCGGAAGTCGTGCGCGTACGTGAAGACGGTGCGCCCGTGGACGGTGCCCCAGCCGACGATCACGCCGTCGGTGTGCGGCTTCTTGGCCTCCAGGCCGAAGCCCTGGGCGCGGTGCCGGCGCAGCGGCTCGACCTCCTGGAAGGAGCCCTCGTCCAGCAGCAGCTCGATGCGCTCGCGAGCGGTCAGCTTGCCCTTGGCGTGCTGGGCCTCGGTGGCCTTGTCGCTGGGGCCGCGGCGCACCTTCTCGCGCAGCTCGTGCAGCTCGGCGACCCGCCCGCGGGCGTCGGCCGGGACCTCGGGGACCTCGCCGTCGACCGGCGCCTCATGCACAACCGTCATCTCGAACCACTCCAAGGGTGAGGGAACTGTCCGACAGCCAACGTCTGCTGTGCCCCCGGCTGCGAATCACTTTCTTCACTTATGACTGTACGAGGGGCCGTGCGCTGGTTTCGGCGTCGATTCCGTACAAGGTCGGGTTCGTTTAGCTGTCAGGCCTGTACAGAAGCTGTCGGTTCGGTCACTGAGCGCTCGGTGTTCGGTTGGATACCGGGGGTTGTCGGACAGATGATGGTCCGATGATCTGAGCATGAAGAAAAGCGCAGGTCAGGGCCGTCTTCCAGTAATGTAGGCCGGTCCTCTTGGGCCCCGCTCAAGGTCCGCTCAAGCCCGGCGGGCAGGGGGACGCCGTTCGGGTTAGGGGTTGCGCAGTCGTAGGGAAGCGCCAAAAATGCCGCAGCCCACCCCGCGCGGTGGGGGTGGGCTGTCCGAGCGAGCGGGCGGACCTGCGCCGATCAGCCCTTGCGGCCGTCCTCGGGCTCGTCGCCGTCGCGCAGCTCGCGCTCGCGGCGGCGCAGGTCGGCCTCCCACTGCTTGAGCATGTCCTCGTGGTCTTTGTTGCTCTTCTTCAACGAGGCGAGGAACTCGGGGTCGTCGTCCGGAGCCAGCGGGCGCCCGCCGCGCGGGGCGGGACGGCCCGGGCGGTCCTCGGCCGGGTAACCCGGCCCGGCCCCGGCGGGCGCGGTCCGCAGGAAGCCGCGCTGCTTGCCGGCGATCAGCCAGGCGATCGGGCCCAGCGGCGGGAAGAGCAGCACGATCAGCACCCAGACCACCTTGGGCAGGTGCTTCACCTCGTCCTCGGGCGTGGTCAGGCAGTCCACGAACGCCCAGACCCAGAGCGCGAGCGGAAGGACGATGGTCAGAAGAATCCTCGGCACGGCTGGGATCTCCCCCCGGGCGACGACGGCGGCGGGCGCCTTCCAGGGGCCCTTGACCGGGCCAGGCTATCGGGTGGCGGATACTGACAGGCATGGCATACGACGATCTCCGCTCGTTTCTCCGGGCCCTCGACCGCGAGGGCGACCTCAAGCGCATCAAGGCGGAGGTGGACCCGCACCTGGAGATCGGCGAGATTGTCGACCGGGTGCAGAAGGCCAAGGGCCCGGCCCTGCTCTTCGAGAACGTCAAGGGCTCGTCGATGCCGCTGGCGATGAACGTCTTCGGCACCGAGCGGCGGCTGGCCAAGGCGCTCGGCCTCAAGGGCCCGGACGACATCTCCGAGAAGATCGCCGGCCTGCTCAAGCCCGAGCTGCCGCAGGGCTTCACCGGCTTCCGGGACGCCTTCGGCAAGCTCGCCTCGATGGCGCACGTCCCGCCCCGGCACGTGAAGCCCGGTGACGCCCCGGTGCAGGAGGTCGTGCTCACCGGCGACGACGTCGACCTGGACGCGCTGCCCGCCCTGTTCACCTGGCCGCTGGACGGCGGGTCCTTCTTCAACCTGGGCCTGACCCACACCAAGGACCCGGACAACGGCATCCGCAACCTGGGCCTCTACCGGCTCCAGCGGCACGACCGCCGCACCATCGGCATGCACTGGCAGATCCACAAGGACAGCCGCAACCACTACGCGGTGGCGGCCAAGCGGGGCGAGCGCCTCCCGGTCGCGATCGCCTTCGGCTGCCCGCCGGCCGTCACCTACGCGGCCACCGCGCCGCTGCCCGGGGACATCGACGAGTACCTCTTCGCGGGCTTCATCGCCGGGGAGCGGGTCCGGATGGTCGACTGCAAGACGGTGCCGCTCCAGGTCCCGGCCGACGCCGAGGTCGTCGTGGAGGGCTGGCTGGAGCCCGGCGAGATGCTGCCCGAGGGCCCGTTCGGCGACCACACCGGCTTCTACACCCCGCAGGAGCCGTTCCCGGCGCTGAAGATCGACTGCGTGACGATGCGCCGCCGCCCGATCCTCCAGTCCATCGTGGTCGGCCGCCCGCCGACGGAGGACGGCCCGCTGGGCAAGTTCACCGAGCGGTTCTTCCTGCCGCTGCTGAAGATCATCATCCCGGACATCGTGGACTACGACCTGCCCGAGGCCGGCGGCTTCCACAACTGCGTGATCGTCTCGATCGACAAGAAGTACCCCAAGCACGCCCAGAAGACGATGCACGCGATCTGGGGCGCGCACATGATGTCGCTGACCAAGCTGATCATCGTGGTGGACTCCGACTGCGACGTGCACGACTACCAGGAAGTCGCCTGGCGGGCCTTCGGCAACGTCGACTACAGCCGCGACCTCACCGTGGTCGAAGGCCCGGTCGACCACCTGGACCACGCCTCGTACCAGCAGTTCTGGGGCGGCAAGGCCGGCATCGACGCGACCCGCAAGCTGCCCGAGGAGGGCTACACCCGCGACGGCGGCTGGCCGGAGATGGTCTCCTCGGACCCGGCCACGGCCGCGCTGGTGTCGCGCCGCTGGAAGGAGTACGGACTGTGAGCACGGCCGCCGCCGAGACCCCCGGGCGCACCAAGGCGTTCCTGCGCCTGGTGGCGTTCGAGCACTCGGTCTTCGCGCTCCCGTTCGCGTACATCGCCGCGCTGACGGCCATGTTCCTCGCCGACGGGCGGGTGCACTGGGGCGAACTGTTCGTCGTCACGGTCTGCATGGTCGGGCTGCGGACCTTCGCCATGGCGGCGAACCGGATCATCGACCGCGAGATCGACGCCCGGAACCCGCGCACCGCCACGCGTGAACTCGTCACCGGAGCGGTGTCGTTGAGGACCGCGTACGTCGGCTCGGCCGTCGCGCTGGTGGTCTTCCTCGGCGCGGCCGCGATGCTCAACCCGCTCTGCCTGGCGCTCGCGCCGATCGCCGTGGTGCCGATGGTGGTCTACCCGTACGGCAAGCGGTTCACGAACTTCCCGCAGGCGATCCTCGGCCTGGCCCAGGCGATGGGGCCGGTCGGCGCCTGGCTGGCGGTGACGGGCAGTTGGTCCTGGGACGCGGTCGTCCTCGGTGTGGCGGTCGGCATCTGGATCGGCGGCTTCGACCTGATCTACGCCTGCCAGGACGTCGAGTCCGACCGCGAGAACGGGGTCCGCTCGGTGCCCGCGCGCTACGGCGTCCCGGCGGCCATCCGCGGCGCGCGGGTGTGCCACCTCCTGACCACCCTCCTGCTGGGCTGGTTCGGGTTCCTGACGGACGCCGGCGTGGCCTTCTGGCTCGGCCTCGTGGTCGTCGCGGGCGCGTTCGTCTACGAGCACACCATCGTGAAGCCGAACGACCTGTCCAGGCTCAACCGGGCGTTCTTCCAGACCAACAGCTTCGTGGGGATCTCGCTGTTCTTCTTCGCCCTGGTCGACCTGGCCGTCCGCGGCCTCGGGATCTGACGCCCGGGCAACCGCCGCGAGATGTACCGGCGTTACTGAACCGCCGGGCCGGGCGGGCCGGTTCAGCGGAACAGGGCGGCGTGGTCCGTCGCCCAGGCGTGGAAGCTGCGGGCGGGGTGGCCGGTGACGTCCCGGACCGTGGTGGTGGCCGGTTCGGGGGCGGAGAGGCGGGCGTGGACGAGGTCCAGGGCGCCGTCGACGGCGGCGGGGGCCCGGCCGGTGGCCGACAGCCGGCGGCGGGCGGTCTCGCGGGGGACCTCATGCCAGGTGGCCGGGCGGCCCGCGGCCGCGCCGATGATCTCCACCTGCTCCGCCTGGGTGGGTGACTCCGGGCCGGTGAGGATGTACCGGGCCCCGTCGTGGCCGTCCTCGACCAGGGTGCGGACGGCGACCGCCGCGATGTCCCGCTCGTCCACCGGGTTCAGCCCGGCCGCGCCGCCGTAGCCCCGCACCACGCCCTCGGCCCTGATCTCCTCCGCCCACTGCAGCGCGGCGGCGAAGCCGTGCGCCCGCAGCACCGTGTGCCGTACCCCGCTGCCGGTGAGCAGCGCCTCGACCCCGCCCGCCGGCCGGCCGGGGCCGGCCGGCGACAGGAGCACCACCCGCCCGACCTCCCGGGCCAGCACGCCCACCGCCTCCGTGGCCCCGTCCGCCGTCGGGAACGGCCACCCCAGCAGGACGGCCCCGGCGCCCCGCACCGCCGCCTCCAGCGACGCCGGGGCGAGCAGGTCCCGCGGGGGCAGCGTCCGCACCCGTACTCCGGAGGCCGCGAGCTGCAGCCCGACGTGCCGTCCGACCGCCCCGGAGACGCCGATCACCAGCACCCGGGACGTGCCGTCAACTCGCTCATCTGTCATGCGTCGAACGTAAGCGAGAAGGATGAGACGCCCAATGCGTGCGGGTCTAGGGTCCATGCGTCAGCGTCTACCCGGCGCGTCCATCCAGGTGCACGCCGGCCCCGGCTCAGTTGTGCAGGAAGCCCTCCAGCGACATCGCCAGGGCCACCGGGGCCTCGTACATCGGGTAGTGCCCGCTGCCGCCGAGCTCCTCCAGCTCGGCGTTGGGGTAGTGGGCGAGGAAGGTTCCGCGCATCACCTCGGCGGTGAGGGCGAGGTCGTGCTCGCCGACGATCACCTTGACCGGCACCGGGTTGCCGTCGATCCGGCGCTGGAGGTCGGCCGTCGCCCAGTCGCGGACGTAGCCGCCGAAGGCCTCCGGGGTGGACAGCCGCAGGGACTGGTCGACCATGCGGTCGAGCCAGACCCGGCCGGCCCGCTGTCCGGTGACCAGGTCCAGGATGGCGAAGCGCTTCTCCCGGTCCTCGGCGGCGCCGTAGAACAGCGCCTCGCCCGCTTCGTCCAGGGGGTACGCCCCGGCCGGCACCGGGGCCAGGCCGACCAGCTTGCGCACCCGCAGCGGCGCCTCGGCGAGCACCTGCTGGGCCGCCTTGCCTCCCATCGAGTGGCCCACCAGCGAGAAGCGGTCCCAGCCGAGCTGGTCGGCCAGGGCGAGCGCGTCGGAGGCGATCTCGGCGAGGGTGTACGCGCCGGGGACGTCCTTGCGCTGCCCGTAGCCGCGGTAGTCGAGGAAGGCGTAGCTGAAGGCGTCGCCGTCGAGGTAGTCGAGGAACGGGCCCCAGCCCTCGCTGGTGCCGAACCAGTCGTGCAGGACCAGGACGTGGTGGTCGCCGGTGCCGGTCGAGCGGTGAGGGATCGTCATGCCAACGGTCGTTCCCCGCGAACCGCCCGCCCGAACGGACAGTGCGCGGGGGGACGGGCGGCCGCCGCTCGCCGGGAGGTCCCGGTGCCGGGCGGTGCCCCGCGCCGTGGGTCTCGCCGGTCGAGTGAACGCAGGTCGAGTGAACTCAGGCGTCGCGCCGGGCGAAGGCCGGGGCGTGCTCGGGGAGCGGGCCGAAGGCGATCAGGCGGGACAGCAGCAGCGGGAAGCCGGGGACGTACCGGGCGAGCCGCACCAGCCGGGTGGGCGGGCCGGCCTGCCGGCCGGTGAGGACCGGTTCGAACATCACGTGGTGCAGGACCTGCTGCACCCCCTGCATGATCACGGTCGGCCGCCACCGGCGGTGCTGGACCCGGGCCAGGGCCGCCACGGTCGGGCGTCCGCGCCGCAGCGGTCCGGCGAGCAGGGTGGCGGCCGCGACGGCGTCCTGGATCGCGAGGTTGATGCCCACCCCGCCGGCCGGGGACATCGCGTGGGCGGCGTCGCCGATCAGCAGCAGCCCGTCCCGGTGCCAGCGGTTCAGCCGGTTGAGCCTGACGTCGAGCAGGTGGACGTCGTCGAGGCCGGCCAGTTGGTCGACCCGGTCGGCGTACTGGGGCAGCAGTTCGGCGATCCGGGCGCGGAACCGTTCGATGCCCTCGGCGCGCAGCTGCGGGTCGGCGCCCTTGGCGCGGAAGTAGGCGATCTGGAAGTAGTCGGCCCGGGCGAAGCTCAACGCCAGGTCGCCGTGGCCGAAGCCGGGGACGAGGCTGGGCGGCAGGCTCTGCTCGTGGGTGTGCCGGGGCAGCCGGAACCACCAGGTGTCGAAGGGCACCGGGAACTCCTCGGGCACCAGGCCGGCCGCCCGGCGCAGGGTGGAGTGCCGGCCGTCGGCGGCGACGGTGAGGTCGGCGTGGAGCTCGCCCTCCTCGCCGTCCCGGGTGCGGTACCGGACGCCGGTCACCCGGCCGGCGCCGTCCCGGAGCAGGCCGGTCGCCTCGGTGTTCATCCGCAGGGTGAAGGCGGGTTCCCGCCCGGCCTCCTCGACCAGGAAGTTCAGCAGGTCCCACTGCGGGATCATGGCGATGTAGTTGTACGGGGGCCGCAGCCGCTCGTAGGCGCTCAGTGCGACGGGGCCGGCGTCGGGCGTCCGGACGACCAGGTTGCCGAGGCGGCTCTGCGGCAGGGCGGCGAACTTCCGTCCGAGGCCGAGTTCGTCCATCAGCCGCACGGTGGAGGCGTGGACGGTGTCGCCGCGGAAGTCGCGCAGGAAGTCCCGGTGCTTCTCCAGCACGGTCACCTCGACGCCGGCGCGTGCCAGCACCAGGCCCAGCATCATTCCGGCCGGCCCGCCCCCGGAGATCACGACGCTCATGGCTCTCCCCTTTCAGTGCTCGATCGATCACTGTCCGTGTGGAACCTGCCTTTACAGAGTCTCTGGAACCGTTCCAGATGTCAAGCAGTACGATGCTCCATATGAAGGAGCTGGTGACGGCCGCCCTCACGGCGGCGAAGGAGCGGGGCCAGGACGTCGCCGACGTCCCGCTGACGGCGATCGCCACGACGGCCGGGATCTCCCGCAGCACGCTGCTGCGCCGGCTCGGCGGCTCCCGGGCCGCGCTGGACGAGGCGGTCCGGGAGGCGGGGGTCGACCCGGGCGGACGGCCGCCGGTGCGCGAGCGCGCGATCGAGGCGGCGGCGCTGCTGGTGGCCGAGCGGGGCCTGGCCGGGGTCACCCTGGACGCGGTGGCGGACCGGGCGGACTGCTCGCTGCCCAGCCTGCACACCGTCTTCGAGGGGCGGGACGGCCTGCTCGCCGCCGTCTTCGAGCGGCACTCCGCGCTTCCCGGCCTGGAGGCCCTCGCCGCCGACCCGCCGGAGCGCCTGGAGGACACCGTCCGGGCGCTGCACACCACCTTCGCCGCGGCCTTCGCGCACGAGCCGCGGATCGTCCCGGCGGTCTTCGCCGACCTGCTCGGCCGGCCGGACGGCCCCGCCGCCCGGGTGATGGCCGCCAACCTGCCGCGGACGCTCGACAGCCTCGACCGGCTGCTGCGGCCGCACGTGCGGGCCGGCCGGCTGAGACCGCTGCCCACCCCGGTGCTGATCCAGCTGCTGCTCGGCCCGCTGCTCAACCACGTCCTGATGCGGCCGGTGCTGGAGCCCGCCCTGGGGGCCGGGCTGCCCTCGATGGACGAGATCGTCGACATCTTCGTCGACGCCTACCTGCGGGCGGTCGCCGTCCCCGCGGCAGCATCCGGGAGCGACGGCGACACCCCCCGATGAGGACCGTGATCGGCAGGCCGCGGCGCCCGGCCCGCGGCCACCCGGCCCACCAGGCCCTAGGAGATCCGCCGGATCCGCCGCACCGCGAGGAACACCAGCAGCGCGGTCAGGGCCAGGAACAGCCCCGACTCGATCCCCTGGAAGGTCCAGAACCGGTCGGCGGGCTGGTACTCCATCGCGTTGGTGTACGGCCCGGCGCCGAAGCCGTGTTCGGCCATGTTCCTGGCGCAGTCGGCGGCCCCCGGGTCCGTGGCCGGCGGGCAGCCGATCTGCCCGTCGTGCAGCACGGTCTCGCCGGCGCCGTTGCGCACCACCTGGTCGAAGACCCAGTCTCCGGCATAGCGGTTGGGGAGCAGTCCGCTCTCCGCCGCGTACGAGGCCGTCTTCGCGGGGAGGAGGTACGGGCGGACCGCCGTCTCGACCAGGACGCGCACCGCGGCGAACGCGGCGAGCGAGATCCCCATCGCGGGCAGCACCTTGCGGGCCGCCGTGCCGGTGTACACGCCGAGCGCCACCGCGAACAGGGTGTACGCGATCGGGGCGACGCCCTGGACGTCGAAGCTCAGGTAGCCCAGCCGGCCCTGGCCGGTGGCCGCGAAGGGGCCGAACCACCAGGCCACGCCCAGCGCGTACGCGACCGCGAGCAGCACCGCGGCGCCGCCCACCAGGCCGAACTTGGCGAGCACCCAGTGCCGCCGGCTGATCCCCTGGGTCCACACCAGGCGGTGGGTGCCGTTCTCCACCTCGCGGGCGACCAGCGGCGCGCCGAAGAACAGCCCGACCAGCACCGGCAGCAGGACGAACAGGACGGCGACGTAGAGGAGTCCGCCGTACTGGTTCTGGAAGCGCTGGTTGAGGCCCTCGCAGCCGCCGGCCCCGGTCAGCAGGCTCTCGTGGCCGAGCTTGGCGAGGCAGGAGCCGAGGCCGCTGCGGTCGAGGGCGCCGCGCATCGCGAGGCCGGTGGGCACCATCACGGCGGCCAGCGCGGCCAGGGCGGCGAGCGTCCAGAACAGTTGCTTGCGGTGCTGGCGCCAGATCAGCCAGGTCATGCCGCCACCTCCGGGGAGAACCGGGTGTCGCCCGCGCCCAGGTAGGCGAGGACGAGGTCCTCCAGGGTCACCGGGTGGACGGTCCAGACGCTCTCGTCCACCGGCCCGTCGGTGCGCACCAGCAGGGTGGACTGGCGCTCGGTGTGGCTGGCCTGGATGACGGCGGCCACTCCCGGTACGGACTCCGTGCCGGTCCGGGGGCCGGTGATCCGGCAGTGCTCGGCGAGCAGGTCGTCCACCGCACCCGTCAGTTGGACCTGCGCGGTGTTCAGGACGACCAGGTGGTCGCAGACCCGTTCCAGGTCGGCGAGCAGGTGCGAGGAGAGCAGCACGGTGGTGCCGCTCTCGGCGACGGCGCCCATCAGTTCCTGCATGAACGCGTGCCGGGCCAGAGGGTCGAGGGCGGCCACCGGCTCGTCCAGCAGCAGCAGTCGGGGCTGCTTGGCGAGCGCCAGGGCCAGTGCCACCTGGGCGCGTTGGCCGCCGGACAGCCGGCCGACCGGCTTGTCGAGGGGGATGCCGAGGCGGGTCAGCCGGTCGCGGGCGGGGGCGGCCTCCCAGTGGTGGTTGAGCTTGCCGCCCATGGTGATCAGCTCGTCCCCGGTGAAGTCCGGGTAGAGCGGGGTGTCCTGGGCGACGAATCCGATCCCGGCCAGCGCCGCGACGCCCTGCCGGGGGTCGCGGCCGAACACCCGGACCTCGCCGGCGTCCGGTTCGAGCAGTCCGACGGCCAGGTGCAGCAGGGTGGACTTGCCCGCCCCGTTCGGGCCGACCAGTGCGGCGATCCGTCCGGCCGGGAGCTGGAGCGAGCAGCCCTCCAGTGCCCAGGCCTTGCCGTACCGCTTGCCCAATTCGCGTGCTTCCAGCGCGACTTCCGTCATGTCTTCCCCCTGTTGAGTGTTGCCCGCATCGTGGTGTCGATCAGCGCGGCGATGTCCTCGTGGGTGAGCCCGGCGGTCTCGGCCTTGCGCAGCCAGGCCACCAGGTCCTCGCGCAACTCGGCCTGGTTGGCCAGCGCGGGGCCGGCCAGTGTGCCGACCAGGAAGGTCCCCACACCGGGCCGGCCCTCGGCGAGCCCCTCCAACTCCAGTTCCCGGTAGGCCTTGAGGACGGTGTTGGGGTTGATCGCCAGGGCGCGCGCCACCTCGCGGACCTTCGGCAGCTGGTCGCCGGGCCGGGCCAGTCCGACCCGCAGGGCCTGCTTCACCTGGAGCACGAGCTGCATGTAGGTGGCGACCCGCGAGCGGCTGTCGAGGACGAACTCGATCACTAGTTGTTCTCCTGTCTTATGACAGTAAGACAGGATGGGCGAGCGAAGGTCAAGTCGTCAACCGGAGAAAGGTGTTGACGATCGGCAGGTTGTGCGCGAAAGGCCGTGGTCAGCCCAGGATCAGCCGGTCGCCGACCCGCAGCCGACCCGGGGCGGCGACCTCGGCGAGCGCGTCCAGCCGCCCGTCGTGGGCGTGCACGACGGCCTTGAGGATCTCGGGCGCGTGCGGAAGCCCGGGCTGCGGGGCACCCGTCATCGCGCAGCGCTCGCTGGAGGCGACGAAGGAGAGCCGGGCACTGCCGGGGGCCTCGCCGGACGCCTGGCGGCCGAGCCAGGCGTCCTCGACGAACGGCGGGGTGCCGGGCGGGGTGCGCAGCACGATGTTGGGGCGGAACCGGCGCTCGTCGATCACGGCGAAGGGGACGGCCTCGCGGACCCAGTCCAGGGTGGCGGTGCTGAGCACGCTGACCGGCAGCCGGTCGAAGTGCGACACGGCGTCCTCGCGGGCGAGTTCGACGTCCTCGCGCTGGAGGTAGGCGCGCAGGAAGGCGTTCGGCCGGTCGACCGGGCGGCCGAGCGGATCGAACAGTTCGGGGCCGTCGATCCGGTGGCCGAGCCGGGCGGAGAGGCGGAGCAGGCCGTCCATCCGGCGGAAGCGGCGGGTGTTCTTGCCCGAGCCGAGCTTCCCGGCCGCGTCGCGGACGGCGTAGAGGCGGTCGCCGGCCAGGCCGCGTCCGTCCACCTCGACGGAGTCGAGCCGCTCGCCGCCGGTGGACTTCACGGGGTAGCGCCAGAGTCGCTCGATCACTCCGATGATCTCAGCCATGGCCGGAAAGCGTACTGGCGTTGACGGGGGATGGTCTAGACCAAGTCCCGGGAGTCCACCCGCCGGTTCAGCCCAGCCGGGCCACCGCCCGCACCGGTGCGCCGTCCGCCGCGACCAGCCGCAGCGGGAACAGCGAGACCTCCACCGGCAGTCCGGCCTCCTGGGCCGCCAGCAGCGGCCGCAGGTCGGTCAGGTTCTCGGCGATCACCCCGCCGCCGGACGCCCCCAGCAGCACCCGGTGGGCGGCCAGCGTCGGCTCCTCGGCGGTGCCGTGGTCGTGCTCGTCGGTGAGGTCGGCGAGCAGGGCGGCCACCGTGGGATCGCCCGGGCCCGGGTCGGGGGTCGGGTCGACGCTGAGCGCGTCCACCCCGACCGTCCGCACCCCGGCGGCGACGATCGCCTCGGCGGCGGCGGGGGTCAGGCTGGGGTGGGCGAGGTAGGCGTCGGTGCCCCAGTGCCGGGCCCAGCCGGTGGCCAGCAGCAGGACGGTTCCCTCGGCGGCCCGCTCCAGCGCGGGCGCCAGCAACTCGGGGGTGACGGCCGTCCGGGGCTCCAGCCCGCGCAGGTCGGCGACCACGGCCGGGCCGGTGAACCGCTCCAGCGGCAGCCCGTCCAGGGTCGGCCAGGTGACGTCCACGTGGTACGGCGCGTCCACGTGCGTCCCGGACTGCGAGCCGAGGTGCAGGGCCAGCACGTTCACCCCGGCGGTGGCGGTGGTGAGCGCGGGCTCCAGCAGGACGGCCGGGTCGCCGGGGTAGACGGGCATCGCGGTGGTCACCTGATGGGTGAGGTCGACGAGGGTCGCTGCCATGCGGCCCATCCTTCCAGGGGTCGGGGCTCCTGGACCCCCTCCCGGCCGGCCCGGGCCGAACGCGCAGGTCGAGGCGGGTCAGAATTGCCCCATGGGAACTGCGAAGCGTCAGCCGTGGGTGGTCGGGGTCTCGGGTGCGTCGGGGACGCCGTACGCGGCCTCGGTGATCCGCGCGCTGCTGGCCGCCGGCGAGGCGGTGGACCTGATCGTCAGCCGCGCCGCCCGGCTCACCATCCTGGACGAGACCGGCATCTCCTTCCGGGACGCCCACTGGCGCGCCGACCTGGCCGCCTGGCTCGGGAGCGACCGGGGCCTGGACGACGTCCGCTACTGGCCCGCCGGGGACTTCGCGGCCGGCCCGTCCAGCGGCTCCTACCCGGCCAAGGGCATGCTCGTGGTGCCCGCGACCACCGGCGCGGTGGCCGGGATCGCGCTCGGCCTGAGCAAGGACCTGCTGCAGCGCGTGGCCAGCGTCACCCTCAAGGAGCGCCGCCCGCTCGTCGTCTGCGTGCGCGAGACACCACTCAACGGGGTGACGTTGAAGCACTTGGTGGAGCTCGACGCGCAGGGGGCGGTCGTCCTGCCCGCTTCGCCCGGTTTCTACGCCGGCGGCTCCACCGTGCGCGAGCTCGTGGATTTCGTGGCCGGGCGGGTGCTGGACGCCGTCGACGTGCCGCATTCCCTGTACCTGCGCTGGGAAGGGGAGTTGGGCGCGGCCGCCCGCAGGACGGCCGGCGGCGACGGCGCTCCGGCTGAGGGGGAGTAAGGAGACCGGGGGCGGGAGAGTATCTTCTCTGCGATATCCGGGTCGGTCGGCGCAGGGCGCCTTTGAATCCGGATAATGATCTGTGGGTCTGGCGAGGTTCGGAAGGACGCGGACGGTATATGGACACGGTGGACAGACAGCTCATCCAGGCGCTCCGGGAGAACGGCCGCGCGTCCTACGCCGAGTTGGGCCGCCTGGTCGGGCTCTCCGGCCCGAGCGTCACGGACCGGATCAACCGCCTGGAGCAGGCCGGGGTCATCACCGGCTACCGGGCGACGGTCAACCCGGCCTCGCTCGGCTTCGGCGTGACGGCCCTGATCGGCCTTCAGCTCACCGACGCCGCGGACCACGAGGACGTGGCGTTCCGGCTGAAGGACCTCAACGAGGTCGAGGACTGCTGGTTCATCGCCGGTGACGACTCGTACATGCTGAAGGTCCGGGTGGCCGACGTGGCCGGCCTGGAATCGGTGGTCAAGCGGATCTCGGGCACGAAGGGCGTGGCCCGAACCCGCACCACCGTCGTACTCTCCACGAAGTGGGAAAACCGGGTGAGTGAACTTCCTCCTGTAGGAGAGTGACGCATGGCGCTGGTCGGTCTGGAGGAGCTGCGGGCGGCTCGGCAGCGGATCGCGGGGGTCGCCGTGCGCACCCCCCTGGTTCCCGCCCCCTGGGCGGCCGAGGGGGAACGGCGGCTCTGGCTGAAGCCCGAGAGCCTCCAGCCGACCGGGGCGTTCAAGACCCGCGGCGCCTACAACCGGCTGGCCGCGCTCACCGAGGACGAGCGCGCCCGGGGCGTGGTCGCCCAGTCCAGTGGCAACCACGCGCAGGCGGTGGCGTACGCGGCCCGGACGCTCGGCATCAAGGCCGTGATCGTGATGCCGGACACCTCGCCCGCGGTGAAGGTGGAGGCCACCCGCTCGTTCGGCGCCGAGGTGATCCTGGTCCCGCCGGAGGAGCGGGACACCCTGCCCGCCGAGCTGGCCGGGAAGCACGGCTACGTCTGGGTCCCGCCGTACGACGACCCGTTCATCATCGCGGGCCAGGGCACGGTCGGCCTGGAGATCGCCGAGGACGCCCCGGCCGAGCTGGACACCGTCCTGGTGCCGGTCAGCGGCGGCGGCCTGATCGGCGGGACGGCGGCCGCGCTCAAGCTCACCCGCCCCGGCATCCGGGTGATCGGCGTGGAGCCCGAGCTGGCCGCCGACGCCCGGGCCAGCCTGCGGGCCGGCCGACGGGTCGAGTGGCCGGTCGCCGACACCTACCGGACCATCGCGGACGGGCTGCGCACCCCGTCGCTCGGCGTGCTGCCGTTCGAGCACGTCACCGCCTACGTGGACGACATCGTCACCGTCACCGAGGACGAGATCCGCGCCACCGTGGCCGTGCTGGCCCGCCGCGGCCGGCTGGTCGCCGAGCCCTCCGGGGCGGTCGCCCCGGCCGCCTACTTCCACCGCGCCGCCGAGACCGGGGGCCAGGCGGTGGCGGCCGTGGTCAGCGGCGGCAACATCGACCCGACACTGCTCGCAGAGCTGCTCTCGGCATAGGCGTACGCTCATTCCGGCAAGGAATCGAATGTCGGAGGAGGCGGGTCACCGCATGGACGCAGGGCTCAAGCGCGAGCTGGAGGCGAAGGTCTACGCGGGTGAGCGGCTGACCCGCGAGGACGGGATCGCGCTCTACGAGAGCGACGACCTGGCCTGGCTGGGCGGGCTGGCCCACCACGTGCGGACGCGGAAGAACGGCGACGTCGTCCACTTCAACGTCAACCGCCACCTCAACATGACCAACGTGTGCAACGCGTCCTGCGCGTACTGCTCGTTCCAGCGCAAGCCGGGCGAGAAGGACGCGTACACGATGCGCATCGAGGAGGCCGTCCGCCTCGCCAAGGCGATGGAGGTCGAGTCCCTCACCGAGCTGCACATCGTGAACGGCCTGCACCCGACCCTGCCGTGGCGCTACTACCCGCGCTCGCTGCGGGAGCTGAAGGCGGCGCTGCCGAACGTCTCGCTGAAGGCCTTCACCGCCACCGAGATCCACTGGTTCGAGAAGATCAGCGGCCTGTCCGCCGACGAGATCATGGACGAGCTGATCGACGCCGGCCTGGAGTCGCTGACCGGCGGCGGCGCGGAGATCTTCGACTGGGAGGTCCGCCAGCACATCGTCGACCACGACACCCACTGGGAGGACTGGTCGCGGATCCACCGCCTCGCGCACAGCAAGGGCCTCAAGACGCCGGCCACCATGCTGTACGGCCACATCGAGGAGCCCCGCCACCGGGTGGACCACGTGCTGCGGCTGCGCGAGCTCCAGGACGAGACCGGCGGCTTCCAGGTCTTCATCCCGCTGCGCTACCAGCACGACTTCCACGACTCCAAGGACGGCGTCGTGCGCAACAAGCTGATGGCCCGCACCGAGATGGCCACCGGCGCCGAGGCGCTGAAGACCTTCGCGGTCTCCCGGCTGCTCTTCGACAACGTCCCGCACGTCAAGGTCTTCTGGGTGATGCACGGCGTCGCCACCGCCCAGCTGGCGCTCAGCCACGGCGCGGACGACATGGACGGTTCGGTGGTCGAGTACAAGATCACCCACGACGCGGACAACTTCGGTACCCCGAACAAGCTCGGCCGCGACGACCTGCTCGGGCTGATCCGCGACGCCGGCTTCCGCCCGGTGGAGCGCAACACCCGCTACGAGGTCATCCGCGAGTACGACGGCCCGGACCCGATGCGCCGTGAGTCCCCGCAGGCGATGCGCCTCTGACGGCGTTCCGGTCCTCGAAGTCCTCCGCCGCCCCGGCCGTCCGTCGGCCCGGGCGGCGGTTGTCTTCACGGCCTCCGCACGGGGCCCGGGTTTACCAACGGGTACGGCGTTTGGCAGGATCGACGGCATGTCCGGTTCTGATCGTGCCACCGCGTACCCGCCGCACCAGCCGACGCAGGAGCCGGTCGACCTGATGCCGCAGCAGCAGTACGAGAGCTTCCAGCCGTACCAGCAGCCGGTTCAGCAGGACGCCTACTACGACCGGTACCAGCCGTACGAGCAGGCCCCTGACGGGTACTACGAGGCGTACCGGCAGCCGTTCCAGCCGTACGAGGCCGAACCCGTCCAGTACCCGGCCGAGCCCGGCTACGAGGCCGAGTCCGTCTACCGGGCCGAGCCCGTTCACGAAGCCGTGCCCGAGGCCCGCTACGAGCCTGTGCCCTACGCCCACTACGAGCCCGTCCACGAACCCGCGCCCGTGGTGCTCGCCGCCGCGCCCGTGGCGGGTGGCCGGACGGCCGCGCGGGGACGGCGGCGCAAGGCCAAGCAGAAACGTCACGGCAAGGCCGTGATGGCCGGCACCGCGCTGCTGGTCGCCGCCACCGCCGGCTGGTACGCCGTCGGCCAGGACGGCGCCAAGCCCGGCATCGCCGCCGCCGACGGCCCCGGCCCGGAGGGCGTCAGCAAGCCCGACCAGCCCGGCTCGGCCCCCGCGGCCGCCCAGGCCGCCTCCGACCGGCAGGCCGCAGCCCCGGCCGCCGACCGCAGCCAGACCCGTACGGACGGCTCGGTCGCCGCGATACCCGGCCTCGGCGCGAAGTTCACCGCGCAGATACCCGCCGAGACCACCCAGGTCGTGGTCGCCTCCGGCCAGGACAAGAACACCGACAAGAACGCCGTCACCCTCTGGACCCGCACCTCCGAGGGCCGCTGGCTGGCCGGCGAGACCTGGCAGGGCCACAACGGCAAGAACGGCTGGACCACCGACCACAACGAGGGCGACCTGCGCAGCCCGATCGGTGTGTTCAACCTCACCGACGCGGGCGGCCGCAAGGCGGACCCGGGCAGCAAGCTCCCGTACGACAAGGACCCGAGCTTCGTGGTCTCCGGCACGGGCTTCTTCGGGGACCAGCTGGCCGGCTCCTTCGACTACGTGGTCGCGATCAACTACAACCGCGTCCCCGGCAACTCCCCGCTCGACACGCGCCGCCCGATGGGCTCCAAGAAGGGCGGCGGCATCTGGCTCCACGTGGACCACGACGGGCCGACCCACGGGTGCGTGTCGATCCCCGAGGACAAGATGGCCCAGCTGATCCGCACCCTGGACCCGGCGGCCCACCCGGTCATCGTGATGGGCGACACCGCCGCGCTGGCCGCCTGACCTCGGCGTACGCGGAACCCGGGCCCCCCAAGGCCCCTTGTCCACCTCCTACAGATCGAGGGGGCGGATCCTGTCGCCGGTCATACCATGCTGACCAGCGGGTAACCCGGTTCCATGGCAGTATGAGCGGTTCTCGCATTGTGGCACTCGGGCACTACCAGCCCCCCAAGGTCCTCTCCAACGCCGACCTGGCGGGGCTCGTCGACACCGACGACGAGTGGATCCGCACCCGTGTGGGCATCCGCACCCGGCACATCGCCGAGGAGGAGAGCCTGGTCGACCTCGCCACCGAGGCCGCGCAGAAGGCCCTCGCCAACAGCGGCCGGACCGCCGCGGAGATCGACCTCGTCGTGGTCGCCACCTGCACCGCGATCGAGCGCAGCCCCAACACCGCCGCCGCGGTGGCCGCCCGGCTGGGCGTGCGCTCGCCCGCCGCGTACGACATCAACACGGTCTGTTCCGGCTTCTCGTACGCCCTGGCCACCGCCGACCACGCGATCCGGGCCGGCTCGGCCCGCCGCGCCCTGGTGATCGGCGCCGAGCGGATGTCCGACACGCTCGACTGGACCGACCGCTCCACCTGCGTGATCTTCGGCGACGGCGCCGGCGCCGCGGTGATCGAGGCCCAGGAGGAGGGCGGCGAGCCCGGCATCGGGCCGGTGGTCTGGGGCTCCGAGCCGGAGCGGGGCGACGCCGTGGTGATCACCGGCTGGGACCCGGTCATCAGCCAGCAGGGCCAGGCGGTCTTCCGCTGGGCCACCACCCAGCTCGCCCCGCTGGCCCGCCAGGCCTGCGAGCGGGCCGGGATCGACCCGTCCGAGCTCAAGGGCTTCGTCCCGCACCAGGCCAACCTGCGGATCATCGACACGATCGCCCGCAAGCTGGGGCTCGGCGAGGACGCCGTGGTGGCCCGGGACGTGGTCCACTCGGGCAACACCTCGGCCGCCTCCATCCCGCTGGCCTTCTCCAAGCTGGTCGAGCGCGGCGAGCTCTCGCCCGGCGACCCGGTCCTGCTCTTCGGCTTCGGCGGGGGCCTGGCCTACGCCGGCCAGGTCGTGCGCTGCCCCTGACCCCACGGCGCCGCGCGGCCGCCGAACGGCGCCGCACGGCCCCCTGAACGGCTCCGCAAGGGCCCCGGGACGGCACCACGACGCCGTCCCGGGGCCGCACCCCGTCCGAACCCCGGACACGCCGGTGGGCGGGCACCCTGTCCCGGGTGCCCGCCCACCGGCATGTCTGGCGCGCGTGCGGTACGTCGGCGGACCTCCCCCGAGGACACGGCCGCCGTCCGTCGTTCCCCGGACAGGAGGCCGGGGCTGCGCGCGGAGCGGATGATGGGTCGGAGAACGGTCCTACTTGGGCGCCTTCTTGCCGGTGACGCCCAGGTACACCAGGGGAGCGAGGTTGGGCTTGAGGTCCTTGACCTTGACGCCCCAGGAGGTGAAGGCCTTCTGGTGCTCGGCCGCCGAGGCGAGCAGCGAGACCAGGGCCCCGGCCACGGCGTTCGGATCGAGCGACTTGTCGGCCTGACCCTTCGCCTGGAGTTCCTTGACGGCCTCCGCGAGTGGCTTGGCGACCGCGTTGAGGACCGTCATGCGGATCTTGAAGAACCGCTTGTCCCCTTCGGCGGCACCGAGCGTGACCACTCGGAGAATGGCGTCGTTCTTGCGCCAGAAGGCGAGGAATCCGTCGACCAGTTCTTCCGAAGTGGTCGGTCCGGACTTCCCTGCCCAGGACTTTCCGGCCACCAGCTCTTTGAGCTGGTCGGCGTCCTTGGCCATTTCCTCGGCGATTTCGAGGACAGCGCCCTCGACATCCGGGAAGTACTGGTAGAAGGTCGCGGGGGAGGTACCCGCCATACGGGCGACGTCGATGACCTTGACGTCCCGATAGGGCGACGTGCTGAGCATCTCGCGGAGGCAATCGAGCAGCTTCTGCCGCGTCTCCTGTCCGCGTCGCCCGGCGACGCGACCGTCGACGGTGCGAACTTGTCCTGTCATGCCGTCAGCTTACCGTGGCACGATCTTGGCGCGATTCGGTGATGCGACTATTACTCCGCACGGGGGTTGGTATAGCGGCATGAACCACTTCGGACGGATATTCACCGGGCTTCGAAGCCCCTGTTGAAGCCCCCCCGTGTGCTTTTGACCTCACAGCGTGACGGCGAGTCCGCTGAGGGGTGGTTGGGTGACAGAGCGTGACGACGGCCGAAGGGTGCGGTCCCGTCCGGAAGTGGACGGTCCGGGGCTCCGGGCGCAAGCCGCCCCCGGAGCGGGCGTCGGGATCCGGCCGTTCCGTCCTCGCTGGTCAGAGGGCTGTCCGGGGCGTCGTCCGGGCCCGGACGACGGGTTCCGGGGGATGGGGGAGGTTGGATATGCGTAGGACGGCATTGGAGAATCGGGTCCGGCACCACGCGGCGGGTGCGGACAACGGGGAGGTGGCAGCGGAGTGGACCAGCTGACGGCGCACGATCCGAGGCGGATCGGGCCCTTCGAGGTGCTGGGGCGGCTCGGCGCGGGTGGGATGGGGCTGGTCTACCTGGCGCGTTCCGCGTCGGGGCGGCGGGTGGCCATCAAGACCGTGCGGGGTGAGCTGGCCGAGGACGAGCTGTTCCGGGTCCGCTTCGCCCGGGAGATCGCGGCGGCCAAGACGGTCGGCGGCTTCTACACGGCGGCCGTGGTGGACGCGGACGCGGACGCCCGGGTGCCCTGGCTGGCCACCGCGTACATTCCGGCCCCCTCGCTGGAGGACCTGGTCGAGGACTGCGGCCCGCTGCCGGTGGAGGCCACCCGCTGGCTGGTCGCCGGCATCGCGGAGGCCCTCCAGTCCATCCACGCGGCCGGGCTGATCCACCGCGACCTCAAGCCCTCCAACGTCCTGGTGGTCGAGGACGGCCCGAAGGTGATCGACTTCGGCATCGCGGCCGGGGTGTCCAGCACCCGGCTCACCATGACCAACGTCGCGGTCGGCACCCCCGCCTACATGTCCCCCGAGCAGGCCCGGGACAGCCGTACCGTCCGGGGCGCCAGCGACGTCTTCTCGCTCGGCTCGCTGATGGTCTTCTGCGCCACCGGGCACCCGCCCTACCGGGGCTCCAACCCCGTCGAGACGGTGTTCCAGCTGCTCCGCGAGGAGCCGGACCTGACCGGCATGCCGCCGGAGCTGATGGACCTGGTCCGCGCCTGCATGCAGCAGGCCCCCGAGCGCAGGCCCACCCCGGCGCAGATCCAGACCGAGCTGGCCCCGCACCTCTTCTCGCGGGACGACGCCTCCGGCGAGGCCGGGGAGTGGCTGCCGGCCAACGCGCTGGAGCTGATCGAGCGCAAGCGGGGCCGCCGTGCGGCCGCCCCGCCGTCGCGCCCGCCGGCCGGCCCGGCCCAGCCGCCCCCGCATCCCCAGGGCCCGCCCGCGCACGTCCCGCCCGCCCACGTCCCGCCGCAGCACCTCGGACCGGCCGACCCGCGCACCAACCCGGGCGGGCGGCACGCCCAGTCGCCGGCCGGGCCGGTGCACAGCCTGCCGCAGCCGGGCCCGCACTCGGACGCCGAGATCCCGACCGCGAAGATCGCCTCCCCGAACCGGCACCGGGCGCCGACCGGCGGCTCCGTCGAGGTGCAGCTGTCCGGTGCCTCGGTGCGGATAGGCCCGGGGCCGCGGGCCGAGTACGAGCAGCCCGGCCCGAGCACCGCCCCGGCCACGACCGACTGGGTCCGCCGGGCCCCCACCCCGCCGCCCGCGCCGGTCGCCCGCTGGCGCCCCTGGCGGTTCCGGATGTCCAACGACGTCTGGGGCACCCCGGTGGTCGCGGACGGCACGCTCTTCGTCTCCAGCTTCGAGGTGCACGCGCTGGACATTGCCTCCGGCGAGCGCCGCTACAAGACCCGGGACGTCGCCTGGGCGCTCGCGGTGGACGCCGGCCGGGTGCACGCGGCGGACGGCCCGCACCTGTACACCGTGGACGCCGCGGACGGCACCGAGCGCTGGCGCACCTCGCTGGACGGCTGGGTCTACTCGCTCTCCGCCGCCGACGGCGTGCTCTGCTGCGGCATCAGGGGCGGCGGCGTCCAGCTCCGCTCGGCCGCCAACGGCGCCGAGCTGTGGCGCGCGGACGACGCCCAGCAGGACTACGAGAACCCGCAGTCCGGCCCGGTCCTGGTGGGCGGCGCCGCCTACTACTACGGCGGCGGGCGGCTGCGCTGCGTCGACCCGCGCGGCGCGGGCCTGCGCTGGTCCTTCCCGGTCGGCGAGGACGTGCCCTCGCACCCGGTGGAGCGCGGCGGCGTGTTGTACGTGTCGGCCGGCACCCGGGTGTACGCGCTGGACGCGGCCAGCGGGGTCGAGCGCTGGCGCTTCGAGGCCCCGGTGGTGCTGTTCACCCCGCCCGCCCTGGACGCCGACGCGGTCTACGTGGCCGACTACCTGGGCACGGTCTACGCGCTGGACGCGGCCACCGGCCTGGACCGCTGGCGCGGGGTCACCGGCCGCCGCCAGGGCGCCGACCCGGTGGTGGTCGCGGACGGCATGGTGCTGGTCGGCAACGGCGAGGTGCTGTACGCCTTCGAGGCGGCCGGCGGCCGGGAGCGCTGGCGCTACACCGCCCGCGGGGAGATCGTCGGTTCCCCGGCGGTGGCCGACGGCCTGGTGCACCTGGGCAGCCGGGACCACTCGCTGCACACCCTGGACCTGGCGAGCGGTCAGCTGCGCTGGGAGCTCGGCACCAAGGGCGAGCTCACCGGCTCGCCGGTGGCGGTCGGCGGCCGGGTCTTCGTCGGCTCCAAGGACCGCTGCGTGTACGCGCTGGACGCCTTCTACGGTACGGCGGTGCCCGCCCGCTGAACCGCGGGGCGGACACCGCCGGGTCGGCGCCGCCGGAGCGGCGGCGCCGGGTCGGGCCTCAGGCCTTGCGGGCCCCGGGGTGGCGGCTGCACCAGCCGTCCCACGCGGAGGAGACCATCTCCGTCACGTCGTGACGGGCGGTCCAGCCCAGCTCGCGGTGGATCAGGTCGGCGGAGGCCACCACGCGGGCCGGGTCGCCGGCGCGGCGCGGGGTCACCTCGGCGGCGGTGTCGTAGCCGGTGACCTTGCCGATCACCTCCAGCATCTCCTTGACGCTGACGCCCTCGCCGCGGCCGATGTTCAGCACCAGGGAGGTCGCGCCGGCCGGGTCGGCGGCCATCCGCTTGGCGGCCGCCACGTGCGCCGAGGCGATGTCGGAGACGTGGATGAAGTCGCGGACGCAGGTGCCGTCCGGGGTCCGGTAGTCGTCGCCGAAGATCCGCGGGGCCTCGCCGGCGGTGAGCCGCTCGAAGACCATCGGGATCAGGTTGAAGACCCCGGCGTCGGAGAGCTCGGGGGAGGCGGCGCCGGCCACGTTGAAGTAGCGCAGGGCCACGGTGGACATGCCGTGGGCCTTGCCGGCCGCGGCGACCAGCCACTCGCCGGCCAGCTTGGTCTCGCCGTACGGGCTCATCGGGGCGCAGGGCGTGGACTCGGTGACCAGGTCGACGTCCGGCATGCCGTAGACCGCGGCGGAGGAGGAGAAGAGGAAGCGCTTCACCCCGCCCTCGGCGGCGGCCTCCAGGACGGTCTGGAGGCCGATCATGTTCTCGCGGTAGTACAGGAAGGGCTGCTCGACGGACTCGCCGACCTGCTTCTTGGCGGCGAAGTGCAGGATGCCCTCGACGCCGTGTTCGCGGATCGCGGCGTCCAGGGCGGCGCGGTCCAGGGTGGAGCCCTCGATCAGGGGGACGCCGGCCGGCAGCCGGGAGGCGTCGCCGGTGCTGAGGTCGTCCAGGACGGCGACGCGCTCCCCGGCGTCGAGCAGCTGTCGGACGACGTGTCCGCCGATGTATCCGGCACCGCCGGTGATCAACCAAGTCATGTGCCGATCCTAGGCGTTCGGATTCGATCGCCACGTTCGGGCGAGCCGGGGCCGCAAAGCGGACAAAACGGTGAAAAGCTGAGCAGGATTTCCGTGCGTCCACACCTGCGCCCGTTCGGCGCGGTGACGAATCGGAGGCAGCCAGGTGCGCCGTCACAAGGAACACGCCAACCCCCTGCCCGCCGGGCCGCGGCCGATCGGGCCGAAGCCGCCGGGCGGGCGGCTGCCGGGGGCCGTCGCGGTGGCGCTGGCGGCCGCGCTGGCACTGGCCGGGTGCAGCAGCGGCACGTCCTCCTCGTCCACCGTCGCCGCCACCGGTCCGTCCCCGGCCGCAGGCTCCCCGCAGGCCGCCTCGTCGTCCGGCCAGACGAACGGCGGGATCCAGTTGCAGGACGCCTACCAGGCGGTGATCGCCAACGTGCTGCCCTCCGTGGTGCAGATCACCACCGGCGACAGCCTCGGGTCCGGGATCGTCTACGACGACAAGGGCGACATCGTCACCAACGCCCACGTGGTCGGCACCGCGACCACCTTCACGGTGACCCTCGCCAACAGCACCACGGCGCTGGACGCCGGCCTGGTCGCCAGCTACCCCGACTCCGACCTCGCGGTGATCCGGCTGAACAACCCGCCGAGCGGTCTCAAGCCGGCCAGCTTCGGCGATTCGGGCAAGGTCCAGATCGGCCAGATCACCCTCGCCATGGGCAGTCCGCTGGGCCTCTCCAGCAGCGTCACCCAGGGCATCGTCTCGGCCATCGGGCGGACCGTCTCCGAGCCCCAGGGCCCGGGGTCGCCGGGCGCCACGATCAGCAACATGGTGCAGACCTCGGCGGCGATCAACCCGGGCAACAGCGGCGGTGCGCTGGCCGACCTGGACAGCAAGGTGATCGGCATCAACACCCTCGCCGCGACCGAGCCGCAGACCAACGGCGCGGCCGCCCCCGGCATCGGATTCGCCATCCCGGCGAGCACCATCACCAACATCGCCGACCAGCTGATCAAGCAGGGCAAGGTCACCAACTCCGGCCGGGCCGCGCTCGGCATCACCGCCCGGACCAGCTTCGACCAGCAGTTCCAGCCCTCCGGCGCGGTCATCGTGACGGTCACCCCGGGCGGGGCGGCGGCCTCGGCGGGGCTCCAGGCCGGGGACGTCATCACCAAGATCGGCGACACCCAGGTGGACTCGCTGAACGCGCTCACCACCGCGCTCGCCTCGCTCAGCCCGGGCACCAAGGTCACCGTCACCTACACCCGCAACGGAGCCACCAAGACCGCCGACGTCACCCTCGGCGAGCTGGCAGCCGCCCAGACCTCGCCCTGAGCCCCGGTACGGGGACGCCGGGCCGCCCGCCGCGCAAGGGCTCAGCGGGCCGGGTGCCGTACCGGACCGGCGCCGGGACCTCGTCTCCGCCTCGACGAGGTCCCGGCGCCCTGCCGTGTCCGGGGGAGGGGCCGCTCAGCGGCGGGCGGCGCGGGTGCGCCAGGGCAGCTCGACGGTGACGGTGGTCGGGCCGCCCTCGGGGCTCTCCACCAGGAAGACCCCGTCCACCGCGCGGATCCGCTCGGCCAGCCCGGCCAGTCCGCTGCCCGGGTAGGGGGCCGCGCCGCCCTTGCCGTCGTCCTGGACCAGCACCATCAGCTGGTGCTCCGAGCGCCAGACCTCGACCGAGGCGGAGCGGGCGCCGGCGTGCTTGGAGACGTTGGTCAGCAACTCGCTGACGGTGAAGTAGGCGATGCCCTCGACCGCCGAGTCGGGGCGCTCGGGCTGCCCGTCCGGTCCGGTCAGGTCGACGTTCACCCGGACCCCGCCGGGGACGGTGCAGCGGGCGGCGACCGAGGACAGCGCGGCGTCCAGGCCGCGGTCGGTGAGCACCGCCGGGTGGATGCCGCGGGCCAGGTCGCGCAGCTCCTGGAGGGCCAGCTTCACCTCGCCGTGGGCGTTGTCGACCATCCTGGTGGCGGCCGCCATGTCGTCCTCGGACTCCACCTCGCGCAGCCGCTCCTTGGCCATGCCGAGGTCCATCGCCAGCGCGACCAGCCGGGCCTGGGCCCCGTCGTGCAGGTCGCGCTCGATCCGGCGCAGGTCGGCGGCGGCGGTGTCGACCACGGTGCCGCGGTCGTCCTCCAGCTCGCGCACCCGCTCGGCCAGGGCGCCCGGGAAGAGCAGCGACTCGATCAGGATGCGGTCCACCGCGGCCAGCCCGCGGACCACCCAGGGCAGCACCGGCCAGAGCGCGATCACCGAGATCAGGGTCAGCGCGAAGCTGAGCACGCCCCAGGGCAGCATCAGTACGTTGTAGAGCGCCGAGCGCCAGTTCAGCAGGTCGGTGAGCTGGGCGATGGTGTAGCCGACCAACCCCGGGCGGCGCGGCTCCACCGGCTGCGGCTCGTCGATCCCGGAGTCGTAGGCCGACCGTGCCCGCCGCCGGCCCAGCGCGCCCAGGGAGCGCGAGAGCGCCAGGCCGCCGGCCAGCAGCGGCAGGCCGATCACGGTGATCGACAGCCCCAGGCCGACCGAGAGCGTGGCCACGGCCAGTACGAAGCCGAAGATGCCGAGCGGCAGGTTGAGCAGCAGTCGTCCGACCTGGTGCCACATCCTCCTGCCGTACAGCGGCGGGCGCTCCATCCGAGCGTCCTGCTCCTTGATGGCGTCCACGGCGCGGTGCAGCGGCTTCATCGGATCTACCGTCCCTCTTCGTCGTGCGGCTGGACCAAGCTTCCCGAACGGCGGGCGGGGGATGCCATGGGGGTGATACATCTTCCCGGCCGGGGGTTAACCCCACCCCCGGGCCCGGTCGCCGGCGGTCCGCCACGGTGTCCACCGGCCGTCTTGCGGACCGAGCAGGTTTCGGGCGGAGCGGAGAGGTCCCCTTAGACTCACGCTTTGGCCATCGTTAGGCCCGTGAGAGTAAACGTCGTAGAACTGTCCTTAGGGCGGGTTCTCGGCCGAGGTGGAGGCGAAGGCATGGAGGGGAAGCACGCGGCTGCCGTCGTGGCCGACCCGGCGGTCGGCAGCGGCTACTTCGACGCGTACGCCGCGATGGGTCTGCTGGCCGTCGTCGGGGTGCTCTTCGTCGCCGTGGCGTTCACCGCCAACCGGCTGCTGCGACCCGTGGTGTACTCGCCCGAGAAGCTCCTCACCTACGAGTGCGGAGTGGACCCGGTGGGCGAGGACTGGGCGCACACCCAGATCCGCTACTACGTGTACGCCTTCCTGTACGTGATCTTCGCGGTGGACGCGATCTACCTGTTCCCCTGGGCGACCGTCTTCGCCACCGCCGGGTACGGCGCCGGAACCCTGATCGAGATGTTCCTGTTCATCGGCTTCCTCGCGGTCGGGCTGCTCTACGCCTGGAAGAAGGGCGTTCTGGAATGGACGTGACGCACTCCCACTCGCACGGCGGCGCCGAGGGCGGTCCCGTTCCGCTCGGCCTGCCGGACCCCGCGCGCCCCGGCGCCGTCGAGCGCCGCGGCATCGGCCCGCTGGCCCGGCTCGCGCCGGACCCGGTCAAGGTGGTGCTCAACTGGGGCCGCCGCTACAGCCTCTGGTGCTTCAACTTCGGCCTGGCCTGTTGTGCGATCGAGTTCATCGCCGCGTCCATGGCCAAGCACGACTTCATCCGGATGGGTGTCATCCCGTTCGCGCCCGGACCCCGGCAGGCTGATCTGATGATCGTCTCCGGGACGGTGACCGACAAGATGGCGCCCGCCGTCAAGCGCCTCTACGAGCAGATGCCCGAGCCGAAGTACGTCATCTCCTTCGGTGCCTGCTCCAACTCCGGCGGCCCGTACTGGGACTCCTACTCGGTCACCAAGGGCGTGGACCAGATCATCCCGGTGGACGTCTACGTACCCGGCTGCCCGCCGCGGCCGGAGGCGCTGCTCCAGGGCATCCTCAAGCTCCAGGAGAAGATCGCCGCCGAGTCCCTGCCGGACCGCTACGCGGCGCCCGCGTCGGCGCTGCGCCGTCCGCTGGTGACCGGGCCCTCGCACGGCACCGGGACGGGTTCCGGGGACGTTCCCGAGGCCGGATCCCCGACCGGGGCGCAGGCCGGCTCTTCGACCGAGGGAGGGGTCTCGTGACTTCCGCCGAGCAGTGCGCGGCGTCGGTCGGGGAGTGGGCGACCGGCGCCGAGGCGTACGGGCTGATCACCGTCGACGTCCCGGCCGAGAACTGGATCGAGGCGCTCACCAACGCCCGGGACGTCCTGGGGCTGGGCTTCTTCGACTGGCTGAGCGCCGTCGACGAGCTCGCCGAGGGCTTCTCCGTGGTCGCGCACCTGGCCGCCGTCGAGGCCCCGGGCGTGCGGCACCTCGCGCTGCGCACCCGGGTGCCGCGCGACAAGGCGGCGCTGCCGACCGCCGTCGCCGTCTACGCCGGTGCCGCCTGGCACGAGCGCGAGACCCACGAGATGTTCGGCATCGACTTCCCCGGGCACCCCTACCTCGCCACCCTGCTGCTGCCGGACGGCTTCGAGGGGAACCCGCTGCGCAAGGAGTTCGTGCTCGCGGCGCGGGTCGCCAAGGACTGGCCGGGCGCCAAGGAGCCGGGCGAGTCCGATCACGGCGGCGGGCCGGCCCGGCGCAAGATGCAGCCGGCCGGCGTGCCGGACCCGAACGAGTGGGGGCCGCTCAAGGGCACCCTGCCGCCGGTCGCCGAGCGGCCCGCGCGCGGTGCGCGGGCGGCGGGCGCGGCGGCGCGGACGCCCCGGGCGGGCGCGGCCGGCGGTGCCGCCGGTGCCGGTGCCGGTGCTGCTGCCGCCGGTGCTGCTGCCGCCGCCGAGGGCGCCCCGCCGGTGCGGGCGGACCGGCCGCGACGGACCCGGTCGGTGTCCGCGGGGTCGGCGAGCCAGGCGGGCGCCGATGCCGCCGCCACTCCCGATGCTCCTGCGGCTCCCGATGCTCCCGCCGTTCCCGCCGTTCCCGCCGCCGAGGGCGCCCCGCCGGTGCGGACGGACAAGCCGCGGCGGACCCGGTCGGTGTCCGAGGGGTCGGCGAGCCAGGCGGCCGGCGAACCGACGGCCGAGCCCGCGGCTCCCGTACGGCCCCGGTCCTCCGACGCGCCCTGGCACAACCCGGTGCCCGCCCACGACGAGAAGTCCTCGGGCGAGAAGCCGGGTGAACCCGGCGAACCGGGCGAGCAGAAGGACGAGACCTCGGCCGGAGCGGCCGACCAGGACGGAGACGGCGCGTGAACCTGCTCGACACGGTGCTGCGCTGCGTCGCCACCCTCGTCGTCTTCCTGGTCTTCCCGCTGGTCATCGGCCAGACCGAGCACAAGGTCATGGCGCACATGCAGGGCCGGCTCGGTCCGATGTACGCGGGTGGCTTCCACGGCTGGGCGCAGCTCGTCGCGGACGGCGTGAAGTTCGCGCAGAAGGAGGACATCGTCCCGGCCGGGGCGGACCGCCGGATCTTCCAGCTGGCGCCCGCCGTCTCGCTGCTGCCGTACCTCTTCGTGCTGCTGGCGATCCCGGTCGGCCCGAACGGCTTCGTCGGCCAGGCGATCGACGCCGGCCTGTTCTTCGTGCTGGCCGTGATGGGCGTCGGCGTGATCGGCAAGCTGATGGCCGGCTGGGCCTCGGCGAACAAGTTCTCGCTGCTCGGAGGCCTGCGCACGGCCGCGCAGCTGATGTCGTACGAGCTGCCGATGGTGCTGGCGGCGGCTTCGGTGGCGATGGCCGCCGGCACGCTGTCGCTGCCCGGGATCGTGGACGCCTGGGAGTGGTACTGGCTGCCCTGGCAGGTCATCGGCGCGTTCGTCTTCTTCACGGCCGGCCTGGCCGAGCTCCAGCGCCCGCCGTTCGACATGCCGATCGCCGACTCGGAGATCATCTTCGGCGCGTACACCGAGTACACCGGTCTGCGGTTCGCCCTGTTCCTGCTGTCCGAGTACGTGGGCATCCTGGTGGTGTCCGCGCTGACCGCGGTGCTCTTCCTGGGCGGCTGGCACGGACCGCTGCCGGACCAGCTCGGCTGGCTCTGGATGATCCTCAAGACCTTCGCGCTGGCCTTCGTGGTCATCTGGCTGCGGGTCACCTACCCGCGTCTGCGCGAGGACCAGCTGATGCGCTTCGCGTGGACGGTGCTGATCCCGCTCGCGCTGGTCCAGCTGGCCCTCACCGGCATCATCAAGGTGGCGATCTCATGAGCTTCCCCGGTATCGGCCTCGCCAAGGGCCTGGCCGTGACGCTGCGGACGATGACGAGGAAGAGCGTCACCGCGCAGTACCCCGACGTCCAGCCGGTGCTGCCGCCGCGCTCGCGCGGCGTCATCGCGCTGCTGGAGGAGAACTGCACGGTGTGCATGCTCTGCGCGCGCGAGTGCCCGGACTGGTGCATCTACATCGACTCCCACAAGGAGACGCTGCCGGCCGCCGAGCCGAACGCCCGGGCCCGCACCCGCAACGTGCTGGACCGCTTCGCCATCGACTTCTCGCTCTGCATGTACTGCGGGATCTGCATCGAGGTCTGTCCCTTCGACGCGCTGTTCTGGTCGCCGGAGTTCGAGTACGCGGAGACCGACATCCACGAGCTGACCCACGAGCGGGACAAGCTCCGCGAGTGGATGTGGACCGTCCCCGCGCCGCCGGCGCTGGACCCGGCGGCCGAGGAGCCCAAGGAGATCGCCACCGCGCGCAAGGCGGCGGACAAGCTGGCCGCGGCCGCCGCGGCGGCCGCGCAATCGGCCACCGACGAGAAGGGTGACGACGCGTGACCGGTGCCACCACGCTTCTCGCGGCGACCGGCTCCCTGGAGCCGGCCGCCCGTTCGTTCCTGTCCCCGACCGGCCAGGAGATCGTCTTCCTGCTGGTCGGCATCGCCGTGCTCGGCTCGGCCGTGGTCTCGGTGACCACCAGGCAGCTGGTGCACGCCGCGCTCTGGCTGGTGGTCGCGCTCGGCGGGCTGGCGGTGGAGTTCCTGCTGCTCACGGCCGAGTTCATCGCCTGGGTGCAGGTGCTGATCTACCTCGGCTCGGTGGTCGTCCTGGTGCTGTTCGGGCTGATGCTCACCAAGGCGCCGATCGGGCGCTCGCCGGACGCCGACTCCAAAAACCGCTGGGTGGCCCTGGTCGTGGCGCTGGCCGCGGCCGGGACCCTGGTCACGCTGGTCGTCGACGCCTTCCGGACCTCCTGGATCGACCTCGGCCAGGGCGGCGGCTCGGCCGCCGTCACCGGGGCCAGCCTGTTCCGGCACTGGGTGCTGCCCTTCGAGGCGCTGTCCGTGCTGCTGCTGGCGGCGCTGGTCGGAGCGATCGTGCTGTCGCGCGGCTCCAAGCGGCGGGTGCCGGCGCCCCGGGCGGGCCGGCTGCGCGCCGGGCGGCCGGTCGGGTCCAACGGGACGGTCGCCGCGACCGCGCCGAAGCCGGCTCCGGCGACCTCCGAGCAGGCGACCTCCGAGCAGTCGACCTCTGAGCAGGAGGGCTGATGCACCTCGCCTACCCCGCCGTCCTCGCCGCGCTGCTGTTCAGCGTCGGCGTGTACGGCGTGCTCGCCCGGCGCAACGCCGTCCTGGTGCTGATGTCCGTCGAGCTGATGCTCAACGCCGTCAACCTCAACCTGGTCGCCTTCGACGCCTGGCTGCGCGACTCGCTGCACGCCGGGCAGGCGCTCACCCTGTTCACCATCACCGTCGCCGCCGCCGAGATCGGACTGGGGCTCGCCATCGTCCTGCTGCTGTTCCGGGCCCGGGGCACCGCGGACATCGACCGGGCCACCGCGCTCGGCGACCCGGCCGAGGCGCTCGCCGTCGAGGAGACGCCGGTCGACGCCGAGACGCCGGTCGACTCCGGGGCGCCGGTCGACGCCGAGGCACTGAAGGGCCGGGCCGCCGCATGAACCTCGCCCTTCCCGTACTCGTCCCGGCGCTGCCCGCGCTCGGCGCCGCCGCGACGCTGGCCGTCGGCCGGAAGGCGCCCGGGCTGGCCCGGCCGCTGGCCGTCGTCCCGGTCGCCGTCTCGGCGGTGCTCGCCCTGGTGGTCGCCCTCCAGCTGGGCACCGGCCAGACCCTGGACGCCGCCACCCGGCTCACCCCGACCGGCGGCCCGGACATCGCCCTCGCCCTCCACCTGGACGGCTACAGCTCGCTGATCTCGGTGCTGGTCGGACTGGTCGCCACCTGCGTCCAGGTCTACTCGACCGCGTACCTCAAGGAGGACCCGCGCTACCCGTCCTACGCGGCGCTGGTCTCGCTGTTCACCGCGGCGATGTTCCTGGTGGTCTACTCGGGCGACCTGATCGTGCTGCTGGTCGGCTGGGAGGTCATGGGCCTGTGCTCGTACTTCCTGATCGGCCACCACTGGGAGACGGCGGACGCCCGCTCGGCCTCGTTGAAGGCCTTCCTGGTCACCAAGCTCGGTGACGTGCCGTTCCTGTTCGGGATCTTCCTGCTCGGCGCGGACGCCGGCAGCTTCCGCATCCCGGACGTGCTGGCGGCCGCGTCGGAGGGCCGGCTCGGGCACCCGACGCTGACCGCCCTGCTGCTGCTCGCCGGCGTGGCCGGCAAGAGCGCGCAGTTCCCGCTGCACACCTGGCTCCCGGACGCGATGGCCGGCCCGACCCCGGTCTCCGCGCTGATCCACGCCGCCACCATGGTCGCGGCCGGCATCTACCTGGTCGCCCGGCTGCTGCCGGTCTTCCTGCTGTCGGGCGCGGCGCTGGTCGTGCTCGCGGTGATGGCCGCCGTGACGATGATCGGCTCGGCGCTCTGCGCGCTCGCCCAGGACGACCTCAAACGGGTGCTCGCCTACTCCACCGTCGGCCAGCTCGGCTACATGGCCGGCGCGCTGGCCTCCGGTGACCGCGAGGCCTCGGTCTTCCACCTGGTCAGCCACGGCGCGTTCAAGGCGCTGCTGTTCCTGGCCGCCGGTGTGGTGATCCACGCCGCGCACACCAACTCGATCTCCGCGATGTCCCGCATCCCCGGGCTGCGCAAACGCGTCCCCGACGCCTACTGGACGATGGGCATCGCGCTCGTCGCCCTGATCGGGCTGCCGCCGTTCTCCGGCTTCTTCAGCAAGGAGGCGGTGCTCACCGCCGCCGAGCACGCCGCCAACGGCGAGGCGCTGACCAACGGCCTCGGCCCGGCCTCGGCGGTGCCGCAGGCGGCCGGGTGGATCGTGCTGATCTCCGCCGGACTCACCGCGCTGCTCACCGCCGCGTACGCGGCCCGGCTGTTCCTGGTCGCGTTCCACAGCCCGGCCGGGGCCGCCGCGGCCGCACCGCAGGTGCTGCCCGCCGCCGACCGGGGCACCGTCGTGGCCGACCACGAGGCCGGCGCGCCGTACTCGCCCGAACTCGACGAGGCCGACCCGGCCACGGCCGAGCCGCCCGCGATGCGCTGGCCGCTGTGGGTGCTGGCCGTGCCGACCATGGGCTTCGGCATCGCCGGCCTGCGCTCGGACTGGCTGCCCGCGCTCCTGGACGGCGGCTCGCTGCGGCCCTCCGCCGTCACCGCCGTCACCGGCACCGGGCTCGCCGTGGTCGGCGCGCTCGCCGCGTACGGCGCCTGGCGCTCGGCGGCCGCCCGGCTGGGCACCGGCCGCCCGGCACCGGCCGGCCGGGTGCCCGGGCAGGGCGGGGCACCGGCCACCGAGGTGATCGTCGCCGACCCCGGGCGCACCCTGCTCGGCCCGCTGTTCGGCCCGGCCCGGCACGGCTTCGGCGTCGACCGGCTGTACCGGTCGCTGTTCGTCCGCCCGGTGGTCGCCGCCGCCAAGCTGGTCCGATTCCTCGACCGCGAGGTCGTCGAGGGCTACGTGCAGGGCAGCGGCATCGGCGCCAACCTGCTCGGCCGGGCCGTCCGGCTCGCGCAGACCGGGAACGCGCAGACCTACCTCAGCGCCCTGCTGGCCGCCGTCGTCCTGCTGGCCGTCCTGGTGGCGGTGTAGCCGGTGCTGCTGTTCTCCACCTCCGTCCCCTCGACCGCTGCTGGGAGCCCCCGATGAACGCAGTCCTCATCGCCCTCCTGGTGCTGCCGCTGCTCGGCGCCGCACTCACCCTGGCGCCGGTGTTCGGGCCGGACCGGGCCGTGGCCGGCCGGCGGGCACTGCGGCTGAACACCGTCGTCACCGGCGCGGTGTTCCTGCTCACCGTCGCCCTCGCGGCCGGCTTCGACCAGGACGAGCCCGCCCGGATGCAGGCCACCACCGACGTGTCCTGGATCCCGGCCCTGCACGTGCGCCTCCACCTCGGGGTGGACGGCGTCTCGCTGCCGCTGATCGTGCTGACCGCGCTGCTCACCTTCCTCTGCGCGCTCTACTCGGAGAAGCGGCTGCCGGGCGGGGACACCCGGGGCGGAGCCCCCGATGAGCCACGTCCGTCGGCGCAGGCCTTCGTCGGGCTGTTCCTCCTGCTCGAAGTCGGCATGCTCGCCACCTTCGCGGTGCTGGACCTCCTGCTCTTCTTCCTGGCCTTCGAGATCGTGCTGATCCCGATGTACTTCCTGATCGCCCGCTGGGGGAGCGGCGCGAAGGTGCCGGCCGCCAACCGGTTCATCCTCTACACCCTGCTCGGCTCGGCCGTGATGTTGCTCGGCTTCCTGCTGATCGGCAGCAAGGCCGGCACCTTCGACATGCAGGCCCTGGCCGCCGCGCACGGCAGCGGCCTGAGCCACACCACCCAGGTGGTCGCCGCGCTGGCGATCCTGGTCGGGCTCGCGGTCAAGGCCCCGGCCTGGCCGCTGCACAGCTGGCTCCCGGACGCCCACACCGCCGCCCCGACGGTGGGTTCGGTGCTGCTCGCCGGCGTGCTGCTGAAGATGGGCACCTACGGTCTGGTCCGCGTCCTCCTCCCGGTCGTGCCGGACGGCGCCAGCACGCTGGCCCCCTACCTGGGTGCCTTCGCGGCCGTCGGCATCGTCTACGGCTCCCTGGCCTGCCTGGCGCTCTCCCGCCCCGGCGCCAAGGGCGACCTCAAGCGCCTGATCGCGTACTCCTCCGTCGGCCACATGGGCTTCGTGCTGCTCGGCATCGCCTCCCTCACCCCGGTGGGCGTCAACGGCGCGCTGTTCGCCAACATCGCCCACGGCCTGATCACCGGCCTGCTGTTCTTCGTCGTCGGCGCGCTCAAGGACCGCTACGGCACGGCCGACCTCGACACCCTCGCCGGGGCCACCGGCGCAGCCCTGTACGGCCGGGCCCCGCGACTGGGCGTGCTGCTCGCCTTCGCCGCCGTCGCCAGCCTCGGCCTGCCCGGCCTGGCCGGCTTCTGGGGCGAGCTGCTCGCCATGTTCGGCGCGTTCGACCCGGCCGACGGCCTGTCGCGCCCCGCGTTCGTCACCTACATGGTCCTGGCCGGCCTCGGCACCCTCCTCACCGCCGCGTACCTCCTGATCGTGGTCAAGCGCGTCTGCATGGGGGACCCCGAGCAGCCCGCACCGGTGGCCGAGGTCGCCGAGCTGCGCCCGTACGAGGCCGTCAGCTGGACGCCGCTGGCCGCGCTGACGCTGCTCGCCGGCCTCTGGCCCGCGCTGCTGCTCGGCCTCTCCGATCCCGCCGTCAAGCACCTCCTCGGGGGTGGCTGACCGTGCTCGCAGCCCAGACCGCCGCACTCGGACCTCACTCCACGGGGCAGCACACTGTGACCTCCCTCGCCGTAGCCAACCCGGGCAGCCTGATCCAGTCCGTGGACTGGGTGGCGATCGCACCGCCGCTGATCGCCGCCGTGGCCGCCCTCGCCGTGCTGCTCGCGGACCTGTTCCTGCCCGAGCGGCACAAGAAGTGGCTCGGCCGCCTCACCGCGGCCGGACTCGCCCTCGCCCTCATCGCACTCCTCCCCCTCACCGGTGGATCACCCCGAGCGACCTTCTGTGTGCAGAACGTAGCAGGAGGGTCCGACAACGGCGGCTGCTCGTACGTCGCCGACCACTTCGCGCTGGTGTTCCAGCTGCTCGCCCTCGGCGGCGCGCTGATCGCGGCGCTGCTGTCGGCGCACACGGTGGAGGACGAGCGGCTGCCGCGCGGCGAGTACTGGTTCCTGCTGCTCTCCAGCGCCACCGGCGCCGCGCTGCTGCCCGCCTCCCGCGACCTCGCCACCATGGTGATCGCCCTGGAGGTCGCCTCGCTGCCCGCCTTCGCCCTGGTCGCGCTGCGCCGGGACGGCCGGGGCGCCGAGGCCGCCTTCAAGTTCTTCGTCTCCTCGGTGACCGCGACCGCCGTGATGCTGCTCGGCGTCGGCTTCGTCTACGCGGCGAGCGGCAGCCTGCACCTCGGCGCCGTCGCCCAGGGCCTGGAGCACGCGCCCGGCCAGCTCAGGCCGCTGGCCGAGGCGGGCGCGGTGCTGACCCTGGTCGGCTTCGCCTTCAAGGTCGCCGCCGTCCCGTTCCACTTCTGGGTGCCCGACACCTACACCGGCGCGCCGCTGCCGGTGGCCGGCTACCTCTCGGTGGTCGGCAAGGCGGCCGGCCTGTCCGGGCTGGCGCTGGCCACCACCGTCGCCTTCCGCCCGTACGCCCACACCTGGGGCCTGGTGCTCGCGGTGCTGGCCGCCGTCACCATGACCGCCGGCAACGTCGGCGCGCTGCGCCAGCGCTTCGACACCCGGTACAGCGCGGTGCGGCTGCTCGCCTGGTCCTCGGTCGGCCAGGCGGGGTACCTGCTGGTTCCGCTTGCCGCGGCCGGCTACGCGCCGACCGGCGTCGACCCGCTCGGTGCCACCGCCGCGTACGCGCTGATCTACGGCGTGGTGAACCTCGGCGCCTTCGGGGTGGTCGCCGCCGTCGGCCGCCGGCCCGGGACCAGCGTGGACGACTTCCGCGGCCTGTTCGCCCGCAACCGCTGGACGGCGCTGGCGCTCGCCTTCTTCCTGCTCTGCCTGGCCGGGCTGCCGCCGGGCGTGATCGGCCTGTTCGGCAAGGTCGTGGTGTTCCGCGCGGCGGTCGACGCCGGGCTGGGCTGGCTCGCCGTGGTGATGGCCGTCAACGTGGTCATCGCCCTGTACTACTACCTGCTGTGGACGGCCCGGCTGTTCGCCCCGGGGGACGAGCCCCTCGGGGAGGCCGCCCTCGGGAGCCGTCTGCCGGTGGGTCTCACCGCGACGCTGGGGCTCACCGCCTCGGCCGCCGTGGTCCTCTCGGTGGCGCCGCAGCTGGTCCTCCAGGTGGCGGGCGGCTCGCTGTTCTGAGCGGGCGCCGGACCACCCCGGTGGTGCGGTCCGGGGCCGTCGCGGCCGCGCCGGTGGTGCGGCGCTGCGGTGTCGCGTCGGTCACCGTGTCGGGTCACAAGGGAACAAGGCCCTCGGCCCCACCCGTTGACCGGGCACGAGGGACGAGGCAGAAAGGGCTTCCCCACCGCACCACTGGAGGGCCTGACGTGCACAGTCGGCACAACGGACTGAGGACCGCCGTCCTGCTCGGCGGCCTCTCGGCGCTGATCCTGGTGATCGGAAGCCTCTTCGGCCGCACCGGCTTCGTGATCGCCCTGCTGGTCGCCCTGGGGACCAACGCCTACGCGTACTGGAACAGCGACAAGCTCGCGCTGCGGGCCATGCGGGCCCGGCCGGTCAGCGAGTTCGAGGCGCCCCAGCTGTACCGGATCGTCCGCGAGCTCTCCACCGCCGCCCGCCAGCCGATGCCCCGCCTCTACATCTCCCCGACCCCCGCGCCCAACGCCTTCGCCACCGGCCGCAACCCGCGCAACGCGGCGGTCTGCTGCACCGAGGGCATCCTGCGGATCCTGGACGAACGCGAGCTGCGGGGCGTGCTCGGGCACGAGCTGAGCCACGTCTACAACCGGGACATCCTGATCTCCTCGGTGGCCGGGGCGCTCGCCTCGGTGGTGATGTTCCTGGTCAACTTCGCCTGGCTGATCCCGTTCGGGCGCAGCGAGGACGACGACGGCCCGGGGTTGTTCGGGATGCTCGCCATCATGATCCTCGGCCCGCTCGCGGCCGGACTGATCCAGATGGCGGTCAGCCGCTCCCGCGAGTACCAGGCCGACGCCGACGGCGCCCGGATCACCGGCGACCCGCTCGCCCTCGCGAGCGCCCTGCGGAAGCTGGACGCCGGCACCCGCCGGCTGCCGCTCCCGCCCGAGCCGCAGCTCCAGACCGCGAGCCACATGATGATCGCCAGCCCCTTCCGTCCCGGCGAGGCCGGCGCGAAGCTCTTCTCCACCCACCCGCCGATGGCCGAGCGGGTCGCCCGACTGGAGCGGATGGCGGGACACGGGCGGTAGCGCACCGCCGTCCGGGGTCAGCCCGTCTCCTCCTCGTACGCGAGCCGCAGGCGGTGGACGCCCTCGGCGACCTGGGCGGGGCTCTCGGCCGCGGCGTAGCTGAGGCGCAGGTGGGGGGCCGGGGGTTCGGCGGGGTGGTAGGGGCGGCCGGGGGAGACCTGGACGCCGGCGCGCAGCGCGGCCGCGGCGAGGGCGGTGTCGTCGACGCCGTCCGGGAAGCGCAGCCACAGGTGGTAGCCGCCGGGGCGGTGGGTGCCGAGGACGCCGGGCAGCTCGCGGTGCAGGGCGGCGACGGCGGCGGTGCGGCGGTCGCGCAGTTCGGCGCCGAGGGTGCGCAGGTGACGGGCCCAGGCGGGGTCGGCGACCAGTTCCAGGGTGGCCTCCTGGAGCGGCCGGGGCACGAAGAAGCTGTCCACCACCTGGGTGGCCCGCAGCCGGGCCAGCGCCGGTCCGCGCGCGGTGAGGGCGCCGACCCGCAGGTTGGGGGAGGCCGCCTTGGTCAGCGAGCGCAGGTGCACCACGACCCCGTCCCGGTCGTCGGCGGCGAGCGGGCGCGGCAGCGCGGGGGCGTCCGCGTGGACCAGCAGCCGGGCGAAGTCGTCCTCGACCACGAAGGCCCCGGCGGCCCGGGCGATCCGCAGCACCTCCTCCCGCCGTTCGGGCGACAGCACCGCCCCGGTGGGGTTCTGGAACAGCGGCTGGCAGACGAGGACCCGTGCCCGGGTGGCCGCGAAGGCGTCCGCCAGCAGGTCGGTGCGCAGGCCGTCGGCGTCGACCGGGACCGGTACGGGCCGCAGCCCGGCCGCCCGGACGACCGCCAGGATGCCCGCGTACGTCGGCGACTCCACCAGCACCGGCGAGCCGGGCGCGGCGAGCGCCCGCATGGCGACGGTCAGCCCGCTCTGCCCGCCGGAGGTGATCAGGACGTCCCCGACGCCGATCGGCCCGCCGTGGCCGCCGATGTCCCGGGCGAACCAGCCGCGCAGTTCGGTGAGGCCGTCGGTGGGCGGGCGGTCCCAGGCGCCCGGTCGCCGGCCGGCCCGGGCGAGCGCGGCGGCGAGCAGCCGCTCGGGCAGCAGCGAGGCGTGCGGGTAGCCGCTGTTGAGGTCGACGACGTCGGGCGGCGGCACCCGGAGGGTGGCGAACACGGGGGCGGCGAGCAGGTCGCGCGGGCCGGAGTCGGCGCTGAGCGCGATCTGCTGCCAGGAGAGGTCGCCGGTGCGGCCGGACGGTGCGGCGGGGACGGCCGGGGCCGCGGCGAAGGCCGCCGCCCGGAACACCCCGGCGCCGGGCCGGGAGACCACCAGCCCCTCGGCCACCAGGACCGCGATGGCCCGGGAGACCGTCACCGGGCTGACCTGGTGACGGTCCACCAGCGCCCGGCTGGAGGGCAGCTTCCGTCCCTCCGGGTAGCGCTCGACCTCCCGCCGCAGGATGTCGGCGAGTTCGGTCACACTGCTACGCTCGTTCATGACGGCACAAGATAGCGCTACCCGGCCTCGGGCGGTAGCACCTCGCCAGGCCCCCACGTCCGGCACCGCCCTCGCGGCCCTCGCCGTGGCCTCCTTCTCGCTCTCCTTCCCGGCCACCGCGTGGTCCCTGACCGGCTTCGGCCCGTGGTCCGCGACCGGCCTGCGCGGCGCCCTCGCCGGTCTGCTGGCCGTCCTCCACCTGGCGGCCGTCCGCGCCCCGCTGCCGCAGCGGCGGCACTGGCCCGGACTGCTGGTGGTCTCCGGCGGCTGCGTCCTCGGCTTCCCGCTGCTGACCACGCTCGCCCTGCGCACCTCCTCGACCGCCCACTCGGCGGTGGTCATCGGCGTGCTGCCGCTGGCCACGGCGACGGTCGCGGCGCTGCGCACCGGCCGCCGGCCGTCCGGGGCGTTCTGGGCGGCGGCGCTCGCCGGGGCCGCCGCCGTGCTCGCCTTCACCCTGGTGCAGAGCCACGGCCGGCCGACCGTCGCCGACCTCTACCTGTTCGCGGCGGTACTGCTCTGCGCCGCCGGGTACGCCGAGGGCGGGCGGCTCTCCCGGGACCTGCCGGGCGCCCAGGTGATCGCCTGGGCGGTGGTCGCCGCCCTGCCCGCGACGCTGCTGACCGCGGCGCTCGGGCTGGGCGCCGAGCCGGTGCGGTTCGGGGCGCAGGCCCTGGTCGGGCTGGCCTACACGGCGGCGGTCTCGCAGCTCGGCGGGTTCGTGCTCTGGTACCGGGGGATGGCCGCGATCGGGGTGCCGAGGGCCAGCCAGCTCCAGCTCGCGCAGCCGCTGCTGACACTGGTCTGGTCGGTGCTGCTGCTCGGCGAGCGGCTGCCGGCCGCGGCGCCCGTCACCGCGGTGGTGGTGCTGGTCTGCATCGCGGTGACCCAGCGGGCCCGGACCTGACCCGCGGGCGCCGCAGGGCCGCGCCGTACGTCCCCGAACCCCCGCTCCGACCGGTTCGGCGCGGCCCCTTGCTCGTTAGGATGAACCCGTGCCCGTCGGTCCGGGCGAGGCATCCGGAGGGAGTGGGCCGTCATGGCAGACGAGAGGCACGCCCCGGCGGCCGGGGACGCGCCGACCCGGCGCCGCGGTCAGGGGGAGCTGGAGGCGCAGGTGCTCGCGGTGCTCCAGCAGGCGCCCGGCCCGGCCGCCGCGGGATGGGTCCAGGAACGCCTGGAGGGCGACCTGGCCTACACCACGGTGATGACCATCCTGTCCCGGCTGCACGCCAAGAGCGCCGTGACCAGGACCCGCTCCGGGCGTTCCTACCTGTGGCAGGCCTCCTCGGACGCCGCCGGGCTGGCCGCGCTGCGGATGCGCCGGATGCTCGACGGGGAGGCGGACCGGGACGCCGTCCTGGCCAGTTTCGTCAGCGCGCTGCTGCCGCACGACGAGGAACTGCTCCGGGCGCTGCTGGACGCCGCGTCCGCCGATCCGGCAGTGCCCGACCGTGAGAGCTGACCCGTGGGCCTCTTCGTCTTCCTCCCGCTCGTCCTGCCGCTCACCGCGGTCCCGATCGCGCGCCTGACCGAACAGCACCTGCACCCGCGCGGCGCGGCCCGGCTGATGACCGTGATCAGCGCGGTGATGGCGGTGTGCAGCGCGCTCTGCCTCGGGCTGATCGGCGTGGTGGGCACCGCGCAGATCCCCGGCAACCCGCTGCCGGACAGCTGGTCCGACCCGGAGGTGCGGGCCGCGCTGCCGTACCACGAGACGGTCGGCACGGCCGCGATGTGGCTGCTGGCCCTGGTGGTCCTCGCCTGCGCCCGGACGCTCGTGCGGCACCTGCGGGTGCGGGCCCGGGCCCGCCGGGCGCTGAGCGGGCTGCCCGTCGGGACGGGACCGGCCGGCGACCTCGCGGTGCTGCCGGACCGGAGCCCGTACGCCTACGCGCTGCCCGGCTCGCCCGGCCGGGTCGTGGTCTCCACCGGGATGCTGGCCGGCCTGGCCGCCGACGAGCGCGAGGCGCTGCTCGCCCACGAGCGGGCGCACCTGCGCCACCGCCACCACCGGTACCTGCTGACCACCCAGCTCGCCGCCTGCGTCAACCCGTTCCTGCGGCCGCTGCAGGACGCGGTGGCGTACAGCGCGGAGCGGTGGGCGGACGAGGACTCGGCGCAGGCCGTGGGGGACCGCCGGATCACCGCGCGGGCGGTGGCCCGGGCGGCCCTGGTCTCGCACGCCGCCCCGGCCCCCGGCTTCGCGGCCTTCGCCGCCCCGGCCGCGGCGGCCGGCCCGGTGCCGCGCCGGGTCGCCGCGCTGCTCGGCCCGGTGCCGACCTCCCGCAACTGGCCGCCGGCGAAGACCCCGGCGGGCCTGGCGGCGATGGTCGCGGCGATCGGTACGGCGGCGTCGGCGCTGTGCGCGCTCAACGCCGCCGTGGCCCTGCTGGTGGTGCTCAAGGCCGTCACCCCGCTGTAGCCGGCGGGGCTCCGGAGCGTCACCCCGCTGCGGCCGGTGGGCTCTGGAGCGTCGCGGCCAGCTCGTCGACGGCGGCCTCGGCCGCCGCCAGGGATTCGGCGGCGAGCGGCTGGAAGGCGTTCAGCGCCGGGATGTCCGCGGCCCGGGTGAGCTCGGCGGTGACCACGTGCAGGTGCTCCGCCGCCACCCCGATCCGGTCGAAGTACGCCCGCAGGTACGGGACCTGGAAGTCGCAGTGGGCACGCGGCGTGCCCGGCCCGTAGCCGCCGCCGCGGACCGCGACGACCACCACGCGGGTGTCGCGCAGCAGCGGCTCGCCGGTCTCCGGATCGTGGTGGACGCCGGGGAAGGTGACCCGGTCGATCCACGACTTGAGGCCGGCCGAGACGGTGTAGTTGTACATCGGGCTGCCGACCAGCAGGACGTCGGCGGCCCGCAGCTCCTCGATCAGCGGACGGCTGAGCGCCCACTCCCGCGCCTCGTCCGGCCCCTCGGCGAGGCGGCCGATGTCGTCCAGCGGGAGCACCCCCTTGCGCTCGGTGCGGCGGCCGAGGGCGTCGTAGGCGGCGCGCACCGGGGGCACCGGGTCGGCGGCGAGGTCGCGGTACCGGTGCTGGACGCGGGCACCGTGGCGGGCGCGCCAGGCGTCGGCGAAGCGGGCGGTCAGGGCGTGGCTCACCGAACCGGACGGGCTGATGCTGGAATCCAGGTGGAGCAGCGTAGTGGAGGTCATGGCGGTCTCCTGGTCACCTCGGAGGGGGACGGATCGTCATAGCGGTGACGAGCCGCGCCGAGGAAAGGTGACCGATGGACCGGAACGCGATGCCGGGGGCGGCGGACGGGCGGGAGCGGAGCGGGGGAGCGGCCTCGGGGGCGGGACGCCCGGAGGCCGAACGCTTCGAGGCCGTGCGCTCGGACGCCGTGCGCTCGGCCACCGTGCGGGTGAACGCTGCGTGCTCGGACGCCGAGCGCGTGAACGCCGAGCGCTTCGAGGCCGAGCGCGGCCGGCTGCGGGCGATCGCCCAGCGGATGCTCGGCTCGACCGGCGAGGCCGAGGACGCCGTGCAGGAAGCCTGGTTGCGGCTGGTCCGCACCGATCCGGCGGAGATCGGCAACCTGCCCGGCTGGCTGACCACGGTGGTCTCCCGGATCTGCCTGGACCTGCTGCGGGCCCGTGCCGCGCGCCGCGAGGAGCCGACCGACGAGGCGCTGCCGGACGGCTCGGGCGGCGGCCCGGAGCCGGAGCGGGAGGCGCTGCTGGTCGAGTCGGTGGGCCGGGCGCTGCTCGTGGTGCTGGACCGGCTGGGCCCGGCCGAGCGGGTCGCCTTCGTGCTGCACGACGGCTTCGCGGTGCCCTTCGACCGGATCGGGCCGATCCTCGGACGGACCCCGGTGGCCGCCAAGAAGCTGGCCAGCCGGGCCCGGCAGCGGGTCCGCGGGACGGCCGCGCTGCCTCCGGAGCCGCTGGCCGGGCACCGGCGGGTGGTGGAGGCCTTCCTGGCCGCCGCCCGGGGCGGGGACCTGGCCGAACTGCTGTCCGTGCTGGCTCCCGACGTGGTGCGCCGGGCCGATCCGGTGGCGCTGGGGCCCGGCCGCGACCCGGTGGCCCGGGGCGCGCGGGCCGTCGCCCGGGAGACCACGGTCTTCGGCCGCCGGGCCCGCTACGGCGCGGTGGCCCTGGTGGACGGGGCGCCCGGCATCCTGATCGCCCCGGACGGGCGGCTGCGGCTGGTGCTGCGGGTGGCGGTCGCGGACGGCCGGGTGGCCGGCTACGAGGTGGTGGCGGACCCGGCCCGGCTGGCCGCGCTGGACCTGGCCGTCCTGCCGGAGTGAGCCCTCGCCCGGGCGGGGGCTGCCGGACCGTGTCCCGCCCGGGCGAGTCCTGCCCGGTGGGCGCGCCGGGCCGGCCGGCGCCGGGTCAGTGGGCGATCCGGACCAGCATCTTGCCGGTGTTGGCGCCGCGCAGCATGCCGAGGAAGGCGTCCACCACCCGGTCGAAGCCGTCCACGACGGTCTCGTCCGGGACGACGGCGCCCGAGCGCAGGTGCGGGACCAGGAAGTCGTACAGCTCCGGCCGGGCGTCGAGGTGGTCGCGGACCAGGAAGCCCTCCAGCCGCAGGCTCTTCCCGACCACGTCGAACAGGTTGCGCGGGGCGGCCGGCGGGTTCCCGAGCCGGTTGTACTGGGCGACCGCGCCGCACCAGGCGATCCGGCCGTGTTCGCGCAGGGCGCCGATGGCGGCCTCCAGGTGGTCGCCGCCGACGTTGTCCAGGTAGGCGTGCAGCCCCTCGGGGGCTGCCTCGCGCAGGCGGTCCGCGATCGGGCCGTCGTGGTAGTCGAAGGCGGCGTCGAAGCCGAGCCGCTCGGTGAGGCGGGCGGCCTTGGCGGCGGAGCCGGTGCTGCCGACGATCCGTCCGGCGCCGAGCAGCCGGGCGAGCTGCCCGGCGGCGGTGCCGACGCCGCCGGCGGCCGCCGAAACGAAGAGCGTCTCGCCGGGCTGGAGCCGGGCGATCCTGGTCAGCGCGACCCAGGCGGACAGGCCGGTGCCACCGAGCACCGACAGGTGGGAGCTGAGCGGGACGCCGGCGAGCTCGGGCAGCAGGCTCGCCCGCTCGGCGGTGACCACCGCGTGGGCGCGCCAGGCCTGGCGGTGCTGGACCAGTGCCCCGACCGGCAGGGCGTCGGCCCGGGACTCCACCACCCGGCCGAGGGCGCGGCCCTCCAGCGGGGCGTGCAGCTCCCAGCCGCCCTCCTCCATCTCCTCGCGCATGTACGGGTCGACGGACTGGTAGAGGTTCTCGACCAGGGCCTCGCCCGCCGCGAGGGCCGGGACGGTCTCCTCGACGAAGGCGAAGTTCGCGGCGGTCGGCGCCCCGTCGGGGCGGGAGACCAGGTGGACGGCGCGGGTGGTGGGGCGGGACATCAGGGCTCCGGACGGGTGAGGACGGGCGGACGTGATCACCGTAGGAAGCGCGGGAGCCGCCGGGCAGGGGCGCCGGTCGATGGAACGGCGGCATCCATGAGCAGGATCGATGGATCGCGGGATAGGTTCGGCCGCATGACCGATCTCGCCCCGCACGAGCTGCGGACCCTGGTCGCCGTCGAGGAGGAGCGGAGCTTCACGGCGGCCGCCGCACGCCTGGGCAGTACCCAGTCCGCCGTCTCGCACGCCGTCCGCGCCTGCGAGCGGAAGCTCGGCACGGTGCTCTTCGACCGGGGGCGCCACGGCGCGCGCCCCACCGAGGGCGGCGCGCGAGCGGTGGCATACGCCCGCCGGATCCTGCGGCTGCTGGACGCGATGGGCCCCGAGGTGCGCGGCGCGGGAGCGGACGGGCCGCTGACCGGCACCCTGCGGATCGCCGCCTTCCGCAGTGCCGCCGCCCACCTGCTGCCGCCCGTCCTGGCCCGGCTGGCCGAGCGCCACCCCGGCCTCGGCACCCACGTCCGGATCGTCCGGGAGCTCGGCCGCGGCACCGCCGGGGAGGTCGCCGACGGTCGCGCCGACCTCGGGCTGGCGACGCTCGACGCGGGCGGCCCGCCACCCGCCCCGGGCCTGGTCGCGGTGCGGCTGTACGAGGAGTCGTACGCGCTCGCGCACCCGCACGGCCATCCGGCGCCGCGCGAGCTCCCGCTGGTCGACTGGGACGAGAACTGCGGCTCGTACACCCGGGACTGGTGGCAGCGGCAGGACTGGATCCCGCCCGCGACCGTGGACGTGGAGGACGACACGGTGGCCCTCTCGCTGGTCGCCCAGGGCCTCGGCATGGCGATCATGCCCCGGACCGCCCTGCTCGGCGCCCCGGCCGGCCTCGCCGTCACCGACCTCGGGCCGCGGCCGCCCAGCCGCTCGGTCGGGTACGTCACCACGTCCGAGCTGGCCGGGACGGCCGCCGTCCGGGCGCTGATCCGCGAGCTGCGCGAACTGCCGCTGCCGGCTGGGCTGTCGGCGGCCCGGCCCCCGGCCGGCCGGTCCGCGACGGTTCAGGCCCCGTAGGGCCGGGTCCCGCGGGACCCGGTCCATGGAGGCCCAAGCCCCGCGGGCTCAGGCCTCCATGGACCGGTCTCCGGCGGCTGGGCCCTCGACGGACCGGTCCTCGACGGGCCGGTCCTCGACGGCCTCCCGGAGCCTGCGGAACTCCTCGGCCAGCCCGTCCAGGGTGTAGTGGGCGTTGAGGCCGCTGGGGTTCGGCAGCACCCACACCTCGGTGCCGCCGATGCCCTCCGGTTGCCGCCCCGGCACGGCCCGGCGCTGCCCGAAGGCCGTCCGGTAGGCGCCGATGCCGAGCACGGCCAGGACGCGCGGGCGCAGCCGCAGCACCCGTGCGCGCAGCGCGGCGCCGCCCTCGCGCAGCTCCTCGGCGGTCAGCTCGTCCGCCTTGGCGGTGGTGCGCGGGGCGACGTTGGTGATGCCCAGGCCGAGTGCGAGCAACTCCCGCTGCTCGTCCGGGCGGTACTGGCGCCCGGTGAAACCGGAGCGGTGCAGGGCCGGCCAGAAGCGGTTGCCCGGGCGGGCGAAGTGATGACCGGTGGCGCCGGACCACAGGCCCGGGTTGATGCCGCAGAACAGCACCCGCAGCCCGGGACCGGAGACGTCCGGGATGGTGGTGTCCTTGGCAGCCAGCAGCTGCTCGGCGGTGGGCTTCATCGGTGCGCTCGGATTCACCCGGCCAAGTCTGCCGTGCCCTTGGCCACGGCCTTCGCCGCGTCCTTGGCCGCGTCCTTCGCCTCCTTCGCCGCGCGCCCGGCGGTGTCCCTGACGATCTCCTCGGCTGCGTCCTCGGCGATGGGCTCGACCGCGCGCTCGGCCGTGTCCTCCGCCGGGCCCGGGGCCGGGGTCTGGGCCTGGGTCGGCCCCGAAGTCGCGGCGGCCGCCCGGCGGTTGCGCAGCCGGCGCAGGCCGAACACCACCACGGCCGCGTAGGCCCAGCCGACGAAGACGTCGATGATGAAGTGCTCCGCGCCGTAGACCAGGGTGAAGGTCATCGCGAGCGGGTAGGCGACCAGCACGGCCCGCAGCCAGCGGTTGGCGGTGGGCCAGAAGAAGAACAGCAGCATCGCCGGGTAGGCGGAGTGCAGCGAGGGCATCGCGGCGACGTCGTTGGCGAACTGACTGCCGTTCTCCAGCAGGGAGTCGGCCTGCGGCAGCCCGCTCACCGAGATCACTTCCCAGACCACCCGGGACAGGTGCGGCAGGTTGCCCTCCTGGGACACCAGCCACGGCGGGTCGGCCGGGTAGAGGAGGTAGGTGGCGAAGCCGGCGAAGGTGAGCGTCAGGTAGGCGGCGAGCAGCTGCCGGAAGCGGTGGTGCGCGCGCCGCCAGAGCACCGCGAGCAGCAGGAAGACCACGAAGAAGTGCGAGAGGTAGACGGCCACCGCGGCGTAGTCGTACCAATGCGGTGAGCCGGCGGAGTAGAGCGCGTGCTGGAGCCGGACGGTCCAGGTCTCGCCGAGGCCGAGCACCTCGTCGAAGCGCAGCTGGGGCAGCCAGTGCGGGGCCCACGGGGTGTGGGCGCCGTAGCCGCGCAGCAGTGAGTACGCCCACACCACGGCCATCACCGGGACCCAGTCGCGCAGGACCAGGAGGAAGCCGCGGGGGCCGTGCCCGCTGTGCACGGCGGCGGTCAGCAGGGCGGCGATGAGCCAGAGGAACAGCACGTCGTTGGCCGCGGGGATGCCCTCGGTGCTCAGGAACCAGAGGAGGCACGTCAGGTAGAGCGGCCAGGCCAGCCACCGGAGTCTCGACCAGCCCGTCACGCGTGGGCGGGGCGGAGGCACCGGGCGTGGCTGCCCGGCCCGCGCGTCGTGCGGGGCCGGGGGGAGGGTCTTGGTCATGCGCACCGAAACTAGCAACCCAAACTTGGAGGACTCTGGGTGAAATATGACTGGATCGTAAGAACGTCCGATCCGGTCGACACCCGGTTCGACAGGTGAATTCGACTGTTGGTTCGACAGGTGGTTCGACGCACGGTCAGGCGCTGGTCAGGCCACGATGCCCAGCTCGTGCGGGGTGTTGTTGAAGCGTCGGCCGCCGGCCGGGGTGACGGTCACGATGTCCTCGATCCGCACCCCGAACCGGCCGGGCAGGTAGATCCCCGGCTCGATCGAGAAGCACATGCCCGGCACCAGCGGCCGTTCCTCGCCCTCGACCAGGTACGGAGGTTCGTGCGTGGTGGTGCCGATGCCGTGGCCGGTGCGGTGGATGAAGTACTCGCCGTACCCGCCCTCGGTGATCACCCGGCGGGCGATCCGGTCGATCTCCTGGCAGGCTACCCCGGGGCGCACCGCCTCGAAGGCGGTCTGCTGGGCCAGTCGGACCAGCTCGTGCACCTTGCGCACCTCGTCCGGGACGTCCGTGCCGACATGCACCGTCCGGGTGGTGTCGGAACCGTAGCCGTCCTTGAGACCACCGAAGTCCAGCACCACGGTGTCACCCGTACGGATGACCCGGTCACCGGCCTCGTGATGCGGGTTGGCGCCGTTCGGCCCCGAGCCGACCACGGTGAAGTCGACCTGGCTGTGCCCGTACTGGATGAGCAGCGCGCCGAGGTCGGCGGCCACGTCGGTCTCCCGGCGGCCGGCGAACTCGACCTCCAGGATGCCCCGGTAGGCGGCGTCCGCCGCGCCGCCGGCGGCGGCCAGGCGGTCCAGCTCCTCGGTGTCCTTGACGGCGCGCAGCATCGGCAGGCAGTCGGTGAGCGAGACGAAGGAGACGCCGGGCAGCGCGGCCTGGAAGCCGAGCAGGTGCAGTGCCCAGGTGTTGTCGGAGACGCCGTACCGTCCGGCCGGGTCGAGCAGCGGGCCGACGGTGGCGAACGGGTCCTCGCCGTCGGACCAGTCGAGCAGCCCGACGGCCGGGGCACCGACCGCCTTCTCGGCATCCGGGCGCTCCAACTTGGGCACCACCAGAGCGGGTTCGCTTCCGGCGGTGAGGACGAGGGCGGTCAGCCGCTCGGTGATCGCGGTGGGCGAGTAGCCGCACAGGTAGGCCAGATCGGGACCGGGGGCGACGACCAGGCCGGCCAGACCGGCGGCGGTCGCCTCGGCGGTGGCGCGGGACATCCGGGCGGTGTGGTCCTCGACGGTGAAGGGGCGGGGCACGGCGGTTCCTCCTCGGGGGCCGGACGGGCGCTGCTGGGATTCCATCGCGTCAACTCCATCACTTCCTCGCCGAGTTGGCGAAGCTCTCGGGGAGGAACCGGCGCGATCCGGACGGCGCTGCGGAACGCTCTCCGGGCGGCGAGGCGCGGGCGGGCGGGGGCGTGTCCGTGGAACGCATCCGGTCCTCCTCCAGTCCTCCTCCTCCGGTCCTCCTCCGGTGCGGCGCCGTAGTGGCTCAGGACGTGGGCCGCGTGAGCCGCGTGGGCCGCGCGCTGGTCGCGCGGGCGGCGCGGGGTCCGGCGCGGTGGGTCCGCGGCCCGCCCCGGGAAGCCCTCGGGGGAGGGCCGTACCCGGCCAGTTCACTCGGTTGCCGGGCCCGCCGCATGCGGCGGACGGCCGTGCGGGTGAGCGGCGGCCGACCCGGGGCGTCAGTCCTGCCGGTCGGCCGACTCGGCAGACTCGGTGGACTTGGTGGATTCAGCGGATGCGGCGGATCCGGCGGACTCGGCAGCGGGCCACACGGCGCGCCGCAGCGTGCGGCTCGCCGTCGCGGCCAGCAGGGCGGCGGCGAGCAGGGCGCTGATCCCGACCAGCACGGTGGCGGGGGAGGACCGGTCCAGCAGCAGGCCGGTGACGAAGCTCCCGGCGGGCATGCCGGCGGCGAGCAGCGTCATGGTCGCCGCGATCACCCGGCCGCGCAGCGCGTCCGGCACCTGGCGGAAGACCAGCAGGTCGAGCATCACCCGCAGGGTCGGGACGCCCACGCCGAACACGAACAGCGCGGCGAAGACGGTCGGCGCCCCGCCGGGCAGCAGCGGCGCCAGCGGGACCGGTACGGCGCTCCAGGCCACCGCCAGCAGCAGCACGCCGGGGCCCGCCAGCCGGTGCAGCCGGGTGACCAGGGCGGTGCCGGCCAGCGCCCCGACCGCCTCGCCGGCCAGGGCCAGGCCGATCCCGGTGCCGCCGGTGCCGTGCTCGCGCAGCAGCACCATGACGGGCAGCAGCAGGGCGGTCCCGGCGAGATTGATCACCAGCAGGACGGCCAGAGCGGGCCGCAGCAGCGGGGACGCGGCGAGGACGCGGAAGCCCGCCAGGGCGCTGTTCCCGGTGGACGGGTCGGCATCCCCGGACTCGTGCGGGCTGGGGAAGCGCACCGCGACGGCGGCGGTCACCGCGAGCAGGGAGGCGAGCGCGGCGCCGAGGAAGGGGACCGCGTGGCCGAGCCCGAACAGGAACCCGGCCAGTGGCGGTCCCGCCAGCGAGGCCCCGCTCATCCGGGCCTCGTCCTGGGCCAGGGCCTGGGAGAGCTGCTCCGGCGGGACCACCGAGCGCAGCGCGAGCAGCCGGACCGGGCCGCCGTAGGCGATCGTCGCGCCGATCACGGCGGCGACCAGCAGCAGGTGGACCAGGTTCGGCGGGCCGAACGCCAGGGCCACCGGGACGCTGGCGAGGGCGAGCAGCCGGGCGCTGTCGGCGGCGATCAGTACCCGGCGGCGGTTCACCCGGTCGGCCACGACGCCGCCGTGGACGCCCAGCAGCAGGGTGGCGGCCATCTGCACGGCGCCGAAGGCTCCGGCGGAGGTGGAGGAACCGGTGAGTGCGAGGACCAGCAGGGGGAAGGCGGTGTCGCCGATCACCATGCCGAGGGTCGCGGAGGCCTGACCGGCCCAGAGGGCCTGGAACCGCAGGTTGCGCCGCAGCGGTACGAGCGGCGGCGGTGCGGGCGACGGCGGTACGAGCGGCGGCGGTGCGGGCGACGAAGGAACGGACGGGGAAGGCGCGGGCGGCGAGGGCACGGCCGGCGGGGCGCCGGCCGGTCCGGGGTGCTCCATCGCCGCTGTCGTCGTCGGTTGATCCGTCATGTCCCGCCCCCATCGTTCGCGATTGCCGCAATCATTCACGTCTGCATGAATGATGTCGTAGGCGTCATTGGTTTCGCAAGGGTGATTGATGGCTCAGTGGTGAGCGCTCACCGGGGCGTGATTGCGAACGGAGCGGCCGATCTGGAAGGGTGGCCCCGTGGTCGAGCACACACCGGAGGCCGCCGACAGCGGCGAGCAGCAGCCCGTCACCTGGGTCAAGGAACGCCAGGTGTCCGACGTCGCGGTGCTCAAGGCCCTGGCCGACCCGCTGCGCCTGGCCATCCTCGGCGCGCTGCAGTCCTCCGAGGACCGCCCGCTGACGGCCAAGGAGCTCGCCGCCACGCTCGACGAGCCGCAGACCAAGCTCTACCGGCACATCAAGCAGTTGGAGAAGGCCGGGCTGGTCCTGGTGGCCGGCACCCGGCTGGTCTCGGGCATCGTGGAGAGCCGCTACCGGGTCGCCCAGGGGGCGATCCGGCTGGCCCCGGAGATGTTCACCGCCGACTCCCCGGCCCGCTCCGAGGCGTACGAGGCCGTCGTGGCCGCGATGGACCGGGTGCGGTCCGACTTCCGCGCCAGGATCGCCGAAGGCCGGCTGGACTTCGGCCGGCCGCCCGGTGGTTCGGGCCCGCCGTCCGGACTGTTCGCGGACTTCGCGCTGCGGCTCAGCCCGGACCGACTGGACCGGCTGCGATCCCAACTGGCCGAAATCTTCGACGAACTGAACGAAGAAGGGCCGAGTGCGGCCGAGGATGCGCTGGATGTGACCGTCTTTACCCTGCTCTACGGTCTCCGACCGGGCACGGAATCATAAATTCCGGGTCGTCTGTCGGTGCGGTGGGACACCATGTCCGCCATGTCCTACGAACTCCAGGCGCTGATAGGAACACGGGAGCTGCTGACGGTGGCGGCGGCGGAGGTTCCGGCGGCCCGGGTGGTGCCGTTGGCGCAGGGGCTGGCCCTGATCCCGGTCACCTCCGCCGTCCTCACCGCGCTCCAGGGGGACGGCGTCCTGCGCAGGCCCGGCGGCGGGGCCGGGCCCGGCCGGTACGCGGACGGCTTCGAACTCCGGCTGGCCGCCTGGTCGAAGGCCGGGCCGATCGCCCGCGTCGAGGCGCGGTACTTCGGTGGCGGCGGCACCCAGCGCGCGGCCGTCTGGGTGGACGGCGCGGTCACCCTCGGCCCGCTCACCATCGGCGAGTTCGAGCCCGCCCCGGCCGAGGGCACCCCGATCTCCCGTGCCCTGCGGCAGATCGGCGCCCGTACCGAGGAGGGCCGGACGGACGAGTTCGAGTCGGTCGGCCTGGGCCGGCACCGCAGCACCGGCGGCTGGGCGGAGCCGGCCGACTGACCCCGCCGCCGCAGTCCGTGCCCGCGCCCGTGCCGTGCCGTCAGTGCGGGGTGGGTGAGTCGGCCTGCCAGCGCCGGCCGATGGAGCGCAGCAGGGCCGGGTAGACGCCGAGGTACCGGAAGGGCTTGATGGCGGCCATGTAGAGGTGGCCGAGGAGCCCGTTGGGCTTGACCAGGACGGCCATCTGGGCGCGGTACGCGCCGCTGCCGGGAGCGGTCTCGACCCAGCCGAGGTGGAGGATGCCGTGGACGGTGCGGTTGGCCGTCTCGGCGGTCCACTCGTCGTGGAGCAGGTAGACGGAGCGGAACGGCGCGGAGCGGGTGTCGGGGCCGCGCGGGGCGTCCCGGAGATCGGCGGGGAGGCGGTCGCGGAGGGTGGGGACGCGGGTGCCGAGGCCGGCGTCGGGCTTGTCCCAGCCGAGCAGGGCGCCGAGCTTCCAGCGGGCCGCGAAGAGGAGGCGGACGACGGGGGAGGCGGACATCGGGGCGCCGGTGCCGCTGGCGAACTGCTCGACCAGGCGGGCGAGATCGTCGGGGCCGCCGGGGGTCGGCAGGGCCCACACGTCCTCCAGGCGGAAGTCGGGGGCGATCTCGTGGATCCGCCACGGGCGGGAGGTGTGTGCCGTGCGGGGGAGTCTCATCTGCGTGCCCCTGTCTGTACGGTGCCGTATAGATCCAGGCTAGACCCGTGTGTACGGTGGCGTATACGCAAGGGCGTGAGCGTGAGGAGCGACACAGTGGAACGAGACGCGGCGAGGGGCCCGGCATGGGCGTGACGCGGACGCCGCGCGCCCGGTGGATCGAGGAGGGACTGCGGGCGCTCGCGGCCGGCGGCCCGGAGGCGGTGCGCGTCGAGCCGCTCGCCCAGGCGCTCGGCGTCACCAAGGGCGGCTTCTACGGATACTTCCGCAACCGGGGCGCGCTGCTCGACGAGATGCTCGACACCTGGGAGCGGGAAGTCACCGAGGGAGTGATCGCCCAGGTCGAGGACGAGGGCGGCGACGCCCGGACCCGGCTCGGGCGACTCTTCGCGATCGCCGCCACCAGCGGCGACGGGCCCGTGACCGGCACCACCGTCGACCTGGCGATCCGCGACTGGGCACGGCGCGACGAAGCGGTCGCCGAACGCCTGCGCCGCGTGGACAACCGCCGGATGGCCTACCTGCGTTCGCTCTACGCGTCGTTCTGCCCCGACCCGGACGACGTCGAGGTCCGCAGCCTGATCAGCTTCTCGCTCCGGATCGGCCACCACCTCCTCGCCGTCGACCACGAGGGCCGCAGCCGCGCCGAGGTGATGGAACTGACCCGCGATTGGCTCCTGCGCTAGAGCTTGTCTCCGGCCGGCCGGACGGCCGGCCGGGCACACGGAAAGCGGGCACGGAAAACGGGGGCGCGGCACCGAAGAAGGTCCGGTGCCGCGCCCCCGCTGTGTCCCGCAGCCGCTCGGAGCCTGCGTCGCCGCAGGCCGGGGCCGGTGCTAGCGGTAGTTCACGTACTGGAGCGCGAAGTCCAGGTCCTTGCCCTTGAGCAGGGCCTGCACGGCCTGGAGGTCGTCGCGGCTCTTCGAGCTGACGCGCAGCTCGTCGCCCTGGACCTGCGCCTTGACGCCCTTCGGGCCCTCGTCACGGATGATCTTCGCGACCTTCTTCGCGTCCTCCGTGGTGATGCCCTCCTTGACGTTGGCGAAGATCTTGTACTCCTTGCCGGACAGCTGCGGCTCGCCGGCGTCCAGAGCCTTCAGCGACAGGCCGCGCTTGATGAACTTGGTCTGCAGGACGTCGAGGATGGCGCGCACGCGCTCCTCGCCGTTCGCCTTCATCTCGATCTTCTCGGCGGTGCGGCTGATCTCGCCGCCGACGCCCTTGAAGTCGAAGCGCGTGGCGATCTCACGGGAGGTCTGGTTGATCGCGTTGTCGACCTCCTGCCACTCGACCTTCGAGACGATGTCGAAACTGGAGTCGGCCATGGGTGTTGGTCTCCTTGATGCTCTGGCTTCACTGGCACGGCCCGCCCTCGCGGGCGTCCGGAGTCCCAGCCTATCCAGCGCCACACCGGCCCCGCCCGTACCGCCCGCCCGCGGTTCCTTGATCATTGCGTGATCTATCGAGTGGCGGAGCACCCCCCGGCATCGGGTATGGTTTACCAAGTCGAACGGGGTGAACACCCCGGGAAACAAAGATCCTGGCTGGTTGCCCGAGCGGCCAAAGGGAGCAGACTGTAAATCTGTCGCGCAAGCTACGCAGGTTCGAACCCTGCACCAGCCACAGGATAGAAAAGCGGTCCCTGACCTGCGGAAACGTAGGTGAGGGGCCGCTTCTTCGTTTATTTGCAACTAGGTGGTTGCAGTGCCCCGTTCAGGTGGCTTGTCGCACTTTGCGCCACTCGAATCCCACCGCTGACCACCTCATACGGACCAGCGGCGGACCAGGATCCGGAGCCGACGGCGTCGGACGGTTCCGGTTGAGCCGCTTCGAGATCAGCTCGTTCGCGTACTCGACGCTGCCGTGCAGGCACTTCGCGTAGACCCGCAGCAGGACGGCCACGCTGCGCCCCGGGGTCGACCCGCCGGGCGACCTCCGTCGGGTCGACCCCGGAGTTCAGCCCAAGCGAGATCCCGGCGTGCCGCAGGTCGTACGGCCGCTTGCCGAGCTTCGTGGCGCAGTCGGCCGGCGACAGCACCTCGGTGCGGGCCCGCTGCCAGACAGCCGCCCGTCGGGCGCCGTGCCGTACAGCTCGATCTGCTCCCGCAGCAGCTTCACCAGCTCGGGCAGCCAGGGTTCGAGCCCGGCGACAAGCTGCTTTCCGGCCCCGAGTTGGCGAAAGCACTTCGGCGTGGCGCGTGGCACGGTGGACAAGGCGCTCGACCTGCTCCGCACCGAGGGGCTGATCGTGACCCGGAAGGGGAGCGGCTCCTTCGTCCGGGAGCGCACCTCACGCCCGGTCGGGCTGCGGCCGCACCTCCAAGCGGCCTTCGAGCAGCAACAGGTGACCCTCGACTTCGCCGGGTTCTCCAGCGAGACGCTGCACGATGCGCTCCAGGAGCCGCTCGACAAGCTCCAGGACGAGGCCGCCCTCCGGCAGCACGCCCGCAACATCGCCCTGACGAACGCCGGCGGCATCGCACACTCGGTGGAGATGCTGGCCGATCTGGGTCTCGTCCAGAAGGCGAGCGTCGAGGTCAAGGTCCACCGGGCGTCCAGCCGGTTCAAGCTGTATACCCTGAACCGGTCGGAGGCGTTCTTCGGCTTCTACCCGCTCCGCGAGCGCACCGTGTCCATCGACGACACCGCCCACACCTTCTACGACGTGACCGGCAAGGACACCACCCTGTTCCACCACGCCGCCGGCCCGGACGACGCCTCACTCGGATCGCAGTACGTCCAGCAGGCCCAGATGTGGTTCGACAGCGTGTGGAGCACGATCGCCTACGAGCGGCAGTCATGACCGCCATGTCTCAGCAACTCGCCGACGTCCTGCGGCCGGTGAAGCACGTGCTCCTCGACTTCGACGGCCCGGTGTGCTCGGTCTTCGCCGGCCCTGCCCGCCCCGGAGGTAGCGCGCCGACTCCGTGAGGACCGACTCGCCACCGGCGAGCCGGTCCTGGCCGGGGCGGAGGAGGAGAGCGACCCGCTCGCCCTGCTCCGGCTGATCTCGGATGCCCGGTCCGACCTCACTGAGAGCACGGACGCAGCGCTGGCCGCGCTGGAGACTGAAGCTGTCCGGGCCGCTCGCCCGACCCCGGGCGGAGAATCGGTTCTGTGGGCTGCCGGCCGCTCTGGTCGACTGGTCTCCGTGGTCAGCAACAATGCAGGCGGGGCTATTGAGGTCTACCTCGCCGAGCATGGCCTCAGCGCCTACGTGGCCGGCGTCTTCGGCCGCACTCCGGGTGACCCCTCTTCCATGAAGCCGAACCCGCGCCTCCTGGTCGAAGCCATGGACGCCGCAGGCACCTGGCCGGCGCACTGCATCTTCATCGGCGACGCGGCTCGCGACGTTGAGGCCGCCAGCATCCCGACGATCGGCTACGCCAACAAGTCGGGGAAGGATGCCAAGCTGGCCGCCGCAGGCGCTGTGGTGATCGTGGACTCGATGGAGCTCATCTCAGATGCCTTGACCTGACGTTCAAGTTCTGGTCAACCGCCGGGCTGGCCAGTGGGCGGGCGCTCCTTCATCCCACTGACCAGCTCGAAAGCCGGCGTCAGTTGTCAACGTTGGTTGGTGCTGGCTGACCTCACATGGCCCAGATATGGCCTCGGGATTCTCGTGCTGGGGTCTTCGTCGGCTCTGCCAATCCCTTGGGGACCGCGGCTGACCGGCTATGGGGCGCTATGGATCATGCTCCCGGGCTGTCGTCGCTAGACGTCGGACTCGGGGTGGTCAAGAACCGGTGAGCCGTGAGCCCCAGGGTGCAGCCCCCCATGAAGACGACTCCACCTGCGCAGATTGATGCAGGCAGATCGGCGCCAGCCATGCGGAGGAGGCTGCCCGCGATCACTGCGGCGAAGGCGGCCCCCAGGGCGATGACAGCCAACCAGAGGCCACGCAGAGATGCGTCCAACGCGTTCATGTCACTCCCCAACTGGGCCGCGCTGCCCTGCCACGGCCCGGTGTCGATGGCGGTCGCTTGGTGCGACCTCCCCCTCTGTTCTCAGCCTTGCATCGGTAAAATCGCAGGTCAAACGGCTTGTAATGCCTTTGTGAAGGGGGGAATATGCGATTGGAACTGGGCAAATCTGCGCTTGTGGAGCAGGCTGCAGGCCTTTGTGAAGGGCTAGGTTGGCGCTAGCGACGGAAAGGGTAGTAAAGCCAAGAACCCCCAGTACCCCCGGCACCCCCGTACCCCTGTTTCTCCTGCAAGAAGGTAGATTCTTTTCGTGGATCTAGCAGAGGTGGAGCGCAGAGAGGTTGCACGCGCGCGGCTGAAGAGCGCGGTCCAGAAGGCGCAGCGGACGTCGGTCGCGTTCCCTCATGAGTTCATCAAGGCGGATGACGGCCGCCCGCCACTGGCCCGCCTCGTTCACGGAGGCCGGGGCGGTGCGGTGAGGCTGCGGCTCTACCTGTGCATCACGATGATGGCCACCAGTGCCCCATATGACCTGCAAAGGCCGCCAACTGGGTCGACGTGGTGCAGGCTGCTCGGCCTGCCGGAAGACGGTGGCCCTCGACGGGTGACGAGCAACTTGAAGTGGCTTGCCGACGCCCGACTGATCTCGCTCACAAGGAGATGGGGAGGGCCTCCGGCGATCACTCTGCTGGATCCGGCAGGAACCGGTGCCCCCTACGTTCGGCCGCTGGGGCGGTATGTCGGTGTGCCGGCTGAACTGTGGGAGAACGGTTGGCTGCTCGACCTCTCGCCAACGGCCCTGGCCCTCCTGCTTGTACTTCTGGAGAGGCAGGGCGGTCAATCGGAACCGCAATACGTGACTCGGCATCGGCGAGACCTCTATGGACTTTCGCCGGACACGTGGACGAAGGCGCGAAAGGAGCTGGAGGGCCAAGGGCTTCTGACCGTACGGAGGGTGCCGCAGGGGAGTGACTTCGACTATCAGCGGCTGAGAAACACGTACTGGGTTGAACTTTCGCGGCTGAAGCTGCCCTCGACGCCTCTTGGCTCACCGGTCTAGCTCTGGCCGGCAGCCGGGAGTGTGCGCCCCGGGCCGCAGCGGGTCTAGAGCCTCAGGTGCCCCGCCCGCCAGAAGCTGGCACGGCCGACGCCGCAAGTGCGGTGAGCCTTGTTTGAAGTAGGGAACCTCGTAACAGTCCGCCCTTGTCCCGCCTGCACGCGCCCGTCGACTGGGGCCGCCGACCATGATCTGGACCAGGGGCGGACCAGATCCAGTCTGGGGTCGAGAACCCGCAGGTCAGAACGTGCCTGGCCAGCGGCCTGTAAATCGGTCGCGCAAGCTGCGCAGGTTCGAACCCTGCACCAGCCACAGGGTGGAGAAGCAGCCCCCGATCTGCGGAGACGCGGATCGGGGGCTGCTTCGTTGTGTTCCGGCGGTTCCGTGGGGGCGGGGCCGGCCGGGCTACTTATTGCACATTGCTTGCAATTACATGTGCCAGGCAGCAGAGTGGGGGCCGGGGGTGGGAGTCCTTCGACAGAGCTGATCGTCTTCCCAGCCGGCGACCGCCGGGACAACGGCTCGCCCCACCCCCGCCAACAGCCACCGGACGGGGCCGGCGTGGCGCGGGCGCCGCGTCAAGGGCGCGTCAAGGGCGCTCGTGGCGGCGTCAGGAACGCGTAGGGCCCGCCGGGGCGGCGGGTGCGCGGACCGCAGGATCGGACCAACTACCGACTGCGGAGGTCCGTCCGATGTCCAGCGCCACCACCACCCCGGCCGTCACGGCCGAACCCGAGCCGCCGGACACCGGTACGGGCGACGAGCGGCACCGGCTCAGCGCGCTCGGCGGGCTGGCCGCGCTCTCGCTGGACGCCATGGCCTCGGTCGCGTACGGGCCGGAGTCGATCGTGCTGGTGCTCGCCGCCGCCGGGGCGTACGGGCTGGGCTTCACGCTGCCGGTCACCGCGGCGATCGCCCTGCTGCTGGCGGTGCTGGTCGCCTCCTACCGGCAGGTGATCGCGGCCTTCCCGGACGGCGGCGGCTCCTACGCGGTGGCCAAGGCGCACCTGGGCCGCCGGACCGCGCTGACCGCGGCCGCCTCGCTGGTCGTCGACTACGTCCTGAACGTCGCGGTCTCGGTCACCGCCGGCGTCGCCGCGCTCACCTCGGCCGTCCCGGGCCTGTACGACGACCGGGTCTGGCTCTGCCTGGGCGTGCTCGCGCTGGTCACCGCGGTGAACCTGCGCGGGATCGCCGAGTCGGCGCGCTGGTTCATGGCGCCGACCGCCGTCTTCGTGCTCTCCATCCTGGCGATCGTCGTGGTCGGGCTGTTCCGGGACGGCCCGGCCAGCACCGCGGCCGCCGCGGGCCACGCCTCGGCGCTCGCCGAGAACGCCACCGCCGTCGGCGCGCTGCTGCTGCTCAAGGCCTTCGCGGCCGGCTGTTCCGCGCTGACCGGCGTGGAGGCGGTGGCCAACGCCGTCCCCTCCTTCCGCACCCCGCGGGTCAGGCGCGCCCAGCACACCGAGGTCGCGCTCGGCGCCCTGCTCGGCGTGATGCTGATCGGGCTGGCCGTGCTGATCGGCCGCTTCCACCTCCAGCCGGTCGAGGGCGTCACGGTGCTCGCCCAGCTCGCCGACGCCTCGCTCGGCCACGGGTTCGGCTTCTACGTCGTCCAGTTCGCCACCGTGGTGCTGCTCGGGCTCGCCGCCAACACCTCCTTCGGCGGGCTGCCGGTGCTGCTCGACCTGCTCGCCCGGGACAACCACCTCCCGCACGTGTTCGCGCTGCGTGCCGACCGCCAGGTGTACCGGTACGGCGTGCTGTTCCTGGCCGCGGTGTCGGCGGCGCTGCTGGTCGGCTCCGGCGGGGACGTCAACAGCCTGGTGCCGCTGTTCTCCATCGGCGTGTTCGTCGGCTTCACCGTCTGCCAGGTCGGCATGGTCCGGCACTGGCTGCTGCACCGGCCGTCCGGCTGGCGGTGGAAGGCCGCGCTGAACGGTTTCGGCGCGCTGCTCACCGGCGTCGCGGCGCTGGTCGTCACCGGCACCAAGTTCACCGAGGGCGCCTGGGGCATCGTGGTGGCGCTGCCGCTGCTGGTGGTGCTGTTCGAGGCGGTCCACCGCAGCTACGCGCGGATCGGCGAGCGGCTGGAGCTGGGCCGGGTGCCCGGCCCGGTGACCAGGCAGCGCAGCCTGGTCGTCGTCCCGGTGACCGCGATCACCCGGCTGACCCGGGACGGCCTGTCGGCGGCGCTCTCGCTCGGTGACGAGGTGATGGCGGTGACGGTGGTGCACGAGCCGGCCGCCGCGGAGGCGCTGCGCCGGGACTGGGAGCTGTGGCGTCCGGGCGTGCCGCTGGTGGAGATCCCGGACGTCCACCGCCGGCTGGGCCGGCCGATCGCCGACTTCGTCAACGAGCTGGGGGCGGAGCACGCCTACGACCGGCTGACCGTGCTGATCCCCGAGGTGGAGCCGGCCCGCTGGTGGCAGCGGGCGCTGCAGAACCGGCGCGGTGCCGTGATCGACCGTGCCCTGCGGCGGCACACCGACGCGGTGGTCTGCCGGCTGCGCATGCGGATGTGATGAGGCGCGGGAACGGAGCGGCCCCGGACGGCAGACCGCCGTCCGGGGC